>NZ_MUYJ01000005.1 GCF_002155695.1 Erythrobacter tepidarius
GGCCAGCTCGAAGAACTTGCGCCTCGCATGGGCGAAGCAGCCTGCCTCGAGCACGGGGCCGGGGTCGCGTCCTTCGCGATAGAGGTCGTTGTAGCCGCTATAGGCATCGGCCTGTAGGATCCCGGACCAGCCTGCGAGATGGGCTTGCGGGTGCTCGCCGCGCCGATCGCGCGAGTAGTGGAACAGCGCCGCCGGTGGATCAGACCCGGCGAACGGCCGATCATCGCGGACGTAGACCCATAATCGGGCCACATCGGTCTTGCCCTTGGCCATGACCGGCACGGTGGTATCGTCGCCGTGGATGCGGTCTGCAGCCAGAACGTGCGCCTCGATCAGCTTGTAGATCGGCATCAGCGCGTGAGCAGCGGCGCCGACCTGATCGGCCAGGGTCGAGAGACTGAGCGGCACGCCTTCGCGAGCGAACCGCTCGGCCTGACGGTTGAGGGGCTGATGCTGCCCATACTTCTCGAACAGCAGCATGGCGAGAAAGCTGGGCCCGGCCCATCCGCGGGGCACCACATGGAAAGGAGCGGGGGCCTGAGCGATCTTCTCGCAGTCCCGGCACGCAAACTTCTCCCGGACCGTCTGGATCACCTTCCACGAGCGCGGGATGACCTCGAGCGTCTCGGTGACGTCCTCGCCGAGCTTGGACAGCCGGTCCCCACCGCAGGCCGGGCAGGAACAGGGGGCAGGCACCACCACGCGCTCGCGGGGGAGGTGCTCGGGGAACGGCTTCCTTGCCGGGCGCTTGCGCTCGAAGGCAGTGACCGTGGTGGTCTTCGCTGCCGCTTCCTCGGCAATCAGATCGTCCTCGGTGGCGTCAGCCTCGAGCTCTTCGAGCTGCAGCTCCATCTGACCCAGCAGGCGTCGGCTGCGCTCGGCGCTGGGGCCATACTGCTCGCGCTTCAGCTTGGCGATCTGCAGCTTGAGGTGAGCGATCAGCGCCTCGATGGCGCTCTGGTGGGCCATGGCGTTGGCGAGCTTGGCCGTGGCAGTGGCAGCGTTCTGCTCGGCCTCCTCGGCTCTGCGGGCCATCGTCGCCACCAGCGCCTTGAGCGCTTCAACGTCGTCTGGCAGGGGCGAGATGGCGGCTTCCACAGGAGAGATGGAATCATGTTCCACCCTCTGCCGCAAGGGCAAAACACCGCCTTGCGACGATTATCCTGCGCTCTGCGGCCGCCACGTATACTGGGGGTTCCTCCAGTCGATCCCCTCCAGCAGGCAGGCCAGCTGCGAGGGGGTCAGCGACACCGTTCCCTCCTTGGCCGACGGCCATACGAACCGGCCCTTCTCGAGCCGCTTGGCGTAGAGCGACATGCCGATCCCGTCGTGCCATATGATCTTGATCAGCGAGCCCGCGCGGCCGCGGAATACGAACAGATCCCCGCCATGCGGATTACGCTTCAGGCCCTGCTGCACCAGCAGTGCCAGGCCCTGCATGCCCTTCCTCATATCCGTGTGGCCCAGCGCGATCCACACCCGCGCGCCGGAAGGGATCATCGCAGAGCCTTCAGCGCGGCAGCGACCAGCGCCGGCGATGCCGCAGCGAAAACGCTCAGCCGCTTGCCGCGTGGCAGGTCGATGATCATCGCCGGGTGCTCGGCAGCGCTGACCGGCACCGCGTCCCCGTCGATCACCGCTTCGGCGAATACCGGCGTGGGAAGCGCATCCGGCGCCTCGGCCTCCTGCGCCGCGCCTGCATCGAGCAACTTGCGCCGCCAAGTGTAGATCAGCGCCGAGGAGATATCGTGCCGCCGACACACCTCGGCAACGCAGGCGCCAGGCGCGAACGCCTCGGAAAGGATCCGCAGCCGTTCTTCCTCGCTCCACCGGCGCCGCCGCTCCGGCCCCGAAAATACCGTCACCTGACCCATCGACCACTCCTAAGCGCGCTCAAAAGAGCACGCTAAAGAGCGCTCGCTACCTACCCGCGCAAGGCGGCCCCCGCCGGATGGATACCCGATTCTGGGGAATAGAAGCTGCGATCCGTCGCGTAGGGTGTGTACCGTTTCCAACTATCCGGCCGCCACCAGCGTATGACCTGCCATCGCCCTAAACGACCTGCCGCAATGGTCGCTAGGATCATTCGCGCCAGCGCGCCATGAGCGAGCAGAAAGCATCGAATGGACATTAATTCTGCGCGGTGACGCATTCAGGCAGAGAGCGAAACTGCACTGAACTGCAATTAATTTTGTGCGGCGCGTGTCTGTCAGGGAGACCAATTCGGGCCTTCAAGAAGCCGCCTTAGGCTTCACGTTTCCGCCCCCCGTTTTCCGTACTCATTACGTACCTCGGGGCGGGCTGCCACCTAAGTGGCTGAATTACTGGTGCTGCTGGGGAGGATTGAACTCCCGACCTCACCCTTACCAAGGGTGCGCTCTACCACTGAGCTACAGCAGCGCCGGAAACAGGCGCGCCCTATTGTCGCGCCTCGGAGCAATGTCAACGCTCTTGTTGCGCTTTCGCTTTGCCACTTGAGCGCCCGGCGCGATAAGGCCAAGGCGTTTCTCATGCGTGAAGATGTCAGCAAGAAAATGTCCCGCCAAGAACGGCTCGCGGCGAAACTGCGCGAGAACTTGCGGCGGCGCAAGGCGCAGGCGCGGGCGGTCGCCGGCGCGGGGGCCGATTCGGCTGCGCCGGATGCAACAGAATCGCTTCCCAATCCTGCGCGCGAAAGCTAACCCCCCGCCCTCACCGCTCAGACGGAAACAGACCATGCCCAAGCTCATCCTTGTTCGCCACGGCCAGAGCCAGTGGAACCTCGAAAACCGCTTCACCGGCTGGTGGGATGTCGATCTGACCGCGCAAGGCGTGGCCGAGGCCATCGCCGCCGGCGAGCTGCTCAAGGCCAAGGGCGTGCTGCCGACCTACGCCTTCACCTCGCTCCAGACCCGCGCGATCAAGACGCTGCATCTGGCGCTGGAAGCAGCGGGCCGCCTGTGGATCCCGGAGGTCAAGGACTGGCGGCTGAACGAGCGGCACTATGGCGGACTGACCGGCCTCGACAAGGCCGAGACGGCGGCCAAGCACGGCGATGAACAGGTGAAGATCTGGCGCCGCAGCTTCGACATTCCCCCGCCGGTGCTGGAAGCCGGCAGCGCGTTCGATCTCTCCGGCGACCCGCGCTATGCCGGCATCGCGATCCCGAACACCGAAAGCCTCAAGCTCACCATCGAGCGGGTGCTGCCCTATTGGGAAAGCACCATCCTGCCGGTGATCGCCAGCGGGGAGACGGTGATCATTGCCGCCCACGGCAATTCCCTGCGCGCCCTGGTCAAGCACCTTTCGGGCATTTCCGACGCGGACATCACCGAGCTCGAGATTCCCACCGGCCAGCCGATCATCTATGACTTCGATGGCGGCGCGGTGACGGGCGCCCGCTACTACCTGAAGGATTCATGATGGAACAGGCCGGGGGACGCGTCGCGATCGTGATGGGCAGCCAGTCGGACTGGCCGACCATGAGGGCCGCCGCCGCTGTGCTGGACGAGCTCGAAGTGCCCTACGAGGCGCGGATCGTCTCGGCCCACCGCACCCCCGACCGCATGGTCGCCTTTGCCAAGGGCGCAGAGGGCGAGGGCTTCGATGTCATCATCGCCGGGGCCGGCGGCGCAGCGCACCTGCCGGGCATGATCGCCAGCATGACCCATCTGCCGGTGCTGGGGGTGCCGGTGGAGTCCAAGGCGCTGATGGGCATGGATAGCCTGCTGTCGATCGTGCAGATGCCGGGCGGGGTTCCGGTCGGCACGCTGGCAATCGGCGAGGCGGGGGCGAAGAACGCCGGATTGCTCGCCGCATCGATCCTCGCGCTGAGCGACAAGGATCTCTCCGAACGCCTGCAGGACTGGCGCGCGGCCAATAGCGCGGCGGTCGGCGAAATGCCGGAAGACTGATGCTGCCCCCAGGTTCCACCATCGGGATTCTCGGCGGCGGCCAGCTGGGACGGATGCTGGCAATGGCGGCAATGCAGCTCGGCTACCGTTGCCTTGGCTATGCGCCGCCGGGCGACAATGTCGCGGCGGATGCCTGCGCCGATTTCTTCGAGAACGGCTGGGGTGACCGTCAGGCGCTGGCCGCCTTCGCCGCGAAGTGCGATGTGGTGACCTGGGAATTCGAGAACGTGCCGCTCTCGGCGGTCGCGGCGATTCCGGCAAACCTGCTCGCCTGCCCGACGCGTGCACTCGAAGTGGCGCAGGACCGGCTGAACGAAAAGGGCTTCATCGCCCAGCTCGGCGGCAGATCGGCCCCCTATGCGCGGGTCGAGAGCGACGAGGACTATGCCCGCGCGATCGCCACCGTCGGCACCCCCGGCATCCTCAAGACCGCGCGCGACGGTTATGACGGCAAGGGCCAGTGGCGCATCGCCTCCGAGCGTGAGGCAAGCGGCGTGCGCTTCCCCGGCAAGCCCTGCATCTACGAGGGGCTGGTGGCATTCGAGGCCGAATTCTCGGTGATCCTCGTGCGCTCGACGGCAGGCGAGCTGCGGTTCTGGGATTCGACCGCCAACCACCACGAGGGCGGGATGCTGGCCCAGTCGCTGCTGCCCGCCGGCGCGCTGATCGAGGCGCAGGTGCCCGCCGCGCGCGCGCTTGCCGCGAAGACCGCGCAGGCGCTGGGCTATGTCGGGGTGCTGACGCTCGAGTTCTTCGCCACCAAGGACGGCCCGGTGTTCAACGAAATGGCGCCGCGGGTGCACAATTCGGGCCACTGGACCATCGAGGGCGCGGCCACCAGCCAGTTCGAGAACCACATCCGCGCGATCTGCGGGCTGCCGCTGGGCGGCACCGCGACGCGCTTTGCCAGCATCGACATGCGCAACATCGTCGGCGCAGACGCGCTCACCGCGCACAGCATCCTGTCGGAACCGGGCGAGCCGCACTTGCACCTCTATGGCAAGCGCGAAGCGCGCGAGGGGCGCAAGATGGGCCACGTCACCCGCGTGGGGCAGGCGCTGAGGTGAAGGCACTGGTGAACCCCGAAATCGTCCTGATCTATGCCCGCGCGGCCAATGGCGCGATCGGCTATGAGGGCGATCTGCCCTGGCGCCTGCCCGCCGATCTCAAGCGTTTCAAGGCGTTGACCATGGGCAAGCCGATGATCATGGGCCGCAAGACCTTCGAGAGCCTGCCCGGCCTGCTCCCCGGCCGTCGCCACATCGTGCTCTCGCGCCACGATGGCTTTGCGGCGCAGGGGGTGGAGATGGCCGGATCGGTCAAAGAGGCGCTCGCGCTCGCGGCCGAAGGCAATGAGAGTGGCAAAGTCGCGGTGATCGGCGGTGCGGCGATCTATGACCTGTTCATGCCGCTCGCCCACCGTATCGAACTCACGCAGATCCACGCGGATTACGCGGGGGATACCTTCATGCCCGAACCGGGCCGCGAATGGGTGCTGACCGGGCGGGAGGATCATGCGGCGGACGGCGCGCATCCGGCGTTTTCCTTCCTCACCTTCCGGCGCGCGGGGGCTGCCTGATGCGCTGGCTCGATCACCGCAAACCTATTCCGCCCGCGCTGCGCGGCGCGGTCATCGCGCTGGGCAATTTCGACGGGTTCCATCGCGGGCATCAGGCCGTGGCGGGCGAGGCGATCGCCTGGGCCAAGGCCGAGGGCCGCCCCTCGATCATCGCCACCTTCGATCCCCACCCGGTGCGCTTCTTCAAGCCCGATGTGCCGCCCTTCCGTCTGACCACGCTCGAACAGCGGCAGGAACTCTACCTCGCGGCGGGCGCAACCGCGATGCTGGTGTTCCACTTCGATGCCGCGCTCGCCGGCACCAGTGCGGAGGATTTCATCAAGACGATCCTCCTCGACCGCTTCGGCGCGCACGGGGTGGTGACGGGCGGCGATTTCACCTTCGGCAGGCAAGCGAAGGGCAATGTCGCGCTGCTGCGCACCCTTGGCGGGGAATTGGGCCTCAAATCGCGGGTGGTCGAGGCCGTGGCGGAAGGGGGCGAGGTCGTCTCCTCCAGCCGTATCCGGCAGGCGCTGCGCGACGGCGATCCGCAGCTGGCCGCCCGGCTGCTGTCCCGCCCTTTCGCGATTCGCGGCATCGTCGAGCATGGCGACAAGCGCGGGCGCACCATCGGCTATCCCACCGCCAACGTGTCGATCGACAACTACCTGCGCCCCAAATACGGCATCTACGCGGTGACCGGGCGCATTCTCGCCACCGGCGAGGTGCTCCACGGCGCGGCCAATATCGGCATCCGCCCGCAGTTCGAGCCGCCCAAGGAGCTGCTGGAGCCCTATTTCTTCGACTTCTCCGGCGATCTCTACGGGCAGGAGATCGAAGTCGCCTTTCACCATTACTTGCGCGGCGAGGCGAAGTTCGATTCGCTCGCGGCGCTGATTGCGCAGATGGACAAGGATTGCGCCGAGGCGCGGCGGCTTCTAAGCGCCTCCAGCCATGACTGACGAGACGATGCAGCGCGATTACCGGGACACCGTCTTCCTGCCGAAGACCGATTTTCCCATGAAGGCCGGCCTGCCCCAGAAGGAGCCGGGCATCGCCGCGCGCTGGGAGCAGATCGGCCTCTATGATGCGCTGCGCAAGGCGCGTCGCGGGCGCGAGAAGTTCATCCTCCACGATGGCCCGCCCTACGCCAATGGCGACATGCATATCGGCCATGCGCTCAACCACATCCTCAAGGACATGGTCTGCCGCACCCAGAACCTGCTGGGCAAGGACGCGCCCTATGTGCCGGGCTGGGACTGCCACGGGTTGCCGATCGAATGGAAGGTCGAGGAGCAATACCGCAAGGAGAAGAAGGCCAAGCCCGTGCTCACAGGCAGCGGGCGTGACGAGGCGGCGGTCAAGGCCTTCCGCGACGAATGCCGCGCCTATGCCCAGCATTGGGTCGACACGCAGCGCTCGCAGCTCAAGCGCCTCGGCATCATGGCCGATTGGGACCACCCCTACCTCACCATGCAGAAGGAGAGCGAGGCGGTGATCGTCGCCGAGCTGCTCAAGCTGGCCGAGGCGGGGAACCTTTATCGCGGCTCGAAGCCGGTGATGTGGTCCCCCGTCGAACAGACCGCGCTGGCCGAGGCGGAGGTCGAATACGAGGACATCACCTCGACCCAGATCGACGTGGCGTTCGAGATTGTCGAAAGCCCGATCCCCGAGCTGGTCGGCGCCCACGCGGTGATCTGGACGACGACGCCGTGGACGATCCCGGTGAACCAGGCTTTGGCTTACGGGCCGGAGGTTGAGTATGCCGAGTGCACCATTCAGATCGGCGTGTCAGTCACTGGCGATCTTCGCATGGATGTTGAACTCGCCAACCATCCGCTCGGGAATATCGCTGATCGACGGGTGATCATCGCCAAAGATTTGGTTGAGGAGGTCAGCAAAAGGCTTGATCGCCAAGCGAAGAGCCTTGCCCCCCAACAAGAGGGAGCGGAACTAAGGTGTGGCCTTCGGACTGATAGGATACTTCCTGCCGGTTCACTGGAGGGCATGAAGGTCCGCCACCCGATGCACCATCTCGGCGGGTTCTACGCGACCCCGCGCCCGCTGCTCCCCGGCGACTTCGTCACCACCGATAGCGGCACCGGCCTCGTCCACATGGCGCCCGATCACGGCGAGGACGACTTCGCGCTGTGCAAGGCGCACGGGATCAACCCCGTCTTCGCGGTGATGGAGGACGGGCGCTACCGCGACGACTGGGGCTGGCTGGGCGCGGCGGACGAGCGGCGCATGAGCGTCATCAACCCCAAGTTCAACGCGCCCGACGGCCCGATCTGCTCGGACCTGCGCGAAGCGGGCGCGCTGCTCGCCGCGAGCGCGGACTACGCGCACTCCTACCCCCACTCGTGGCGGTCCAAGGCCAAGGTGATCTTCCGTGCTACGGCGCAATGGTTCGTGCCGATGGACAAGCCGCTCGCCCCGACCGATCCGACTAAGGTGACCTTTGGCAAAGCCATGCTCCCGGTCGGCGGCAGCGAGGGCAAAACCCTGCGCGAGACCGCGCTGGCGGAAATCGGTCGGGTAAAATTCATCCCGGAAAAAGGCCGCAACCGCATCGGCGCGATGGTCGAAGGGCGGCCCGACTGGGTGCTCAGCCGCCAGCGCGCCTGGGGCGTGCCGATCACGCTCTTCGTGCGGGCCGATGGCTCCTACCTGCAAGACCCGGAAGTCAACGCCCGCATCGTCGCGGCGGTGAAGGCCGAAGGGATGGACGCGTGGAACAGCGCCAACAAGGCGGCCTTCCTCGGCCCCGATTACGACCCTGCCGAATTCGAGATGGTCACCGACATTCTCGACGTGTGGTTCGATTCGGGCTGCACCCACGCCTTCGTGCTGGAGTCGGGCCGCTGGCCCGACCTGCGCTGGCCCGCGGACCTCTACCTCGAAGGCTCGGACCAGCATCGCGGCTGGTTCCAGTCCTCGCTGCTGCAATCGAGCGCCACGCGCGGCCGGGCACCCTATGACCAGGTCTTGACCCACGGCTTCACCATGGATGCCCTGGGCAAGAAAATGTCCAAGAGCCTCGGCAACACGGTCGATCCGCTCAAGGTGATGGAGACCTACGGCGCGGACATCATCCGGCTGTGGGCGCTGAGTGTCGATTTCACCGAGGATCACCGGATCGGCGATGAAATCCTCAAGGGCGTGGGCGACCAGTATCGCAAGCTCAGGAACACCTTCCGCTACCTCTTGGGCGCGCTCGACGGGTTCAGCGAAGCAGAGCGCGTCCCTTACGCAGCGATGCCCGAGCTTGAACGCTATGTGCTCGACAAGCTGTTCCGGCTTGATGTGACCGTGCACAGCGCCATCACATCCTATGATTTCAATGAATATGTCCGCGCGCTGACCGAGTTCTGCAACGAAGATCTTTCGGCCTTCTTCTTCGATATCCGCAAGGATTGTCTCTATTGCGACGATCCGGCAGACACGCGGCGCATGGCCTATCGCACGGTGCTCGACATCCTGTTCGAGCGCCTGATCCGCTATGCTGCGCCGGTTCTCGTATTCACGGCCGAGGAAGTATGGCTGAGCCGCCATCCCGAGGGCGACAGCGTCCACCTCCTCGAAATCGATCAGGCGCCCAAAAGCTGGCAAGACCATGACCTGGCATTCAAGTGGGACTCGCTGCGTGCCCTGCGCGATTGCGTCAACGAAGCGATCGAGCCGTTGCGCCGCGACAAGACCATCCGTTCCAGCCTTGAGGCCGAAGTCGTGGTGCCCGGCAAAGCCGTGCCCGAAGGCGTCAGCGACGTGGCTCTGGCCGAACTGTTCATCACCGCGACAGTCACGCGCGGGCAGGGCGACAGTGTGATCATCACCAAGACATCGCACCACAAGTGCGGCCGCTGCTGGCGGCATTTGCCCGATGTGGCGCATGACGGGGCATTGTGCTCCCGTTGCCAAGCAGTTGTCGGTTCATGAGCGGCTTGTTCGCCCGCAACCGGCTGATCGGGCTGGCACTGGCGGCGCTGGTGGCGATCGTCGACCAGGCGGTGAAGGCCTACATCATCGGCCCGCTGGCGCTGCGTGATGTGGGGCGCATCGATCTGCTGCCCTTTTTCGATCTCACCTATACCGAAAACCGCGGCATCTCCCTCGGGATGCTGCAGGCGACCGACATGGAAATGCGCTGGATGCTGGTGGCGACGACCGCGTTGATCGCGCTGGTCGTGCTGGTGTGGATGATGCGCGAGAAGGCGATGGGCGAGATCGCAGGACTTGCGCTGATCCTCGGCGGTGCGCTGGGCAATATCCGCGACCGCTATGATCTGGGCTATGTCATCGACTATGCCGACTTCCACATCGGCACCTTCCGCCCCTTCCTGATTTTCAACATAGCCGACGCCGCGATCACTATCGGGGTCGTCATAATCCTTGCCCGCAGCCTGTTCGTGCGCGACAAGGGCGAAACCGCAACCGGGGATGTGTCCCATGGAGAGACTTGAGATGCATAAACTTGCACCCGTGATCCTGCTGGCCGGCGCATCGGCGATGCTGGCCGCGTGCGGCGCCGGTGGCGGTGTTTTCAACCGCGACCGGCCCGACGAATTCGCGGTGCAGCGCCAGGCCCCGCTGGTGGTGCCGCCCGATTTCACGCTTACCCCGCCCGCGCCCGGCGCGCCGCGTCCGAACGAGGGCACGGCGTCCGAGCAGGCCCTCGAAGCCCTGTTCGGCGGCCCCGCCCCGCGCAGCCGGATCGAGGCGAGCGTGATTGATCGGGCCGGCAGCGCCGCACCGAGCATCCGCAGCACCGTCGGGGATACCGGCACCAACACCGTCGCCAAGGGCCGCGTTACCCGCGACATCATCGCCGCCCCGGAAGGTGACGGTCAGGCGGCATCCACCGTAATTCCGTCCTGATCTGCGCCGGGTCTTCCGGCCCGCGAGATCAGCCGTTCGTGTTCTTGCCCCCAAGGCCGGGCGGCGCACGTGCTTGCAGCTTGGCCTTTGCCGCGCAATCCGCTGCGCGGCCCTTTCCGGCACCCGGCGGAGCGCCGGTACTACGCCCCTGCGTCGCCCAAGCGGGTCACCAGCAGCTTGTCGATGCGGCGGCCGTCCATGTCGATCACCTCGAAACGCCAGCCCTGATCGATGAAATGCTCGCCTTCCTGCGGCAGCTTCTTGAGCACCGACAGAGCATAGCCCGCCGCCGTTCCGAACTCGCGGTGCTCGCCATATTCCAGCCCCAGCCGGTCTGCCAGCGCATCGGCTGACAAGGAACCGGCCACCAGCAGCGAGCCGTCCTCGCGCTCCACCACCTGCGGCAGATCGCCCTCGTCCTGATCGCTGGCGAAGGTGCCGACGATCGCGGTCAGCAGATCGACCGGGGTAACGATGCCTTCGAAGTGGCCATATTCATCGTGCACCACCGCCATCGCCACTTCGGAGGATTGCAGGACGCGCAATGCGTCCATCGCGTCGAGCTGGTCGGGCACCACCTCCACCCGGCGCATCATCGCGCGGATCGAGATCTGCTTGCCGGCAACCATCGCCGCCAGCACCTCGCGCACCTTGACCACACCGAGGATCGTATCGGGAGAACCCGCGGCCACCGGCAGCAGCGAATGCGGGCTGTCCTCGATGGTCTGGCGGATCTCGTCCCTGTCGGCATCGGCGTCGATCCAATCGACTTCTGTGCGCGGGGTCATCATCTCGCGCACCGGGCGCTCGGCAAGGCGGACGACGCCGGTGAGGATCTGGCGCTGCTCGGCCTCGATCACCCCCGAACGGGTCGCCTCGGCGAAGATCATCTGCAATTCCTCGGCCGTGACTGAAGCTTCGCCCCGTTCGCGCAGGCCGAACAGCGCGATCAGCGCCGCCGAGCTCTTGTCGAGCAGCCATACCAGCGGCGCCGCAGCGCGTGCCATCCAGGCCATCGGGCGCGCCATCACCAGCGACACCGGCACCGCCGCGCGCAGCGCCAGCTGCTTGGGGACGAGCTCTCCGACGATCAGGCTGACATAGGTGGTTAAGGCGATCACCAGCGCAAACCCGCTCTCGTCGGCATACTTGCGGGGCAGGCCGAGCCATGCGAGCCTTTCGCCCACCGGCCCGCCCAGGCTCGCGCCCGAATAGGCGCCGGCGATGATGCCGATCAGGGTGATGCCGATCTGCACCGTCGAGAGGAACTTGCCAGGGTCGGCCGCCAAGGCGATCGCGGTGCGCGCGCCGGCAGAACCCGCTTCCGCCCGCGCTTCGAGTGCGCTGGTCTTGGCCGAGACGATCGCGAGTTCGGACATGGCGAAGACGCCGTTGAGCACGATCAACCCGATGATGATCGCAAGGTCGGTCCATGGAAAAGGTGTCACGCCCACTGCGCTACCACAAAAGCGCGCCCGTGCCAGCAGCGTGATGCGCCGGCCGGCAGCGCCATTGCGTTCAACCTGCATCAATCTGCCGCAGCCCAAGGCGCAAGGCGCAAGCGGCGGATTTCCTTGTCGTCAACTGATCGGCATGGCATCCTTTGCAACCAACCAGAGGGAGGTAAGCCTAATGACTTTTTCACGTATCCTGCTTTCGAGCACCGCCGCGCTGGCACTGCTGGGCACCACGGCCTGTGTTACCGATCCGAATACCGGCGAGAAGAAAATCTCGCGGACCGCGATCGGCACCGGCCTCGGCGGCACGCTCGGCTACCTCCTCGGCGGGGCGATCGGGGGCGATGCCGGTCGCATCATCGGCGCCGGCATCGGCGGTTCGGCGGGCGCGATCATCGGCAAGCAGTATGACGATCAGATCCGCGAGCTGAAGGAACAGACCGCCGGCAGCGGCGTCGATGTCGAGGAAATCGGCGATCAGGACGCGATCCTCGTGCGCCTGCCCGACGGGGTGACCTTCGCCACTGGCTCGGCAGCGATCAACCCCGGCTTCTATGATACGCTCAACAGCGTGGCCGAGACGCTGATCAAGTATCCCAATAGCCTGATCGATGTTTACGGCTTCACCGACACCACGGGCTCGCCGGCAACCAACCAGCGCCTGTCGGAACAGCGGGCGCAGGCGGTAGCCGATTACCTCGCCGCGCGCGGTGTCGCCCGCGCCCGCATCGCCACACAGGGCTTCGGGGAAAGCTACGATTATCTGCGCGTCAAGACGGCCGACAACGTCAACGAACCGCTCAACCGCCGGGTCGAAATCAAGATCATCCCAGTCAGCCAGGACGACGTGCGCGCGGCCCGCGGCAACTGAGTATTCCGGAGCGGGGTCGGCTCGGCAGCCCCGTTTCCTCGCTCACCCGGCCCGAAAGCCGCATCGCCCTGGGGCGCGGTTACACTTGGCCCCTTCGGCTTGGAAACCGACCTTGCGGGCCAGCCTCAGGGCTGGCCCGTTTCCGTTCCGCACCCGCATGGTTGCGCCTGGCGCTTCAACGCAGCGCCTTGGCCCGCTCCGCCAGCCGCTCGACCGCGGCGGCGTGGATCGCAGGCGAGCACACCAGCACCCCGAAATCGCGCGGGTCGTGCTTGTTGTAGGCGAGCGGACGGCCGAAGGCATCGCTCACCTCTGCCCCCGCCTCGCGCGCGATCAGGGTTGCGGCGGCGATGTCCCATTCGTAACCCCAGCGCAAGGTAGCGACGAGATCGGCGCGGTCATCGGCCACCATCGCGATCCTGAGCGCGATCGCATTGGGCTGCTCGACCGCCACGAGATCGCTGTCCTCCTTGGGCAGGGTGTGGGCGGGCACCCGCGCCCCGGCAAATGTCGTGCGCCGGCTGGCCCGGATCGGCCGACCGTTGAGCCACGCCCCCTGTCCTGCCTGGGCCAGCCATTCCTCGCCCCGCGCCGGGGCAGAGAGCATACCGATCAGCGGCTTGTTGGCGCTCACCAGCGCCACCGACACCGCCCAGCCATCGCGTCCGCGCACGAAATCGCGCGTGCCGTCGATCGGATCGACCAGCCAGATAAGCCCGCTCGCAGTGCGCTGCTTGTCGTCGGCGGTTTCCTCCGACAGCCAGCCCGCCGCAGGCAGCAGCAGGCGCAGCTCGCGCTTGAGGAAGCGGTCGACCTCGAGATCGGCCTCGCTCACCGGGTTGTTGGGGCTCTTGTCCCAGCTGGTCAGCGCGTGGCCTGCCCCCGGCCAGCGCGAATGGGCGATGCGGCCCGCCTCGCGGACAATCTCTTCAAGGCGGAACCTGTCAATCATGAGAGGCTCGCTGTTGCGCCTGCACAGGATACTTTTCAAGAGGGTCGATCCGTGCTTAGGCGCCGCGTGGACGAACCTCTCCCGAAGACAGGCATTAAAGGGATCGATACGCAATGAACGTTCACGAATATCAGGCCAAGGAACTGCTGGCGCAGCACGGGATCGCGGTGCCCGCAGGCCATGCCGCGCTCAGCGTCGCAGAAGCGGTGGAAGCCGCCAAGAAGCTGCCGGGGCCGCTCTATGTCGTGAAGGCGCAGATCCACGCGGGCGGACGCGGCAAGGGAAGGTTCAAGGAACTCGGCCCGGACGCCAAGGGCGGTGTCCGCCTCGCCAAGAGCCTTGAGGAAGTGGAAGCCCATGCCAAGGAAATGCTCGGCAAGACGCTGGTCACCGTCCAGACGGGCGAAGCGGGCAAGCAGGTGAACCGCCTCTACATCACCGATGGCGTCGATATCGCCAGGGAATACTACCTTTCGCTGCTGGTCGACCGTGCGAGCGGGCGCGTGGCCTTCGTCGTTTCGACCGAGGGCGGGATGGACATCGAGACCGTGGCGCATGACACGCCCGAGAAGATCACCACTTTCACGATCGATCCGGCGCAGGGCTTTCAGCCGCACCACGGCCGGGCAGTGGCCTTTGCGCTCAAGCTCAAGGGCGATCTCAACAAGCAGGCGCAGAAGCTCGCCAAGCAGCTCTACGATGCTTTCATGGCAACCGACTGCGCGATGCTCGAAATCAACCCGCTGGTTGAAAGCGAAGATGGCAAGCTGCTCGTGCTCGACGCCAAGATGAGCTTCGATGGCAACGCGCTCTACCGTCACCCCGAGATCGAAGCCCTGCGCGACGAGACCGAGGAAGACCCGGCCGAAGTCGAAGCGAGCGCATATGACCTCGCCTACATAAAGCTCGATGGCAACATCGGCTGCATGGTCAACGGCGCGGGCCTTGCGATGGCAACGATGGACATCATCAAATTGAACGGCGCCTTCCCGGCAAACTTCCTCGACGTGGGCGGCGGCGCCACCACCGAGAAGGTGACGGCGGCGTTCAAGATCATCCTCAAGGACCCGGCGGTCGAGGGCATTCTCGTCAACATCTTCGGCGGGATCATGAAGTGCGACGTGATCGCCAATGGCATCGTGGAGGCGGCCAAGGAGGTCAACCTGCAGGTGCCGCTGGTGGTGCGCCTCGAAGGCACCAACGTGGCCGAAGGCAAGGCGATCCTCGCCAATTCGGGCCTCCCGATCGTGCCCGCCGACAACCTTGGCGACGCCGCGCGCAAGATCGTGGCCGAGGTGAAGAAGGCGGCTTGATCTGAGCTTCGCCCGCCCCCGGGCGGGCATCCTCGCTGCCGTTCCTCGCCTTGGTCGGCCCGCTGCGGGCGCGCCGGCGCGCTTGCGGTCGCTGGCACGACCGGGGTCAGGGCTGGATGAAGCGCCTGAACCGGAACACCAGTTCGTGCGGCTTCGGCGTGTCGCTCTTCATCCGCACCGCGATCAGCATCCCGCCCTCGCCATCGCAGCGATAGGTCACGGCGCTGAAATAAAGTGCGCAAGGCTCCGCCGAAAGCAGACGGAAGCTGAGCATCCCGTCCTTCTCCTCCCACCCGGTCAGATCGGGGTTGAAGTGCTTGAGCCGCAGCACCAGCGAGCCTTCGTGCTCCATCAGATACATGTGTTCGGTGAACATGATCCCGCCCTCGGGCGTTTCCTGCACGAAGCTGCCAACCATGGTGTCGCCCGAGGGTGGCAGCCAGTCTTCGTGCGCCTCAGCCCCCGCAATACCTGTGCCGCTCCACTGGCCGACCAGCCATGTCGCCGCGTCGATCGTGGCAGGGGGCGAGACGAAATCCGGTTCACCCACCCGCGTTTCCTGCGCGATCACCGGCTGCGCGCCCAGCAGCGCCAGAACCGCGGCCCATCTTCTTATCAGCATCGCTTCGCCCTCCCCCGCTGAAAAGCTAGGCCCGGCAGCGCGCGGGGTCAATCACTGGCGATATGAAGGCTTGACCGGTGCGGGCATGGCGGCAAGTGTCAGGCGCGCGGCGCTTGCGTTCAGCCGGGCAGATTAGCTTGACGTTTACGTAAAGGCCAGCTAGGCCGCGCCGGTTATTTCGGACCATCCATTCGCAAGGAAGGAAGCCCCATGAAGATCCTCGTCCCCGTCAAGCGGGTGATCGATTACAACGTCAAGCCGCGGGTCAAGGCCGATGGCACCGGCGTTGATCTGGCCAATGTCAAGATGAGCATGAACCCGTTTGACGAGATCGCGGTCGAGGAAGCCATCCGCCTCAAGGAAAAGGGCGCGGCGACCGAGATCGTCGCCGTCTCGATCGGCCCGGCCAAGGCCCAGGAAACCCTGCGCACCGCGCTGGCCATGGGGGCTGACCGTGCGATCCTCGTCGAAACCGACGAAGAGGTCGAGCCGCTGGCGGTGGCCAAGATCCTCAAGGCGATTGCCGACGAAGAACAGCCGGGCCTGGTGATCCTCGGCAAGCAGTCGATCTCGGATGATTCGAACCAGACCGGCCAGATGCTCGCCGCGCTGATGGGCCGTCCGCAGGGCACCTTTGCCAACACCGTCGAAGTCGATGGCGACAGCGTGGTGGTCAAGCGCGAAGTCGATGGCGGCCTGCAGACCGTCAAGCTCGCGCTGCCCGCGATCATCACCACCGACCTGCGCCTCAACGAGCCGCGTTATGCCAGCCTGCCGAACATCATGAAGGCCAAGCAAAAGCCGCTCAGCGTCAAGACTCCGGGCGATTACGGCGTCGACATCGCCCCGCGCCTCAAGACCCTCAAGGTTGCCGAACCGCCGGTGCGCCAGGCGGGCGAAAAGGTCGCCGATGTCGCCGCGCTGGTCGAGAAGGTCAAGGCGCTCGGCCTCGCGTAAGCGCGCCGCGTCTCAAGGATAAGGAAGATTCGAGATGAAGACTCTGGTTCTCGTCGAACATGACAACACCAAGCTGAACGACGCGACGCTGCCGGTGGTCACCGCGGCATCGAAGCTCGGCGAAGTGCACCTGCTGGTGGCTGGTCACAATTGCGGCAGCGTGGCGGAAGCCGCGGCGAAAATCGCGGGCGTGGCCAAGGTCCACGTCGCGGACGATCCGGCCTATGCCCACGGCCTCGCTGAAAACGTCGCCCCGCTCGCAGCCGGCCTGATGGCCGATCATGACGCCTTCCTCGCCCCCGCCACCACGAGCGGCAAGAACATCGCCCCGCGCGTCGCTGCCCACCTCGACGTGATGCAGGTGTCCGAAATCCTCTCGGTCGAAGGCCCCAAGACCTTCACCCGCCCGATCTACGCCGGCAACGCCATCGCCACGGTCGAAAGCACCGACGCCAAGCTGGTGATCACCGTGCGCGGCACCGCTTTCGAAAAGGCGGCGAGCGAGGGCGGTTCTGCCGCGATCGAAGCCGTGAGCGGCCCCGGCGATGCCGGCATCTCGAGCTTCGTCGGCGCGGAGATCGCCAAGAGCGAACGTCCGGAACTGACCAGCGCCAAGGTGATCGTCTCGGGCGGGCGCGCGCTCAAGGACGCGGAAACCTTCGAAGCCGTGATCACCCCGCTCGCCGACAAACTCGGCGCCGCGATCGGCGCGAGCCGCGCGGCGGTCGATGCGGGCTATGTGCCGAACGACTATCAGGTGGGCCAGACCGGCAAGATCGTGGCGCCGGAAGTCTATTTCGCCATCGGCATTTCGGGCGCGATCCAGCACTTGGCGGGGATGAAGGATTCGAAGGTCATCATCGCCATCAACAAGGACGAGGACGCGCCGATCTTCCAGGTCGCGGATATCGGCCTCGTCGCGGACCTGTTCACCGCCGTGCCGGAGCTGACCGCGGCGCTGTAACGAGCGATCGGACACCAACAGCCGAAAAAGCGAAGCCTCCGGTAGATTTCCGCAATTCACCGGGGGCTTTCCTTTAGGTCGCCCTTTCGGTCGATAACCGCACCCAAAGGCGCGCCGCGCCGGCGCAATTGCCGCGCCCTCGGCTGCCGGATCGCCAATTTCTTCACCGAACGCTGGCATGTCGCCATCCGGGAAGAGAGCATCGCCCATGCGCGGGTGAGCGTCAGCCCCGAAGCGACGGTGGAGGACTGCGCCATCATCAACGCGGCCATTGCAGGCTGGCGGAAACGACCCGGGTGCAAGCCGATGCCGGGCATCCGCTGCGAACCGCGCACAATATCGAGGGCACGGCGATGCGGCCCCATCTTGGCGAAAGCATCAGCTATTGGGTGTTGAGCACCGTGGTGAAGAAGTGCAGCCCCATCCCCACCAGCCCGCCCACCAGCGTGCCGTTGATGCGGATGAACTGGAGGTCGCGCCCCACCGCGCCCTCGACGCGGGCGGTGATGGTGGTCGCGTCCCAGCGCTTGACCGTTTCCGACACCAGCCGGACGATCTGATCGCCATAACGGGTGGCGACACCCACCATGGTGCGGCGGGCGAAGCGGTTGATCTGGTGTTGCAGCCGCGCGTCCTGCTGGAGCGCGTGGCCGAGTTCGGCGAGCATATTGCGCATTTCCTCGCCCATCCCGCTTTCGGGATCGCGCGCGCGGCGGATCAGCGACTGGCGGATGCGCTCCCACACCCCGGTCCACCACACCGCAACCGCCGGATTGGCGATCAGATCGCGCTTCATCTCTTCGACCTTGGCGCGGGTCTCGGGATCGTGCTGCAAGTCCTGGCCGAGCTTCGCCAGACCTTCCTCGATCTTGCCGCGCAGGGGGTGATCGGGGTTGACCAGCACCTCGGCCAGCAGCTTGTAAAGCCCGTCCAGCACGCTCGAGGAGATGGTCTTGTCGAGGCCCGCCCAACGCAGCACCCCGGAAACGCGCTGATGGATGATCTCGCGCAGGGTCTCCTCATTGTCCTCGATGGTGAGGCCTGCCCACCTGACAAAGCCATCGATCAGCGGGATGTGGCGACGGTCGGCCATCGCGGTCTCGATCATCCGGCCCGCCAGCGGGGCAATGTCGAGTTTGGCGAGCTGGCCCGCGAGGCCGGCGCGCACCTGGTTGCCGAGCCGGTCTGGGTCGAGGCTTTCGAGCACCTCGGCCAGCAGTTCCGCCGCGCCCGAGGTGATGCGCGAGCGTTGGTCGATCTGGCCGTCTGCCCCGCGCGCGGGCGAAGCGGCGAGAAACTCTCCCGCCGCCCTGGCAATATTCATGCCCGACATCCGCCGTGCCACCACGGCGGGGGTGAGAAAGTTCTCGCGCAGGAACTGCGCCATGGTGTCGGCAATGCGATCCTTGTTTTCAGGGATGATCGCGGTGTGCGGAATCGGCAGGCCAAGCGGGTGACGGAACAGCGCCGTGACCGCGAACCAGTCGGCCAGCCCGCCCACCATCGCTGCCTCGGCGAAGGCGTTGACATAGCCCCACGCCGGATGCGCGGCGACCAGCCCATGGGTGGCGATGAAGAGCGCCGCCATCGCGGCCAGCATTCCGGTCGCCGTCCATCGCATCTGGCGCGCGCGGTCGACCGTCAGCGGCTGGCCGCGAAAGGTGAGAGGAATGGGGTGACGCGTCGGCATTATTCCGGCCTTAACCCGCGGGGCCTGTCCGCGTCACGCTTTTGTCGCTCACTCGGCCGGTTCGCCGCCCGGATGCAGCCCCCGTCCCTGCACCCCACCGCCAGCCATGGGAAGATCGGGCTGGGGCGCACCGAGCCGACGGCTGTCGTCCCCCGGCCTGTAGGTCAGCAGCCGCTCGCGCAGCCACGGTCCGATGCGTTTCTCGATGCCATCGGCGAGACTGAAACCGGCCGGCACGATCAGCAGCGTGAGCAGGGTGGAAAGCACCAGTCCGCCGATCACCACCACGCCCATCGGCTGACGCCACGCGCCGTCGCCCGATAGCGACAAGGCAACCGGCACCATTCCGGCGGTCATCGCCACGGTGGTCATCACGATCGGCTGGGCGCGCTTGTGCCCCGCGTCCATGATCGCCTCGCGCTTGCTGACGCCCTTGGCCATCTCCTCGATCGCGAAGTCGATCAGCAGGATCGAGTTCTTCGAGACGATGCCAAGCAGCAGCAGGATGCCGATATAGACCGGCATCGATTGCGGCTGTCCGAACAACCAGATCAGCAGCACCCCGCCGAGCGGCGCGAGCGCCAGCGAGGTCATGTTGACCAGCGGGCTCATGAGGCGCTTGTAGAGCAGCACAAGCACCGCAAACACCAGCAGCACACCGGAAATGATCGCGATGATGAGGTTCTGGATCAGCTCGGCCTGCCATTGCTCCTCGCCAACCGCGTCGCGGATCACGCCGAGCGGCAGGTTCTGCAACACCGGCAGCGCATCGATCTGGGCCTGCGCCTCGCCCTTGAGCACGCCGGCTGCAAGGTCCGCACCCACCAGCACGCGGCGATTCTGGTTATAGCGCTGGATCGCGGTCGGGCCGGAACCGAAAGTGATGTCGGCAACCCGGCTCAAGGGCACCGATCCGCCATTGCTCGTGGGCACAGGCAGGTTCTCGATGGTGTGCAGATCGCCGCGCGCTTCCCCTGACAGGCGCACCATGATCGGAATCTGGCGATCCGACAGCGAGAAGCGCGCCGCGTTCTGCTCGATCTCACCCAGCGTCGCGATGCGGATCGTCTGCGACAACGCCGCGGTCGTCACGCCGAGTTCGGCGGCAATCTTGTCGCGCGGGGTGATGATGATCTCGGGACGGTTGAGATCGGCGCTGATCCGCGGGGCGACCAGCGAAGGCAGCCGCTTCATCTCCTCCACCAGCCGGGTCGCGGTCTGATCGAGCAGCACCGGATCGCTGCCCGCCAGCATCACCGTCATGTCGCGGCCCGAGCCGAAGCCCGCGCTCTGTGACTGGAAGCGCACGCGCGCATCGGGGATCTGGGCGAGCACCGGGGCCAGCTCGCGCTCGAACTGGATCGAGCTGCGCGCCCGATCTTCCTTGAGCTTGACGAAGATCGACGAGGTCTCGCCCAGCCGAATGCGTTCGAGCAGGCGTTCGACCTCGGGTTCCTGCCGCAGGCGATCGGCCACACCGTTGACGATGCGCTTGGTCTCGGCCAGCGTCGTGCCCGGCACGGTCTCGATCTCGACGCGGCTGTTTTCGTCGTCGATCGTGGGCTGGAACTGCGGCGGGGTCTGGCCGAACAGCAGGATCGTCATCAGGAACGAGAACCAGCCGATCGACAGCATCCACACGCGGTGATCATAGAAACGCGCGGTCATCCAGCGGATGCCCTGCGCAAATCGGCCCGCGCCGCTCGCCGGCCGCTCGATCAGCTTGAAGGTCAGCCAGCCGGCCAGCAGCGACAGTCCCGACACCAGCAGCACCTGCACGACATCGAAGAGCTTGAAGACGAGCTTGTAGGCGAGGCCGTTGCTGTCGCTCGAAACCGCGGTCGCGACGGCCTTGGGGATTTCCAGCCCGGCAATGCCCTTCCACGGCGGCGCAGCGCCCATGCCTGCGGCAACCGCGCCCGTGACCGAGCCACCGAAGGCCTCGAACAGCGTGAGCGCCGTGACCAGCAGCAGCGCGATCACCGTGAGCAGCAGGCCGGGAACATAGAGCGCGCGGCGGCGCGGCGCGGATATTCCGGCGCGCCTTGCGGCCATGCGCCCGGTGTCGAGCGTCCAGGCGAGCACCCGCATATAGGCATCGATCAGCGGCCCGCCGCCATGTTCGGCATGGCCCTTGGCCTTGAGGAAATAGGCCGCCATCAGCGGGGTCAGCATCCGCGCCACCGCCAGCGACATCAGCACCGCGACCACCACCGTGATCCCGAAGTTCTGGAAGAACTGGCCCGAAACGCCCGGCATCAGGCCGACCGGAAGGAACACCGCGACGATGCAGAAGCTGGTGGCGACCACCGGCAGGCCGATCTCGTCGGCGGCATCGATCGAGGCCTGGTAGGCGGTCTTGCCCATGCGCATGTGGCGCACGATGTTCTCGATCTCCACGATCGCATCGTCGACCAGCACCCCCGCCACCAGCGCGAGCGCAAGCAGCGAGAGGAAGTTGAGGTTGAATCCGAGCAGATCCATGAACCAGAAGGTCGGGATCGCCGAGAGTGGGATCGCCACCGCCGAGATGAAGGTCGCGCGCCAGTCGCGCAGGAACACGAACACCACCACCACCGCCAGCACCGCGCCTTCGACCAGCGCCCAGATCGAGCTTTCATACTGGTCGCGGGTGTAGGTGGTGTTGGTCGAGAGCTTGATGAACTTGATCCCGGGATTCTCCTTCTCGATCTGGTCCATTTCCTTGAGCGCAGCATCGTAGACGGCCAGATCCGAGGCGCCGCGCGCGCGGCTCATCGCGAAGTTGACGACTTCCTTGCCGTTCACTTCGCTGATCGAGGTGCGCTCGGAATAGCCGTCGCGCACCGTGGCGATATCGCCCAGCCGCACGGTGCGCCCGGCGCCGAGCGGGATCCGGGTCTGCGAGAGGGCATAGGCATCATCGGAATTGCCCAGCACGCGCAGCGATTGGCGGGTGCCGCCGATTTCGGCGAGACCGCCCGCGGCATCGAGATTGACCTGCCGCAGCACCGCGTTGATCTGCGAGGCAGTCACCCCGAAGGACTGCATCCGCGCCGGATCGAGGATCACCTCGATCTCCCGGTCAACCCCGCCGAAACGGTTGACCTCGGCCATGCCCTCGATCTTCAACAGGCGCTTGGCGACAGTGTCGTCGATGAACCAGCTGAGCTGCTCGATCGTCATGTCGTCCGCCTCGACCGCGACATAGCCGATCGGCTCGCCCACCACGTTGACCTTGCTGACCTGCGGTTCGAGAATGCCGTCGGGCAGGCTCCCGCGCACGCCGTCGATCGCGGTCTCGACCTCGTTCACCGCCTCGATCAGGTTGGTGCCGATCTCGAACTCGACAAAGGTCTGCGAACTGCCCTCGCGCGCGGTCGACTGGATCGAGTTGACCCCGTTGATCGATCGAATCGCGCTCTCGACACGCTGGGTGATCTGGTTTTCGATCTCGGTCGGCGAGGCACCGGGCTGGACAATCGACACGCGCACCGCCGGAAACTCGACATCCGGCTGATCGGTCACGTCCATCCGCAGGAAACTGACGATCCCCGCGAAAAGCAGCCCGGTGAAGAACACCAGCGGGATCACCGGATTGCGGATCGACCAGGCCGAGATGTCGCGGAGAGCCATAGAATTCCTGCCTGTTGCCTATCGTCCTGCCAGTTACGCGCAAGGCGCGCGTCCGGATGGATCCTACTTCCTCAGCGGTTGGGGATTGATCGTCTCGCCCGGATTGAGGAACCCGCCGGCACGCAGCACCACCTGCTCGCGGCCCGACAGACCTTCGGTGATGGCGATGCCCTGCTCGGTCACCGCGCCGGTCTTGACCGTGCGGCGCTCGGCCTTGTTGCCCTTGCCCACGACATAGACGAAGCTGCCCTTGCCATCGGCCAAGACCGCGCTTTCGGGCAGCACGGTCGCGGTGAAGCTGCCGCTGGAAAGGCGGGCGGTGGCAAAGCCGCCCGGCCGCAGTTCGGGCGCGAAGGACAAGGCGATGCGCGCCGTGCCCTGTCGCGTTGCCTGATCGATCACCGGCGAAAGCTGCCACACCTGTCCGGTGAATTCGCGCTTCGAGCCAGTCGGGATCACGGTTGCCAGAGCACCGACCGACAGGCCAGCGAGCTGTTCCTCGCTCACCTGCGCCAGCATTTCCATCTCGCCGCCCTTGGCGATGGTGAACAGCGCGCCGCTGCCCGGACCGACCGTCTGGCCGGGTTCGACATTGCGCTGGAGCACATAGCCCGAGGCCGGCGCCAGCACGTTGAGCCGATCATTGCGTGCCCGCAGTTCGCGCAGCTGGGCCTCGGCGACCTTGACCCGCGCCACGGCCGCATCGCGGGTGGCGGTCAGGCGGTCGACGTCGGCCTTGGACACGAAGCCGCGCGCCACCAGCTGCAACGCACGATCGAGATTGGCCTGGGCGAGATTGGCATCGGCCCGCGCAACCTCGATCTGGGCAGACTGCGCGGCGGCCTGCTGCACCTGCACCGAGCGGTCGATCACGGCGAGCACCTGGCCCTGCTCCACCCAGTCACCCGCATCGACGGTGACGCGCAGCACCTGCCCGCCTTCACCGACCACGCCCACCGGCATCGGCCGCCGTGCGGCGAGCGTGCCGGGGGCTTCAATGATACCGGCGACGGTGGTCTTGCCCGGCGTGATGACCGTGACCGAAGGCGCCTGCGAGTTGTCGTCCCCTGCCGGCACCGGCTCGCCCCCGGCCAGTGCGAAATAGGCCCCGATCGCCAGCAGCAGACCGAACAGGCCGATCCCGCCGACAAGCAGCCAACGCGGCACGATCGGCCGCGTCAGTGTGCGCGCACCGGTGAAATCGGCGGTCACCCCGTCAGCGGCTTCGGCGCGGATGGTGGTCTCGTAATTCATTCCTGTTCCCTTGCCGGAGCCGCCCCCTCACGCGCAGGCCCCGCCTCCAGAGTGTATTATCTCGATAAGTCACCGAGCGCAACGCCTGATAGGCGGCACGCAGGCCGCGAGCAATCCTTGCTTCGACGGGCGACTTTTAGGCCAGACGAAGGACGCCTGTGCAGGTTCCCGCAAGGGCCGCGAAAGTGGCGGCCTCTGCGACTAGCGCAAGCGGCCGCGCTTGATCAGATTGAGGATTCCGAGCAACACGCTCGCGCCGAGCACCGCCACCAGCAGGCCGGTGAGCGAGAATTCCTGCACGCTGCCGCTGATGCCGAGCAGCGGCCCGGCAATCGCATTGCCGATGACCGAGCCGACGCAGCCGACCACGATGTTGAGAAACACGCCCATCGAAGCGTCGCGCTTCATCAGCAGACTGGCCAACCAGCCCGCGATCCCGCCGACAACCAGTGCGATAATCCACCCCATTACAATCTCCCGCCGGGACGCGGGCCGGTCGCGGCGCGCGCTTCGGGCAGGATGATAACAGGTGCGACTGGAAATTGCCAATCACGAGGCCTGGCATGCCGCCGGCGCGGCCGCAGGGATCAGTATTTCAGCTGCCGCTGGTAGAGATCGCGATAGTGCTGGATCTTGGTGACGCGCAGCCCGTGCATCCCCGAACGATCGACCGCACGCTGCCACGAGGCGAACTCCTCGAGCGTCAGGCCATAGCGCGTCAGCGCCTCGTCGAGCGTGAGCAGGCCACCATTGACCGCCGCCACAACCTCGGCCTTGCGCCGCACGACCCAGCGCTTGGTATCGGGCGCAGGCAGGTCGGCAAGCGTCAGCGGCTCGCCGAGGGGACCGATAACCTGCGCGGGGCGGATGTCCTGATTCTCAATCATTGCTCTACTCTTGCAACGCCTCCGGGCGCATCCACAGCGCGCTCGGCATCACCCCCCGATACCGCGTCGTGCCGGACCGCCACGCATGCGCATTCTGTGCCGCCCAAGGCTTTAGAGCCGTCTAAAGCATCATGGTTAACGGCAAGTTCGTTGTCTTCGATCATGGCAAAGTAACTTGCCGCGGCATCGCCGAAACTTGCCGCGACGGCTTCGATCCGGCCCTGGGATTCGCTGCGCAACAGCAGCCGCAGGTCGCGCGCGGCGTTGAGCCGGGCAGTGATCTCGCTCCATTCGACAGCCCGCAGCGCATCGCCCCCACGCCGCGCGGACCGGGATTCGAAACGCCCCGAGGCCACCCCGATACCGCCATGATCCAGACGCGAACCATCCTCGGCCCGCCGCATCGGCAGCGCCCGGAGGGAAGCGGTAAGGGAATCGCCTTTCTCGAACATGACGACCGTCTTTAGAGCCAGTGCGTCAAAATCGGGTAAAACCGCCATTTACCCCAGCTTAGGAATAGTCCGGAGGCAGCGTGAACCTTGGCAAGCGCCGCAGGGGTGGCGAAACCGGGCCGGCAGCGCTATAGGGCGCAGCGTTCCCATGGATACGCCGACGCTCTTGAAGGCCGGTCCGCTTGCCGGGCCCGACGCTGCCGCGCTGTTCGATCTGCCCCGCCCCGCGGGCGACTGCCGGATTGTCGTCGCCATGAGCGGCGGGGTCGATTCGTCGGTGGTGGCCGCGCTCGCCCGCGCCAGCGGCGCGGAGGTGATCGGCATCACGCTCCAGCTCTATGATTACGGTGCCGCGACCGGCCGCAAGGGCGCGTGCTGCGCGGGCGACGACATCCGCGACGCGCGCGCCGTGGCCGACCGGCTCGGCATCGCCCATTACGTGTTCGATCATGAAAGCGCCTTTCGCGAGAAGGTGGTCGAACAGTTCGCCGACGAATATCTCGCCGGGCGCACGCCCGTGCCCTGCATCCGCTGCAACATGGGGCCGAAGTTCACCGACCTGTTGCGCATGGCGCGTGAACTCGGCGCGGATTGCCTTGCCACCGGGCATTATGTCCGGCGGGTGATGACGCCGGACGGCCCGCAGCTGCACCGCGCCTGCGATCCCACGCGCGATCAGTCCTACTTCCTTTACGGCACCACCGAAGCCCAGCTCGATTTCCTGCGCTTTCCGCTGGGCGGGATGGCCAAGCCGCAGGTGCGGCAGCTCGCCACGGCGGCAGGCCTGAGGAACGCGGCCAAGCCGGATTCGCAGGACATCTGCTTCGTGCCCGATGGCAACTACGCCAAGATCGTCACCAGGGTGCGGCCCGAAGGCGCGGCGCCGGGGCGGATCGTCCATGCCGCGACCGGCGCGGTGCTGGGCGCGCACCGGGGGATCGTCCATTTCACCGTGGGCCAGAGGAAGGGCCTCGAAATCGGCGGCCAGCCCGAGCCGCTCTATGTCGTCGGTCTCGATGCCGCGACGCGCGAGGTGCGTGTCGGCCCGAAGCGGATGCTGGCGGTGAACGCCGCGCGGCTGACCGAGACCAACCGCATCGGTCCGCTTCCCGACGCGCCGCTGACGGCCAAGGTACGCTCGCTCGCCAAGCCCGTGCCGGTCAAGCTCGAAGGCCCGCTGGGGGACGGCGCGCCAACCACGATACGCTTTCTCGCCCCCGAATTCGGGGTCGCGCCCGGGCAGGCGGCGGTGATTTATGCCGGAGAGCGGGTGGTCGGCGGCGGCTGGATCGACGCGACCGAGAAGGTGGAAGCCTAGTCCTCGTAGGGCTCCAGCACACAGCCAAAGCCCTTGCGGTAGGTCGCGGTTGCTTCGGCCACCAGGGGGAAGCGGGCGGTGACGCTTTTTGCTGCGGGATCGTCAACCAGCGTGACCGCCTCCATCCCCGGCAGCTTGTCCTTGGCGCAGTCTTCGAGGCTGCGCCCGGCGACGAAGCGGCACGAACAGCCCACCCGCGCCGAATAGGCCGCAGCGATGCTGCCATAGCCGGCAATCGGCTCGCGAAAAGCCCAGGCCGTTCCGCCCGCAACCAGCGCGATGATCGCCATTAGCCACAGCCCGTAGCGCGGACGGCGGGAGGAAGCGGACGTGGACGATTTCGCCATTGCCAAGCCTTCGTGCTTCGGAGAAGGAGGGCGCGATGACCCTCCGCGATACTGTCCTTAACCGCGCCCTGCCCCTCACGCCAGCCCTGCTGATGCTCACCAGTTGCGGCGGCGCGCCTGCTGCCGATGCCCCGCTCTCGGATGCGGCCAAGGCCGCCGTCACCGCCGATGCGGGCGCGCCGAAGGATCAGCTCGCACGCCAGATTGACGAACTTTTCACCGCACCCGGCGTGGGTGAGACGCGCGCGGTGGTGCTGATGGTGAATGGCAAAATCGCCGCCGAACGCTACGCCCCCGGTTACGACAAGGACACGCGCTTCGTCAGCTGGTCGATGGCGAAAACCGTCACTGCGGTGCTGATCGGGATGCTGGTGGCGGATGGATTGCTGGCGCTCGACGCGCCTGCGCCGGTGCCGCTGTGGCAGCGCCCCGGCGATCCGCGCAGCGCGATCACCCTGCGCCACCTCCTCCAGATGCGCAGCGGCTTGCGCCACACCGAAAGCGGCGAGCCGCCCTACGAATCCTCCGAGGTGCGGATGCTCTTCCTCGACGGGCGCGATGACATGGCGCGCTGGGCCGAGGAACAGCCGCTCGAGGCCGCGCCGGGCCAGAAGTTCGAGTATTCCTCGAACACCAGCGTAATCCTCTCCGACATCGCCGCGCGCGCGCTGACCACCAGCGACCAGCCCGAAGCCCGGCGCAAGGCGGTGGCGGATTACCTCCAGATGCGCCTGTTCGGCCCGCTCGGCATGACGAGCATGGTGCCCGAGTTCGATGCGCGCGGCACGCTGATCGGGGGCAGCCTGATGCACGCCACCGCGCGCGACTGGGCCAAGCTGGGCGAGATGCTCCGCCGCAAGGGCCGCGCCCCGGGCGGCGAGCAGCTGGTGCCGCAGCGCTGGGTCGAGGCGATGGTCACCCCCAGCCCGGTGCGCGCCAATTACGGCTTCCACACCTGGCTCAACCGCGCGCTGCCCGAGGGCGAGGAACAGCCCCTGTTCCCTGACCGTGCGCCCAAGAGCCTGTTCAGCCTGATCGGCCACATGGGCCAATATGTCCTCGTCTCGCCCGAGCAGGGCGTGACACTGGTGCGTCTCGGCCATTCGGGGCGCGAGGAACGACAGGCGATGCTGCAACAGGCCGCCGACGTGCTCGAGCTTTATCCTGTGAGGTAGGGCTTCACAGGAAGAAGCTGCCCTCCACCACCGTCACGCACGGCCCGCCAAGCCACGCCTTGTCGCCATCCAGCCGCAAGCTCAGATCGCCGCCGCGCGGGCTTGCCTGATGCGCGGTCAGGCGGTCTCGCCCAAGCCTCGCCGCCCAGAAGGGCGTCAGCACCGCATGGGCCGAGCCGGTGACGCTGTCCTCGTCCACTCCGCCTCCTGGCACGAAAACGCGGCTGACGATGTCGGTGCACGCGCCGGGAGCGGTGACGATGAACTGGTCCTTGCCCAGCTTCTCCAGCCCGCGGATATCGGGCGCAAGCGCCCTGACGGCGGCCTCATCCGGAAACAGGTAGATGTTGTAGCCGAGCTCCGAGCGGAACACCTCGAGCGGTTCGGCCCCCAGCAGCCGGATCGCCGCGGCCTGATGGGCGGTGCGGTCGGGCGCGGTGGCTATCGCGGGGAGCGCGAGTTCATAGCCTTCCCCCGCCCTCACCACTTCGAGAATGCCCGCCTTGCGGGTGCGGAAGGTGATCCGCTCGCCGCCATCACGCGCAAGCAGGATGTGCCCGCTCGCCAGGGTTGCATGGCCGCACAATGCGATTTCACAGGTCGGCGTGCACCAGCGCAGCTCCCAGTCGGCCTCTCCGGTGGCATCGCGCACCAGGAAGGCGGTTTCGGCGAACAGGTTTTCTCCGCCGATCTTCACCAGCACGTCGTCCGGCAGCCACGCGTCGAGCACCATCACCGCCGCCTGATTGCCGCCGAAGGGCCGCGAAGCGAAGGCATCGACGTGCCAATAGGGAATCTTCTGGCTGATCTTGTCCTCCATCACGGGTAGAGCAGCGTATCGGACCACGGCGCCTCGGCGCTCGGCCGGGTAAATTCGCGGCGGTCGTGCAGGCGGTTTTCGCGGTCGATCCAGAACTCGATCCGGCGCGGGCTGAGCGTGAAACCGGTCCAGTGCGGCGGGCGCGGGACCCTGCCCTCGGCCTGGTGTGCGGCCCAGATCTCCCGCACGCGCTCGAGATAGATCTGGCGCATGGGCAGCGGCCGCGACTGGTCGCTGGCCGCGCTGCCGACCTGGCTCTTGTAGGGACGCGAGTGGAAATAGGCGTCGGCGCGCTCGGGCGAGACCTCGGTCAGCGGCCCTTCGATGCGGATCTGGCGGCGCAGGCTCTTCCAGTGGAACAAGAGCGCGGCCTGCCTGTTGGCGCGGATGTGCTCACCCTTGCGGCTTTGGGCATTGGTGAAGAAGGTGAAGCCGCCGCCCGCGATCTCGTCCTTGCCATGGCCCTTGAGCAGCACCATCCGCACCGCCGGCGCGCCATCGGCCGTCGCCGTGGCCAGCGCCATCGCGTTGGGATCGTTCGGCTCGGCGCCCTGCGCGGCGGCGAACCATTCGTCGAACAGCGCGAAGGGATCCGCGCCCGCCGGGATCACGCTATCGGCCAGCTGAGCATCGTCGAGCGGGGTGACAGGGGATTCGTTCATGTTCGCGGCCCTTTGGCTGAAGTTGGAGACAGATGAGACACTGTCCAGAAGGGCAAAACCCCTGCTTGGCAGCAGGCCATCCGGCGCGCCCCATCTAGGGATGCGCCGGGCGCGCTGCAATGGTGATGGGCGCGCAGGCGGCGGTAGGACAGGGCGGGATCGGCCGGTGAAGTCTGGGGCGCGGCCAAGCGGGATGGTTGGGGATGCCGGCTCCCCGCTTGCGCATGACGACTGTCTCACCTAGCTAACACGCATGCGCGACCCCTATAGCACGCTTGGCGTTCCCCGCACCGCTTCCGAAGCGGAGATCAAGAGCGCCTATCGCAAGCTCGCCAAGCAGCTGCATCCCGATCGCAACAAGGACAATCCCCAGGCCGCAGAGAAGTTCGCCGAGGCGACCCGCGCCTATGATCTGCTGAGCGACAAGGCGAAACGCGCGCAGTTCGATCGCGGCGAGATCGATGCCGATGGCAATCCCGCCAATCCCTTCGCGGGGATGGGCGGGCGCGGCGGGTTCCGGCCCGGCAGCACCTACGGTGCCGGACCGGGCGGGTTCCGCGACAGCGATTTCGGCGGCTTCGGCGGTGAAGAGATCGATCTCGGCGATCTGTTCGAGGGCCTGTTCGGCGGCCGCGCCAAGGCGCAGCAGCCGCCCCCGCGGCGACCTTTCGGCAAGCAGTCTGCGCCACCCCCGCCCAGGCGCGGCGCGGATATCCAATACCGCCTCGCTGTGCCCTTCGTCGAAGCCGCTGCCGGGCGCGACCAGCGGATCACCTTGGCCGATGGCAAGGCGATCAACCTCAAGCTGCCCGCGGGGGTCGAGGACGGCACGATGATGCGCCTCAAGGGCAAGGGCCACCCCGGCCCCGATGGCCGCGGCGACGGGATCGTGATGGTGGAAATCGGTTCCCATCCCTTCTTCCGGCGCGAGGGTGACAATATCCGCATGGACCTGCCGATCACGCTCGACGAAGCGGTGCGCGGGGCCAAGGTCAAATGCCCGACGGTCGATGGCCCGGTGATGCTGACGATCAAGCCCGGCACCAGCAGCGGCACCGTGCTGCGACTCGCCGGCAAGGGCTGGACCAAAAAGGCCGGCAAGCTGATCGACGGCAAGCCCGAGCGCGGCGACCAGCTGGTGACGCTCGAAATCCAGCTGCCCGCGGATCTGGCCGCGCTCGAACAGCGGCTCGAGGGCTGGGTCGATACCGCCCGGCCGCGGGAAAAGTTCGGCCTGTAGCGGCCCGCCGCGGCGCCAGAGCGATGGTCGCGCTCCTCGCCAGCAGGCCGATGCAGGTGATCCGCCGCGTGACGGTGAGCACCTTCAACGACGGTTTCATCCACGCCGGCAACCTTGCCTATCTTTCGATGTTGGCGATCTTTCCCTTCTTCATCCTCGGCGCGGCGTTGTTCGATCTGATCGGCGGGCGCGAGAATGCCGAAGCGATGATCGAAACCGTCACCGAGGCGCTTCCGGTCTCGGTCGCCAGCGTCATCGCGCCGGTGGCCGAGGATGTGATCTATGCCCGTTCGGGTTGGCTCTTGTGGATCGGCGCGGGGGTTGGCCTGTGGACCGTCTCCAGCCTGATCGAGACCATCCGCGACATCCTGCGCCGCGCCTATCGCGCGCCGCCTGCAAGGGCGTTCTGGATGACGCGGCTGTTTTCCGCGGGCCTGATCCTCGCCGCGGTGGTGGTGCTGATGCTGTCGCTGTTCGCGCAGGTGGTGATCGGTGCGGCGCAGGAGGTGATCCTTGCTGCCTTTCCGCAGCTGGCGGAATTGCTCGCGGCGCTCACCAGCGCGCGGATCGTGCCGGCGCTGGGGCTGGCGCTGTCGCTGTGGGTGCTGTTCGCCACGCTCACCCCGGCCGAACACCGCGAGCGCCGCGCCCCGCGCTGGCCGGGCGCGCTGTTCACGACGCTGTGGTGGATCGCGGTGTCGATCGCCCTGCCGGTGGTGCTGCGCGCCTTCTTCACCTATGACCTGACCTACGGCTCGCTCGCCGGAAGCATGGTGACGCTGCTGTTTTTCTGGCTCGTCGGGCTTGGTCTGGTTATCGGCGCGGAACTGAATGCGGCGCTGGCGCTCGAAGGGCGCAGCGCGGCCGCGCATGAGGCAAGCGAGGAGAAGGCATGAGATGAACGGTTTGATGGCGGGTAAGCGCGGGCTGATCATGGGGCTCGCCAACGACAAGTCGTTGGCCTGGGGGATTGCCAGGAAGCTGGCCGAAGCGGGGGCGCAGCTGGCCTTTTCCTATCAGGGCGAGGCGCTCGCCAAGCGCGTGATCCCGCTCGCCGCCGAACTGGGCAGCGACGTCACCTTCGAATGCGACGTGTCGGACATGGCCTCGCTCGATGCCGCCTTCGCGACCCTCAAAAGCCGCTGGGAGACGATCGACTTCTTGGTCCACGCGATCGGCTTTTCCGACAAGAACGAGCTGCGCGGCCGTTTCGTCGATACCAGCCTCGACAATTTCCTGCTGACCATGAACGTTTCGGTCTATTCGCTGGTCGCCGTCACCCGGCGCGCGGTGGCGATGATGCCGGAAAGCGGGGGCAGCATCCTCACCCTAAGCTATTACGGGGCGGAAAAGGTGGTGCCGCACTACAACGTGATGGGCGTGGCCAAGGCGGCGTTGGAAACCAGCGTGCGCTATCTCGCCAATGATCTCGGGCCGCAGGGCATCCGCGTCAACGCGATCAGCGCCGGGCCGATCAAGACGCTGGCGGCCAGCGGGATCGGCGATTTCCGCTACATCCTCAAGTGGAACGAGCTGAATTCGCCGCTGCGCCGCAACGTGACGATCGAGGATGTCGGCGGGGCGGGGCTTTATTTCCTGTCCGACCTGTCGTCGGGCGTGACCGGCGAGGTGCATCATGTCGATGCCGGCTATCACGTGATCGGCATGAAGCAGGAAGACGCGCCCGATATCGCGCTCACCTAGCGGAGCGTGCGGATCACCTCGGCAAGCCAGACGAGGCTCGCGGCGAGAAACACGCCGAGAGCGATATCGAGCACCCCGGCAAGCGCCGCGAGCATGAAGGCGAAGCAGTAGAAATCGCGCGCGGCGATGGCGTCGATAAGGCTGCGGCGCTGCGCCTGCTGGCCCTGCCGCACGCGCTTGGCCGTGTCGAAATGAAGCACCCCCTCGCGTTGCCATGCCGCGCGGCCGAGCAGGGCCAGGCCCAGCGCCTGCACCGCACAGGCCCCGGCAGCAAACAGGGCGGCGGCCTGCCCGCCCTGCAGCGCGAAGCTTATCCCCGCCCCGGCGAGGAAGGCGAGATTGGTGAGCGCATCGACGAGGCTGTCAAGCGAGGCGCCGGCCTTCGAGCTGCGCAAAGTGGCGCGGGCGATCTCGCCATCAACCCCGTCGATCACCGAGGCGAGCTGGAACAGCGCCGCCCCTGCGGCAAGGCCTGCGGGCGTGGGGAAGGCGAGGAGACAGGCCAGCATTGCCAGCGCCGTCAGCGCGGTCAGCATGGTGGCATGGCCCGGCCGCACCCAGCCAAGCTGCAGCAAAAGCCCCGAAACCGCCCGCGACAAGGGCCGGTTGATCGCCCGCGCGACAATCCCGTCGCCCGGCTTGGCCGTGCCCCGCAGGATCGCGCGCCCCGCGGCATCGAGCGCGGCGGCGGGATCGGCAGACGCGGCGGGAACCGGCGCGGCCCCGGCAAGGATTGCGGCCAGCGCCGCGGCATCGGGCAGGGTCTCGCCGGGCACGACGAGGCCCTCGGCGCCGGTGCGAAGCTCGACCGCGATCCCGGGGGCAAGGCGCGCGATCTCGGCCATGGTGCGCGGGGCGAGGGCGCTGCCCCCGGGCAGCACCAGCACCAGCGGAGCATCGGCCGCGACCGACCGGACCGCCCGCGCCAGCCGCGCCGCCGCGGGCAGGCCGGCAACCAACCGGTCGGCATGGGCGGCCGAAGCGAAGCGAAATGCAAGGGGGCTTGTCATGCTTCCTCGTGACGGTGCGCAATTGCAGCGCAAAACGGCCGCCTATATGCAAGGACACGCCAAGCGAGGGCAACTGCGCCCCCGCTCTCAACCGGTGATGCGTGAACCAGCCCGCTTCCTCTTCCGACCTGCCCGAGCGCCCGCCCCGCCCAGCGGAGCTGGAGGACTGGCTCAACGCGCGGCTCTATCACCCGCTGTCGTGGCGGCTGGCACGGGCGCTCGCGCCCACCCGCATCACGCCCGACATGGTCTCGGCGGCAGGCGCGGTGGCGATCATCCTGGCGGCGGCGGCCTATGCCGGGCTGGCCTGGCCATGGGGCGTGGCGGCGGGCCTCGTCCTGCACATGGGCTGGCACGTGCTCGACGGTGCCGACGGCGATCTCGCGCGGCTGACCGGGCGCAGCTCCCCGCATGGCGAGCTCGTCGATGGCATCTGTGACTATCTCGGCCATATCGTGCTCTACCTGACGATGGGGTTCATCGCCTCGGCGCAGATCGGCGGCTGGGGCTGGGCGCTGATGTGGGCCGCGGGCGCAAGCCGCGTGGTGCAGGCCGCCCATTACGAAGGCGTGCGGCGGCAATACCAGCTGGCGGTCTATGGCACACCATGGATGGCCAGCACCGAGAGCGGCAAGACCGGGCAGCGGCATCCCTTCGTCGCCTATTACCTCTGGCTCACGGGCTGGATCGTCCCCTATGGCGCCGCTTTGCTCGAGGCCGTGCGCGATCCGCTCCGCCGTGAGCCGTTGCGGGCCGCGATGCGCGCGCAGGCGGGCGAATGGCTCGCGCCGATCAGCCCGCTCAGCGCCAATTACCGCACGCTGGCGGTTGGGGCGGCGATGCTGGCGGGTCGGCCGCAATGCTACTTCCTGTTCGAGGTGCTGGTGCTGGGCGGCGTGCTGCTCGCCTCGCTGATGCGGGTGCGCCGCCTGTTTGGTGCGGCGCTCGCTCACGCGGCGCCGGCCAGCACCCGGCGGTAGAGCGCGAGATTGGCCGCGGCAAAGGCGCGCCAGTCGAGCTCGGCCGCACGCGCGAGGCCACGCCGGCGCAGTTCCGCGGCAAGCGCAGGCGCATCGGCCACCTTCCTGAGCGCCGCTGCCAGCGCCCCCGGATCGTGCGGATTGGCCAGCAGCGCCGCGCCCGCAGTCACCTCGGGCATGGCCGAACAATCGCTGGTCACCACCGGGCAACCGCAGGCCATGGCCTCGGCCAGCGGATTGCCGAAGCCCTCGATGAAGGAGGGATGCAGCAGCATCGCCGCGCCGCAATAGAGCTGGACCAGCGCCGACCGATCGAGAGCCGGGAGAAAGTGGACGCGCCCGCCGATGCCCAGCCGATCGGCCAGCCGTTCGAGCGCCGGGCGGGTGCGCTCCCGCCGCCGCACCACAACCAGATCGATGCCCGGCTCGGCGCCGAAGGCGAGCGCGAAGGCCCGCAAGGCGCCCTCGTGGTTCTTGTAGGGTGCGCCTTGGCCCACCACGAGGACAAAGCGCTTCCCCCGCGGCACGCCGATGCGGGCGAGCGCGGCCTCATCGCGCGGCAAGGGACGGAAGTCCTCGGCCACGCCAGAAAGCGTGACCACCACCCGCCCGGCGACCTCGGGCGCGACGGCGCAGATCGCTGCGCGACTCGCCTCGCTCACCGTGGCAACCAGCGCCGAGCGGGCGAGCGCGCGGCGAATCCCGTGGCCGTAGAAGCGCCGCTCGACATGGCCCCAGAGCGAAGAATTGCACCATTTTGGATGCGTCAGCCACATCACGTCGTGCACGGTGGTGATGGCCGGCATGGTCAGCCCGCCAGGCAGGAGGTTTGCGGGGGCATGGAACAGGTCGATGCCGCGCAGGTCCACCGCCAGCGGCAGGTGCAGCAGCGTGAGTGGCCCGTTGGCAGGACTGCCCACCACCCGCTCGTGCACATTCGCCGCCCCGCTCAGCGGCCTGTCATGCAAAGCATTGCGCAGAAAAATGAATTCGCAGTCCGGCGCGAGTTCCGGCAGATGCCTCGCCAATGCTGCGACACATTCGCCAATGCCGCTGGGACGCGGCCCGACATAGCGGCAATCCACCGCGATCCGCGGCGCGGATGGAACGCGTACGCCTTTCATTTGCAAGCAAAATCCGTTCGGTTTCCGTTCATCCGGAAAATCCCGCGTTCCGCCGCATCCGATGGCCGCCGTTCAACGCCTCTGCAACCCCTTGCCACGCATACGCACTAATACGGAAACGCACCGGCCAACTCGCGGTAATCCGCCGATTTTGCGAGGCATGGTGACAGTCCATCTCCGGTTCCGGTGGAGAAAGTGGCACGGGAATCGCGCGGCTCCAAAGGGTTCCGGCGCCAATTTCGTTCGAGTTGACAGGCGTTTGGTTTGCAGGGATGCACCTTGCGCAGCAGTGAGGAAATAGGAATGAGCCACGCACGCGTTGCTATTGTCGGCGTTGGTAATTGCGCAAGTTCGCTGGTGCAAGGCACGGCCTATTACCGGCGCACGGGCGAGACAGCGGGGCTGATCCACCCTGCCATCGGCCCCTACCGCGTCGGCGATGTCGAATTCGTGCTCGGCATCGATATCGATCGGCGCAAGGTGGGCCTGCCGCTGACCGAAGCGATCTTCGCCGCACCCAACAACACCCAGGTGTTCGAACGCGATCTGCCGCCCACGCCGGCAAAGGTGATCATGGGGCGCATTCTCGACGGGGTGGCCCCGCACATGATCGAAGCGGGCGAGCGCGGGTTCCAGCCGGCCGATCTGCCCGAGCCGGACAAGGCCGAAATCGTCGCCGCGCTGAGGCACGAGCGGGTCGACGTGCTGGTCAATTTCCTGCCCGTCGGATCGCAGGCTGCGAGCGCGTTCTACATGGAATGCGCGCTTGAGGCCGGGGTTGGGGTGGTCAACGCGATACCGGTTTTCATCGCCAGCGATCCCGTCTGGGAAGCGCGTTTCCGCCAGCGCGGGTTGCCGATCGTGGGCGACGACATCAAGGCGCAGGTGGGCGCGACGATCATTCACCGGATGCTCTCCAGCCTGTTCTGCGCCCGCGGCGTCGCGGTGGAGCGGACCTACCAGCTCAACACCGGCGGCAATACCGACTTCATGAACATGCTCGATCGCGACCGGCTGACGCACAAGAAGCTGTCCAAGACCGAGGCCGTGCAGGCCGCGCTGGCCGAGCGTCTGGAGGATGAGAACATCCGCATCGGCCCGTCCGATTACGTGCCCTGGCAAAAGGACAACAAGATCGCCTTCGTGCGGCTCGAAGGCAGGCAGTGGGGCGGGGTGCCGATGAACCTCGAACTGCGCCTCTCGGTCGAGGACAGCCCCAATGCCGCCGCCTGCGTGATGGATGCGATCCGCTGCTGCAAGCTCGCCCGTGATCGCGGCGAAGGCGGCGCGCTGACCGCCGAAAGCGCCTATTTCTGCAAGCACCCGCCCCAGCAAATGGCCGAGGATTGCGCGCTGGCGCTGATCGAAGGGCGCGCCCTGCCGCAGCTGGACGCAGCCGAATAGGGAGGCCCGCACACCCGTACGCCGCCATGCCTCTCCGCCCCATGCTTCAGGTCTCCTCCCCCATGAACGCGCTCATCCTTGCCGCCGGTTATGGCAGCCGCCTCGCGGCAGCAGCCAACGCGCCCAAGCCGCTGGTGACAGTCGCGGGGCGCAGCCTGCTGGAATGGTCGGTGCATCAGGCGGGCGCAGCGGGGATCACCCGCGCGGTGGTGGTAACCGGCCATCGGGCCGAGGAGATCGAGGCGCGCCTGCCCGGCATCGCCTACCGCACCGGCGTCACTCTCGAGGCCTGCCGCTTGGCGGACTGGTCGCGGCCCAACGGCTACTCGGTGCTGGCAGGCGCAGAGCGGATTTCAGGGAATTACCTGCTGATGATGGCCGATCACCTGTTCGCCGCCGGGCTGCTCGTCCGGATGGTCGGACAGATGGATCGTGCCCGCGGGGCGGCGCTGGCGATCGACCGCGACATCACCAGGCCGGCAATCGATCCCGATGATGCCACTTGGGTGCGCTGCCGCGCCAATGGCCGGATCGCCCGGATCGGCAAACACCTCGCCCGTTACGACGCGGTCGATTGCGGCGCCTTCATCGCCACGCCCGATCTTGCCGCAGCGATTGCCGAAGCGATTTCCGAAGGCGCGGCGGGCAGCCTGTCTGACGGGATGCAGCGGCTTGCCGAGCGCGACGCGGCCGATACCGTCGATGTCACCGGCCTTTGGTGGATCGATGTCGATGATCCGCGCATGCATGCCTTGGCCCAACGGGAGGCTCCGGCCTTTCTTCCTGTCCTCGGCCGCATGGTTGCCGAAAGGGCCGTGGCATGACAGGCGCGCAGCCGCTGCTGCTGGACTGCACCCGCCTGGTGGCGCATCGATGGTCGGGCCGCATGCCGACCGGGATCGATCGGGTGAGCGAGGCCTATCTCGCCCATTTCGGCGCGCGCGCGCAGGCGGTGGTGCAGGTGCTTGGCCGTGCATGGGTGCTGAACCGGGCTCAGTCCGAAGCCCTGTTCGCCATGCTTGAAGGGCCGCGCGGCGCCTTCCGCCGCCGTTTTGCCGGACTTGCGGCGATGCTGGGCACAAGCAGACGCGGGCTGGCGCAAGCAGCTGGCGCGCTTTATCTGAACGTCTCGCACACCGATTTCGACCTCGACAGTCACCGCACCTGGGTGGCGCGCGCGCGCGTGCGCCCAGTCTACCTGCTGCACGATCTGATCCCGATTGAGCATCCCCAGTTCACCACCCCGCACAAGACGCGTCGCCATACCGGGCGGGTCCGCAGGGCGCTTGAGGCGGCAAGCGGGATCATCGCCAATTCGTACAGCACCGCGCAGGCGCTGGCCGCCTTCGCCCGCCGCGAGGGCGTTTCTCCGCCGCCGATCCTCGGCGCACCGCTGGGCATGCCCGATCTGCCGGTGCCCGCGCGCGCCGTGCCGCACCGCCACCCCACGTTCGTCTGCCTTGGAACGATCGAACACCGCAAGAACCACCTGCTCCTGCTCGACGTGTGGCAGCGGCTGATCGCACAACTGGGCGAGGCAGCGCCACGGCTGGTGCTGATCGGTCGCTGGGGGATCGGCTCGGAGCCTGTAAGGCAGCGCTATCTCGCCGATCCGCAGCTGCAGCGCTTTGTGACCATCGACAGCGAGTGTCCCGATGAAGGGATCGTGCGTCACCTGCGCAGCGCCAACGCGCTGCTGGCGCCCTCGCGCGCGGAAGGCTTCGGCCTGCCGGTGGTCGAGGCGCTGGCGCTCGGCGTGCCGGTGATCGCGAGCGACCTGCCCGCCTTCCGCGAGGTCGGCGGCAAGATCCCGACTTTCCTCGATCCCACCGCGCCCGAAGCATGGCTGGCCCGCATCCGCGAATTCGCCGCCAACGGCCCCGAACGCCAGCGCCAGCTCGCCGCGCTGCGGTCCTATCGGGCCCCGGACTGGCGCGATCACTTTGCGATGGTGGAAGCCTGGCTGGCGGAACTGCCGGCAGCACCGGCGCGCAGCGCATTGCCCGGCGACGCTATCGGCCACAGCGCCGCCGCAGCTCTGCCGCCCGTTTTTGCAGGAGCGGCGCAATGACCCGAATGGATCCCATCGCCGAACAGCTGCGTCTGGACGGGCCGGAAGGCCCCGATACAAGCCCGCCGCGCAGACTGCTCGCCCGGCTGAGGGCCATCAACCCGCTGTTCGCCGGGCTCGTCATCCTGCCGACCCTGCTCGCGAGCCTCTATTTCGGCTTCTTCGCCAGCGACGTCTATGTCTCGGAAAGCCGCTTCATCGTGCGCAGTCCGGAAAAGCCCAATCTCTCTCCGCTCGGGATGGTGCTGGGCGGCAGCGGGCTGGTCGGGGCAAGCGAGGAAAGCGAGGCGGTGACCGAATTCCTCGGCTCGCGTCAGGCGCTCCAGACCATCAACCAGGATGACTATGTCACCCGCGCCTGGGGCAATGCGTCGATTTTCCTCGTCGACCGCTTCGGCGGGCTCGGTTCGGATACGGCCGAGGATCTGTTCGAATATTATCTCGACAAGGTCGCGGCAGAGGATTCGGCCACCACGATGGTGACGGTGCTCACCGTCAAGTCCTTCGACGCCCAGAGCGCGCAGACGATCAATCGGCGGCTGCTCGAGGCTTCCGAAGTGCTGGTCAACGAGCTGTCCGACCGGGCGCGGCGCGATGCAATCGCCTTTGCCGAAGCCGAGCTCGGCCGGGCGCGGCAAGAGGCGCAATCGGCGGCCCTGGCGCTCGCCGCCTTTCGCGACCGCGAGGGCGTGATCGACCCCGAGCTGCAGGCGAGCGCCGGGCTGCAGATGATCGGCAAGCTGCAGGACCAGCTGATCGCCGCGCAGACCCAGCTGCTGCAAATGCAGACCTACACCCCGCAGGCCTCGCAGATCCCCTATCTGCGCACCCAGATCCGCAATCTCGAACGCGAGATCGCCGCGCAGACGGCACAGCTCGCTGGCGGACGCGGTTCGCTGTCGGCGGCCTCGGCGCGCTATCAGGAACTGGTGCTGGCCTCGGAATATGCCGAGAAGCGGCTCGCCATCGCGCTATCGGCCTTTCAGGACGCGCAGGCTGAAGCCCGCCGCAAGCAGGCCTATGTCGAGCGCATTTCCAACCCGAGCCTGCCCGACGATCCGGCCTACCCGCGCCGCATCCGCAGCATCCTCGCGACCTTCGTGCTCGGGCTGCTTGCGTGGGGCGTCGCCTCGATGCTGCTGGTCGGTATCCGCGAGCACAAGGAGTGAGCATGGCCAGCGCCGCGCAACCCTCGCTCATTGCCAACCTCAAGGTGCAGCGCCGGGTGCTGGCCGCGCTGCTCGTGCGCGAGCTGCTGACCCGCTACGGGCGGCACAATATCGGCTTCCTGTGGCTGTTCGTCGAACCGATGATGTTCACGCTCGGCGTGACAGCGCTGTGGACCGCGACCAAATCGACGCACGGCAGCAGCCTGCCGATCGTCGCCTTTGCGCTCACGGGCTATTCCAGCGTGCTGCTGTGGCGCAACATGCCCGGTCGCTGCATCGGCGCGCTCGAGGCCAATCTCTCGCTGATGTACCACCGCAATATCCGCGCGCTGGATATCTATATCGCTCGCATCATGATCGAGTTCTCGGGGGCGACGATCTCGTTCTTCACGCTTTCGCTGGTGTTCATCCTGAGCGGCTGGCTCGAACCGCCGGAGGATTTCCTCACCATCGCGGGCGGCTGGATGATGATCGCTTGGTTCGGCGCGGTGCTGGCGATCACCCTGGGCGCGCTCAGCCACGAATACGAGCTGGTCGACAAGTTTTGGCACCCGATGTCCTACCTGCTGTTCCCGCTGTCTGGCGCAGCCTTTCTGGTGTCGGCCCTGCCGCCCTTCGCGCGCGAGTTCGTGCTCTATATCCCGGTGGTGCACGGGGTTGAGATGATCCGCGAGGGCTTCTTCGGCTCCAAGGTCGAGGCAATCTACGATCCCGGTTACGTGCTGACCTGCTCGCTGGTGCTGTCGGTAACGGCGCTGATTCTGGTGCGCTGGGTCGAGAGGCGGCTGACCCCGCAATGATTACCGTCGATCGCATCTCCAAGGATTACCGCACCCGCACCGGACCTCGGCGCGTGCTGGACGATGTCAGCTTCACGCTGGACAAAGGCGAGCGGCTGGGCGTGCTGGGCCGCAACGGGGCGGGAAAATCAACCCTGATCCGGCTGGTGAGCGGCGCGGAGCGGCCGACAGCGGGCCGGATCACCCGCGGCATGTCGGTCTCCTGGCCGCTGGCCTTCGGCGGCGCGTTCCAGGCGCAGCTGACCGGGGTGGACAATGTCCGCTTCATCAGCCGCCTCTATGCCCAGGATCCGGAAGCCAACCTCGCCTTCATCGAGGAATTCGCCGAGCTCGGACAATATCTGCGCGAACCGGTGATGACCTATTCGTCGGGGATGCGGGCGCGGCTGGCCTTCGCGATCTCGATGATCATCGAGTTCGACTGCTTCCTGATCGACGAAATCGCCTCGGTCGGCGATGCGCGTTTCCACGAGCGCTGCAATTACGAGCTGTTCGACAAGCGCGGCGACCGGGCGATGATGATCATCTCGCACGATCCGGGCTATTTGCGGGATCATTGCAACCGCTTCGCCGTGCTCGATGCGGGGCGGCTGACCGCCTTCGACGATTTCGAGACCGCGCATGACCACTTCCTCACCCAGATGCGGGTGGGCGAGCCGGTTCGCGCCGTGGCCCAGCCATTTTCACGGCGGATGGCGGCAATCGATTCGCTGCGCCGCGTCGCCTACGAGGACGAACATTTCATGGCACTGGTGCGGCAGGCCGACGCCGCGCGCGACCGGCATGACTGGGTGGCTGCCGAAAAGGGCTATGCCGCCGCGCTGAGCCTACATCCCTACGAACGCAGCTACTGGGTCCAGCTGGGCCATGTGGCGCGCGAACAAGGGCGGCTTGTGCGGGCCGAGATTGCCTATCGCACCGCTTGTGCCTTCGGCGAACCGGCGCGCCTGCTGGCACCCTTCATTGCCGCGGTCGAGCAGCCCGGAGGGGCTGGCGCCTCAGTTCCGGCGGCGGTTCCCGATGGCGGCGAGACGCGGCGGCAGCCCCCAGGCTATCCCGATCTGGCAGTTCTTGCGGCGCTCGCGGGCCGGGGAGAGCGGCTGGCCGACGACGCCGCGCTCGCCCTGCTGCGCCAAACGAACGCAATGGAGGATGTGCTGGCGGGGATGCTGGATGGGCCGGATGCGCTTTCGCCCGGGCGCCCTCTGCCCGAAAGCATTGCCGTGGTTCCGGGCGATGCCCCGCTGCGCCGCCAATGGAGTGAGGATCTCGCACGGCTCGCAGGGGCGCGGCAGGAAGAATTCCATGCCGCGCTGGCCCGCGGGGACGAACCCTTTTGGGCGCTGCGCCAGGCAGGCGGGTTCGAAGGCTGGGCGCTGCCCGTTCCCGACCGGATGGAGGCCACCGGCGCATGAGCCGGCTTCGCGAGATCCTGCTCGGCCAGGGACGCCCGGCTGCCGAGGAGTATTTTGTCGCGCGCACCCGCAGCCAATATCTCGGCAAGGGCACGCTGCTGTGCCAGGTGCTGGGCGGGCTGAAGCTGTTCGTGATCGGCGACGACATCGGCTTCTCGCCGCACATGATCTTCGAAGGCTATTGGGAATTCTGGCTGACCCGCCATTTCGCCGAGACGATCCGGCCCGGTGACACGGTCATCGATATCGGCGCGAACCTCGGCTACTACACGGTGCTGGCGGCCGATCTGGTCGGGCCGGAGGGCCGTGTGGTGGCGATCGAACCCAACCCGGAGGTGTTCCGCCGCCTGTCCGCCAGCATCGCAGTCAATGGTTTCACCCCCCGCGTGAGCGCGCGCAACGTTGCGCTGGCCGGCCCGGGCGAAAGCGGCAAGCGCGCCTTCTTCGTACCTGCGGGCGAACCGAAGAACGGCCGTTTCGTGGGAGACCGGGAAGACCCCGCGAAGCTCGCCGCCCACGGGACTGTCAGCGAGGTGGCGCTCGGCCGGATCGATCCCGATGACTTCGAACGGGTCGATGTCATAAAGATCGACGTCGAGGGCGCCGAACTGGCGGTGCTTCACCATCTGCGTCCGGTGCTCGATCGCTTTCGGCCCAAGGTGGTGTGCGAGGTCAATTTCAAGCGTGGCTACTGGTGGCACGATGTCGTGGCCGCCTTCGGCACCGATGCGCTCGGCTTTCTTGATTTCGACAGCGTCGTGAAGCCGCTGACCCGCGAGATGGCGGAGACGCTGCAACTTGGCGAGGACTGGCTGGTGTGTGTTGATTTTGCAAAACTTAGGGGGTCGACAAGCATGCGGGCCGAGCGGGAAGGTGAGCCGCTCTGGAAGACCATGAGTGAACTGCGTGAGGAAAGTGATGCAGATTAACGTCAGGCAACTCTGGGGCTCGATCGCGGGCCTGGGCCGTGCACTGAGCGCTGGAACAACCAAGTCCGTTGCGCTAGGGGATGCGGCGCGGGACCAGCGAAAATGGCGTGAGGCGGCCGAACATTACGGTCGGGCACTCACCGAATCACCGAGGAACCAACCGATTTGGGTGCAATACGGCCACGCCTTGAAGGAGAGCGCCCAATTGGCAGCGGCAGAGGACGCCTACCGGCGAGCCATTGCATTGGAGCCCGAAGATGGCGACGCCCACTTGCAACTCGGCCATTGCCTCAAGGTCAAGGGAGATCTTTTCGGAGCTGTAGGCTGCTACGTCAATGCGCTGCAGTGCGAACCCGAAAACTCGTTCGCACGCAAGGAATTACAGAACTATGGCTGGACATCTGCCGAACTGGAGTCTGCCAAGACCGGCCGTAACCGATCTTCGGCTGCCGTACCGGCGCGTCGGTTCAAGCCTGTGGCCGCATCCTGTCCGAAAAACTATGCGACTATCTTCGGGGACGTGAATGCCCTCGTCTTGTCTGGCATTGTTGCAAGTGCGGAACAGCACTTCGAGCTATATGGCTACAAGCAAGGGCGTGATATCCTTGCCACTTTTGCCGACACCAAACCTACGGTAGCCTTCGTCTTGTGTCCCAGCTTCTTCAAGCGCTGCGGCATTGGCGAGCATTCGCGCTATCTGGCCAAGTCAATCGAAATGTCAGGCCTCAAGGTCTACCCTATCCGGACTTCGGCGGAGCTTAAGGGCTTTTCCGAGGATTACCTGCGTGATGCAGTGCTTATCGTCAATCACGGACCTGGTTTGTTCGACGGATATAATGCGGAACTGTCGGAAGGCGAGGCGACGATCGACCTGCTATCTAACTTGCGCCGCTATTTCGTTTCACACAACCTGCGCCCGATCTTGTTCATGCATTCTCTGCTGGACCGCGACAATACAGTGATGTTCCCGCGCCAACAGATGTTACTCGAGTTTCCGATTCCGGTAGTGACGACAATCGAGGCTGCAGCACGCATTTTCAATATCCCGCGGGTGGAGCACGGCATGCAGCCCATTGAGTTGCCAGCGCCTCCAGTTAAGGAACCGCGCGCCCGCGATTTTCCGACGATCGGTTTTTTCGGGTTCTTTCAGTGGGGAGGGAAAAACTTCGACGCGCTGTTCAATGTCGCGCAAAAACTCAAGGCGAAGTTGGTCGGGTCGGTCGCCACAGGATCAAGCGACCAGATCGAAATCTTGAAAAACCTTATCAGCGAAAAAGAAATCCGGTGCGACATCGGAACAGGCTGGGTTGACGACTCTGAACTCGCCTTGCGACTTAATGAAGCAGATTTTTTCTACCTGCCCCAACACGATTATGATCACTGGAACAATAGCGGCACAGCTCGTTTCGTGATGAATTTCGGGCGCCCGGTTATTGTGCCACCGCACAATCCGTTCCTTGACCTTCGGTCATTCGCCATCTTTTCGCATGATGATGACCTGCCCCAATTGATAGCCCATCTGCGCGGGTCAGAGTTCTATGAGCAAGCTTCCCAGCGTGTCGCCCGCTACGGGGAGGCTCATTCGATGCCAACTGAAATGGCCCGGTTGGCTTGCAGCCCACATGAGATTGCCATCGACAGCGGGACGGAGAACTTCTTTGACGTCAATCGGACCTGCGCTGAAGAATTGCTTCATCTCGACCTTGAAATTTTCCGTGCGCGGGTCGGCCACATCTCAAAGTTCGACATCAAGGGCCTCAAGAGTTCGGCAGGAACGGCTGAGCGGATGACAGAGATTGCTCATTTGCAGCGGCTCGATCCTCGAAGGTTTGCGACGGACAGACGGGTTGTGCTGCCCCTGCAATACTGGCGCGAACACTACGAGGTCTGCGATCTGCTGTTCGAAGATCAGCTCGACACCTTCTATGCCGCCAATCGCGCAATCCTTAAGCGCGAACCCGACTTGCATGACCTTGTGCGCTTTCACGGCGAGTACGAAGCGCTTTGCGAGCAGCCTGCCGACAATCATCTCGCGCGAAACTTGCGGATGTTCGGACGAATGCTGGCGGCCGGGCACAATCTTGAATTCGCCAACCAGGTGCAGTTGTATCACGAAGGCCGTGAACTGGTCGCTGCCGATCTGGAAGACCCGGCACTCGCAAAGGTATTGCTGGCACGCCAGACCCAGACGAGGCGTCTGCTTGTAACCAACGGCGCAACCGATCCGATCGAACCGGACTGCAGCTTTTACAACATTGTGCAGATGCTTCCTTGTCGAGGCGATGTGCTTGGCGAACTTCTCCAAAGCGCCGTGCTAAAGTCGGGGATTATGGAGACCGGCATAACGCCCGACTTCACGCGGGTTGTGGACACGTTGGATCCGCTGCAACGATTGACTGCTGTTAGCGACTGCCTCGCAACAATGGGCCTGAGGCTTACGGATGTCTTTGTGATCGACAAGCCGACCGTAAGGCCTGTCGACTTCAGCCGCAAACGATACAGCCTTGCTGAGTTTTGGCTTCTGGACGGTGACTATTTCCTATTCGAGGCGGTCATATGCCTGTTGAAGCGTAATCCGCTTGCAGCGGAGCTGTATCTGCTCGATGAAGTGTTTCGGGAACAAGGACGGGTTGGCGTTCTGGGTCACTTGTTGCGTCATCCCGCCTGTCAAGCAGAGATCGTTGACATATCGTCCAACGACGGAAGTCGATTGGATGCGGATGCGAAGGCTTGCGACAAGATCGGCAGGGAATTGCGTTCTGTCTATGCCGGGGGCTGGGACCAACGCAATGCCTACCTTGAGGCGGTCCGGAATAATGAACGCCTTTGGTTAAGCATCAAACATCAACGGGACCGAATCTATTCGCAAGCAGGCGAGCGCCTCGACGTGATAACAAACATGCTGAGAGCTGTTAGAGATCAATGAATTTGTGTCGCAACTTGTTATCTGGGATTACTGATTAAAAATAAAGCCTTCAACATATCCAATCAGTCAATCGAAAATGGAAATTTATCTATTTTGAAGGATTTTCTCAATGATCACATACGCCCCCCCTGTCCGTAGATATCTAATTGATCAAGATTCAGTCGAGGGGTGGTTATCGTACACTACATCTCACGTAATTGCATCTCTAATGAAGATACAGACTAATTTGGGCGTAATCGGGAGCGCAATGGAGATCGGCGTTCATCATGGTCGTCTCTTCATTCTCCTCGCTTTATGCGTGAACGAAGGAGAAGACGCACTTGGCGTTGATCTTTTTGATATGCAGGACCAAAACGTTGACCAGTCGGGTAAGGGCGATTTTGGGGCGCTCCAACGGAATCTTGAGCGCCATGCGGGCGGCGTTAACGTACGTTTCTTGAAGTCGAACTCTCTTAATTTAGGCGGCGAATTCTGCCGAGCCGAGATGGGAAAGCGATTTGTCTCGATAGATGGTGGACACACTCGCGCCATAACCGCCAATGACCTTTGGATCGCTCAGAGCGTTCTGTGTGATGGTGGCATTGTGGCGCTAGACGACATCTACCGCGTAGAATGGAGCGGCGTCACTGCTGGCTTAGCGCAGTACTTTGCCCGCGGAGGAGCTCTCGTACCTATTGCAATTGCGCCCAATAAGCTGTTTTTGACAACAAGCGTTCAGTGGGCTGATACTTACCGGAAAGAACTTCAAAAGAGTTTTATCGTAGGCTCGCCACAGGAATTCTTTGAATTTGACCGAGTTGATATAATTCCTATGAATTCTGAACACGAGCCAGGTAAATTTGGGAAAATCTAATGATAACTGCAGCGACACCTTGATGCTACACACTTTTTTACATTTTTTTAAGCGCATCAATGAGAATCCTCCTCGACGCCTATAACATCGCGCGCCCGCAAGGCACCGGGGTGGCGACCTATGCGCGCAACCTCGCGCGGGCGGCGGCGGGGATGGGGCATGGGGTCAACCTGCTGTTCGGCACCCGCGCGGGCCATTCGAAGTCGCAGCCGCTGCTCAACGAAATCGCGCTGGCCGAAGGGGATGAAGTGCTTGGGGGTGCCGCCGCGCGCGGTGCGTTCGCTCTCCCGCGCCAGGTGGCCAAAGCGGCAGGCGGCGTGCTCGCCACCCGGCGGGCGCGCGAAATACCGCTGTCAGGCGAGGTCATCCTACCGCCGGGCATGGGGCTGGAAGATGCGCGCTACTGGAACGCGCCGCAGCTCTACAGCCTCGCTCATGGTGCCTTCAGGGTGACCGGGCAGCTTACCAGGGTCGCGCTGCCGGGAGCGGATCTCGCCCACTGGACCTATCCCCTGCCGGTGAAGGCGCCGGGCGCGGCCAATGTCTACACCCTGCACGATCTGGTGCCGCTGCGCCTGCCCTACACCACCGCCGACAGGAAGAAGACCTACCTTGCCCTGTGCCAGCGCATCGCGCGCGAGGCGGATCATATCCTCACCGTTTCCGAACATTCCCGCGCCGATATCATCCGCATCCTCGGAGTGGAGGAAACCCGCGTCACCAATCTCTACCAGTCGACCGATATCGCCGCGCTGGTGAAGGGTGTGGCCCCGGCCCAGATCGCGCGCGAGGTCGAAGGGCTGCTGGGCGTGGAGATGCGTGGCTATTACCTGTTCTTCGGCGCGCTCGAACCCAAGAAGAACCTCGCCCGCCTGCTCGAAGCCCATCTGGCGAGCGGGTCGCGGAATCCGCTGGTCATCGTCGGCGCGCCAGGCTGGGGGAGCGAGCGCGACGTGAAACTGCTCGAACAGCTCGCCGCGCTCGACCGCGACAAGCGCATCAAATGGCTCGGCTACCTGCCGCGCCAGACGCTGGCAACGGTGATCGCGGGGGCGCGGGCGGTGGTGTTCCCCTCGCTTTACGAAGGCTTCGGCCTGCCTGTGCTGGAGGCGATGTCGCTCGGCACGCCGGTGATCACCAGCAACACCTCATCATTGCCCGAAGTCGCCGGCGAGGCGGCGCTGCTGGTCGATCCGTTGAAAGTGCGCGGCATCGCCCGGGCGATCAATGCGCTCGACGGGGATGATCGCGCCGTGGGGGAATTGTCGCGGCGCGGCCTCGCGCAGGCCGAACGGTTCAGCGCAAGCGCCTATCGCAAGCGGCTGGCGGCGTTCTATGCGACACTCGGCGTCGGGCCGGCGGTCGCGCCTGCCGAGCCAGAAGCTGCTCCTACCATCGCCGGGAACCCCCCGAGGAAAGCCAAAGCCGCATGATCCGTGCCCTGCCCCGCCTTGCCCTTGCTCTCCTGCTGGCCGGAGCCGCCGCGGGCTGCACCACATTGGGCGCGGCCGGGCCTTCGTCGGGGCAGGTGCGCAAGATCGACGGCCAAGGCTATGCCGGAGGCCAGATCGCGCTGATCGATCTGGAGCCGGAAACCTGGCAGCGCGTTTCCGCCTTCGAGGCATCGCGCAGCCTCGCCCGGCGGCTGGGGGAAAGCGGTGCAGGCGAGCTGCTGATCGGCCCGGGCGATGTGCTCGACATCGCCCTGTGGGAAGCCCCGCCCGCCGTGCTGTTCGGCGGCGGGGTGATCCCGGGGCTGGATGCCGGAGCGCAGAACCGCGCCGTGGTGCAGCAGGTGGTTGATGGCGAGGGCGCGGTGACCGTGCCCTTTGCCGGGCGCATCGAAGTTGGCGGACGCACCCCGGCCGAGGTCGAGCGCGCGATCGTCGCCCGGCTGACGGGCCGCGCCAATGACCCGCAGGCGAGCGTACGCCTTGTCCAGAACGATTCGCGCAATGTCACCGTCCTCGGCGAGGTGGCGCAGAGCCGCCGCGTGCCGCTCGGCCCGCGGGGGGAGCGCCTGCTCGATATCATCGCCAGCGCCGGCGGCACCCGCGCGCCGGTGCACGAGACGACGGTGCAGGTCAGCCGGGCAGGCACTTCGGCGGTGATGCCGCTCGATGCGATCATCGCCGATCCGGCGCAGAACATCCGAATGCAGCCCGAAGACGTGGTGACGGTGCTGCACCAGCCCTACAGCTTCATCGCCTTAGGCGCAGTTGCGCGGAGCGCCGAGATCCGCTTCGAGGGGCGCGGCATATCGCTGGCGCAGGCGCTGGCGCGGATGGGCGGCCTGCGCGACGACAAGGCCAGCATTCGCGGGGTGTTCATCTTCCGGCTGGAAGACCCCGCGGCGCTGACGCCAGAAACGCAGGGCACCACGCGCGCGACCGAGGATGGGCGGGTGCCGGTGGTCTACCGGCTCGACCTGTCGGACGCGCGCGGGTTCTTCGTGGCGCAGGATTTCATGATCCGCGATCAGGACGTGGTCTATGTCGCCACCGCGCCGGGGGCGGAACTGCGCGAATTCCTAGCCACGGTGACGAGCCTTGCCTTCTCTGCCATTGCCATCGGCAATGTCGTGACGTCTAACAACAACAACGGCAATTGAGGCGGCTGTGCAAGCTCCCTCGCGGGCAGGTTTGGGTTCAGGTTTGGGGGGCAGGAACACGTGCGCACCGTACTCGTCACCGGATCGGCCGGGTTCATCGGCTACCACCTTGCGCAGCTGCTGCTCGACGAGGGCTTCCGGGTGGTCGGCTATGACGGGATGACCGATTACTACGACGTGGCGCTCAAGCAGCGCCGCCACCAGATGCTGCTCCAGCATCCGAACTTCACCTGCATCGAGGCGATGCTGGAGGATTTCGACCGGCTCCACGCGCTGGCGCTGGCGGAAAGGCCCGCGGTGATCGTCCACCTCGCCGCGCAGGCGGGGGTTCGCTACAGCCTTGAAAATCCTCGCGCCTATGTCGATGCGAACCTGGTCGGCAGCTTCAACGTGATGGAATGTGCGCGCCAATTGCAGGTCGATCACCTGCTGATGGCTTCGACCAGCTCGGTCTATGGCGCGAACACCGACATGCCCTTTGCCGAAACGCACAAATGCGATACCCCGCTGACGCTCTACGCCGCGACCAAGAAGGCGAACGAGGCGATGGCGCATTCCTACGCCCATCTGTGGAACCTGCCGGTCACGATGTTCCGCTTCTTCACGGTCTATGGGCCGTGGGGGCGGCCGGACATGGCGCTGTTCAAGTTCACCCGCGGAATCCTCGAAGGCACCCCGATCGATATCTACAACGGCGGGGAGATGTATCGCGACTTCACCTATGTCAGCGATCTGGTGCGCGGCATCCGGCTGCTGATCGACGCCGCGCCGGTGCGCCCTGAGAGCCCCGAGGAGATTGCCGCGGGCGACAGCCTCTCGCCCGTCGCGCCGTTCCGTGTCGTCAACATCGGCAATGGCGAAAAGGTGCGGCTGCTCGATTTCATCGAGGCGATCGAGGCCGAATGCGGCCGTGCGGCGGTGCGCAACTATCTGCCGATCCAGCCGGGCGACGTGCCCGCGACCCGGGCCGATGCCAGCCTGCTCAGGGCGCTTACGGGCTATGCCCCGCAAACCCCGTTTCGCGACGGCGTGGCCCGGTTCGTCGCCTGGTATCGGGACTATTACCGGGTCTGAGGCGCGCCCTATTCGGGCGTGTCGCCGTCCTTGGCCGGAGCATTGGGCGCAGGCAGCGGGCTTTCCCCGGGCAGTTCGGCATCACGTTCGCGTTCGAGGCGCTGCATGTATTCGCGCTCGATCATCTCGACCCGCTCCTGCTCGGCGGCGGCCTCGGCATCGATGGTCGAGAGACGCTCGGCCCGCGCCTTCTCGATCAGCTGGCCGAAGCGCACGCCTTCGGCCTCGCTGCGATCGGCGGCCCAGGCTTCGATGAATTTCTGGGTGCACCCGGTGAATCCGCCCGCGCCCGCCGGCGAGCAGCTCATCGCCCCGAAATCGCCGGCATACTTGATCTGTTCGACCTGCAAGGCGAACGACTTGTTGGCAGGGTTGTCGCTGGAGCGCAGTTTCGGCGGGATCCGGTAGCGCTCCTCCTCCACCAGAATCTCGCACACCACCAACTCGCCCGGCTGGGCAACGGGGCATTCGCTTTCGTTATAGGCAATCACCATGTTGATCTTCTCGTCCGCGCTCTGGGCCGAGGCCGGGGCGGCAAAGGCAAGCGCGGCGGCGCTCGCGATCAGGGCGGGGGCAGGCAGGTGCTTCATGGCGCGTGATCCTCTGCGGACGCGGAAGGTGGCGGTAAGAGCCATGCCCCCGACCGGGGCGACTTGTCCAGCACCGACTATGCTACAAGCGGCTGAACCGGGGGTGAAGCCGCCCCGGCGCCGCAGGCTTAGCGAAAAATTGTGGCCCGTCAGGCTAGGGGGAGACATGAACGAAACAATCGCAGTCGTGGGACTGGGCTATGTCGGCCTGCCCGTCGCCGTGGCGCTGGCCGAACGGCTGGCGGGGCGTGCGCGGGTGGTGGGCTACGATATCTGCGCGGCGCGGGTGTCGCAGCTGCGCGCCGGGCATGATGCCACCCGCGAAATCGGCGATGCGCGGCTGGCGTCATGCCGCCTCGAAGTCAGCGACGATCCCGCCGTGCTGGAAGACGCGGGCATGATCATCGTCACGGTTCCCACCCCGATCACCGAGGAACGCCGCCCCGATCTCACCCCTCTGCGGCGCGCCTGCGAAGCCATCGGCCCGCGCCTGCGCAAGGGCGCGCTGGTGGTGTTCGAATCGACCGTCTTTCCGGGTGTCACCGAGGAGATCTGCGGCCCGTGGCTGGCGGCCGCCTCGGGGCTCAGCCAGGGCGCGGATTTCGCGCTCGGCTACAGTCCGGAGCGCATCAATCCCGGCGATCACATCCACCGGCTGGAGACCATCACCAAGATCATCGCCGCCGACAGCGAGGCCGCGCTCACGCGGATGCGCGCGGTCTATGGCGCGATCGTCGATGCCGGGCTGCACGAGGCGCCCTCGATCAAGGTGGCCGAAGCGGCCAAGGTGATCGAGAACACCCAGCGCGATCTCAACATCGCGCTGATGAACGAAATCGCGCTGATCTTCGACCGCATGGGCATCGCCACGCGCGATGTGCTCGCCGCGGCGGGGACCAAATGGAACTTCCTGCCCTTCACCCCCGGCCTTGTCGGCGGTCACTGCATCGGGGTCGATCCCTTCTATCTCACGGCCGCGGCAGAGAGGCTCGGCTACCGGCCCGAGGTCATTCTTGCCGGCCGGCGGATCAATGACTCGATGGGGCAGGCGATCGCGCAGAAGCTGGTCAAGCTGCTGATCGCCTCGGGGACGCCCCCCTGCCGCGCGCGGGTGGGGGTCATGGGGCTGACCTTCAAGCAGGACGTGCCGGACATCCGCAATTCCAAGGTGCCGGACATCCTCGCCGAACTGCGCGAATACGGGATCGACGCGATGGTGAGCGATCCGCTCGCCGATCCCGAGGCAGCGCTGCACGATTACGGCATCACCCTCAGCCCGCCCGAAGCGATGGTCGGCCTCGATGCGCTGGTGCTGGCGGTGAACCACGCGGCCTATCGCGCCGATCCCGCCGGTCTCGTCGCCCGGGTGCGCGCCGGCGGGGTGTTGGTGGATGTGAAGAGCGCGCTGCCCCGCGAAGGGCTGCCCGAGAGGCTGGTTTACTGGAGTCTTTGACGCGCGAACGCGCCTGCGGGGGGCAGCCTTGCGGCCGGGACGCGACCGGTTCAGCGCATTCTCACCGGTTTTTGGCTAAATCCTCTCGCTCACCTTGATCGCAATCCGGCAGCCCAGCCGGATCGCGCCAGCGAGCAGCGGATAGGCCGGCGCGCGTTCGGCACCGTGGGCGAGCGCCGCATCACGATGTTCGCGCTCGTCCGCGCGGAACGCCTCGATCATTTCGGCAAGCTCCGGATCGGCCCCGCTTTCCGCGAGCTTTTCAAGCTGTTCGCTATAGTGCTTGTCGATCTCGGTCTCCACCGCCGCAGTGCAGGCCATCGCCGCCTCCGGGCCGAGCAGGGCGGTGCCCGCGCCAAGCAGATAGCCCGCCGCCGACCAGAAGGGATGCAGCGCCGTCGGGCGCACCCCGCGCTTCACCAGCAAGGCATCGAACTTGGCGCGGTGCTCGCGTTCCTGCTCGGCCATGTGGCGGATTTCCGCAGAATGCGGGCCACGATCGCCCATCACGGCCAACTGGCCTTCATAGATCCGGGTCGCGCCGAATTCGCCAGCCTGATCGACCCGGATCATACGGTGGAGTTCATCGCGCTGCACCATGTCCGCTCCTTGGGATGCATCCTACTTGCGATACGCGGCGAGCGCCACAACGGCTGCACCCGAAGCACAGGAAATCAGGAAATTGAAGCCAGCCAGCGAAATCCCCCACAAGCTCCACGGTGCGACATCGCAGCGGATCAGCGGGGTCGAGAAATCCATCACGTCCGCGCCCGTGGCGGTGCAGGCGGTGATGCCTTCCCACCAGCCATATTCGACCCCGGCGTGGTAGCCGCCAATCAGGCCCGAGGTAAGGATCGCCAGACCCGCCAGCGCGGTCCACACCCGCGCGGGCCGGATCACGAAGGCGAGCAGGCCGATGCCGAGCGCGGCGAAATGCGGGTAACGCTGCCACCAGCACATCTCGCACGGCGGCAGACCCAAGCCGTATTGGGCCACATAGGCGCCGCCGAGCAGCGCGGCCGGAGCCAGCACGGCCAGCAGCCGCGCCTTGCCTAGCGTGTCCATGACCTGCGGCCCTATTTGCGCGCCGGGCGCAGCGCCACCGCGCTCTTGGTGGCGCGCCGCAGGGTCTCCAGCGCATAATGCAGCTGGAAGTCCTTGATTCCCTGCGCCTCGAGCTCGGCCGAGGTGAGCCGGAAGCGCGGATCGGCGATGCTGTCGGTCTCCATTTCCTCGTCCTTGATGCCCAGTTCGTTGATCAGATGGCCGCGCAGATCGCTCTCACGGGTCTGATACTTCTGGCGCAGCAAGTAGTCCTGATCGGAGATCTGCGGCACCGCGATATCGGGCTTGATCCCGCCTTCCTGCACCGAGCGGCCCGAGGGGGTGAAGTAGCGCGCGGTGGTCAGCTTGAGCGCGGCATTGGGGCCGAGCGGCAGGAGCGACTGGACCGAGCCCTTGCCGAAGCTGCGCTCGCCCATGATCAGCGCACGGCGATGATCCTGCAGCGCGCCCGCGACGATTTCCGAAGCCGAGGCCGATCCGGCGTTGATCAGCACGATCATCGGCACGCCTTCGGCCATGTCGCCGCGATAGACCGTCTCGGCATCGTAGAGCATCGTTTCGCCCCGCGCCCGGCCGCGCTGGCTGACGATCCGCCCGTCGGTGAGGAACAGATCGGCGAGCGCGACCGATTCATCGAGGCTCCCGCCCGGGTTGTTGCGCAGATCGAGCACCAGTCCGGCAACCCGGCCGCCGGTCTTCTTCTTGATCTCGGCCCAGGCGTTGTAAACATCCGAGCCGACATCGGCGGAGAACTCGTTGACGGTGATCACACCGATATTGCCGGGCTCGATCTCGTAGGTGACCGGCTCGAGCTCGATCACCCCGCGCGTCACCTCGACTTCGAGCGGCTCCTCGCGGCCCGGGCGAAAGATCGTCAGCTTGATCGCGGTGCCCGAAGGCCCGCGCATCTGCGCCACGGCATCATCAAGGCTGCCGCCATAGATCAGCTTGCCATCGAGGTGGGTGATGAAATCGCCGGCCTTCACCCCCGCCCTGTCGGCCGGGCTGCCCTTGAACGGGGAGACCACCTTGACCGCGCCATCCTCCATCACCACCGACAGGCCGAGACCGGAATAATTGCCATCGATCATGGTTTCGAGGCGCTGGAGATCCTGGCCATCGAGATAGGCCGAATGCGGATCGAGCGCCGCCAGCATCCCGTCGATCGCACCGCGGATCAGCACATCGTCTTCAACCGGCTCGACATAGCTCGCCTTGACCCGCTGATAGACCGCGAACAGCTTGGCGAATTCGGGGCCGGCGCGGCCATCGACCTGGGCCATGGTGGCGGTGGCGGCGGGGATCAGCGCAACGGCGGTGACCAGCGCGGCGCTGCGCAGGAGAGCGGCGATTTTCATGGGACGTGCAAGGCTCCTTTGTCAGGCCAATGTATAGGTTTGGTGGGATGAACGCCAGATAGACGCTGCACCCGGGTCGGGAGCGGTTCTTGGCCTTTTCCTGAGGCGCCGGATTATCGGAGGAATTGCAAAGGGTTGACTGGCCGTCCGTCGCGCCGCAGGGCAAAGGTGACGGGGGTTGCGCCACCCCCTGCAACACCCATCGGGCTGCCGCCGATCACCCTGTCGCCAACCGCCGTGTCAACGCGCGCGAGTCCGGTGACCAGGCTGGTCCAGCCGCCCTCGTGTTCGATGATGACGATTTGCCCGAAGCCGCGATAGGGCCCGGCGAAGGCCACCCGCCCGCGCCCCGGGGCGACCACCTGCGCGCCGGCAACCGGCGCGAGTTCGAGCCCCGTGCTCGCCAGCCCGCTGGCGCGCCGGGCACCGAACCCGGTGAGCGTGCGGCCGTTGACCGGGAGTTGCAAATCCCGCGGGGGCGGGGCGCTCGCCGCAGGCGCAGGTGCAGGCCCGGGCGCAGGCGCCGCCGGCAGCGCGGCTGCCAGATCGGATGGACGCAGCACCGGGCCGGGCAAGGCGGCAAGCTCGCGGCGCAGCGCGGCCACATCGTCGAGCTGCGTCACCAGCCCATCGAGATCGCGCGCTTGCTCGGCCAGCGCCAGTGCCCGCTCGGCCTCGCGCAGCGCCGCGCCGCGGGCCGTGCGCGAAGCAATGCGCTGGCGGTTCTCAAGCGCGGCGAGCTGCGCCCGGCGCGCGCGCAGCATCGTCTCGCCATCGCGCAGGCCTGACAAGGCACGCGCGGCATCGGCCTCGAGCGCGCGCCGCTTGTCGAGCGCGGCGCGCAGACCGGCCGTGCGCGCCCGGATCTGCGGCACCGCGCTGGCGAGCGCGGCGCGGACATAGACCACCTGCTTGAGAGAACCCGGCTGCATCGCCGAAAGCGCCAGCGGGCGGCGCGCGAGGGTTTGCAGCGCGGCGGCGAGGCGGGCGGTAGGCTCCTGCTGCTCGGCCAGCTCGGCGGTCAGTGCCGCACGGGCCGCGCGCGCCAGCGCATAGCGCGCACGGGCGATCTCGATATCGGCCTCTGCCTGCTGGATGCGCGCGGCGAGCGCCGCGGCCTCGTTGGCAGTGCGGATCGCGGCCTCGGTGGCGACTTCGGCGGTCCGGGTGAGGCGTGCGGCGCGCTGCGCGGCGCGCCGGCTTTCGCGCGTGGCGCGGGCGAGCTGGGCCTTGGCCTCGTCCGGCTCGACCAGCGGCACCGCGCGCTCCGCCCGGGTCGCGGGCAGGGCGAGGAAGCAGGCGGCGCAAACTGCGGCGCAGACAAGCGCGGTGAGCAAGACGGGTCGGCGCATGACGCCCTCATGCCCGATGATAGGGATGCCCGGCAAGGATGGTGGTGGCGCGGTAGAGCTGCTCCATCAGCATCGCCCGGGCGAGCATGTGCGGCCAGGTCGCCGGGCCGAAGGCAAGCAGCAGATCGGCGGCGGCGCGCTCGGCATCCGAATGGCCGTCGGCGGCGCCGATCATGAACCGCGCCTCGCGCACGCCATCATCGCGCCAGCGCCCCAGCAGGGCGGCAAAATCCGTGGAGGCCATGGCCTTGCCGCGCTCGTCGAGCAGCACGGTGCGATACGGGGTGAGCGGTTCTGCGAGTTTGCCCACGCCGGTTTCGGGCCATTCGGTGAGCTTGACCGGCCAGGTCAGCCGCGCGGCATAACGCTCCACCAGCGCGCCTTCCGGCGAACGGCCGATCTTCCCGCGGGCGATGATATGGAGGAGAATGGGAACGACCTCACAGATGGGAGCCAAACAGTCGCGCAGCGGCCGCAAGGGCGACCGCCCGCCCGCAGCGACGCGGCCTTCAGGCCGCATGAGCGAGGATTTCGCAGCCCGGACGGGCCGCGGGACAACAAACTAGGCCCGGCCCGAGGCGGCCGCCTCGCTGCCTTCAAACGCCCACATGCGTTCGAGGTTATAGAAGCTGCGCACTTCCGGGCGGAACAGGTGCACCACCACGTCGCCCGCGTCGATCAGCACCCAGTCGGCCGCCGGCAGGCCTTCGACCCGCACGGAGCCGAAACCGGCCTGCTTGATCTTTTCGGCCAGTTTCTGCGCCATCGCGGCAACCTGACGGGTCGAACGGCCGCTGGCGATCACCATGTGATCGGCAATGGTGCTCTTGCCCGCAAGCGGGATCGAGACGATCTCCTGCGCCTGATCATCGTCAAGCTGAGCCAGCACCAGACGGTGCAGCGCGTCGGCACCCATCTCAGGCTGCGCGAGCGACTGCGCGGCCTTGGCGGCAGCCTGCAGCGGGGCGGGCGGGATGGCACCCAAAAGAGCCTCGGTCATCGGCAATCGGGTATCTCCAGGCTTCGGGGCGATGACAGCGGACATGCAGCGGGCCGGCAAGCGAAGGAGCCGAAACGCATGGCGCGCGCCTCATGCGTCCTCCTCTGGCCGGACTTTGCGGAATGTCAGCCGATCACGCACCGGCGCGGCACCATCCGGCCCGAGCAAAGCCTCGGCCCACCCGGCATGGGCACGGCGGATGGCCGTGGCCGAGCGGTGATCCGGATCGAAACGCAATAACACCAGGGCCGGTGCGCTCCATTGCCCCCGTTTCCGAAAACTGGCCGCAGACACTAAGCTGCGCCTGAGCCAGGCCATGGCGGGGCTCGTCATGGCCTTGGCATCATAGCCGGGGCGGGCGATAACCGCAATCGGCATTGTCCGGGCGATCCGCCGCCAGTCCTTCCAGCGATGAAAATCGGCCAGATTGTCGGCCCCCATCAGCCACACGAAGCGGCGCGCGGGATAGCGCCGGACGAGCGCGGCGAGCGTATCGACAGTGTAGCGGGTGCCGAGTTGCTGCTCGATCGCGGTGGGGATGATCGCCGCGCGGCGGGCCTTGGCGCGGGCCGAGCGCAGCCGCGCCGCGAGCGGGGCCATGTCGGCCTTGGGCTTCAGAGGATTGCCGGGCGAAACCAGCCACCAGGTCTCGTCCAGCCCAAGCGCCGCCGCGGCAAACAGCGTGATCCGGCGGTGACCGCCATGCGCCGGGTTGAAGCTGCCGCCGAGCAGGCCGGTGATCTGGGGGTGCGCGCGCAAGGCTTTATGGCCGGGTCTGCCCGCTGCCGCGCACCCGCCACTTATAGGTGGTCAGCCCTTCGAGCGCGACCGGCCCGCGCGCGTGCAGCCGTCCGGTGGCGATGCCAATCTCCGCGCCAAGGCCGAACTCGCCCCCGTCAGCAAATTGCGACGAGGCATTGTGCATCACGATCGCGCTGTCGACCTCGGCGAGGAAACGTTCGGCCACCGTCTCATCATCGGTGATGATCGCATCGGTATGGCCCGAGGAATGGCGCGCAATGTGCGCCAGCGCGGCATCGGGGCCGTCGACCATCGCCGCAGACAGCACCGCGTCGAGATATTCGGTGTCCCAGTCGTCGGCGCTCGCCGGGATGACGCGCGGATCGAGCGCGCGGATGCGATCGTCACCGCGCACTTCGCAGCCCGCCTCGATCAGCGCCGCCACGAGTGCCGCGCAATCAGGGAAGGCCGCGTCGACCAGCAGCGTTTCCATCGCCCCGCAGATGCCGGTGCGGCGCAGCTTGGCGTTGAGCACGATCGCCCGCGCCATCGCCGGATCAGCCGCGGCGTGGACATAGGTGTGGTTGATCCCGTCGAGATGGGCCAGCACCGGCACCCGCGCATCGGCCTGCACCCGGGCAACGAGGCTCTTGCCGCCGCGTGGCACGATCATGTCGATCAGGCCGCTCGCCGCCAGCATCGCGCCAACCGCGCCGCGGTCTTGCGTCGGGACAAGCTGCACCGCCTCGGCCGGCACGCCGCCGGCAACCAGGCCTTCGACCAGCGCGGCGTGGATCGCGCGGTTCGATTGGACGGCCTCGCTCCCGCCGCGCAGCAGCGCCGCATTGCCGGCACGCACGCACAGCGCCGCGGCATCCGCGGTGACATTGGGGCGGCTTTCGAAGATGATCCCGATGGTTCCGATCGGCACGCGGACACGCTGGAATTTCAATCCGTTGGGCTGGGCGTGGGTGTCGATCACCTGCCCCACCGGATCGGGCAGATCTGCGACTGCGCGCACCGCGGCGGCAATCGCCCCCAGCCGCGCCTCGTCGAGCGCCAGCCGGTCCAGCATCGCGCCCGACAGCCCGCGCGCCTCTCCGGCTGCAAGATCCTTGGCATTGGCAGCGAGAATCGCGGGAGTAGCCGCGACGAGCCGGTCAGCCGCCAGACGCAGCGCCGCCGCACGGGTGGTGCTTGGCATCGCGGCCAGCCGACGCTGGGCCAGCCGCGCGGCGCGCGCCAGCGCCGCGACCAATGCGGTGCAATCCGGGTCGGCTTCGGACAGGTGCAGGACGGCTTGCTCGGTCATGGCGCGTGCCTTAGCAGCCCTTGCGCCGGCTGTCAGGCCCGCGCGCGCAGCCGCAGGCACGAATCGGGAACAAGGCAGGGCAGCACGGGGCATCGCCGCGCCGGCCCATGGCCATCGCCCTCCCGATCATGCCCGCTTGCACCGTTCGGCGCGTTTCCGCTTCGATTCAACCCTTGTCGGCAAGGGGCGATTCGACCCTTCGGGCGCGCCCTGATAGCGGAGCTTTCCGGGGCATAAATAAAAACCGGGTCGGCCGTGTCAGACAAGATTTCCCTTCGCAAATGGGGCGAGCAGCTTCGCGCTTGGTTCCCAGACCGCGAATTCTTCATGCGCTCCGATGGACAGGTGCGCTTCATCAAGATCTCCTCGAAGCTCCAGATCCGTGCCGCCGCGCTGGCGCTGGCGGTGGTGCTCGGCTGGCTGGTGTCGCTCGCGGTGATGGCTTGGGGCACATATCGTGCCGAGGCCGATCTTGCCGCCTTTGCCGATGAACGCGCCCGCATCGCCAGCGCCGAGGAACGGCTCGACGCCTATGGCGGCGATCTCGACCGGGTGGTGGGCGAGCTGGAGGAACGGCAGCAATTCCTCGAGGAAATGGCCCGGATGCTGCCCGAGGACATCGTCGCCGAAAGCGCCGGAGGCACCGTCACCGATTCCACCGCCGAGGCCGCCAGAACTGTGGAGAAGGTCAGCCAGTTCATTCCGCAGGCGCGCGGCCTGGCCGAGATCGAAGCCCGCCAGCTGGCCGTGGTCGAGCGCCTGACCCGCTTCGCCGACGCCCGGGCCAGGCGCGCAGAGGCAGCGATGCGCAAGCTCAATCTCGATCCGCGCATCCTCAGCCGCGAAGCGCGCGAGGGCATGGGTGGTCCGTTCGAGGCGCTCGCCGGTGCGGACGATATCGATCCCCGCTTCGAACGGCTCGGGCTCAGCCTTGCGCGCATGGCGGTGCTCGAACGCGCGCTTGACGGGATTCCGCAGGTTGTCCCGGCGACGGTCGAGAACATCACATCGGGCTTCGGCTATCGCCGCGATCCCTTCAATGGCCGCGCGGCGATGCACTCCGGCATCGACTTCAAGGGCCCGATCGGCTCGCCGATCTTTGCCGCTGCCGAAGGCCGCGTCACCTTCACCGGCTGGCGCGGCGGCTATGGCAATACTGTCGAGGTGACCCACGCCAACGGCATCATGACCCGCTATGCCCACCTCTCGCGCATCGACGTGCGGCCGGGCCAGCTGGTGGCGGCCGGGGCAAGGCTGGGCGGGCTCGGCAGTAGCGGGCGTTCCACCGGGCCGCACCTGCATTTCGAAGTCCGCATCAATGATCGCGCGATCAATCCGCGCCCCTTCCTGGAGACCGCTCCCGATGTTCTCAAAGAAGTTCGCAGCAGCACCCGATCAGGGCGCTCAGCCGCCGCGGCCCGCAGCTAGGAGCGGCATGATGGCTTCGGGTTCGACCTTCTCGGTGATCGGCGCCGATGTGGCAATCAAGGGCGATGTCGCCGCCACTGCCGACCTCCACGTCGACGGCATGATCGAAGGCGACATCAAGTGCGCCAGCCTGGTGCAGGGCGAAACCAGCAGCATCCAGGGCGCCGTGGTTGCGGAAAGCGCGCGGCTGGCAGGCAAGGTGACCGGTTCGATCACCGCGCGCGAGCTGGTGATTCTCAAGAGTGCGCGGATCGAGGGCGATGTGCATTATGACGCGTTGACGATCGAACAGGGCGCACAGGTCGATGGCCGCTTCGCTCCGAATGCGCGCCAGCCGGTCAAGGGCGTGCCGAGCGCGACGATCGAAGCCGCCGAGTAGCCGCGCTCAGAGCACCTCGGCCCTGAGCGTCTTGCGATCGGGCTTGCCGATCATGGTCTTGGGCAGGCTGGCGCGGATCACCACGCAATCGACCCGCTCGTGCTTGCCGACACGCGCGTTGAGCCAGTCCGCCAGCTCCTCGGCGGTGGCTGACGCGCCCTGATTGAGCGTGACATAGGCGCGCGGCACCTCGCCGCGATAGTCCTCCGGCACGCCGATCACCAGCGCCTCCTTCACCGCCGGATGTTCGAGGATCACATCCTCGACCACGCTGGGGAAGACCTTGAACCCGCCCACCGCGATCATGTCCTTGATGCGATCGACGATCTCGAGGAACCCGTCCGCGTCAATCCGCGCGACATCGCCGGTGCGCAGGTAACGCTTGCCGCCGATCTCCACGAAGGTTTCGGCATCGGCTTCGGGCCGCCGCCAGTAGCCGCGCATGATCTGCGGCCCGTGCACCGCCAGCTCGCCCGGTTCGCCCTCGGGTGCCAGCCTGGCCGGATCTTCCTTGTCGAGCAGGATCGCCTCGGTGCCCGGCACCAGCTGGCCGATCGTGCCGCGCTTGCGGGGGCCCGCATAGGGATTGGCCGAGACCACGCCTGAACTTTCGGTCAGACCATAGCCTTCCACCAGCCGCACGCCGGTTGCCTCCTCGAACCGCACATGCACCGGCCCGGGCATCGGCGCGCCGCCGGAGATGCAGACCTTGAGGCTGGAGAGATCGGTTTTCGGCAGATCGGGATGGTCGAGCATCGCCTGGAACATCGTCGGCACGCCGGGAAAGCCGGTGCAGCGGTAGCGCTGGATCGTCATCAGCACCTGACGGGTCTCGAACCGCGGCACCATCGCGATCGCCGCGCCCGTGGCCATCGCGTGATTGAGCAGCGCAGTGTTGGCGAAGACATGGAAGAACGGCAAGGCGCCCATGAACACCTCGCCCGCCGGATCGCCGAAGGGATTGAGCGCGGCGACCTGCTGCGCGTTCACCGAGAGCTGGTCATGCCCGAGCATCGCCCCCTTGGGCCGCCCGGTGGTGCCGCCGGTATATTGCAGCAGGGCGAGATCGGCGGAGGTGACCTCAACCGGCGCCAATGCGCTCGCCGGCGTCGTCTCGGCCCAGCTCTTCACTTTCGGCCCATAGGCCACATCGGCGATCTGCGCGCGCTTCAGCAGCCTCAGCGCCAGCCCCTTGTACCACGGCAGCATGTCGGCAAGGCGGCCCACCACCAGCGTTTCGAGGCCGGAGGAAGCCAGCACCTTGGCGGCGGTCTTGTAGAGTTCGGGCACATCCAGCGTCACCAGCACCTTGGTGCCGCTGTCGCCCACCTGCCAGCTCAGCTCCTCGACCGAATAGAGCGGCGAGAAGTTCACCACCACCGCGCCCGCCATCATCGCGCCGTAATAGGCGGCGGCGTAGATTGGCACGTTGGGCAGGAACAGCCCGACCCGGTCGCCCTTGGCGATGCCGAGCGCCTGAAGCCCCGCCGCAAAGGCGCGGGCCTGTTGGTGGATCTGCGCGTAGCTGTAGGTCCGCCCGAGGAAATGCAGGAACGGCGCATCCGGGCTGGCGCGCATCGTGCGTTCGAACATCGCCGGCAGGCTCATCGGCGCGAAACTGGTCTCGAGCGGCGTCGGATGATGATAGGCTGGTTTACTGACAGGCATGTCAGTAATCTTGGCCCACAACGCCCGCGCGCACAAGCGAAACCCTTAAGCGGCGTCGCTTTTTGCAGGTTCGCGTGGGGGTGCCGGTGTGCCCGGAGCACCCCGGCGATCCGCAATCAGTTCGCGCTGAACCCGCTTTCCGGGTCGATCCTCGTCTCGGCGGCCTCGGCCTCGCGCTTGCGGGCAAGCCAGGCCTCGGCTTCGGCTTCCTGAGCGGCTTGGCTGGCGGCCTTGGCCTGGGCCTCGCGCTCGGCGCGCAGCTCCGCGATCAGCTTTTCGCGCTCGTTGCGCTCGGACCGGGCCGGCGGATCGGCATCGCCGCTGGGGCCGGCGCGCTTGGCGGCCTTGGCGACCACCGCGTCGAGCTCGCGCTGCGAGCACAGGCCGAGCGTCACCGGATCCTTGGGGGTGATGTTCTGGATGTTCCAGTGCGAACGGTCGCGGATCGCGCTGATGGTGTTGCGGGTGGTGCCGATCAGCTTGGAAATCTGCGCGTCCGAGACTTCCGGGTGATGGCGCAGGATCCAGGCGATGCCATCCGGCTTGTCCTGCCGCTTCGACACCGGGGTATAGCGCGGGCCCTTGGTGCGGGTCACCTCGACCGGCGCCTTGTGCATCTTGAGCACATAGGACGGATCGGCTTGGCCCTTCTCGATCTCGGCCTGGGTCAATTCGCCCGCATGCACCGGATCGCGGCCGGTATATTTGCTGCCGGCGAGGTCATCGGCCATCGCCTGTACTTCGAGAATGTGCAGCCCGCAAAACTCGGCGATCTGCTCGAAGCTCAATGCGGTATTGTCCACCAGCCACGTCGCGGTGGCGTGCGGCATCAGCGGCTTGGGCTGATCCTTGGTAGCCATGGGAATCTCCGTTGAAAATAGAAGGGCCGCCCCTTCCGGAGCGGCCACCTTGCCACCCTAAATAGGCCAAGGAGGGGAAAACGGCAAGGAAAAGGGAGTCAGCAGGCAGCAAGCGCCTCATGGCCAATCGGCGCGCGCTCGGCCAGCGGCACCAGCCCGGCGAGGAACTGCCGCGTTGCCGCTTCCCACGTATAGGACGCCCCGTAAGCCGCGCAGGCGGCGCGGTCGCAGAAACGCGCCGCGTCGATCGCCCGCGCGAGATCGTCCGACAAGGCGCCCACCGCCTCGGTCACGATGTCGAGCGGCCCCGGCACCGGGAAAGCGGCAACCGGCGTCCCGCAGGCGAGCGCTTCGATCATCACGAGGCCGAAGGTGTCGGTCCGGGAGGGGAAGACGAACACGTCGGCGCCCGCATAACAGCCCGCCAGTTCGGTGCCGGTCTTCTTGCCGAGGAAACGCGCTTCGGGAAACTTCGCCTCAAGCGCCGCGCGCGCGGGGCCGTCGCCCACCACCACCTTGGTGCCGGGATAGGGGCAGGCAAGGAAGGCCTCGAGGTTCTTCTCGACCGCGATGCGGCCGACATAGAGCAGGATCGGGCCTTCGAGCCCGGCATATTCGGGCGGCGGGGCTGCTGCGGGCGAAAAGCAGGCGAGATCGACCCCGCGGCTCCAGTGGGTGAGCCGGGTCAGGCCCTGTTCGCGCAGCTGTGCGCGGATCGTCTCGGTGGCGACCATGATGGCCTGCGCCGGCCGATGGAACCAGCGGATGTAGGGCCAGAAGATGCTGGCCGGAAGGCCGGTGCGGCGCGCGACATAGTCGGGAAACTGGGTGTGATAGGCGGTGGTGAAGGGCACCTTGCGCCTGAGGCAATAGCGCCGCGCCGCAAGGCCGAGCGGGCCTTCGGTGGCGATGTGAACCGCATCCGGCTGGATCTGCGCGAGCCGCCGTCCGACCGCGCCGGGCGCAGCCAGCGCCAGCCGGATTTCGGGATAGGTGGGCGCGGGCACGGAGAGATAGCCTTTGGGCGAGATCACCGTGACCTGATGCCCCCAGCCGCGCAGCACCGCGCAGGTGGTCGAGAGCGTGCGCACCACCCCGTTGGTCTGCGGGTGCCAGGCATCGGTGACGATGGCGATGGAATGGGGCGCGATCGCCGCCGGGCCGGCGGACGAAAGGGCCGCATCGGGCATCAGGGCGCTGTAGCGGTTCACGCCGCCTCGCGGGCTGTGCTGGCAGCGGGAGCCGGCGCTTGCCCCGCGGTCCGCCGCCGGATTTCCTCGGGCCAGTGGAGGATTTCCATCCGCCCGTCGTGATGTTCGACCAGCGCGTTGCAGCCCTCCACCCAATCGCCATCGTTCCAGTATTCGATCCGCTTGCCATCATGCTCGAAAGCGCGGAACTCGGCGGTGTGGATGTGCCCGCACACCACCCCGTGGACCCCGCGCTCGCCGGCGGCGCGGGCGACGACTTCCTCGTACTTGCCGATGAACTCGACCGCGTTCTTGACCTTGTGCTTGGCCGCCTTGGAGAGCGACCAGTAAGGCTTGCCCAGCCAGCGCCGCACCGTGTTCACCGCGATGTTGCACTTCATCAGGAAGTGGTAGGCATGATCCCCGACAAAGGCGAGCCAGCGGTGCGAAAGCATCACCGCGTCGAACTCGTCGCCGTGCAGCACCATCAGCCGGCGCCCGTCGGCGGTGTCGTGGAAGGCGGCGCGGCGGATTTCGATCCCGCCGAAGCTCAATCCGGTAAACTGGCGGAACATCTCGTCGTGGTTGCCGGGGATGTAGATCACCCGGGTGCCGCGCCGGGCGCGTTTCATGATGCGCCAGACGATGTCGTTGTGCGTCGAGGGCCAGTAGAACCTCTTCTTCAGCCGCCAGCCGTCGATGATGTCGCCGACCAGATACATCGTCTGGCTGTCGCTGTGATCAAGGAAATCGATGAGCATCTCGGCGTTGCAGCCCCTTGTGCCGAGATGGACGTCGCTGATCCAGATCGTGCGGTAGGAACGGCGCGCCCGCTCATGCTCCGGCCCCTCGGGCTCGGGCGTGCGCGGGGCCGAAAGCGGAAAGCTGGCGACATTGCTGCTCAGCAGGTCGGACAGATCGGAGCCGGTCATGTGCAGTCCCTGATGGTCACGGCGAGGCTGGCCTTGCCATGGCACGGAAATGTTACAGGGGATTCACAGGCCGGTGACGGTTTCGGGTCAATCAGCCCACGGCTGCGGGTCAGTCCATTGCCACGAAGCCGGGCAAGGCCTCGATCCGCGCGATCCAGGCATTGATGTGCGGATAGTCGCCAAGCCCGAAGCCGCCCTCCTCGGCGACATGGGTGTAGGCGAACAGCGCGATATCGGCGATCGTGACGCTCCCGCCGCAGAAGAAGGCGCTCCGGGCCAGATGCCGGTTCATCAGATCGAGCGCGGCGCTGCCCGCGATCCGCTTGGGCATGACCTGCGCGCGCTGCTCGGCCGAAAGATTGGCCTCGCCCACGAAACGCAGCCAGAAGCGCAGCGTGGCGATGTTGGGTTCGTGGCTGTATTGCTCGAAGAACATCCAGCGCAGCATATCGGACTGCGCGAAACGCTCCTGCGGGATCAGGTGGCTGGCGTGGGCGAGATACCAGCAGGCGGCGTTGCTTTCGGGCAGGAAACGCGCGTCCGGCCCATCGCCGATCTGCAACACCGGGATCCGGCCATTGGCGTTGACGGTGGCGAGGAACTCGGGCGTGCGGGTCTCGCCCTTCATGATGTCATAGGCGCGGGTTGCGAGCGGCAGGCCGAGCAGCGCGGCGGTGAGCTTGATCTTGAAGCAGTTGCCGCTGCGGGGGTCTTCATGGAGGGTGAGCGCCTCAGCCACCCCCAACCTCCAGCACGATCTTGCCGATGTGCTCGCCCGCCTCCATCCGCGCATGGGCGGCGGCGGCCTGAGCGAGGGGGAAGGTCATGTCCATCACCGGGGACAATTCCCCGTCGCAGAACAGCGGCCAGGCATTGTCGGCGATCTCGTCCGCGAGCGCGGCCTTGAAGCTGTCGGAGCGCGGGCGCAGGGTCGATCCGGTGAGGGTCAGGCGGCGCGTCATCACCATCGCCATGCTTAGTTCTGCCTTTGCGCCGCCCAGCACCGCGATGGTGACATGGCGACCATCCTCGGCGAGGCACTTGAGATTCCGCGCGACATAATCGCCCGAGACCATGTCGAGCACCACGTTGACGCCCTTGCCCCCGGTATGGGCCAGCACCGCCTCGACGAAATCCTGCTCGCGGTAATTGATCGCAAGATCCGCCCCTATGCGGGTCGCCGCGGCGCATTTGGCGGTATCGCCGCAGGTCACGATCACCTCCAACCCGAAGGCCTTGGCGAGCATGATCGCGGTGGTGCCGATCCCGCTGGTGCCGCCGTGGATCAGCACGCTCTCGCCATCACGGGCCAGTCCGCGTTCGAACAGGTTGTGCCACACGGTGAACAGGGTTTCGGGCAGGGCGGCGGCTTGGGACAGCGGCATCCTCTCGGGCACTGGCAGGCAGTGCTGCCAATGCGCCGCGCAATATTCGGCATAGCCCCCGCCCGGGGTGAGCGCCGCCACGAACTGGCCGATCATCTCGCGCGGGACTTCATTGCCGACCGCCACGACTTCGCCGGAAACCTCCAGCCCGAGCAGCGGCGAAGCGCCCGGCGGGGGCGGATAGGCGCCCGCGCGTTGCAGGCAATCGGGGCGATTGACCCCGGCATAGGCAACCTTGATCAGCACATCATCCGGGCGCAGGCGCGGCAGCGGCACCGTGCCGATGCCCAGCACTTCCGGGCCGCCGGGCGCATCGAAAAGGATTGCAGCCATGTTCGCGGGCAGCTGGGCCTCATTGCCTGCAACCATAAGTCCATCCCCCCGAAACGTGCCGTTAACCCTATCTGCGGCGCGAATAACCGCCTTGCCGATTGACAGCAAGCCGCTTGGGGCGGATGCTGCGGGGCGATGGAAGAACCCGATCGCCCTCGTCCCCAAGGAGATGCGGCCTCGCGCCTCGCGGCAGAGGATCTCGGCCCCTATTCACAGGCCGAACTGGACGAGCGTATCGCGCTGCTCGAGGCTGAAATCGCCCGTGTTCGCGCCCACCGCGCCAAGGCGGCCGCGCACCGCGCCGCTGCCGAAGCGCTATTCGGCAAGGGTGGTGGGTGAGGCCGCAAGGTTTTCCTCTGGCGCTCGTGCATACGGATTCGCAATTTCCGCGTAGCATACCATATATTCGCCAATCGACTCTTCCCGCCCCCGTTACGGGAGCATCCTTCGCCTTGTCATAGAGATTTGCCATGCCCAGCTTCGCCCAGAACCTCGAACGGACATTGCACAACGCGCTCGGCAACGCGTCGGAGCGCAAGCACGAATATGCCACGCTCGAGCACCTCTTGCTGGCGCTGATCGATGACGAGGACGCCGCGCAGGTGATGGCCGCCTGCGGGGTCGACCTCGCGGAGCTGAGCGAGGTGGTGCGGCAGTATCTCGATCAGGAATACCAGAGCCTCAAGACCGAGGACGGCACCGATCCCCAGCCCACCGCGGGCTTCCAGCGGGTGATCCAGCGCGCGATCCTGCATGTCCAGTCGAGCGGCAAGGACACCGTCACCGGCGCCAACGTGCTGGTCGCGCTGTTTTCCGAGCGCGATTCCTATGCGGTCTATTTCCTCCAGCAGCAGGACATGAGCCGGCTCGATGCGGTGAGCTATATCAGCCACGGCATCGGCAAGGGCGGCCGCCAGATCGAGAGCAAGACCCCGCAGGGCACCGACAAGCAGGAAGCATCCGCGCAGACCAAGGAAAGCGCCGGCAGCAAGAAGGAAACCGCGCTCGACCAGTTCACCGTCAACCTCAACGCCAAGGCCGAAAGCGGCAAGATCGATCCGCTGATCGGGCGCGGGCCGGAGGTTGACCGGACGATCCAGATCCTCTGCCGCCGCTCGAAGAACAACCCGCTCTATGTCGGCGATCCCGGCGTCGGCAAAACCGCGATCGCCGAAGGCCTGGCGCGCAAGATCGTCGAGGGCGACGTGCCCGAAGTGCTCAAGGACGCGGTGATCTACTCGCTCGACATGGGCGCACTGCTCGCCGGCACGCGCTATCGCGGCGACTTCGAGGAGCGGCTGAAGCAGGTCGTCTCGGAACTCGAGCAAATGCCCAATGCGGTGCTGTTCATCGACGAGATCCACACCGTCATCGGGGCCGGCGCGACCAGCGGCGGGGCGATGGACGCCTCGAACCTGTTGAAGCCCGCGCTGTCCTCCGGCGCGATCCGCTGCATCGGTTCGACCACCTACAAGGAGTTCCGCAACCACTTCGAAAAGGATCGCGCGCTGCTGCGCCGCTTCCAGAAGATCGACGTGAACGAGCCGACCATCGAGGACACGATCAAGATCCTGAAGGGTCTGCGCAGCGCCTTCGAGGAACACCACAAGGTCAAATACACCCCCGATGCGATCAAGAGCGCGGTCGAACTCTCGGCGCGCTACATCAATGATCGCAAGTTGCCCGACAAGGCGATCGACGTGATCGACGAAGTCGGCGCAATGCAGATGCTGGTGCCCCCCAGCCGCCGCAAGAAGACCATCACCGCCAAGGAAATCGAGGCGGTGATCGCGACCATGGCCCGCATCCCGCCCAAGTCGGTCAGCAAGGACGACAAGAAGGCGCTCGAAAATCTCGAGCGCGACTTGAAGCACGTCGTCTTTGGCCAGGACGAGGCGATCGAGCGCCTCGCCACCGCGATGAAGCTGTCGCGTGCGGGCCTGCGCGATCCGGACAAGCCGATCGGCAGCTTCCTGTTCAGCGGCCCGACCGGCGTCGGCAAGACCGAGGTCGCGCGCCAGCTCGCCAACATCATGGGCATCGAGCTGAAGCGCTTCGACATGTCCGAATACATGGAGCGCCACTCGGTCAGCCGGTTGATCGGCGCGCCTCCGGGCTATGTCGGCTATGATCAGGGCGGGCTGCTCACCGATGCGGTCGACCAGAACCCGCATTGCGTGCTGCTGCTCGACGAGATCGAGAAGGCCCACCCCGACCTGTTCAACATCCTGTTGCAGGTGATGGACAACGGGCGGCTCACCGACCACCACGGCAAGACGGTCGATTTCCGCAATGTGGTGCTGATCATGACCACCAATGCCGGCGCGGCCGACATGGCGCGGCAGGGCATTGGCTTTGGCGACGTGTCGAAGGAAGACGCGGGCGAGGAAGCGGTGAAAAAGATGTTCACCCCCGAATTCCGCAACCGCCTCGATGCGATCGTGCCCTTCACCTACCTCGGCAAGAGCACCGTCGCGCGGGTGGTCGACAAGTTCATCCTCCAGCTCGAACTCCAGCTGGCCGAACAGAACGTCCACATCCAGTTCGACAGCGACGCGCGCAGCTGGCTGGCTGACAAGGGCTACGACAAGCTCTACGGCGCCCGCCCCATGGCCCGCCTGATCCAGGAAAAGATCAAGCAGCCGCTCGCCGAGGAACTGCTGTTCGGCAAGCTCGCTGACGGCGGCGAGGTGCATGTCAGCATCAAGGACGGCAAGCCCGCCTTCGAGATGACCCCGGCCCCGCCCAAGGTGAAGCCGGCGAAGAAGAAGGCGGCGAAGACGCCCGCCGCGAAGAAGCCCGCGCCCGAAACCGACGAGGGCTGATGCGCTTCGGGTTGACGGGAATGGTGGCCGAGGGGGTGCTGGGGCGCGCTTGACCGGGTCAGGTGCCACGCGCGCTGGAACACGCACGCGGCCTTGCGGGTTGCTCGTTTCATGACCGCCGCGCCCTTCTCATGGATCCGGCCCGAGCGTCACGGCATCCACATCCTTCCCGCCGATGCCTGGGTCGATCCCGCGCGCCCCGTGCCCCGCGCGCTGGTGACGCATGGCCATGCCGATCACGCCCGCGGCGGGCATGGCCAGACCATCGCCACCCCGGCGACGCTGGCGATCATGGCGCTGCGCTATCAGACCCGCGCGGGCGCGGTGGCGGCGGAATATGGCGAAGCGGTCAGCATCGGCGCAGGCGTCACGGCGACTTTCCTGCCGGCCGGGCACGTGCTCGGCAGCGCGCAGATCCTGCTCGAACACGCCGGCGAGCGGGTGATCATCACCGGCGATTACAAGCGCGCCCCCGATCCCACCTGCGCGCCCTTCGAAGTCACCCCTTGCGATATCTTCATCACCGAGGCGACCTTCGGCCTGCCGGTCTTTGCCCATCCGCCGATCCAGGGAGAAATCGCCAAACTATTGAATTATCTGGATAATGAACCCGAGAGCTGCGTCCTCGTCGGCGCCTATGCGCTGGGCAAGGCGCAGCGGGTGATCGCCGAACTGCGCGCGTCAGGGCATCATGACACCATCTGGCTGCACGGGGCGATGGAGGCCATGTGCCGCCTTTACGAGGAGCACGGCGTGGCGCTGGGTGATCTGCGGCTGGTGAGCGACGCGCCCTCGAAGGAGGCGCTGCGAGGCCACATCGTGATCGCCCCGCCCTCAGCCCTCCATGATCGCTGGAGCCGCCGCCTGCCCGATCCCGTCACCGCGATGGCGAGCGGGTGGATGCGGGTGCGCGCAAGGGCGCGGCAGCGCGGGGTCGAGCTGCCGCTGGTCATTTCCGATCATGCCGACTGGAACGAGCTGACCGCCACCATCGCCGAGGTGAACCCGCAAGAGACCTGGATCACCCACGGGCGCGAGGAGGCGCTGCTGCGCTGGTGCCAGCTCAATCAGCGCCGCGCCCGCGCGCTCGCGCTGGTGGGCTACGAGGACGAGGATGACTGAGATCCCCGTCCCCGCGCGCGCGGACTTACTTGATTGCGGTCAGATCGGCATCGATCTTGCCGAGCAGTTCCTCGCTGATCAGGCCCTGCGAGAAGGGGGCGAGCGCCTTCAGGCTAAGCGCCTTGAATTGTTCGTAGGCCGGGTGTTGGTCGATACCCGGCAGGTGCTTTATGAGCACGGCCTTGGCGCGCTCGTCGGCCATCAGGGCCTCGATCGGCGTGTCGATCGAGAAGGCCGCGGCGGGCGCGGAGGCGGGCGCTTCGCCCTGGGCAAGCGCCGCGGCGGGCGCAGCAAGGCCGGAAAGGGCAAGGCAGAGGGCGGCAGGCAGGCTGAAGGTCATGGGGGGCATTCCTTGTTGGCAAAGTCGCAAGGGGCGCGACTGACATCCCTGTCAGCGGCCTGCTTTATAGCATCCGCAGGGTCGCGCAATCATCATCGCAGGCGCCCCTGATGGAGCAGTTCGCCGCCCTGCTCGACGCGCTGGCCTTCACCACCAGCCGCAACCGCAAGCTGGCGCTGATCGCGGATTACCTGCGCCACGCACCCGATCCTGATCGCGGCTGGGCGCTGGCGGGCCTGACCGGCGGGCTGGATTTCCCGGCGGTGAAAGCCTCTACCATCCGCAAGCTGATGAGCGAGCGGGTCGATCCCGTGTTGTGGGCCTTGTCCCGCGATTTCGTCGGGGATACGGCCGAGACCGCCAGCCTGCTGTGGCCGGAGCCTGAGGATCGGGTGCCACAAGAGGCCTTGTCGCTGGCGCAGGTGGTTGCCACCCTTGCCGCCCTCACCCGTGCAACCGCGCCGCAGGAACTGGCCGCACTGTTCGACCGGCTCGACGCGCGCGGGCGCTTTGCGCTCATCAAGCTTGCCACCGGGGCAATGCGCGTCGGGGTCTCAGCGCGGCTCGCGAAGACCGCCTTTGCGCAGGCCTTTGGGGTGGCGCTGGAGGCGGTGGAGGAATATTGGCACGCGCTCGCCCCGCCCTATGCCGCATTGTTCGACTGGGCGAGGGGGGCGGCGCCTGCACTCGATCTTGCCCATGTCCCGCGCTTCCGGCCCTTCATGCTGGCGCATCCGCTCGAACAGGGGGAAGTCGATCTGGCCGACTATGCCGCCGAGTGGAAGTGGGACGGCATCCGCGTGCAATTGGTGCGCGCCGGCGGACAGACGCGGGTCTATTCACGCTCGGGCGACGATATTTCGCTGAGCTTCCCCGAACTGCGCGATGGGCTGCCCTTCGATGTGGTGCTCGACGGCGAATTGCTGGTGCGCGGTTCGGCCCAGGGCGGCGCGGCGGGCGGCGCGGCGCATTTCAACGCGCTCCAGCAAAGGCTCGGACGCAAGCGCGTATCGGCAAGGATGCTGCGCGAATACCCGGCCTTCGTGCGGCTTTATGACGTCCTGCTGCTGGAGGGTGAGGACTTGCGCGAGGCCCCGTGGAAGTCGCGCCGCGCAACTCTTGAGGCGCTGATGCCGCGTCTGCCGGCGAGCCGTTTCGATCTCTCGATGCTGGTCGAGGCGGAAAACTTCGCCGCGCTCGCCGCGATCCGTGACGCCGCGCGCGACGCGGCGATCGAGGGGCTGATGCTCAAGCACAGGATGAGCCCCTATGTCGCCGGACGCAAGGCGGGCCTCTGGTTCAAATGGAAGCGCGATCCGCTGCTCATCGACTGCGTGCTCATGTATGCCCAGCGCGGCAGCGGCAAGCGGAGCAGCTTCTATTCCGACTACACCTTCGGCTGCTGGGCCGGCGATCCCGATGCGGGCGGGGAATTGCTCCCGGTCGGCAAGGCCTATTCGGGCTTTACCGACACCGAATTGCAGCAGCTCGACCGCTTTGTGCGCCAGCACACGCTGAACAGGTTCGGGCCCGTGCGCGAGGTGGAACGCAAACTGGTGTTCGAGATTGCCTTCGATTCGGTCCATGCCAGCAAGCGGCACAAGAGCGGCCTCGCGATGCGCTTCCCGCGCATCCACCGCATCCGCTGGGACAAGCCCGCGCACGAGGCGGACCGGGTGGATGCGCTGCGGGCGTTGATAAAGGACTGAGCGCGGCCTAGTTCAGGCGCAGTCCAACCGGAGAGAGCCATGTCCTACGCCACCGCGCTGCTTGCTACCTGTGCCAACACGCTCGGCACGCTCGATCATCTCGTCGCCAGGGCGCAAGGCCACGCCAAGGGCGAGGCCTTGCTGCAATCGCGGCTGGTCGAGGATATGTTCCCGCTCCACACCCAGATCCGCCTCACCCTCGATCAGGTGGTGACCGCCTTGAAGCGGCTGGGAAAGCGCGAGCTGGCCGTCGATGACAGCGACATCACCTCCTTTGCCATCGCCCGCACCCGGATCGCCGCCGTGCGCGATCTGGTGGCGCAGACCGATCCCGCCGTCTGGCCGGCCGCCGGCGATCCGGTGGAGTTTACCCTCCCCAACGGCATGGCCTTCGCCATGCAGGCGCATGAATATTGCCGCGACTGGGCCATCCCGCAGCTCTATTTCCACCTGATGGCGACCTATGCGATCCTGCGCATGGAAGGCCTCGCCATCGGCAAGGCGGATTATGTCGGCTACATGATGAAATATCTCAGGCAGCCCGCGGCAGGCTGAACTCCGGCGCTCTTGCGGTACGATTCCGCAGGGGCCAATTGCAAACCATGCAACCCAAAATCCTGACCACAATGCGCGGCTATACGCCGGCATTGCTGCTGGCCGATGCGCTTGCAGGGCTGACCGTGGCGATGGTGGCCATCCCGCTGTGTATCGCCATTGCGATTGCCTGGGGCGCGGAACCGGCCAAGGGGCTGGTTACCGCGATTGTCGGCGGTTTGCTGATCTCGCTCTTGGGTGGCAGCCAGGTGCAGATCGGCGGGCCGACGGGCGCTTTCATCGTGGTGGTCTTCTCGGTCATTGCCGATCACGGCTATGACGGGCTGGTGCTGGCGACGATGATGGCGGGCATCATCCTGATCATCGCCGGGTGGTTGCGCGCGGGCCAGCTGATCGCTTTCATACCCGAAGCAGTGGTCAACGGCTTCACCATCGGCATCGCGATCATCATCGCCTTCAGCCAGTTGGGCGATCTGCTCGGCATCGACCTGCGCGGCGTGCCTGCCGATATCGCCGAGAAAGCCCCGGCGATCTGGGCGGCACGGGGGCAAATCAATCCGATGGCGCTTGCCACCGGCATCGCCGCGATCGCGCTGATCGTCGCACTGCGCTGCGCCTTTCCGCGTTTTCCGGGAGTGGTGGTGGCGATCGCGGTGATCTCGGCGGGGGTGGCGCTGACCGGGCTTCCGGTGGAGACGATCGCCGGACGCTTCGGAGAATTGCCGCGCGCCCTGCCCTGGCCGCATATCCCCCAGATCACCGTGCCGCGCCTGATCGAACTGCTGCCCTCGGCGCTGATCATCGCCTTCCTCGCTGCGGTCGAATCGCTGCTCTCGGCAATGGTGGCGGACCGGATGATCGGCAGCCAGCACCGTCCCAATGCCGAGGTCAGCGCGCAGGGCTGGGCGAATCTCGGCTCGGCGCTGTTCGGCGGGATGCCCGCGACCGGCGCGATTGCCCGCACCGCGACCAATGTCAATGCCGGAGGCAAGACGCCGATGGCAGGCGTGCTGCACGCGGTGTTCATCCTGCTGATCATGCTCATCGCCGCGCCGCTGGCGGGTTATTTGGCCCTGCCCGCACTCGCCGGTCTGCTGCTGGTCACCGCGTGGAACATGAGCGAGCCGCACAAGTGGCGCGGCTACTGGGCCGCACCGGTCGAGGATCGGGTGTTGCTGGTGCTGACCTTGGTGCTGACCGTTGTCGCCGATCTGACCGTCGCCATCGGCACGGGGGTGGCACTGGGGCTCTTGCTGCGGCTGCGCCAATACCGCGTCAACCCGCCCGACTGGGAGGGGCCGGAGCTCTAAAGCTCAATCGCCAGCAGCTTCTGGCGCGAAGTCCCGCCCCGCAGCAGGCTCACCCGCGAGGGTGCGAGGCCGAGCGCACGCGCCAGCAGCGCGATCACCGCGTCATTGGCCGCACCCTTGTCGGCAGGCGCGCGCACCTTTACCAGCACGGCATCCCCGGTCAGCGTCACCGATTCCGCGCGCGCGCCCGGAGTTACCCTGACGGCAAGCCGGCCGCCGGCGTCGATCCGCGCGCGCAAGGCCGCCGGATCGGGCAGGGACGGAGCCGGGCGCGCCATCAGCCGAGCGCAGCGGCGACCGCCTTGGCATGGTGTTTCGCGTTCTCGGCATAATGCGCAACACCCACGCGCATACTGGCAATCGCCGCGTCGCTCAGCTCCTTCATACGCACCGCCGGACGGCCCGCCCACAGCTCGCGCTCGCCCATCACCTTGCGCTCGGTCAGCATCGCACCCGCGGCGAGCATGGCATCGGAGCCGATCACCGCCTTGTTCATCACGATCGCACCAAGTCCGACGAAGCCGCGATCATGGATCGTGCAGCCGTGGACCATCGCCATGTGACCGATCAGCACATCATCACCGATCACCAGCGGGCAGCCATCAGGGTCACCGGGCCGCGGCGGATCGCAATGGAGGACGCTGCCGTCCTGCACGTTGGTGCGCTCCCCGATGCGGATCGAGAACACGTCGGCGCGCAGCACGCAATTATACCAAATCGAACTGCCCGCCCCGATCTCGACGTCGCCGATGATCGTGCAGCCGGGCGCGATGAAGGCGGTTTCGTGGATTTTCGGGGTCTTGCCGAGGATCGGGATGATGTTGACCCCGGGACGAGTGGTCATCTTCGCTGCGCCTCCCATTGCGCTTTGGTGATCGCGTATTGGATGATCGGTTCGGGATCGGCCGGATCGCGGAAATCCAGATCCGCGCGGCGCTCCATGCCGAGTTTCTCCATCAGACGCCAGCTGCCGTGGTTGGACGCGCAGGTCAAGGCGACGATATGCGGGGCGCCAATGACGTCAAAGCCCCAGTCGATCACCGTGCGCATCGCCTCGCAGGCATAGCCCATCCGCCAGCGGTCCTCGCGCACCAGCCAGCCGATCTCGTGGTCTTGCGGATTGGGCGCGAGCGGATGGGCGACGCGGCGCAAACCGCAATGGCCAACCATCTCGCCGCTGGCGCGCTCCTCCATCATCATGAAGCCGAAGCCATGCGCGGCAAAGCTGGCGCGCGCGGCCTCGTGCTTGGCGGCGATTACGGCGCGCGGCTGCACCCCGCCAAGCCAGCGCATCACCGCCGGGGTGTTGAGCAGTTCCATATGCAGATCGAGGTCATCCGCGCGGATCTGGCGCAGGATCAGGCGCTGGGTCGAAAGAACGATCTCAGCCATTCAGCAGGCGAGCGGCATGTGCGGCGTGGTAGGTGAGAACCCCGCGCACGCCCGCGCGCTTGAACGCAATCAGCGTTTCCAGCACGAGCGCATCGCGGTCCCCCGCGCCCGCCGCAGCCGCGGCCTCGATCATCGCGTATTCGCCAGACACCTGATAGGCAAAGACCGGCACATCGAAGCGCCGCTTCACCCGAAAGATGATGTCGAGATAGGCAAGGCCCGGCTTCACCATCACCGAATCCGCCCCTTCCGCAATGTCCAGCGCCACCTCGCGCAGCGCTTCTTCGGCATTGGCCGGATCCATCTGGTAGGCCTTCTTGTCGCCCTTGAGCAGCCCGCCGCTGCCCACCGCATCGCGGAACGGGCCGTAGAAGGCGCTGGCATATTTGGCGGCGTAGGACATGATCTGGACATTGACGTGCCCGTTCATCTCCAGCGCGCGGCGGATCGCGCCGATGCGGCCATCCATCATGTCGGAAGGCGCGATGATGTCCGCGCCCGCATTGGCCTGATTGACCGCCTGATCGACCAGCACCGCGACCGTATCGTCGTTCACCACATAGCCGCTCGCGTCGATCAGCCCGTCCTGCCCGTGGCTGGTATAGGGATCGAGCGCGACGTCGGTCAGCACGCCGATGTCGTTGCCGCAGGCGTCCTTGATCGCGCGGATCGCCTGGCACATCAGGTTATCAGGGTTGTGCGCCTCGGCCCCATCGTCGCTGCGCAGCGCGGGCGGGGTATTGGGGAACAGCGCGACCACCGCAATCCCCAGATCGACCGCCTCTTTCGCCCGCGCGACAATGCCATCGACCGACCAGCGCGAGACGCCCGGCAGGGTCTTGATCGGCTCCTCCACGCCCTTGCCCGCCGTCACGAACAGCGGCCAGATCAGATCGGCAGGGGTCAGCACCGTCTCGCGGTGGAGCGCGCGGCTCCAGGCATGGGCGCGGGTGCGGCGCAGGCGGGTGTTGGGATAGCTTGCGGTCATGGCGCGAGACTTAGGCGCAATTCCCGCCGGACGACAAGCGCTGGTTACAGCGCGATGGCCTGCCCTGCGCGACGCGTCGCATCGAAGGCGGTTTCGAGCTTCTCGATCTCGCGCTTCGGCTCCTTGACCTCGTTTGGCAGCGGTTCGAGATCCTTGAGCGCCGCGCCGACCTCGATCTGCTTGAGGCGGATCAGCTGACGGCGGAAGTCGATCAGTTCGGTGCCGGACAGCTCGGCGCGGGTGACGAAGGACACCGAGGCCGGATTGATCACCCTTCCGCCGCGATACATTTCGTAGTGGAGGTGTGGGCCGGTCGAGAGGCCGGAGGAGCCGACATAGCCGATCACCTGCCCGCGCCGCACCTGCATCCCAGGCGCCACCGCCATCCGGCTCATGTGGCAATAGCGCGTCGCCAGCCCGCCGCCATGCTCCAGCCGCACCGCCTGACCGCAACCGCCCGCCCGGCCGGCCGAGGTGACGCGGCCGTCGCTCACCGCGACGATCGGGGTGCCGTAGCGGGCCTTGAAGTCGATCCCGGCGTGCATCCGCATGTAGCCGAGGATCGGGTGGCGGCGAATCCCGAAATTCGAGGTGACCGGCCCCGGCACCGGCGCCAGCAGCCCGCGGCGCTGCTCGCCCACGCCCGAAGCCTCGTAGAAGCGGCCGTCGCGGCCCCAGCGCATCAGCTGGGTGCGCGGGCGTCCGCCGCGATCGATCCCGGCATAAAGCACCTGGCCGGCCTGCCGCTCCCCGGTCGCGGCGCGGCGATAGGCGAGGATGATGTCGAATTCATCGCTCGCGCGGACTTCGCGGTCCATATCGATCTGCGCGTCGAGGGTCTTGAGATATTCCTGCACCGCGCTGGCCGGCACCCCCGCCTGCCGCATCGAGCGGTAGAGGCTGCTCCCGACCGTCCCCCTCACCCGCAGCGGGGTCTCATCGACGCGGATCACATTGCGTTTCAGCGCCAGCGGGCCGCTGGGGATGACCGGGGTGCCATCGGGATTGCTCTCCCCCACGCCCGGGCGGGTCAGTTCAAGCTCGAGATCGAAGCGCGCGCGAAAGGCGAGGCTGTCGAGCGGGCGCGGCGCGCCCGGCGCGGGGCGGCGGCCGAGCAGCACGTCCATCTGGGTGCCGGGCTTGATCTCGCCAAGCGGCACCGCCTGCCCGACCAGCGCGGCGGCGCGCTCGATATCGCCCGCCGACACGCCCGCACGGCGCAGCATCGAGACGAAACTGTCCCCCGGCGCGAGGGTCACCACCAGATTGATTTGCGGCCGCTCGGGCGCGCTTTTGAGGGGAATGACGTGCGCGGTCGGGCCCATCCGACGGCCCGAATCCGCGCCCAGCGCCAGCGGCATGATCATCTGGCTGCGCAGTTCGGACTGCACCGCCTCATCCTGCGGCATCGCCGGGCGCGCTTCGAGCGGGGTGAGATCGGGCCAGAACGCCAATGCCACCGCGCCAAGCCCCAGCATCGTCCCAAGCCCGCGGAACCAGCGGCGGCTGCCGATATCCTCGGCCAGATCGGGGGCCAGATCGAGCCCGGCAAACCAGCGCGAGGCGGAAAGCTTCCATGCGTCGTAACGTTCGGCAAGGTCGGAGAGGCGGCTTGCCGCCTCGCGCCTGGCCTGCTGCGCCCTGGTCGGCGGGGCAAGCTTTCTGGAATTGCGCAGATAGGGCAGCAGTTCGCGCGCGATTTCCGGATCGATCCCGCCGCTCGCTTGGGCCACGGCCGGTTCCCGCCCACGCGCAGCCGCGCCCTCGTCCGGGCCGTCCTCTGCAGCGGGCAGATCGCTCAGATTGCGCGCATGATCCAACATCATTGCCCCGAGTGCGGCACCCCTGACGGGCGCGACCGGCCCTGCCTTGTCGCATTTGTCTGCCCGATCAAAGTAAATCCCGCGTTAATCAGCGCCCAATTGTGCCCCGGCTGCGATAAGGCGTTTCCCTTAACCGCCGCCATGGCACGGCAGCCCGCTTGCTCCGCCGCGCCAAGCCTGACAGAACCGCTCCGCTGTGACTTTCCCGCCTTACCCCCACCCGGCAGAAGCCGCGCAGGTGCGCGCAGTGCTGGGGCCGACCAACACCGGCAAGACCCATCTGGCGATCGAGCGGATGTGCGGGCATTCCTCCGGCATGATGGGCTTCCCGCTGCGCCTCCTGGCCCGCGAGGTCTATGAAAGGGTGCGGGCGATCAAGGGCGATCATCAGGTCGCGCTGATCACCGGGGAGGAACGGATCGAGCCGCCGCAGGCGCGCTATTTCCTCTGCACCGCCGAAGCCATGCCGCGCACGGCGGGCGAACATGCCTTCGTCGCGCTCGACGAGGCGCAACTGGGCGCCGATCCCGAGCGCGGACACATCTTCACCGACCGGCTGCTGCACGCGCGCGGGCGGGAGGAGACTATGATCCTCGGCTCGGCCACGCTCGAACCGATGATCAGGGCGCTGATCCCCAAGGCAGAAGTCACCAGCCGCCCGCGTTTCTCGACGCTTTCCCATGCCGGGGTGTGCAAGCTTTCACGCCTGCCCAAGTGCAGCGCCGTGGTCGCCTTCAGCGTCGAGCAGGTCTATGCCATGGCCGAGGCGCTGCGCCGCCTGCGGGGCGGGGCGGCGGTGGTGATGGGCGCGCTTTCGCCCGAGACCCGCAACAAGCAGGTGGCGATGTTCCAGGCGGGCGAGGTCGATTACATCGTCGCCACCGACGCGATCGGGATGGGGCTCAACCTCGATTGCGATCATGTCGCCTTCGCCGCGCTCTCCAAGTTCGACGGGCACGGCAAGCGTCGGCTCACCCCATCGGAGATGGCGCAGATCGCAGGGCGCGCCGGGCGGCACCAACGCGACGGCACCTTCGGCACCTTGTCGGGCGCGGGCAAGGGCGACAGCGCGCCGCTCGCCTTCACCGACGAGGAAATCTACGCGATCGAGGAGCACCGTTTCGCGCCCCTCACCCACCTGTTCTGGCGCGAGGCCGAGCCGTGCTTCGACAGCCTGGCCGCACTCATCGCCGATCTCGAGGCACGGCCCGGGATAGACGTGCTCAAACCGGCCCCGGAGGCGATCGATCTCGCCGTGCTCAAGCGCCTTGCCGCGGACACCATCGCGGACACGGTTCGCGGGGCGGGCAATGTCCGGCGCTTCTGGGAGGCCTGTTCGCTGCCCGACTTCCGCGCGCTTGGGGTCGAACAACACGCCCGCTTCGTCGCGCGCCTGTGGGCAGACCTGCGCGGCGGCTATCTGGCTGCGGATTATGTTGCCGCACGCATTGCCGAGCTTGACCGGATGCAGGGCGATATCGACACGCTGCAGGCGCGGATCGCGGCGATTCGCAGCTGGGCTTACATCTGCCAGCGCCCCGACTGGGTGCTGGCGCGCGACGAAATGGCCGCACGGGCACGCGCGGTCGAGGCGAAACTCTCGGATGCGCTGCACGCGCGGCTGACCGAGCGCTTCGTCAACCGGAGGACGACACTCTTGATGAAATCGCTGGGGCAGGACGCGGGCGCCTTGCCCGTCACGCTCGAACCCGACGGGCACCTGACGGTCGAAGGCGAAAGCATCGGCCGGCTCGAGGGCTTTCGTTTCCATGTCGATCCCGCAGCCGGCGCAGCCGACCGGCGGATGCTGCTGGCGGCGGGGGAGAAGGCCCTGCCCGCCCTGCTGGAAAGCCGTGCCGAGTGGCTGCTGTCGCAGGGCATCGCCGAGCTGGAAATCGCTGCCGGCGCGATCCGCTGGAACGGGCAGGGGGGAGGCCGCGCGCTCGCCGAGATCGCCCTTGCGGGCCATCCGGGGGCAGGCAATTTCGGCACCCCGCGCCTGACGCTGACCCGCGATCTGGCGCTGCTGCCCGATCCGGCCAAAGCAAAGCTCGAGGCCGGCCTTGCGGCGTGGCTCGACCGGCAGCTCGCACCGCTCGAACCCCTGCGCAAGCTCGCTGAGGCTGCGCGCGATCCGGCAGCGGGTTCGCAGGCGCGGGCGCTGATCATCACCCTGATCGAGGCACGCGGGGTAATCAGCCGGGCGGAGGCGGGGCTGGAGAACCTGCCCAAGGAGATGCGCCCCTATCTGCGCAAGCTGGGGGTGACCTTCGGCACGCTCGATATCTTTGCCGCCCCGCTGCTCAAGCCCGCCCCGCGCCGTCTGCTGCATGCACTGGGGCTCGATCCGCGGCCGCTCAACGAGGGGATGCTGCCGGTGTTGGCTGAAGGCAGCTGGGCCAAGGGCCGCCTGCCCGCCGGTTACCGGCTTGCCGGAACGCAGGCGATCCGGGTGGACCTCGCCGAGAAGATCCTGCGCGCGGCCTTCGATGCACGCGCGGCGGTGGCGGCGGCGAAACCGGCGGCGCGCAACCCCGCCTTCCGGCTCGACATGGCGCTGGCCGTGTCGATCGGGCTGGAAGCCGAAAATGCCCGCCGCCTGCTCGGCAGCGCCGGCTTCCGCTGCGACCGCGCCCGCGCTCTGCCCGAAGGTGCGCATGGCCCGGCGGCACCCGATCGCTGGCACTGGCGCCCGCGCCGGCCCGACCAACACGCAGGTGAGCAGCGCCGGCCCGCCAAGGACAAGGCCCGCCCGGCGCACGGCAAGCGCCCGCCGCGCCGCAAGCCCGGGGAGGATCGGCAAGCAGAGGCCGCGCGCGGCAAGCCCCGCCCCCAAGCGCGCCCTGCCGCCAGGATCGACAATGGCCCGGCACGCGCCGGCGGCGCCTTCGACAAGCTGGCGGATCTGCTCAAGCGATGACAGCAGCAGGGGGCAAGGCTGCGGGCAGCACGATCCGGATCGATCGCCTGCTTGTCTATCTGCGTTTCGCTCCTACCCGGTCAGCGGCGCTCAGATTGATCGAAACCCACGCTTTGCGGCGGAACAGAAAGCATGTGCTGCGCGGCGCGGAGCAGGCGCGTATCGGGGATGTGCTGACACTGGTGGTGGGAGGACGGGTGCGGGTCATCGAACTGCTGGCACTGCCCGACCGACGCGGATCGCCGGCGCTGGCGCGAACCCATTATCGCGAGGTTGACGGAGACAATCTTGACCCTAAAGCGCAAATGTCCCTAGCACCGTCGCCCGTCGTGGCTGACATGCAGGGCGACGAACCCGGAAATCCCTCTTGAAAGAGCCGCAATGACCTACGTCGTCACCGAAGACTGCATCAAGTGCAAATACACCGACTGCGTGGAAGTGTGCCCGGTTGACTGCTTCTACGAAGGCGAGAACATGCTGGTGATCAATCCCAGCGAGTGCATCGATTGCGGCGTGTGCGAACCGGAATGCCCGGCCGAGGCGATCCTTCCGGATACCGAGGACGGGCTGGAAAAGTGGCTCGAGCTCAACGCCAAGTATTCGGCGATCTGGCCCAACATCACCAGCCAGAAATCCCCGCCCGAGGATGCCGATAGGCACAAGGGCGAAAAGGACAAGTTCGAAAAGTATTTCAGCCCCGAGCCGGGCGAAGGCGACTGATTTTTCCCGCAAACCGGCGGATGCGCAAGGAGGCGCAGCCTTGCGCAATCCCCGACTCGCAATTTTCTTGCGGGTGTGTTATATAGAGTGGTCACCGCGTTGGCTGCGCCTTCGGGCGGGGCATGACGCAGGCGTTGAAACCAGAAAGGCCTCGCACCAGTTACCCCTCGGACAATCTGTTCCCGGCGCTTTGCCCGTCACGGGCAGGGTCGCGCCGCCGGGATGGTTGACCCTCTCTCCGACAGGTCGGGCCCACAGAAAGGAACTTGCATGGCAAGCACCGCAAACGCATTCACCGTCGGCGATTATGTTGTCTATCCCAAGCACGGCGTGGGCCGGGTGGTCGAGCTCCAGAAGGAGGAGATCGCCGGGATGCAGCTCGAACTCTACGTGCTGCGGTTCGAGAAGGAGCGCATGACGCTGCGCGTGCCGGTCAACAAGGTCGAAGCCATCGGGATGCGCAAGCTGTCCTCCGACAAGACCCTGAAGCAGGCAATGGAAACCTTGAAGGGCAAGCCCAAGGTCAAGCGCACCATGTGGTCGCGCCGCGCGCAGGAATATGAAGCGAAGATCAACTCGGGCGATCTGGTGTCGATCGCCGAAGTGACCCGCGACCTGTTCCGCCCGGAAGACCAGCCCGAGCAGTCCTATTCGGAACGCCAGATCTTCGAAGCCGCCTCGAGCCGCCTCGCCCGCGAACTCGCGGCGATGGAGGAGACCGACGAAGCCACCGCGCTCGGCAAGATTCTCGACGTGCTGCGCGAACACGCGCCGCAATACTACGACACCGCCGAAAACGCCTGAAACCGCGTTCGCCCGGCGTGAACATCGAGGGCCGCCCACGTCAGGGCGGCCCTGTTTGTTCCGGCAAGCACGCCGCTTGCGCGATGCGGCTTAGTGTATTATATCGGCAATACGCTACGCCGGATGGGAGTCGCCGCATGACCAAGCCTTTCGCCACCGCTCTTGCGCTTTTCGCTTGCGCTGCGGCGCTGGGCGGGTGTGACGGCGCGGATTTCACGATCAATGGCCAGAAGGGCGTGCCGCTTTCGGAAATCGAACTGGCCGGCCCGCCGCCGAGCGAAGTGTTCCTCGCCTCGGACGACACCGTGATCCTGAGCGAGGGTGATCGTCTGGCGATCACTGTCGAAGGCGCGGGCACCGAAAGCTTGCGCTTCGTGCGCGACAAGCAGCTGATCGGCATCACCCGCGAGGATGGCTGGAAAGGCGACAGCAAGGCCACCATCCGGATCGCCATGCCCGCACCTGCCGAACTGGTGATCGGCGGTTCCGGCACGATCAAGGCGCCCGCGCTCGCCAGCGAGGCAGACATCAATATCGGCGGCAGCGGCATGGTCGAATTCGGCAGGTTCGAGGGGCGCAGCCTCGGGATCAATATCGGCGGCAGCGGCACGGTGACCGGCGCCGGCACCGCCAAGGAGCTGGAGATCCTGATCGGCGGCAGCGGCAAGATCGCAATGCCGGGCCTCAAGGCGGACAGGGCCGCGATCACCATCGGCGGATCGGGCGATATTGCCTTCGCCTCGGACGGCACGGTCGAGGCCAATATCGGCGGCGCGGGCAACGTGCGGGTGACGGGCAATGCCAAATGCACGGTCAATGCGATGGGCTCGGGCAAGCTGACCTGCACCCCCACCAGCAGCGCCGCAAGCGGCACCACCGGCGAATTGCCGGCGCCTGTAGCCAAGGCTGCGGAATAGGATTGCCATATCGCAGGCGGCGCGCGAGATAGCCGGATCATGCGCACCTCCCAGCTTCTGGCCCTTGGTCTCGCCTCGCTCGCCCTCCAGGGCTGTCTTGCCCGCGCCGCGGTGGATGTCGTCACCCTGCCGGTGAAAGCCGTCAGTGCCGGGGTCGATGCGGCAACCACCAGCCAGTCCGAGGCAGACGAGAAGCGCGGGCGGGAAATTCGCCAGCGCGAGGAACGGCTCGGCCGTCTCGAACGCGATTATGCCAAGGCGATGGAGCGCTGCGGGAACGGCGATGACGCCGCCTGCGACAAGGCCCAGGCGATTCGCGCCGAGCAGAAGGCGCTGATGCCGGGCGTGCCGGTGGAACCGGACGACGACTAGGCCGCCGCCCGCCGCAGCCGGTCGTTGATCGCCCGTCCCACGCCGTGGTCCGGCACGGGAGCAACCGCGATTCGGGGCTGCGGGGCGCGAGCGGCCTCGTGAAGGGCCGCATAGAGCCTCGCAGCTGCCTCATTGACGTCACCGCGCGCCGACAGCGTGCAGTCACCGCGCACGCTGCCGAACCCGATCAGGAATTCATCCGCTTCGGCCGCGCGCGCGTTGAGTCGCAGCGGCTTGCCCGGCGCATAGTGGCTGGCGAGCTGGCCCGGGGCCTCGATGCTCCCGCCGATCGCCTGCACCCCCACCGCCAGCGGCCCGGGGCGCAGCTCCTCGACGCTGCCGTCGGCGCGCACCGCAACGATGGTGGATTCCACGCCAGCGGTGGTCGGCCCGCCATCGAGCACCATGTCGATCCGCCCGTCGAGCGAGGCGAGCACATGCGCGGCGCAAGTCGGGCTGATGAAGCCTGAACGGTTGGCGGACGGCGCGGCGAGCGGGAATTCGACCGCCGCCAGCAGCGCGCGCATTGCCGGGTGGGCTGGGGCGCGCAGCGCAACGGTCGGCAGGCCCGCAGTCACCGCCGCCGCCAGAGCGGCATCGGCGCGGCGCGGCAGCACCAGTGTCAGCGGGCCGGGCCAATGCGCCTCGGCCAGCGCGCGCGCGGCATCGGAGAATTCGGCATAGCGCGCTGCCTGCTCCAGCCCCGCAACATGGACGATCAGCGGATTGAAGTCCGGCCGCCCCTTGGCGGCGTAGATCTTCGCCACCGCCTCAGGCCGGTCGGCCCGCGCCGCGAGGCCGTAAACCGTCTCGGTCGGCACCGCCACCAACCCGCCGGTTTCGAGGCAACGCGCGGCCTGCGCGATCCCTTCAGGCCCGGCGGCCACCACTGCCGTAACGTTCTTGCCGCTCATGCCCGGGCGCTATATTCGATTCGCCGCCCTGCCAAGTGCAGGGGCAATTTCCATTCGCAAGGACGCCCCCGAAGTGACCCCTTTCACCCCGCCGACCGCCGACCAATTGCTCGCCATCCGCGTCAATGCCGGAATCGACGAGCTGGCGCAGACCGAACGCTTCGCCCATGCCGAAGCCGACCTCGTCGAGGCCATCGTCGCAGGCGTGGGCCAGTTCGCGGCGGGCGAATTCGCGCCGCTCAACCGGATCGGCGATCTCGAAGGCGCCAAGCTGGAGAATGGCCGCGTGCGCCTTCCGCAAGGCTTCGAGGCCGCCTACAAGGCCTATGTCGCGCAGGGCTGGAACGCCATCGCCTCGCCGGTGGCGCATGGCGGACAGGGGCTGCCCTTCATTCTCGCGTGCAACGTGCTGGAGAACCTCGGCGCGGCCAACATGGCCTTCACCCTGCTCCCGATGCTCAGCGTCGGGGCGATCGAAGCGCTCGAGCATCACGGCTCGCCGGCGCAGCAGGCGATGTATTTGCCCAATCTCGTCAGCGGGAAGTGGTCGGGCACGATGAACCTTACCGAGCCTGCCGCGGGCAGCGATGTCGGCGCGCTGCGATCCACCGCAACCCCGATCGAAGCCGGCCCCCTCGCCGGCAAATATCGGATCAACGGCCAGAAAATCTACATCACCTGGGGTGAGCACGATCTGGCGGAGAACATCATCCACCTTGTCCTCGCCCGCCTGCCGGGTGCGCCGGAAGGCTCGCGCGGGATCTCGCTCTTCGTGGTTCCCAAGTATCACGTCAACGCCGACGGCAGCCTCGGCCCCAGGAACGATCTGCGCTGTGTCAGCCTCGAACACAAGCTCGGCATCAACGCCTCACCCACCTGCGTGATGAGCTATGGCGACAATGGCGAATGCATCGGCGAGCTGGTCGGCGCGCCCAACAAGGGCCTCGCAGCGATGTTCACGATGATGAACAATGCGCGCATCAATGTCGGCAATCAGGGCGTGCAGATCGGCGAGCGGGCGACCCAGCAGGCGCTCGCCTATGCCCAGACCCGCGTGCAGTCGGCCCGCGCCGGCTCACCCGACAGGACGCCGGTGGCGATCATCGAACACCCGGACGTGCGCCGCATGATCCTGCGGATGAAGGCGCTGACCGAAGGCGCCCGCGCGTTGCTCTACTATTGCGCCGGACAGGTCGACCGTGGGAACCTCGGCGACGAGGCGGCCAAGACCCGTGCGGAGCTGCTGGTGCCGATGCTCAAGGCATGGGGCACGGACGTGGGCGTTGAAGTCGCGGGGCTGGGCATCCAGATCCACGGCGGGATGGGCTTCGTCGAGGAAACCGGCGCCGCCCAGCACTGGCGGGATTCGCGCATCGCCCCGATCTACGAAGGCACCAACGGGATTCAGGCCGCCGACCTCGTCACCCGCAAGCTGGGGCTGGAGGGCGGCGAGGCGCTGGTGCGGCTGTTCGAGACCATCCGCGCCGAAGCCGGCGGTGAACCCGCGCTTGCCGCGCTGGCGCAGGACTGCGCCCGGATCGCGCGGTGGATGCGCGACGAGGCGAGCCTTGACGATCGTCTCGCGGGCAGCGTGCCGTTCTGCACCATGGCCGCGGTTGCGGTGGCCGGGTGGCAGCTGATGAAGCAGGCCAAGGCGGTCGCCGCGGGCGCAGCCCCGGAACTCGCCGCAACCAAGCCGGTGACGGTGCGCTTCTTCCTCGAGAGGATCGTGCCCGAGGCCGCGGGCCTCAAGGCGGGGGCAACCGCGGGGGCAGATCTGCTCTACGCCCTGCCCGCTGCGGCGCTGGTCGGCTGAGATGGAGAAGGAGGGCGAACTCGCCCGCATTGCCGCCGCGCTCGAACGGCTCGCGCCCGCCTCCCCAGCGCCGACCGACTGGCGCGCACATCCCGCCTATTTGTGGGAGGGCGCAAGGGCGCGGGCAGTGCCGGTGCTCGATGCCCTGCCCCTGGCCGCGCTGCACGGGATCGAGCCGCAAAAGCATGCGCTGCGGGGCAACTGCGCCCGGCTCGCAAACGGTGCGGCGGCGCATGATGCGCTGCTGTGGGGCGCGCGTGGGATGGGCAAGTCGGCCCTGGTGCGCGCGGCGGTGGCCGATGTGCAAAGGGAGACCGACGCGCTGGCCCTCGTGCAGCTCGCGCCCGGCACCCTGCCGACCTTTCCCGCTCTGATCGCCGAACTGGCCGGGCAAAGCCGCGTCTTCCTGCTGTTTATCGACGACCTCGGTTTCGACGCCGAGGCACGGGCGGAGATGCTCGCCTTGCGGAGCCTGCTCGACGGCGGGATCGTGCCGCGCCCGCCGCATGTCCGGGTCGTCGTCACTGCCAATCGCCGCGCGATTGTCACGCGCGAGGATCCCGGCGCGGCCTTGCACGAACGCGACGAGCGCGACGACGCGCTGGCGCTGGCTGACCGTTTCGGGCTGACACTGGGCTTCCACCCGGCGGACAAGGACACCTATCTCGCGATTCTGGCGAGCTACCTCGCCCCGCTCGGGCTGGCCTTCGATGTCGAGGAGGCGATGGCCTTTGCCATCCAGCGCGGCAATCGCTCGGGCCGCACCGCGCTGCAATTCGCCACCGAAATTGCCGGGCGTGCGGGCCTCAGGCTCTAATTGATCGACCCTGCGCTCTTGCGCAGGTAATCCTCCTCGAAGCTCGCGCGCGGATCGCGCAATTCGCGCCGGGGCGGCAGGCGTTCGCTCTTGAGCGGGGCGATGCCCGCAGCCGGCGAAGCCGAAGGCGAACGCACCCGCCAGATGATCCTCGCCGTATCGTCGGACACCAGCAGCGCCCCGTCACCGGCCCACTCCACCCAGGTCGGACGCCCGCGCGTGGTGCCATCGCCCTTGAGGAACCCGGTCAGCACCGGGATCGGCTGGCCGACCGGGTTGCCGAACTTGTCGAAGGCGACATAGATCACGTCATAGCCCGAAGGCGGCTTGCGGTTCCACGAACCGTGGCGGGCGATGAAGGCGCCTTGGGCAAACCTGCTGCCCATCACATGGCCCTGCTTGGCAAACACCAGGCCCAGCGCGGCCACGTGCGGCCCTAGCGCAAATTGCGGGTTGCGGGTGTATTCCTGCAGGAACCGGGGCATCGGCTCCTCGACCCGGCGGTCGAAATTGTTCCGGTAATAGATCCACGGCCAGCCGTAATGCGCGCCCACCGGCACATTGGTGAGGTAATCGGGCACCAGATCCGAACCGAGCATGTCGCGCTCGTTGACCGTGGTCCACAGCTCGCCGGTCCAGGGGCTGAAATCCATCCCGTTCGGATTGCGCAGGCCCATGGCGAAGGGGCGCTGGCGATCGGATTCAAGATTGTATTCCCAGATCATCGCCCGGCCCTGCTCGGCCGTCATGCCGCGTTCGCCGATATTGCTGGCCGAGCCGACCGCGATGAACAGGCGCTTGCCATCGGGTGCGATCTCGATGTTGCGCATCCAGTGGTTGCCGCCTGCGGGCAGATCCATGAGCTTGCGCGGCGCGCCGCTCACTTTCTCGCTGCCGAGGGTATAGGGGAAGGCCAGCAAGGCGTTGTGATTGGCAACATAGAGCGTGCCGTCGCGCCAGCTCATGCCCGAGGGCGAATCCAGACCCTTCTCGAGGATCACCGCCTGCTTTTCGGCGGAGCCGTTGCCGTCCTCGTCGCGCAGCAGCACGATCTGGTTGGGCGATGCGCCGGCCGAGCCAGCCTTCTCGAACAGCCGCGCGGCAATCCAGCCCTCGATCCTGGCCATGATCCCGCCGCCGCTGTCACCCTCGGCCTTGGGCGCGCGGGTCAGTGCCACCAGCACATCGCCATTGGGCAGGGCGTAAAGCACGCGCGGATGGTCCAACCCCTCGGCAAAGCGTTTCACCTCCAGCCCTTCGGCCGGAGTCGGCGCCTCGCCCGCCTTCCAGCCCACCGGCTCGGCGATCTCGACGGTCGGGAAGGACTGTGGATCGGCCTCCTGCAACACCGGATCGGTGCCGGTGACAGCCTCGAGCGGGAGATCGGCGGTGTCGCCGCGGGTGATGAACCAGAACCCCCCGGCGGCCAGCACCAGAATGACCCCAAGGGCGATTGCGATTTTGCGGAAGATTGCCATGAGGGAGGGATAGAGCCGCCACGCCCCGGCGGCAACACACAAGCTGCGAAGGCCGGCCGTGCCATGTATGACTTCACACCCACCGCTACCACTGCATCCGAACGCTACCGCGAATTGCTCGACGCGGCCGACGCGCTGACCGCGGGGGAACCCGACGCAGTGGCCAACATGGCCAATGTCGCGGCACTCCTGTGGGCGTTCCTGCCCGATCTCAACTGGGCCGGGTTCTACCGCGTCGCCCCGACCAGGGATGGCGCAGCAAGCGAACTGGTGCTCGGGCCCTTTGTCGGGCGGCCCGCCTGCATCCGCATTCCCTTCGGCAAGGGCGTGTGCGGCACGGCTGCGCAAAGTCGCGCGGCGCAACTTGTCGCCGATGTCCACGCCTTCCCCGGCCACATCGCCTGCGACGCGGCGAGCCGGTCGGAACTGGTGGTTCCCGTGCTGCGCGATGGCGCGGTGATCGCGGTGATCGATCTCGACAGCCCTTCCCCGGCCCGTTTCACCACGGCGGATACGGAAGGGATCACCGCTCTGGCGGCGCTGCTTTCGCCGCGGATCTGACAAGCTCGGCAGGGCAAGTTTCCCGAAACGGGACAGCGCGTCCACCATCGCTTTGGGTGTGATGCGACTCGATGGTAGGCTCACGCCAACCATCCGCCGCGCCCGGCTGACCGAGGGGAAATTGCCATGTCGAAACTGCTGCCCACTCTTTCGCTCGCCGCGCTGGCGCTCGCCCTTCCCGCGACGGCGAGCGCGCAGGATGAGGGCGATATGCCACCGCTCGCGCCGCTGAGCGAAGCCGAGGTCCGCAGCCTTCCGCCCGAATATCGCACCGCGCCCGTCCGCAGCACGGTGACCGAGACGCGGGAGATCATCGACGGGGTCGAAACCATCACCCGCACCCGCCGGATCGAATCACCCGCGCCCTCTGCGCAGGGCCATCCCCGCGGCTACGCCCCGCAGCTCGCCTATGCTCCCGCGCCGGTGGTTTTCGAGCGCGATCAGTGGCTCGAGGAATGCCGCCGCCGCACCGCGGGCCGCAGCAAGGATGATACCGGCACGATCATCGGGGGGCTGCTCGGCGCGCTGGCCGGCGGATTTGCCGGCTATGAAATCGCCGGCGCGGGCGACCGTGTGCTCGGGACCGTGCTCGGCGTCGGCGGCGGCGGACTGATCGGCGGCCTGCTCGGCAGCCTGTTCAACGGCAAGGAGGATGCCCGCTACGACTGCGAAGCCGCGCTCGATGCCTACCTCGGCCAGTACGGCACGCCCGGCCACCGCCTTGCCAGCCGCGAGATCGCCTATGCGCCCTACCCGGCCCAATATTCCTACGCCTACCCCTACCCGGCCTATGCCTATGCCTATGCCTACGCCCCGCCGCCGATGGTGATGGTGGCGGTGCGCAGCGAGGTTCCACAGCAGGTCGTCGAGCGCGAGACCGTGCGCGAGGAGACCTACACCGTCCCCGGCGCCGCACGCACCATCCGCGCGCCTTCACCCAAGATGATCAAGGGCGGCAACTAGGCCATTTGCCTGCCGCATCGGCGGCAGAGGCAAACCCCAGAGCGTTGCGCCGCACGATTGCGGCGGCTGGTGGCCTCAGGGCGTGACGCGCTGCCTCAGAACTCGCCGCCGGTGAGGCGCTGACACACCAGATCGAGCTGGTCGAGCGTGGTGTAGCGGATCGTGATCGTGCCTTTGCGCGGATCGGCATCAGGCCTGATCTTCACGCCAAGACCAAGAAATTCCTCGAGATGTTGTTGGACCGCGAGGATATCGGCATTCTCCGACGGCTCCTGCCCGCGTGGCTTGGACGCCGCGGCGGGACGCTTGGCCGGATCGCGGGTCAATGTCTCGACTTCGCGGACCGACAGGCCTTGCTGCACCGCGATTTCGGCCAGCTCGATCGCATCGTCGCGACCGATCAAGGCGCGCGCGTGGCCGATCGACAGCTGGCCGCGATCGACCAGGTCGAGCACCCGTTCCGGCAGCGTCATCAGGCGCATCATGTTGGCGACATGGCTGCGCGACTTTTCGACCATCTTGGCGATGTCGACCTGGATCATGCCTTCCTGCTCGGCCAGCCGATGATAGGCGCGCGCTTCCTCGACCGGGCTGAGATCCTCGCGCTGCAGGTTCTCGATCAGCGCCAGCGCCATCACTTCACGATCGGACAGATCGCGCACCAGCGCCGGGATCTCGTGCAGCCGCGCCTTCTGCGCCGCCCGCCAGCGCCGTTCACCCGCGACCAGCTGGTATCCGGTCCCTTCAGGATGCGGACGAACGATGATCGGCTGAATCACCCCGCGCGTGGCGATCGAGGCCGCGAGCTCGGCGAGCGCGGCCTCATCGAAGTGCTTGCGCGGGTTGCCCGGCAGCGGCTTGATCGTCGCCAGCGCCAGCATCCGCAGCGCCGTGCCCTCCGCGCCGGGGGCTGGGGCCGCATCCTCACGCCGCACCAGCGGCTCTTCGCGCCGGGTTTCACCCAAAAGCGCGCCTAGGCCCTTGCCGAGCCGCCGTGGCTTCTCGGTCGAGGGACGCGAAAGCGAGGAAATTTCCATCGGTTGTGTCGTATTCTCAGTCATGCGGCCTGTCTTTCGGCGGGAAAGCGACCGATCAGCTCGCGCGCCAGCGACATATAGGCGCGGCTGCCGGTGCAGTGCTGGTCATAGACCAGCGCGGGAAGCCCGTGGCTGGGCGCCTCGGACAGGCGGACGTTGCGCGGGATCACCGTGTCGAAGACCAGCTTGCCGAGGCAATCGCGCACGTCTTCGGAGACCTGATCGGTCAAGCGGTTGCGACGGTCGAACATGGTCAGCGCCACACCGATGATCCCGAGACGCGGGTTGAAGCGCTGCTGCACCTGGTCGACCGTCTGGAGCAGCTGGGAAAGCCCTTCGAGCGCGAAGAATTCGCACTGCAACGGCACCAGCAGCGTATCCGCGGCGCACAGCGCATTGAGCGTCAGCAGGCCGAGCGAGGGCGGGCAATCGATGAAGGCAATGTCGTGGCCCTTGTGGTGCTCCAGCGCATGCCGCAGCCGTGCGGTGCGCTCTTCCACCGCGACCAACTCGACCTCCGCCCCCGACAGATCGACCGTTGCCGGAACGATGTCGAGGCGCGGAATGCTGGTCGGGATGATGGCCTCTTCGAGCGCAACCCCGTCGACCAGCAGATCATAGCTCGAAACCGCGCGCGCGGCGGCATGGACGCCCAGGCCGGTCGAGGCATTGCCCTGCGGATCAAGATCGATCAGCAAGGTGCGCCACCCCGTCGCCGCCATCGCCGTGGCGATATTGATCGCAGTGGTGGTCTTGCCCACTCCGCCCTTCTGATTGGCAATCGCGATGGTCAGCATGGCCCGTTCTGTCCTTCCCGCGTGCGGATCCCGCAAGTTCTTGCGCGTGTCAGGCCTTCACAATGATTCCCGCGTCGGGATCGGTCAAGGAATGTTTCACGTGAAACATTGCCCGAATCGAAGGCTTGAGCGCCTCCAACTCCTGCGCCGCCGAACGTCCCTTGGGCAACACATAGGCGGTCTGCCTTGTGGAGAAGGGTGCGGACAAGGCCAGAAGTTTGGGCAATGGCGCAAATGCGCGTGCCGAAATGGCGCGTGCGGGGAAGGGTGTAACCCGCTCAAGCCGTTGACCTTCAACCCGGCACTTCTTCAGATCGAGCGCGGCAATCGCGGTTTCGAGGAATTCCACCCGGCGCGCACGGGATTCGACCAGCACCACCGGCATGGCGGGGCACAGCGCCGCGATCACCAGACCGGGAAAACCCGGCCCGCTGCCAAGATCGAGCCACGGGCCCTGCGCGTTCGGCCCCAATGTTTCACGTGAAACATTTTCGATCAGCTGCGCCGAATCTGCGATGTGGCGCTGCCAGACATGCGGCTCGGTGGCCTTGGCGATGAGGTTCTGACGCTGGTTCTCCGCCAGCACCAGCGCAGCAAAGGTTTCCAGCCGCGCCATCCCCGCCGCGTCGGTCAGACCGGCGAGATAGGCTCGGGCTTCCTCTTCGGTGCGAATCATCCGGCCTGCCGGCGCCGCGCATGGACGAGCAATGCCGCGAGCGCTGCCGGCGTCACGCCGGGAACCCGCCCGGCAGCCGCCAGCGTTCGGGGCGCCGCCTTGGTGAGACGCTCGACCATCTCGTTGGAGAGTCCGGGCACCTCGGCATAGGGAAATCCCGCAGGAAGCGGCAGCGCCTCACTCGCCCGCAGATCGCGCAATTCGGCATCCTGGCGGGCAAGGTAGGGGGCATAGGCCGCATCCTCGGCCATTTCCTCGGCGAGCAGCGGGTCGAGCGCGGTGATCTCGGCCAGCCAGGGCGCCAGCGCGTCAAGGGTGACCCCGTCATGGCGCAGCCATTCGGACAGCGGCTTTTCGCCATGATCGCGCCGCACCGGCAGGCCGCGTTCGGCGAGTTCGCGGGCGTGGACCTTCTGCGAATGTTTCACGTGAAACATTTGCCGCACCTCCTCGCGCCGCTCCCACCAGCGCCGACGCTCCTCACCCACACACCCCGCGGCAATACCCAGTCCCGTCAGGCGGGTCGCGGCATTGTTGGCGCGCAGCCGCAGGCGATATTCCGCGCGCGCGGTCAGCATTCGGTATGGCTCGGACACGCCCTGAAGGGTCAAATCATCAATCATCACCGCAATATAGCTGTTGGCCCGATCGAGCTGCGGGGCCTCTTTGCCGAGCGCCGCAGCGGCCGCCTCAAGCCCAGCGACCAAGCCCTGGGCGGCCGCTTCCTCGTATCCGGTGGTGCCGTTGATCTGCCCGGCGCAATAGAGCCCGGGGATCGCCCGCACCTGCAGATCGGGCGTCAGCGCGCGCGGATCGATGTGGTCGTACTCCACCGCATAGCCGGGTTGCACGATCACCGCCCGCGCGCAGCCCGGCATGGTGCGCACCACCGTCTCCTGGACATCGACCGGAAGCGAGGTGCTGATGCCGTTGGGATAAACCAGATGGGTATCGAGCCCCTCCGGCTCGAGGAACACCTGATGCCCGTCGCGGTCGCCAAACCGGTGGATCTTGTCCTCGATCGAGGGGCAATAGCGCGGCCCCGCGGCCGCAATCGCGCCTGAGAACAGCGGCGAGCGGTGGAGATTGGCGCGGATCGCGTCGTGCCCTGCCTGGGTGGTGCGGGTGATCGCGCAAAAGATTTGCGGATTGCGCCGCCTGGGGGTGAGCGGCGACATGGTCCAGCTCTCATCATCGGAGGGCTGCTCTTCGAGCACCGCCCAATCGATCGTCCGGCCATCGAGACGCGGGGGCGTGCCCGTCTTGAGCCGGGCCATCGGCAGCGCTGCCTCGCGCAGCTGCCGGGCAAGGCGCTGGGCGGCGTTCTCGCCGATGCGCCCGCCCACGAAGCGCTCCTCGCCGCGGAACAGCACCCCGCCGAGGAAAGTGCCGGTGCACAGCACGACACGGCCCGCTTCCAGCATGGTGCCCTCGGCGAGTTCCAGCCCGGCCACCGCCCCGCCCTTCAGCACCAGCGCCGCCGCCTCGCCCTGCACCAGGGTGAGATTGGCCTGCGCGCGCACCATCGCCTGCACCGCCGCCTTGAACCGCACCCGGTCCGCCTGCACCCGCGGGCCCCAGACCGCGCTGCCCTTGGAGCGATTGAGCATCCGGTAGTGAATCGCGCCCGCGTCCGCCGCAAGACCGATCACGCCGTCGAGCGCGTCGACCTCGCGCACGAGATGTCCCTTGCCCAGCCCACCGATCGCCGGATTGCAGCTCATCGCGCCGATGGCGTCGAGATCGAACGAAACCAGCGCGGTGCGTGCACCCATGCGGGCTGCCGCGCAGGCAGCCTCCACCCCGGCGTGACCGCCGCCGATGACAAGCACGTCGAAGGAATGCATGGCCGCGCAGATAGGCCCTGGTGCGGGGATCGTCAAAGCGGATTTGGCTGCGCGCGACCGGCGCTTGCCCGCGAATGTTTCACGTGAAACATTCGCAAGGTCACACGCGCCAATGTTTCACGTGAAACATTGCGCCGCTGATCACTTGCCGATGCAGAAGCGTCCGAAGAGGGTGTCGAGCATGTCCTCGGTGGTGGCGCGGCCGACGAGGCGATCGAAGGCAAGGCGCGCGTGGCGCAGTTCTTCGGCCACCAGCAGGGGGTCGGACAAGGCCTTGGCGCGCGCGAGCGCCGCGACCGCTTCGGACAACCGCGCATGTTGGCGCGCGTTGAGCGCCGCCTCACCGGGCTTCGGCAGCGCCTCGCGCGCGGTCTCGACCAGCGCCCGCTTGAGCGCCGCCACCCCCTGTCCCGTCGTCGCCGACAGCGTGAAGCGCGCCGCGGGCTTGGGGATAAACCCCTCCCGGTCCGATTGTGCGGCCACTTCCCATGCGGCTTCCGGCCCCTCGCCCTCGGGGCCGAGCCACAGCACCACATCCGCCCGGGCCAGCTCGGTGGCGGCGCGGGCAATCCCGATCGCCTCGATCGCATCCGCCTCGGCCGTCGCGCGCAGGCCCGCGGTATCGACGAAGGTGAACGGCACCCCGTCGATCGCCACACTGCGCTCGATCACATCGCGCGTCGTGCCCGCGATAGGCGAGGTGATCGCCGCCTCGCTCTCGACCAGCGCGTTGAACAGCGTCGATTTGCCGGCATTGGGCGGCCCGGCGAGCACCACGCGAAAGCCTTCCCCCAACCGTTCGGAGCGCGGGCGGGCAAGCCATTCGCCCAGCTCCTCCGCCAGCGCGCCAATGTTCCACGTGAAACATTCGGGGAGATCGGCGGCATCCTCCTCATCGGAGAAATCGAGCACGCCTTCCACCTCGGCAGACAGCAAGAGCACCCGCTCGCGCCAGGCTTCGACCTGCCGCGACAGCGCCCCGCTGGCGTTGGCGAGGGCGGCGGCGCGCTGAAGCTCGGTCTCGGCCGCGAGCAGATCGCCCAGTGCCTCGGCTTCGGCAAGATCGATCCGGCCATTGGCAAAGGCGCGCCGGGTGAACTCGCCCGGCTCGGCCCGGCGGGTGTTCGGCAAAAGCGCCAGCGCGGCCTCGACCGCGGCAATCACCGCACGACCGCCGTGACAATGCAGTTCCGCAAGATCCTCGCCCGTTGCGCTGTGCGGCCCCGGAAACCACAGCACCAGCGCCTCGTCGAGCAAGGCTCCCGAGGCATCGCGCAACTTCGCCAGCACCGCGCGGCGCGGTTCGGGCAGCCTGCCCACGAGGCTCGCCAAGGCCTCGCCCGCGCGCGGCCCCGACACCCGCACCACCCCGATGCCCGCAGGCGGCGCGCCGCTCGAAAGCGCGAAGATGGTCGGCGGCGGGCGCATCAGGGATTATTCGGAGGCCTTCGCCCCCCTGCCTTCGGAAGCGCCGCCCGCAGCGGCCTTCATCCCGCCTTCAACGAAGCTCTGAAACAGCTTGAGCCCCATCTGGCCCATCGGCGCGAGCGCCTGCGCATATTCCGCCATCTGCGCCGGATTGGAAACGCCCTGCATCGCCTTGGTGAGCTTGTCGACATAGACCGAGTTTGCCGCCGAGACATCCGGCAGGCCGAGGAAGCTGCGGGCCTCCTCGGGCGTGCAATCGACTTCAATGGTGATCTTCATCGGGCCTCGCCCTCCTCTCGCGCGCGCACCTGTCTCATTTGGGCTTGGCAGCCGCGCAAGGCAAGAGATAGGACAGCGGCCTGCAAGCGCAAACCAGCCGGAGAAAGAGACCATGAGCCTCAATGAGACCATTCCCACCCTCGAAGGCAATGCCAGCTTCGGCGCCTATGTCGCGCGCCCAGCTGGCACGCCGAGGGGTGCGATCATCGTCATTCAGGAGATCTTCGGGGTGAACCCCGGCATCCGCCAGAAGTGCGACAAACTCGCCGCCGAAGGCTGGCTGGCGGTCGCGCCCGACCTGTTCTGGCGGCTCAAGCCCGGTATCGAACTCGATCCCGATGTCCCGGCGGAATTTAACGAAGCCCTTGAATGGATGGGGAAATTTGATCAGGATACAGGCATTCGCGACATCGAGGCGACGATCCACCACATCCGCCGCACCCTCGGCGTCGCCAAGGTCGGCTGTGTCGGCTACTGCCTCGGCGGCCGGCTCGCCTTCATGACCGCCGCGCGCACCGATATCGACGCGAGTGTCGGCTACTACGGCGTCGGCATTGACGCCCTGCTGGGCGAAAAGCACGCCATCGCCAAGCCGCTGATGCTGCACATCCCCACGGCCGACGGCTTCGTCCCGCCCGAAACGCAGGCGGCGATGCACAGCGCGCTCGACGATCACCCGCGCGTGACGCTGTATGACTACGAAGGGCTCGATCACGGCTTTGCCACCGAGCATGGCAAGCGCCGGGTGGAAGACGCCGCCAACCTGGCCGACAGCCGCACCGCGGCCTTCTTCGCCGAAGCTCTCGCGTGACCGGCACCGCCAACCTCGCGCGCTGGCATGCCTATATGGAGAGCGTGGGCGATGCCGCTGCGCTCTCCGCCCTCATCGCCGATGATTGCGTGTTCCACTCGCCGGTGGTGCACACCCCGCAGGCCGGCAAGCCGATCGTCATGGCTTACCTGATCGCTGCCGCCCAGGTGCTCGGCAATGACAGCTTCCGCTATGTCCGCGAACTGGTGGATGGCGAGGAAATGATGCTCGAATTCGTCACCGAGATCGACGGGATCGTGATCAACGGCGTGGATATCATCCGCTGGAGTCCGGAGGGCAAAATCACCGATTTCAAGGTGATGGTGCGACCGCTGAAGGCGATCAACAAGGTCTGGGAGCTGATGGCCGCGCAGCTCGCCAAGGCCAAGGGCCAAGGCGCCTAATTCAGCACCGCGAAGTTGACGATCATCTTGCGGACCTCGGGATCGAGGCCTTCGGGCAGCTCGCGTTCGAGCATCTCGCGGCGCGAGGCGATGCTTTCGGCGATCATCACCCGCTTCATCGCCCAGTCGGGGCAGGTGCGCTCGGCGATCGTGCGCCGATCGAGCACCGAGACCCCGCTGTGCCGCGGATCGGCGAAGATCGTTTCCATCAGCGCATTGACCTGGCTTTCCTCGCCTTCGAGCAGCTGGAGAAAGTTGCGCCCGTTGAACAGCAGCAGCCCGGTGATCCCGCGCGCCGGATTGTTGCGCGCACTGGTGGCAAGGATCGCATCGACCTCCTCGCGCGGCAAGGTCGGTGCGGTGCTGATATAGAGATATTGGCTTAGCACGTCGTCCCGTCCCTCAACGCCTGTCGCTGCGGGCCGATCCCATGGCCCGGTCGCATGCTAACCTACTGGTTCATCGTATTGAAGAAGTCTTCGTTGGTCTTGGAATCCTTCATCTTGTCGAGCAGGAATTCCATCGCGTCCACCGTGCCCATCTGCATCAGGATCCGGCGCAGCACCCACATCTTGGAAAGGTGGTCCTTGCCCACCAGCAGTTCTTCCTTGCGGGTGCCGGACTTGCCGACATCGAGCGCCGGGAAGATGCGCTTGTCGGCGACCTTGCGATCGAGCACGATTTCGCTGTTGCCGGTGCCCTTGAACTCTTCGAAGATGACCTCGTCCATGCGGCTGCCGGTGTCGATCAGCGCGGTGGCGATGATCGACAGGCTGCCGCCCTCCTCGATGTTGCGCGCCGCGCCGAAGAAGCGCTTGGGCCGCTGGAGCGCGTTGGCATCGACACCGCCGGTCAGCACCTTGCCCGAGGAAGGCACGACCGTGTTGTAAGCCCGGCCGAGGCGGGTGATCGAGTCGAGCAAGATCACCACGTCATGCTTGTGCTCGACCAAGCGCTTGGCCTTCTCGATCACCATTTCCGCCACCTGCACGTGGCGCTGCGCGGGTTCGTCGAAGGTCGAGGAGACGACCTCGCCCTTGACCGAACGCTGCATGTCGGTGACTTCCTCGGGGCGCTCGTCGACCAAGAGCACGATCAGGAAGACTTCCGGGTGGTTGTCGGTGATCGCCTTGGCGATGTTCTGCAACAGCACCGTCTTGCCGGTGCGCGGCGGGGCGACGATCAGCGCGCGTTGGCCCTTGCCCTGCGGGGCGATGATGTCGATCACACGCGCGCTCTTGTCCTTCACCGTCGGATCGAGCGTGTCGAGCCGCAGTTTCTCGTCCGGGTAGAGCGGGGTGAGGTTGTCGAAATTGGTGCGCAGGCGCAAGGCTTCGGGATCGTCGAAATTGACTTTCACCAGGCTGGTCAACGCGAAATAGCGCTCGCCATCGCGCGGCGCGCGGATTTCGCCTTCCACCGTGTCGCCGGTGCGCAGGCCCCAGCGGCGCACCTGATTGGGCGAGACGTAGATATCATCCGGCCCGGCCAGATAGTTCGCCTCGGGCGAACGCAGGAAGCCGAAACCGTCCTGCAGCACCTCGATGGTGCCGATGCCCATGATCTTTTCTTCATATTCCTCGTCCTCGGCCAGTTCGCGCAGGATCGAGAACAGCAGGTCCTGGCGGCGCATGGTTGAAGCGCCTTCCACGCCCAGTTCCTCCGCCATCGCGACCAGTTCGGCCGGGGTCTTTCGCTTGAGGTCTTTAAGGTGCATCTGGTGGTGTTCCGAAAGTCTTGAATGGGCCGGATGGTCAGTCCCGCTTGGTGAAGCGGTGCCCCGATTGGCAGGGCCGGGCTTGGAGAAAGCAGACCGTGGTGGAGCGCGATCACGCTCCGGCTACCGGAAAGGTTTCGCCGAGATAGAAGCCCGCGCACGCGCGGTCAATCGCGGAAATGCGGGGACGCCTTGGCCCTGCCCTCAGAATGGCTTGAGATAGACCAGCGCCACGATCAGCACCAGCAGCACACCCGGCAGCTCGCCGATCATCCGCAAGGTGCTCTCGGAAAGCGGACGCTCGCCCCGCGCCATCTTCCTGGTCTGCGCCACCAGCCAGCCGTGGAAGCCTGTCATCGCCAGCACGAAGGTGAGCTTGGCGTGGAACCAGCCCTCGCTGAAGAAGCCCATCGCGATCGCCATCGTCAGCCCCAGCACCCAGACGATGATCAGGCTGGGGGTGAGGATGATCTTGCGCAATTTGCCCATCCGGGTGGCCCACTTGGCCTCGCCCGGCGAGCCCGGCGCATGATCGAGCATGTAGATGCACTGGCGCGGCAGCATGAACAGGCCGGCCATCCAGAACACCATGAAGATCACATGGCCGATCTTGAGAAAGGGATAGATCAGGAGGAGCGTCGATTGCATTGCGGGCCTACCCTCTCAGCGCTGCGAGCAATTGCTCGACATGGGCAATCGGCGTGTGCTGGCCGATCCCATGACCAAGGTTGAAGACGTGCGGACGATCCGCGAAGGCGGCGATGATGGTCTTGACCCGCTCGACAAGCGCCGGACCGCCGGCTTCCAAGAGCAGCGGATCGAGATTGCCCTGCACCGGCATTCCAGCTGGCAGGCTCTGGTGCGCCCACAAGGGATCGAGCGTCTCGTCAAGGCCCACCGCATCCACCCCGGTTTCGCGCGCATAGGCGGGCAGCTTCGCCCCGGCGCCCTTGGGAAAGCCGATCACGGGCGTGTCGGGATGGCTCTGTTTGAGCTTGGCGGTGATCGCGGCATTGGGGGCGATCACCCACTTCTCGAACTGGTCGGGGGCAAGGCTCCCCGCCCAGGAATCGAACAATTGCACCGCTTCGGCCCCCGCATCGATCTGGCCGCGCAGATAGGTCACCGAAACATCGACGATGGCATCGATGATCGCCTGCATCTGCCCCGGATCGCGGTAGGCCAGCAGCCGCGCCGGGCCATGGTCCTTCGAGCCTTCACCCGCGATCATGTAGGTCGCGACCGTCCACGGGCTGCCCGCAAAGCCAAGCATCGTCACCGCCGGGCCGATCTGCTGGCGGGTGAGGCGCACGGTTTCATACACCGGCGCGAACCGCTCGAAGGCGGGGGTGAAGCTGTCCAGCCCCGCCTCCAGCAGCGTCGGCGATAGCTTCGGCCCCTCGCCCGCCATGAAGGCGAGGCCCTGCCCCATTGCATGCGGCACGATCAGGATGTCGGAAAACAGGATCGCCCCGTCGAACCCGAAACGCCGGATCGGCTGCACCGTGATCTCGGCCGCCGCCTCGCTGTCATAGACCAGTTCGAGGAAGCCCCCTTTCTGCGCACGAAGCGCCCTGTATTCAGGGAGATAGCGGCCTGCCTGGCGCATCAGCCAGACGGGGGGAACGTCCTGGCGGACACCTTTGAGCGTAGCGAGAAGCGGACCGGGCATAGGGCTCCATAGAACAAATCAATTCGAATTAAAAAGAGACTGATGCGGTCTGTTGGCCCTGTGGAAAGCGGGAATTGCCGGTCTCTGCCCGCTTGCCCCCACCCGGGCTAAAGGATTCAATCCCCCGTCGAATCCGCTGGAATGGGACGTCAAGCAGGCTTTATCCTCACTCTTCACAGCCTGTCGACACAGCGCGTCACGTGTGGGCAAACCGCGCGAGGAAAAGCCTGCCAGCGGGCAGGAAAATCGCTCCGCAGCTTGTCCGGCAATTGTTCCCGTGGTTTATGCCTTCACCTGTCCACAGGCCCGCGGCGGACCCTTCGCGCATGAACCGACTCAATCTCCATCTTGTATCGGATTCGACCGGCGAGACGCTGGAGATGATCGCCAAGGCTGCCCTGGCGCAGTTCGACGATCCCGAAGTCAGCCGCCATTTCTGGCCGATGGTGCGCTCGCTCCAGCATCTCGACCGGATCGTGCCCGATCTCGCTGCCCATCCGGGCCTCGTGCTCTACACGCTGGTCAATCCCGAAACCCGCAAGCGGCTGGAGGAGCATTGCCGCCACCTCGGACTGCCCGCGGTGCCGGTGCTCGATCAGGTCACCGCCGCGCTCGAAGCCCAGCTCGGGCAGGAGGCCCATGGTCGACCCGGCCGCCAGCACACCATGGACGAGGACTATTTCAAGCGGGTCGAAGCGATTCAGTACACGATCGCCCATGACGACGGCATCGGCTGCGCGGAATGGGAAGAGGCTGATGTCGTGCTGGTCGGCGTGTCGCGCTCGTCCAAGACGCCGACGTCGATCTATCTCGCCAACCGGGGCTACAAGGTCGCCAATATCCCACTGGTGCCGGAAAGCCCGCCGCCGCCTGCGCTCTTCGGGCTGCGCCATCCGCTGGTGGTGGGCCTCACCACCAGCGCCGAACGGCTGGTGCAGATCCGCCGCAACCGGCTGCTCTCGCTCAACGAGGCGACCGAGACCGCCTATGTCGACAATGAGCGGGTGAAGGCCGAGCTGCAATTCGCCCGGCGGATGTTCGCTGACAATGGCTGGCCGGTGATCGATGTCACCCGCCGCTCGATCGAGGAGACCGCGGCGGCGATCATCCGGCTTGTGCAAGAGCGCGTCCGCAAGCCGGTGAGCATCGGGGGGACGGCCAAGCCGATATGACTATCCCATTGATTCTCGCGAGCAAATCTGCTTCGCGCCGGGCAATGCTCGATGCCGCGGGGGTGGCCTATCAAGCCGTCCCTGCCGCGATCGATGAGCGTGCGCTCGAGGCCGGGCTGGCCGGCGCCGCGCCGGGCGCGCTGGCCGAGGCGCTGGCGGTCGCCAAGGCGGCAGCGGTCGCCGCGCTGCATCCGGACGCGCTGGTGCTGGGCTCGGATTCGCTGGTGGTCTGCGCCGGACGCCGCTTCGACAAACCCCGCAGCCGTGAGGAAGCGGGCGCGCATCTGCGGTTCTTCTCGGGCAAGGTCATGGAGCTTCACTCCGCCGCCGCGCTGGTGCGGGGGGGTGGGTGCGTATGGCGCCACGCCAGCATCGCCCGCCTGCACGTGCGCACACTTTCCGAGCCTTTCATCGAACACTATCTCGCCCTCGAATGGCCCGAGATCGGCCACACCGTTGGCGCCTTCCGGATCGAGGGGCCGGGGGTGCAGCTGTTCTCGGCGATCGAGGGTGACCACTTCACCGTGCTCGGCATGCCGCTGCTGCCTCTGCTCGGGGCGCTGCGCACGGAAGGGATGCTGATCGCGTGAAACCCTACGCAGAAGTGATCGGCGATCCGATCGCGCAGTCGAAATCGCCGAAGATCCATGGCTTCTGGCTCGCCAAGCTGGGGATCGCGGCCGATTATCGTGCCTGTCACGTCCGGCCCGGCGATTTGGCGGATTATCTCGCCGCACGCCGCGCCGATCCGCTGTGGCGCGGGTGCAATGTCACTATGCCGTACAAGCAGGCGGTGATGCCGCTGCTCGACCGGATCGATCCGCCCGCCGATGCGATCGGTGCGGTCAACACCATTCTTGCGCGAGGCGACGGGGCGCTGGCGGGGACCAACACCGATGCCGCCGGTTTCCTCGAACCCCTGGCGAGGCACCTCGCGCAGACCCACTATTTCCGCATGGCGCGCATCATCGGCACCGGCGGGGCAGCGCGGGCGATCATCACCGCGCTGGCGGGCGAAGGCTTCACCCTGGTGGTCGCCGGGCGCGATCCGGCCAAGGCGCGCGCGCTGCTCGATGAACTTGGCGGCAGGGGTGCGCATCACGCCATCGACCTTGCCCATTTCGCCGACCCGACCGATTTCCCCTTCGATGACCGCGAGGGGTGCCTCGACCTCATCGTCAACGCCTCCAGCCTCGGGATGCAGGGCCAGCCTCCGCTCGCTTTCGACTGGAGCCACGCGCCGCCGCGCAGCATTGCCTATGACATCGTCACCGCCCCGCTCGACACGCCTTTCCTGCAAGGCGCGCGTGCAAAAGGCCACCGCACCATCGACGGCCTTGCCATGCTGATCGGCCAGGCGGCGGTCGCCTTCGAGAGATTCTTCGGCCAGCCCGCCCCGCGCGAGCACGATGCCGAATTGCGGGAGCTGCTGACCCAATGAACCGTCCCAAAATCATTGGCCTCACCGGCTCGATCGGGATGGGCAAGTCCACCGTCGCGGCGATGTTCGCCGAGGCGGGCATTCCTGTGTTCGATGCCGATGCCGCCGTTCGCGCGATGCAGGGCCCGGGCGGCGAACTCATCCCCGCGATCGAGGCCGCCTTCCCCGGATCGACCGGCCCGGAGGGGGTCGACCGTGACCGGCTCGGCCATCAGGTCTTCGCCGACAAGGCCGCGCTGGCGCGGCTTGAGGCGATCGTCCACCCTGCGGTCGCCGCCAAGCGCGCCGCCTTTCTCGAAGCCCATCGCGACAAGCGCGCGGTGGTGTTCGACATTCCGCTGCTGTTCGAACGCGGCGGGCACGAGGCGGTCGACATGGTGGTGGTCGTCTCCGCGCCGGAGGAGGTGCAGCGTGCGCGCGTGCTCGCCCGCCCGGGCATGACGCGCGAGAAGTTCGAGCATATCCACGGGCTTCAGCTGCACGACAGCCACAAGCGCGAGCGCGCCGATCACGTCATCGACACCGGCACCAGCCTCGAGCAAACCCGCGCGCAGGTGATGGACCTGATTGCTTCGCTTTGATTGCAAGCAGCGCTTGCAACCGGCGCGGCATGGGCCGATAGTGCGGCAAATGCGGGAAGTGATTTTCGACACCGAAACCACCGGGCTCGATCCCAGAACGGGGGATCGGATGGTGGAAATCGGCTGTATCGAGATGGTTGACCGGGTCGAAACGGGCCGCACCTTCCACGCCTATTTCAACCCCGAACGCGACATGCCGATCGAGGCCGAGCGGGTGCATGGTTTGTCGGCCGAATTCCTCGCCACCAAGCCGCGCTTTGCCGAATTGGCCGACGAGCTGCTCGCATTCCTCGGTGATTCCCTACTGGTCGCGCATAATGCCGGGTTCGATTTCGGCTTCCTCAACGCCGAACTGGAACGCATCGGCCGTGCGCCGATCGCGGCAGAGCGGATGGTCGATACCGTCGCGCTCGCCCGCAAAAAGCACCCCGGCGCCAAGAACTCGCTCGATGCGCTGTGCACCCGATACGGGATCGACCGCAGCCACCGCGTCAAGCACGGGGCGCTGCTCGATGCCGAACTGCTCGCGCAGGTCTATGTCGAGCTGACCGGCGGACGCCAGATCGGGCTTGGCCTCGCCGAGCGCGAGACGGCCGCCGCCTTGCCCGCCACCGCCATCACCGCCACCGGCACGGCGCCGGCCGAGCGCCCGGTGCGCCCGCCCCGCCCCCACGCCCCCAGCGCGGCGGAGCTGGAGCGCCACAGCGCCTTCGTCGCCGGGATCGAAAACGCGATCTGGACGCGCTGAAGGAGGACGCGCACCGCACCACACCCCATGCACGGCAACCTCATCTCGGACGGGAGGCTATTGAATCTATGGACATTCGCATTTCAGGCCACCAGATGGACACCGGCGCGGCGCTGCAGGAACACGCAAGCGAAAGGCTCGGCGCGATTGTCGACAAGTATTTCGACAAGGCCCTGTCCAGTCAGGTAACCTTCGGCAGGGCGCCCGCCGGTGCCTTCACCTGCGATATCATCACCCACGTGATGCAGGGGCTGGTGCTCAAGGCGCAGGGGCAGGCGCATGATGCCCACATCGCGCTCGACGATGCCGTCGCCAAGATCGACAAGCAGCTGCGCCGCTACAAGCGCCGCCTGACCGATCGCCACGAACAGGCCGATCACGCGCGCGAGGAAGAAGAGGCCGCCTACACCATCCTCGCCGTCGAGGCGGACGAGGAGGAAGAGGTCGTCGCCGATGCCCCGCTGGTGATCGCCGAGACCCGCGTCGATATTCCCACCGCCACCGTCGCCGATGCGGTGATGCTGATGGATCTGAGGAACACCACCGCGCTGTTCTTCAAAAATGCTGGCACGGGACGGCATAATATGGTTTATCGGCGCGCCGATGGTTCAATCGGATGGGTGGAACCGCGATAGGGCCTGCGCCGGCATCGTGACGGAGCGGCCGCCCGGCAGGGTGGCATCTATCGGCAACAGGCTCACACGGCAGCAGCAGGAGGGGCGCATCGACCCGGCATCATGGCGGCATCGGCCGCCCTGAAATGGCCGGACTCGATCGCTAGGCTGGCACTTTCAATCGGGATTCGCTCATAATGGATGTTACGCTCGCTCTTTCGCCGGAGGCGATTCTGTTCGACAAGATCGACAGCAAGCCCAAGGTGCTCGCGGCGCTCGCAAGGCTGTTCTCGCAGGCCTACGGGCTGGACGAGAGCGCGGTGCTGGAAAATCTCGAGGCGCGCGAAGCGCTGGGCAGCACCGGCTTCGGGCGCGGGGTGGCGATCCCGCATTGCCGCATCAAGGACGCACGCCGCCCGAGCCTCGCGCTAATCCGGCTTGAGCAGCCGATCGATTTTGCCGCCGCCGATGCGCTGCCCGTCACGCTGGTGTGTGGCCTGGTCTCGCCCGAGAATGCCGGGGCGACCCACCTCCACGCGCTCGCCGCGATCTCGCGCCTGACGCGTGACGAGGCCAAGCTCCAGATGCTCGCCGATGCGCCGACGACCGAGGCGGCCTATGCGCTGCTCACCCACCAGTTCGAGCGAGACGCCGCCTGACAGCCCTGATAGTCTTGCCAGAATGAGCGAATCCGATCACGCAGCGTGCGCCACCGGGGCGGAAGGGCACTACCGCGCGCTCGAGCGGCTCTATGCCTCCGCGCCGGTCAATGCCAAGTTCGCCAGCACGCTGCACATCCCGGGGGAGGGTCTTTCGCGGCTCACCTTCACCGTCACCCGGCAGGATTACCACGCGGCCGGTGCGGCGCACGGAACCATCTATTTCAAGATGCTCGACGATGCCGCCTTCTACGCCGCCAATACCCTGGCGACCGATCGCTTCCTGCTCACCACCAGCTTCAACCTGCATTTCACCAAGCCGGTGCGCGAGGGCATCGTCACGGCCGAGGGGCGCTGGGTCAGCGGACGGCGGCGCGTCTTCGTTGCCGAAGCGCGGCTGGTGGACGCGGAAGGTGATGAGATCGGGCGCGGCACTGGCACCTTCATGCGCTCGCGCATCCCGCTTTCCAGCCTGCCGGGCTACACGGTTCCGGCCTGAGCGCGCGCGATGGGCGAACGCCTGCCCGCCCATCTCGAAGCCAGTGCGATCCTGCGCCTCGCCGAGGCGCAAGGCGGCTTTGCAACGGTGCTGGCCAAGGGCGAGCGCGATGCCGGCACGATCCTGCTGGTAACCACCTGTCGCGGCCGCAATGGCCGGCTTTACGAAAGGATGCCTACGCTCGCCGGATCGCGTTCTTTTGTTGCGACGAAAAGCGAAGATCCTGAAAACCCGCAGGAATTTTCAGACTATCTGGCACGCCGTCGCCGCCAGGACCCGGATATCTGGCTGATCGAGGTGGATATCGCGGATCCTGAACGCTTCATCGCGCAAATCGACGGATGAACTTGACCCTGCCGGGCGCGCGGCTAAGGGCGCGCCGACTTCCTGGCGCAGGCTGACGCAGCGGCAATCCGGCCGTTCGATCGGCACGCAGACGGGGAGCGGCCGGCAGGTCTCCTCTCGAACCCCGACAGTGCCGTTCGAAGCGCACAGGGTTCCACCTGCGTCGGAGCGCGCTCACCGCCCTTATTGTAGAGTGCATGAGTCGCAAGACTTTGACTTTTGTCGCGCTTGCCGTGATGACCATGGCCAGCCTGACGATCCCCGGCGTCGATGGCGCCGCGGCCCTGGCCGAAGTGGCCGAAAATCAGCTCACCGCAGGCCGCCCGGCCGTGGAGCTGGTTCCCCCCACCCCCGCTCCGATCTCCGAGCCGGTGGTCCAGCCTCTGCCCGCAGCGGAGGCCGCGCCGGAGCTGACCGAAGCCGACACGCTCGCCGAATTGGTGAGCATGGTCGATACTGATGCGCCGGTGAGCGACGAGCTGCGCTGCCTTGCCGGCGCGGTCTATTTCGAGGCGCGCGGCGAAGCGCTTGCCGGCCAGCTCGCGGTGGCGCAGGTGATCATCAACCGCACCGAGGATGGCCGTTTCCCGCGTTCCTATTGCGGCGTGGTGGCCCAGCCCGGACAATTTTCCTTCATGCGTGGCCGCCGGATGCCCGCGATCCCCACCGCCTCGTCCGCCTGGACCAGGGCCGTGGCGATCGCCCGGATCGCGCATCAGGGCCTGTGGGAATCCGAAGTGGGCGACGCGGTGTTCTTCCACGCCAAATATGTCCGCCCCGGCTGGAGCCGCACCAAGGCCCGCCTAGCGCAGATCGACACGCATATTTTCTATCGCTGATCGCTCATCCTCGCCGCCTTTTCCCCTTGGGCGAGCGGCTGCGGGCGGGTGAACAGAACGCGACGACGGTCTAGCGGAGCCGCACCCAGACAGGCGCGTGGTCGCTGGCCTTTTCGCGGCCGCGATAGGCCTTGTCGATGCCGCAGGCCTCGAGCCGGTCGGCGCATTCGGGCGAGAGCAGGATGTGGTCAATCCGGAAGCCGTGATCGCGCTGCCAGGCGCCGGCCTGATAGTCCCAATAGGTCCACACGCCCCCGCGCGGGTTGTGGGTGCGGACCGCATCGGTCCAGCCGTCTGCCAGCAGCCGGGCATAGGCCGCGCGGCTTTCGGGCTGCATCAGCGCATCATCGGCCATCGCCGTGACGGACCAGACATCGTCGTCATGCGGGATGACATTGAAATCGCCAAGCACCACCGCCGGCACTTCCTCCGCCCAGATCTGCGCCATGCGCGCGCGCAGCTTCGCCATCCACGCCAGCTTGTAGGTGAATTTCGGCCCCGGATGGGGGTTGCCGTTGGGGAGGTAGAGGCAGGCGATGCGGATGCCGCCGACATCCGCTTCAAGGTAGCGCGCCTGTTCCTCGTCGCCCTCGTTCGGGCCGGGGATGCCGAGCCCGCGCTGCACCTCGGTGAGGGTGTATCCCGCCTGCCGGTCGACAAGGATTGCCACCCCGTTGAAGCTCTTCTGCCCGTGCCAGAGCGCGGCATAACCAAGCGCCTCCAGATCACCCGCCGGGAAGCCTTCGTCCTGGGTCTTGATCTCCTGCAGGCAGGCGACCGCGGGGCGGGTTTCGGCGAGCCATTCGCTGAGGCGCGGCAGCCGCGCCTTGATGCCGTTGATGTTGAAGGTGGCGATTTTCATGCGCGCGCTTGTGCCCCAAAGCAGCGCGCAGGTCTAATCTAAATCCCGAAACTCGCCCCGCAGCCGCAGCCTGCGGCCGCCTGCGGGTTTTCGACCTTGAAGGCCGCGCCGCCCAGCGATTCGACGAAATCGACCGTGCTGCCCGCGATCAGATCGAGGCTGATCGGATCGACCACCAGCTTCACGCCGTCGGTTTCCGAGACGCAGTCATCCGGCTCGGGCGCATCGGCAAGGTCAAACTTGTACTGGAAGCCCGAACAGCCCCCGCCTTCCACTGCGAGGCGCAGGATCGCGGGGCGCGACTGCTTGGCCGCGATCAAGGCCACGCGCTTGGCGGCGGATGGGGTGAGGATCAGCGGGACGGCGGTCATGCGCGCAATCTAGGGTGCCGCGGCGCGCGGCTCAAGGCCCTATCCGGCCTGGATGTAGTTGCGCAGCGCCTCCGCCTCGTGCTGCACCTCGTCGATCTTGTATTTGACGAGATCGCCGATCGAGATGAAGGAGACCAGCGCCCCGTTCTCCACCACCGGAAAATGGCGGAAACGGCGGCGGGTCATCATGCCCAGAGCATCATCGATCGTGGTCGCGGGGCCGACCGTCACCGCGGGCGCCGTCATGATCTGCTCGACGGGCAGATCAAGGCACGCGGCGCCCTTTTCCGCAAGGTTGTAGATCACGTCGCGCTCGGACACGATCCCGACCACGTGCCCGTCGCGCAGCACAGGCAGCGCGCCGATGCGCTTGGTGGCCAGGATCGTGACCGCTTGCGAAACCGAGGTGGCCACGTCACAGGCGATGATGTCGGATTTGCCGCGGTTGGCGATGATTCTGGCGATGGTCATGGCCGACTCCCTCTCTCCTGCTGAAAGAAGGTGCCATGAAATGCGGCAAAAGGCGAATCCGCCGCTTGCACGCGGCGAACCCTCGCTTGCGGCTTTTGCGCGTTGCCAAGCGCCCTGGCCTGGGCCATGGCGGGGGCATGGCGCACAAGTCCCCGCTCGATGATCCCCGCAACGCGGCCCACGCTTGGGCGCGCTATCGCCAGATCATGAAGCTGCTTTTGCTGGTGACGGTGGTGACCGTGGCGATCGCCATGGGCCTGCTGTTTGCCCATAAGGGCATGATATCGGTGCATTTCTACATTGCCGTGGCGCTCGGCATCAGCCTCACCATGCTGCTCGGCGGGGGGCTGATGGGGTTGGTCTTCCTCAGCAATGGCACCGGCCATGACGAATCGGTCGACAACCACATGCCTTTGCCCGACGAATTGTGGCGTTCGCCCGAGGACTAGGCGGGCGGCGTGAGCCGGAAGTCCTCGACCGGCACCCCGCCGATCAGGTGTTCCTGGATGATCCGTTCCAGCACTGCCGGACTGCACGAGCGATACCACACCCCGTCGGGCCACACGACCGCGACCGGCCCCGCGGCGCAGATCTGCAGGCAATCGGCCTTGCTGCGCTGCACGCCCCCGCCCGCCCCGCGGTTGCTCTCGTCGCTCCGGCGCGGGCCGACGAGGCCCAGTTCCTTCAACCGTGACTTGAGGAAGGCCCAGCTTTCCTCGCCAGCCGCGCGCGAGCAGCACTTCTGCTTCTCCGAAAGCGCGCACAGCATGATATGCCGGGTGATCGCGGTCCCCTGCGCGGGATTGCCATAATGGCGGGCAAGGTTGCGCTGCGCACAGAGCAGATCGTCCTGGCTCATTGCGGCTTGTCCTGCTTGAGCCAGCGATCGAGCCATGCGAACACGGTGTTATGCCATTGCAGCGCGTTCTTCGCGCCCAGCACCCAGTGGTTTTCGTCGGGAAATACCAGCAATTGCGAGGGGATGCCGCGTTCCTTGAGCGCGGTGAAGCTTTGCAGGCCCTGCGTATAGGGCACGCGGTAATCGCGTTCGCCGGTCACCACCAGCATCGGGGTCTTCCACTTGTCGACGTGGTTGGCCGGGTTCCACTTCTCGTAGGTCTCGCGCGCCTCGCTGTAGCTGCCGCCGAAGTCCCAGCGCGGAAACCACAATTCTTCGGTGGCATAGTAGAAGCTGCGGGTGTCGAAGATGCCGTCGTGCTGCACGAGGCAGTCGAAGCGGTCGGGCCAGTTGCCGGCGATCCAGTTGACCATGTAGCCGCCATAGCTTGCCCCCATCGCGCAGGCGCGCTTGCGATCGATCTGCGGGTCGAGCGCGAGCGCCGCCTCGAGGCCCTTCTTCAGGTCTTCGAGCGGCCAGCCGCCCCAGTTCCGGTTGATCGCATCGGTGAAGGCCTGCCCGTATCCGGTGCTGCCGTGGAAATCGACCGAGATCACCGCATAGCCCTGGCTGGCGGTGACGCGCGGGTTCCAGCGATAGGACCAGCTGTCGTTGAAGCTCCCCTGCGGCCCGCCGTGGATGTAGAGGATTGCCGGGATCGGCCCGGTCTGGTCGGCAAGGCGGGTGATCTGGCCCCATACCCTGTCGCCATTGGCACCGGTGAAACTGAAGCGGCGGGTGACGATGTTCGCGAGCCTGCCCATGCGGGTGGTGGCGACATCGGTAAGCGGGCGCGCCTGCGCGCCGCCCTCCGACAGGAACAGCTCGGCGGGATGGCCAAGCGAATCGCGGGTGAACAGCAGCCGCCCGCCCGGCAAGCTGACGAGATTGGCGATATGCGCCTCGTTGCCGGCCATCAGATCGAGCCGTTCGACCGCGCCGCTGACCGGGTCGATCCGGAAGGCCGGGGTGTCGAGCACCGCCTGGGCGGTGGCGAACAGGCTCTTGCCGTCGGCGCTCCAGATAAGGCTGCTGAAGCTCAGATCGGTATCCGCGGTCAGGTTGCGCACCGCGCCGGTCGTGAGATCGAGCAGGCGGACCGACAGCCGATCGGCCTCGTAGGTCGGCCGGTCCATCGCCAGCCAGGCGAGATATCTGCCGTCCGGCGAGGGCGCGGGCGCAGTATCGGTGGCGGCGTTGTGCGCGGTCAGCAGGACGGGTGCCGAGCCGGTCAGGTCCGAGCGGTAGATATCGAGATTGGTCGAGCCCGGTTCTGCCCCGTCGGCCAGCCGCGCGACGAAATAGACCGCTTCGCCATCGGGCGCGAAGGCGATATCCTCGCCGCCGCCGAAGGGCATGGTCGGCGTGTCGGCCACCAGGCCGGTGGCCGGGTTGGTGCCGTCGAGCGGCACCCCTTCGCCCTGCGCCTGTCCGTTTTCCAGGGCAAAGACGAACACGCGGTTGGGCCGTCCCGGCGTCGCCCAGCGGTCCCAGTGGCGGTAGAACCCGCCCGCGCCGTCATAGAGCCGGCCGGTGCCGGGGCCGGGCAGGTGCGCCGCCGGCTGGCTTGCGCAGCCGAACGTCGGGCAATCGCGCGGCACCGTGGCCCAGAGCGCGATCCGCTTGCCATCGGGGGAGAGCTTGAAGCCGGCGATGTCGACATCGGGAAAGCCCGCCACCAGCGCGGGCGGGCCGGCCTTGCCGTCCTTGCCGAGCGCGATCCGCCACACCCGACCGCGCGGCGCGACCCCTTCGCCCTGCGGGTTTCCGCTGCTCAGCACATAAAGCGCACCATCCGGGCCGAAAGCGGGCGCGGAGGCCTCGATCCCCAAGCGCAGCGCCACCGGCTGCGCACCGGGCCGCATCAGATCGAGCAGGTAATGGGTCGTCTGCCGCGCCAGCGTTTCCGGATCGGTGGTGGTGACGCCATAGACGGCCAGCGTGCCTTCCGGGTTCACCGCCGGCGCGCCGAGCCGCGGCATCGTGACGAGATCCTGCGCGCTCATCGGCGGCATCGTCACGCCCGGAACGGGATCGCCGGGCTTGGCGGCAAGGGGAGCGGCGGAAAGGGCTGCGGCAAGCGCACCCAGAGCAATCAGGTTTCGCATGGGGCGCAGGATTAGCCTGCTGCGCGCGGCTGCGCCAGATGTTCGGGGCCGATGCCTTAAGGCTTCTTGCCAACGATCCGGGCGATTTCCGCCTGCACCAGCTTTTCGACCATCGCGGGCAGGTTGGCCTGGAGCCAATCCGCCAGCATCGGCCGCAGCAGTTCGCGGGTGAGACCTTCCAACGAGGTTTCGCCCGAGCGCACGATCTGCGGCTTCGCGCCGGGTTCGGCCAGCATCGCCAGCGCGGCGAGGTTTTCCTGCACCGCGCTGCGTATCCCATCGGCGATCAGCGGCGCCTCGTCCGGGGTGGCGCAGGCACTGGCGAGCGGCACCGCCGGGGCTTCGCTTTCGGGCGTGAACTCCATGTCGGCGAGATCGAGCACTTCCTCCTCCTCGCCCACCCGATGCTGGAGCGGCGCTGCGGCAGCGGGCGGCAAGCCCGCAGCGGCATTGCGCGCGTTGCCCAATTCGCGCCGCCGCCGCGCTTCGAGCGCCACGGCGCGGTTGTCGCGCGCGATCACCTTCTTGATCGATTCGAGGATTTCCTCGACCGACGCTTCGCCTTCATGCCCCATGTTCAGCCCTCGTTGCGCCCGCAAGCTGTCCCGAATCGGGATTTACTTCTCGTCCGGCAGCAGTTGCGGGCCGATTCTTGCGTCGGGGGCGGGAATGTCAACGGTGCGGGTTGATCTCGCCTGCGGGGCCGGGTCGCGATCCCAGTCGAAGATCCGGTCATGGACGCGCTCGTAATTGACCGCGGGATCGTAGAGCGGGCCGCCCGTGTCGAGGTTGAGATCGCGCGCTTCGGCGCGGCCCATCAGCGCCAGCAGATTGAACCCGGCGACATAGGCGTTGCGCCGTGCCGTCACCAACTGGACGCGCGCTTGCAGCAATTCCTGTTCGGCATTGAGCACGTCGAGGATCTGGCGGTTGCCGATCGAGTTTTCCGCCCGCACCCCTTCAAGGCTGAGCTCGGCCGCTTCGACCGCGGCCTGGGCGCTCTTGATCACCGCCTTGGCGGCCTGCCAGTTCGACCAGGTCGAGCGGGTTTCGGCGATGATCTGGCGTTCGGCGGCGATCACGTCCTCCAGCGCGGCGCTTTCGCGCGCGCCCGCCTGTCGCTGGCGCGCCGCCGGCCCCCCGCCCTGGAACAGCGGGATGGTGACCTGCACCCCGGCATTGGCGGTCTTTTCGCTCTGCGCGAACTGCGCTGCGACCGGGCCGCCGAGCGTGCCGAAGAAATCGCTGTATTGCCCGTTCACGAACACGCCCACCGTCGGCAGGCGGCCCGCCCCGGCGACCTTGGTATCGAAGCCGGCGGCCGCGGCGCGTTCCTTGGCGGCGATGAGGTTGGGGTTGTTCTCTAGCGCGGCGACGATCGCCTCGCCGACGGTTTCGGGCAGTCCGGGCAGCGGCGGCGGCGCCTCGAGCTCGCCCGGGGCCTTGCCGACCAGCCGGATATAGGTTTCGCGCGCGGCAATCAGGTTGGCCTGCGCGGCCTCCAGATCGCCCTCCGCCACCGCCAGGCGTGCGCGCGACTGGGCGACGTCGGTGATGGTCAGATCGCCGATCTGGAAGCGGTCGCTGGTGGCTTCGAGATTGGTCTTGAGCACCGCGACATTGTTGGCTGCCAGCGCCGCCAGCGCTTCGGTGCGCAGCACGTCCATATAGGCCGCGACGACCTGGCTGAAGATCGTGCTTTCGGTGTTGCGCAGATCGGCCTGGCCGGCTTCGACCCGGTTCTTCGCGGCCCGCACGCCGTTGCGCACCGCACCGCCGGAATAGACCGGAACCAAGAGCTGTGCCTGAACGCCGAGATTGCGCTCGGGCGCGGTGAAGGAGTTGGCGGACTGCCGGATAAATTCGATGTGGGTGGCGTTGATGTTCACCGCGGGCAGGCCCGAAGCGCGCTGGATCGCCACGCCTTCGTCGGTGGCGCGCTGGCTGGCGCGCGCGGCTTCGAGCGTGGGGTTGGTTTTGTATGCCTCGACCAGCGCCTCGCGCAGGTTATCGGCCCCGGCGGGGGCTGCCAGCGCGAAGGCCAGCAGGCTCGCCGAACCGGCCAGCCATGAGGGGGCAGGCCTGCGGTTCACGCGAAGGTCCAGCGCTTGGGCGCATCGAATGCGTGGAGCACCGGAATGCCCAGCTCCTCGACCGGATGAAGCGCCACCTTGCCGGCGACCTTGCGGCCGCGCGCAAGCCGCGTAACCTGGCGCAGCACCAGACCCGAAACGATCCGTCCGCCTTCGACCAGCCGGGCAGCGAGATTGTCCGGCAGGGTCTCGATCGCGCCATCGATCACGATCAGGGTGTATTCTTCCGCGCCGCTCGCCGTCGCGGCTTCGGCAGCGGGGATGCTCGTCAGGCTGGCGACCAGCGGGCGCAGCAGCTCGGCAAGGTAGCCGGTGCCGCCCTCGACCACCAGCACGCGGTCATCGCGGGCCGGCTGGGCTTCAAGCAGCAGCTTGCCATAGAACAGCGGCGCGGCGAGGTGGCCGCCGGAACCCTTGGCATCGCCAAGCGCAACCGCACGGTCGATATAGGCCAGGGCGGCCTTGTCCGCAGGGAGGAAGTCCTCGCGCGGGACGGCCAGCATCCGCGCCAGCACATAGTCCTCGTTGACACCGCTGGTGCGCAACTGGCTGTCGATCATCGCCCGGCGGGCCGTGCCGAAGTCGATCCTGGATTCACGGGTCATGGTAAGTTCGGTCATCTCTGCTCCGCAAGCTGTATTAGTTGAGCAATACAGCCCGTCAACCCCTCCTTAGACGCGCCCGCCGCGCCTTCCAAGGTCTTTGCGACGTTTCGCGTCCGCGGTCGCGGCTGCATCATTCGGGCTTTGACCTCGCTCGCCAGCGGTGCTTAGGGAAGCGCAAGAGCAAGCGGGATTCTAATCGACTTACGCAGGGATGGGTTCGATGAGTGACATGATGGGCAACGGGCAGGATGTGCGGATCGAAACCGATTCGCTCGGGGAAGTGGCGGTTCCGGCGCATGTCCACTGGGGTGCGCAGACGCAGCGTTCGATTGTCAATTTCCCGATCGGCGGCGAACGCATGCCGCCCGCGCTGGTGCGTGCGCTGGGCATCCAGAAGCTGGCGGCGGCCAAGGCCAACATGAAGCTCGGCGTGCTCGATCCCAAGCTCGGCGAGGCGATCGTGCAGGCCGCGCGCGAGGTGATCGACGGCACGCTGGCCGACCAGTTCCCGCTGGTGGTGTGGCAGACCGGTTCGGGCACCCAGTCGAACATGAACGCCAACGAGGTGATCGCCAGCCGGGCGAACGAGATTCTCACCGGCAAGAGGGGCGGCAAGAGCCCCGTCCACCCCAATGACCATTGCAACATGGGGCAGTCCTCCAACGATACCTTCCCCACCGCGATGCATATCGCCGTCGCGCACGAGGCGATCACCCATCTGATCCCTGCGCTCAGGAAGCTCCATGGCGCGCTCGCTGCCAAGGCGCAGGAGTTCGCCGGGATCGTCAAGATCGGCCGCACCCACCTGCAAGATGCCACCCCGATGACGCTGGGGCAGGAATTCTCGGGCTATGCCAAGCAAATCGAAAACGGCATCGCCCGCGTCGAGGCGACGCTGCCGCGCGTGCTCGAGCTGGCACAGGGCGGCACCGCCGTCGGCACCGGGATCAACGCCAAGGTCGGCTTCGATGTCGCCTTCGCCGCCGAAGTCGCGGCCGAGACCGGCCATGCCTTCGTCACCGCGCCCAACAAGTTCGAGGCGCTTGCCGCGCATGACGCGATGGTCGAGATTTCGGGCGCATTGAACGTGCTCGCCGTCAGCCTGATGAAGATTGCCAATGATATCCGCCTGCTCGGATCCGGCCCCCGCTCGGGCCTCGGCGAGTTGAGCCTGCCGGCCAATGAGCCGGGGTCCTCGATCATGCCGGGCAAGGTCAACCCCACCCAATGCGAGGCGATGACGATGGTCTGCGCGCAGGTGATGGGCAACAACACCACCGTCACCGTGGCCGGATCGCATGGCCATCTCGAGCTCAATGTGTTCAAGCCGGTGATCGTTTATAACGTGCTGCAGTCGATCAAGCTCATGGGCGATGCGGCCCATGCCTTCACCGACAATTGCGTGGTGGGGATCGAGGCGAACCAGGCCCGCATCACCCAATTGCTCAACGAAAGCCTGATGCTGGTGACCGCGCTCAACCCGCACATCGGATATGACAACGCCGCCAAGATCGCCAAGAAGGCCCACGCCGAAGGCACCACGCTCAAGGCGGCCGCGCTCGAGCTTGGCCTGCTGACCGAAGAGCAGTTCGCGGCATGGGTGGTGCCCACCGACATGATCAAGCCCCGGGATTGATGCTGCCGATGCCGGCGGCAGGTGGCCCGATCGCCGCTGGACAGCCGTCCATCATTCGACCAAGGCGCGAGTCTGGCCGACGACAAGCGCCCGCGCCGGTAGCCATCGCTCCGCCGGCGCGGTATCGCTTGCCGGCATAATGACCGCGCCGCATATCCCCGATCCCGCCCCCGCCCCGGCGGGCGTGACCGTGCCCTTCCGCACGGTGCTGTTCTCGATGGTGGTGCTGTGGGCGACCTATTTCATCCTCACCACGGTGCGCAGCCTGGTGATGGACTTCGAGTTGCAGTTCGAGCTTGGCTGGCGGCGCCTGGTGGTGACAGCGGTCGGGATCGCCTTCACGATGGTGCTGTGGCTGCTGTTGCGCCTGGTCGACAGCCGCCCGCTGTGGATCAAGATCTTCGCCGCGATCATGCTGGCCATGCCGATCGCGCTGGCGATCGGGCAGATCAATTACATCGTGTTCAAGGACATGGGGGTGGCGCAGGAGCAGGCCTATGCCCGCAAGTACAACCTGAACCTGCGCCGCGATGAAAGCGGCAACCTGCTGATCGATGTGCCGGCGCGCCCGGTCGGTCCGGCCGGCGAGCCCGCGCGGGCCGGTGACAAGACGGCGGGTTCGCAGAGCATCGTGATCGCGCCGGCGGAAACCCATGCCGACTTCTGGCGCAAGCTGCTCGACGTGGCGCTGGGGCGCTACTTTCTCTTGCTGGCCTGGGCATCGACCTATTTCGCCCTGCTCGCGGGCGTGCAGGCCCGCGCGGCGCAGCGCCGCGAGGAGCAGTTCCGTTCCGCCGCCAAGGCGGCCGAGCTGCGCTCCCTGCGCTATCAGGTGAACCCGCATTTCCTGTTCAACACGCTCAATTCGCTCTCGGCGCTGGTGATGACCGGCAAGGTCGAGCGGGCCGAGAAGATGATCCAGACGATCAGCCGCTTCTATCGCCACAGCCTCGCCAACGAGCCGACCGCTGACGTTGCCCTGCGCGACGAGTTCGATCTCCAGAGGCTCTATCTCGACATCGAGGCGGTGCGCTTTCCCAAGCGGCTGGTGTGCGTCTTCGATCTGCCCCGCGATCTCGAGGATGCGCGGGTGCCAGGGATGATCCTCCAGCCGCTGGTCGAGAATTCGGTCAAATACGCCATTTCCGCGGTTGCCCGTCCGGTCACCATCAGGCTGGCCGCGCGCGAGGAGTTCGATCGGCTGGTGATCACTGTCAGTGATGACGGCCCGGGCGTGCCGCAGGGGGCCAACCACGGCTTCGGCATCGGCCTGGCCAATGTCCGCGACCGGCTCGAGGCGCGCTTCGGCCCCGATATCGGCTTCACCTCGGCCCCCGTGCCGGGCGGCTACCGCACCGAGATCCGCATTCCCCTCACGCGAAACACGACCCGCCATGACTGACACCCGGACCGAAACCACCGCGCTTAGAACCCTGATTGTCGATGATGAACCGCTCGCGGTCGAACGCGTGCAGGTGATCTGCGCTGAGATCCCCAGCGTGCGCGTGGTCGGCACCGCGAGCGACGGCGCCGCCGCCCTGCGCCTGGCCGAAAAGCTCGAACCCGATCTGGTGCTGCTCGACATGACCATGCCCGAGCTGGACGGCCTCGGCGTGGCCCGCAAGCTGGCCGAGCAGGAACAGGCACCGGTGGTGATTTTCGTCACCGCGCATGATCATTTCGCGGTCGAGGCCTTCGACTGCGAGGCGGTCGATTACGTGCTCAAGCCTGTCGCCGCCGACCGGCTCGAACGGGCGATCGAGCGCGCGCTCGCCCGCCGCGGCCAGCGTCGCCAGAAAACCAGCCGCTATCTCGACGAGCTATGGGTGCCGCACCGCTCCGAACTGCTGCGGATCGCGGTGAGCGAGGTGCACCAGATCGACGCCGAGCGCGATTACGTGCGCCTGCATGTCGGCAGCGAGGATAGCCCGCGCTCCTATCTCCTGCTCCAGACCATCGCCGGGCTGGAGGCGCGGCTCGATCCCGAGGAATTCATCCGAATCCATCGCTCCACCATCCTGCGGCGCGACAATATCCGCGGCCTGCGGCACGACGGGCTCGGGGTGTGGTCGGTGGAACTGCAGAACGGCAAGGCCCTGCGCATTGGCCGCACCTATCTTGCCCGCGTCAAGGCGATGGCCGGACGGTTGGGGGGGGGGGCGGGAGGCCTGCGCCACCGAAGGCGGCTACAAAAAAAGGCCCGAACCCCAGGGACTGAAAGGGTTCGGGCCATAACGGCTGCACCGCGGAGTTGGTGCGCCTGGGACATTGCGCGGTTCAGCCGCCGCGCTGCCGGTCTCCGGTGATCACCGCGACCTGCTGGCGGGCATCGGCACGGGCCTTGGCAAGGCAGTCACGGCGTTCCTGGGTCAGCACGCGTGAGCCGGTGACCGGGCTGTCGGCGCGGCATACGGTGCGTGCGGCGCGCTCGATGCGGTTGTCGAGTGCCTTCTGGCCCGCCGCGGTGGCGAGATTGATGTCGCTGATCGGGACGCGCAGCGACATCTGCTCGACTGGCTGGGCAAAGGCAGGGGCGGCGGCGCAGACGAGGCCGAGCGCGGCGCCTGCAAGGGCAAGGGTCTTCATGGTCATCCTCCATCGGCAGGCGGCCTGTGATCGGGCGGGGTGCCGATCCGGGGTTGCCAGGCTGGCTGCCGAACCATGGAATAGGCCGATTCGGGCGGCGCTTCAGCCTAAGGTCGATCAACCCCGCTCTACCCTTCGACCGGCGGATCAGGCCCCGGACGGACAGCGCGAAGCGGGCGACAAATGGCGGTTTCCAATCGACCGGCGCAGCGCCATACTGACGAGGATGGGATGGTCGACGATCGTGATTTTTGTGCTGGGCGTCGGCAACTTCGCGCTCAACCGGGCGGTGTTCAAAAGCGGTCACCCGATGCTTGCGCGCTTGCCGCAAGCGAGTCGGCGGCTCGGCGATCGCGCCGCGCTGCTGACCGAATTCGTGGTGCTGTTCTTCGCGCTGCTGCTGTCGGTGAGAGGGTGGCCGAGTTTTGCCTGGGCCTATCTCGCCTACACCGCCTTCAACGCGCTCGCCGCATGGCTGATCGTTGGGCGCAGGATCTGAGGCGCAGCGCATGACCACCCGCCTGTTCCATATCAGCGACGTGCATTTCGGGGCGGAAGATCGCGCCGCGCTCGATGCCGTGGCCCGCGCCGTGGCGGACGAGCGGCCCGATGCGGTGGTTTGCACCGGTGATCTGACCCAGCGCGCCAAACATGCCGAATATGCCCGCGCGCAGGAATGGTTCGCCTCGCTCGGCGTGCCGGTGGTGCTGGAGCCGGGCAATCACGACATGCCCTATTACAACCCGTGGGAGCGTTTCACCGATCCCTTCCGGCGCTACAACCGGCTGCGCGCGGCGGTGCAGCGGCGTTTTGCCTCGGATGACGTGGTGCTGGTGCCGTTGCGCACGACGGTGCGTGCGCAGACCCGCTTTCCGTGGTCGGACGGGGTGATCCGTTCCGCCGCCCTTGCCGACACGCTGGCGCGGCTGGAGGCGTTGAAGGGCGATCCGCGCACCATCATCGTTACCGCGCACCATCCGCTGCTCGCCAAGGAGGATGACCGTGCGAATCCCACCATCGGCGGGGATGCAGCCTTTGCCGCGATCGCGGCGGCGGGTGCGCACGCGGTGATGTCGGGCCATGTCCATGTCCCCTTCGACGAAATCCGCGTGCGGGACGGGAGGGCGCTGCGGATGATCGGCGCGGGCACGCTTTCCACCCGATTGCGGCACGGCGCGCCAGCCTCGTGGCGGGTGATCACCTGCGAGCCCGGCGGGGTGGTCTCCAGCGAGCTGCGGCTGGTTTGCGCTCGCGCGCCCTGACATCGTCAGGCCGACGAGTGACATGACGCACCATGGTCCAGGCCGCGCCCAGCACCGCGCAGGCCCGAGGCTGGCTCACCCCGAAAACCTCCCGGCGATGAGCCACCGCTTGCCGCATGGCACGGAGCGCCAGCATTTTCTTGCTCGGGTCAGCCGCGCGTTCACCTGTTCCGCTTCACTCGTCCGTCTCCTCATCGGCACCGGACCCTGCTTATCGCCGGAGGAAATCTGACGGCTCAGACCAGCGCGGGGTCGAGCCGACGTTTCAACCACCGCATTCAAGAACGACAAGCAGCACGCCCGAGAAATCGACGAAAAGCAGCATCGCTCGATATTGCCGGTACTTGGCGGCCGCCTTCTCCAGCGCACCTTCTATGAACTCGCTCCCGCGGTCAGGCTCGACCTCGAGGAAGGCGGCCTCATGGACGATCTCCAAGCCGTTCTCCGCAGCGTAGCGATGGATCAAGGCCCTTTGGCACCGGATGGTGCGGCTGGCCTGAGCGGCGCGCTCGATATCTTCCGGCAGCTTGGCAAAGCCTGCCCATGGCACTGGGAGGGTCCAGTAAAATCCGACTGCCTTGCGCTTCAAATCGCTTGATCTCCTGCGAGCCTGGAAAATCCCGAGCACCCCGCACCCGGCCCATCTCCAATGATAGTCGTCCTTACCACAAAAGGCCCGCCGAGAGCGGTTTTTGCGATGGAGGAAAGCACATGAGAACCAGCCGCACCCACCCCCTGCAGATCGCCGCTATTCAGCCCCAGCAGGGCTTCGGCAAGATCGGTATCACCTTCTGCCCCGGTAAGAAGCAACCCGGGGCCATGACAGGCGGCAGGGACCGCGATCTCGGCATTGATCTCGATGCAGTGCAAGCCTTCGGTGCGGCAGCCGTCCTTACCCTGATCGAGGAGCACGAGATGCGTGCTCTGGGCGTGGAGGGCCTCGGCACGCAGGTGGCGGCGCGGCACATGGACTGGCTGCATCTGCCGATCCGTGATGTGCCGCGTCATGAACCAAAGTACGAGCGGCTAATCCACCACTCCAAGGCACCCAAACCGAAAAGCCCTAACGACCATGGACGCCATTCATAATTGGATGGCGACGGGCACCCCATCGAGACCCGGCGACGCAGCCGCGCCGGGATTATCAAATCAAGCCATTGCGAAAATGGTGAGCCCGACAGGATTCGAACCTGTGACCCGCTGATTAAAAGTCAGCTGCTCTACCTACTGAGCTACGGGCCCACATCTGTGCCGCGCGGTGGCGGCAGGCGCGCTCACCTAGGCAGGGGGCGGCGGCGGGTCAAGCGGGCATGGGCCTGAGCGAGACGCAATCCGCTGGCCGGATCGCGCCAGTCCGGGGCAATCGTGCAGGCTGGCGTGAGCACGAAAGTGCGGTGGCGGTAGTCGGGGTGGGGGATCGTGAGGCCTGCACTCGCCCAGCGCCCGCCGCTCCACAAGATGATGTCGCAATCGAGCACCCGATCACCCCAGCGCCGCCCGCGCCGCCGTCCGAACGCGCGCTCGCTGCGCTTGAGCGCGGCCAGCAGCGCCGGCGGGGCAAGCTCGCTTTCCAGCACCAGCGCGGCGTTGGCGAAGCGGCGCTGCGCCGCGCCCATCGCCGGCGTGACGAGCACCGGCGAGCGGGCAAGAACGGTGCCCAATGCGGCCAGCTCCTCCATCGCCGCGCGCACCACGCCCGCGGGCGCTCCAAACCGGTGGTGCCGCCGGTTGCTCCCCAGCGCGACGAGATAGAGGTTGCGCACCTCAGATGTCTTGCGCAATCCGCCCATAGAGCTGCGGGCGGCGATCGCGGAAGAAGCCCATCCCGGCGCGGTGGGTGGCGGCGCGGGCAAGATCGAGCCGCGCGGTCAGCACGCCGGATTCGCCCGCGCCATATTCGGCAAGGACATCGCCCCACTCGTCTGCGATGAAGGAGTGGCCGTAGAAGCGCTGTCCGCCTTCGGTGCCGATCCGGTTGGCGGCGAGCACTGGCATGCAATTCGACACGCTATGTCCGATCATCGCGCGCCGCCACATGCGGCTGGTGTCGAGATCGGGGTCATATGGCTCGGAGCCGATCGCGGTGGGATACATCAGCACTTCGGCCCCCATCAGCGCCATCGCGCGCGCGCATTCGGGATACCACTGATCCCAGCAGATGCCGACGCCGACCCTTACCACGGCACCGTCCTCGCCCGGCACATCCCACACCTTGAAGCCGGTGTTGCCGGGGCGGAAATAGTATTTTTCCTCATAGCCCGGCCCATCGGGTATATGGCTCTTGCGATAGGTGCCCATGATGCCGCCATCGGGGCCGATCATCGCAAGGGTGTTGTAATAGTGGTGCCCGTCACGCTCGAAAAAGCTGGTGGGGATCGTCACTTTCAGCTTCGCGGCCAGCGCCTGCATGGCGGTGACGCTGGGGTGCTCGGGCGTCGGGCGGGCGAGGGCGAACAGCGTTTCGTCCTCTTCGCGGCAGAAATAGGGTCCGGAGAACAGCTCGGGCGGAAGGATCAGCTGCGCACCCTTGGCCGCAGCCTCCTCCACCAGCGCCGACACGGCGGCGATATTTGCGGCTTCGTCATCCGAGCCGAGGGCCAGCTGCAGGGCGGCGACGGTGATTGCGGTCATGCCGCCGCCCCTTATAGCGATTTCGAGTTCGGTGGAACACCGAAAGGCCTGGAAATCGCGGCCGACAAAGGGGCGATTACTTCGCCTTCTTGAAGAGCAGCGTCATGCGGTCGCTTTCGCCCAGGCCCTTGAGGTCTTCGCGCTTGGTGGCGAGCACCGGGGGCATTTCCCACACCCCCTCCTTGTGATCGGCGCTGTCCTTGGGATTGGCGTTGACCTCGCTCTTGGCAACGAGTTCGAAGCCGTTGACCCGCATGAAATCGATCACGTCCTGCTCGCGCAGATAGCCCTTGGTGCCGTTGGCATAGGACCACGGCGCGTCCGGCTTGGCGCGGTGCTGGACGATGCCGAGCAGCCCGTCATCCTTGAGCAGCTCGCGCATCGCCTTGATTTCGCTGTCGGCCATGTTCCAGCGCATCAGGTTGTGCATCATGCGAATCACCAGAATGCGATCAAATGTGCCCTTCTGCTCGGCCGGGACAGCGTCCATCGTCATCGCGGCGAAGCGTTCGACGGGCAGCCCCGTGAAGGAGGCGACATCCTGCGGAAACTTGGCCGCGGCATCGCGCACGCCCTGCTGACGTGCCGGATCGCTGGAAACCAGCAGCGGATTGAAGAACAGGCCAACCAACTGCCCCTCGCCGCCCAGATAATGGCCCAGCAGGCGCGAATACCATTCGCCGCCCGGGGCATATTCGCCGACCTTCATCTCCGGGCCGACATGGAAGAAGGCGAGCGTTTCGGCCGGATGACGGTAGGCATCGCGCGCCTTGTCCTGGGCGCGGGTGGGGTGATTGATCGCCGCCGAAAGCTGCTCGCCGTGCATCTTGAGGAAATGCGCGGTGTCCTTGATGTGCGCCTCATCGACCTCACCGCCGGCCATGGCGTGGCCTTGGTGCTGGGCCATCAGCGGCGCGGCAAGGGAAAGGCCGCTCGCGGCGGTGAGGGCAAGGATCAGCTTTTTCATGGGTCAGTTCTCCCGGGAGATGGAAATTTTGGCACGGTTCCCGTGGCAAGGCGCACACGGCTAGCCTATTTGTGCCAGAAACCGATGGAGAATTCGATGAGCAACATGGACACGGCGATCATGGCGGGGGGATGCTTCTGGTGCACCGAAGCGGTGTTCCGCGACGTGGTGGGCGTGACAGGCGTGGAAAGCGGCTATATCGGCGGCACCACGCCGAACCCGACCTACAAGGAAGTGTGCACCGGCCATACCGGCCATGCCGAAGCGATCCGCGTGACCTTCGATCCGGACATGATCAGCCTCGCCGAAATCTACGACGTCTTCCTCGGCACGCATGATCCGACGCAACTCAACCGGCAGGGCAACGACATCGGCACGCAGTATCGCTCGGCGATCTTCCCGCTGTCCGAGCAACAGCGCGCCGAGGCCGAGGCCGCGATCCGGCGCTGGAATGCCGCGCACGGCCGGCAAGCCGTGACCACCATCGAAGGCCTGTCGGGCGGCGTCCAGACAGCGCAGTGGTATCCGGCCGAGGACTACCATCAGGATTACTGGATCGGCGAAGGCCAGCGCAATCCCTACTGCCTGGCGGTGATTCCGCCCAAGCTGATGAAGCTGCGCAAGAGCTTCCAGAAATATGTGAAGGACTGACGCCCCGCCCCGCTCCGCCCGGCCCGCAGGCCGGGCCGACGGACCGGAATCTACCCTTTGCTCCACCGCGCCACGAAGAACCCGTCGAGCCCGCCGTGCTCGGCCAGCATCCCGGGATGGGTGCGCAGCCAGCCCTCTGCGGTCGGCGCGAGGCCGGCGGGAAGTTCCTCCGCTGAGATCGGCGATGGAATGAGGCCCAGTTCGGCGTCGATCCACGCCGCTTGCTCCTCGCCCTCTTCGGATTCGAGCGAGCATACGGCGTAAACCAGCACCCCGCCGGGATTGAGCCAATCCGCTGCCCTCGCCGCAAGGGCGCGTTGCAATTGCGCCATCTCGGCGATCTGGGCCTTGCCGATGCGGTGGAGCACATCGGGGTGGCGGCGACAGGTGCCGGTGGCGGTGCAGGGCGCATCGATCAGGATCGCGTCGAAGCGGTGCCTCGGCTGCCATGCGAGCGCATCGGCGCGCACCGGCGAGGCCGCAAGCCCGGTGCGCCTGAGATTGTCCTTGAGCAGGGCTAGCCGGCGCTTGGACAGGTCGAGCGCGGTCACCTTCCATCCCGCCGCTGCCAGCTGCATCGTCTTGCCGCCTGGCGCCGCGCACAGATCGAGCGCGGAACGTCCCTCGCCCGCCCCCAGCAGCCGGGCGGGAAGCGATGCGGCCAAGTCCTGCACCCACCAATCGCCTGTCTTGAAGCCGTCGAGCTTCTCCACCGCGGCACCGCGCGGCAAGCGGACGTGGCCGGGCGCAAGGCTGATCCCACCCATCGCCACGGCGCGGGCGGCGGTCTGGGCGGGGTGTTTCAGGGCGAGGTCAAGCTCGGGCGGCAAGGCAAGTCCCGGTGCGATCGCGGCAGCCTTGTCCGCGCCCCAGCGCGCGGTGACCTGCTCGGGCAGGGTCGGCGCTGCGGGCAGGGCCGCGCCCTGCTGCACCAGCGCCGAGAACACCCCGTGCGCCAGCCGCCGCGGCCCGCCCGCCAGCAGCGCAAGGCCGGTGGCAATCACCGCGTGGGGCGGGGTGTCGAGCCGCAAGGCCTGCGCCAGCATCAGCCGCAGCACCATGCGCGCCTTGGCATCGCCGGGCAGGCGCTGCCTGGTGGCGCTGTCGATCAGGGCATCGAGGTCGGTCAGCCAGCGCAAGGTCTCGCTCGCAATCGCCTTGGCGAGCGCGCGGTCGGGGGCCTTGCGGATGTCGGCCAGCGCCGCCGCTTGCGCCTGTTCGAGCGTCTCGCCGCGGCGGCACACGGCATCGAGCAGGCGCAGCGCGGCACGGCGCACGGGAAGTCCGGGGGGCAGGGCCATGCACGGCCCCTAAAGCATCGCGCGAAGAAGTGGGAACCGGTTTTTGGCGCCTCGGCGACGCCGGCCACAAACACGCCGCCTGACCTTGCTTGAAACAAAGCGCCAGCATGGGCATTTGGCGGGCATGACCAAGCAAAAGTCCGAAGCCGCCAAGACCTTCAAGAAGCCCGCGCACTGGACCAACGAACCGCCGCCTGCTCCCAAGGCGGTCGAGTCCACCGAAAAGCTTTCCCCCACCCGCTACGGCGATTGGGAGAAGAACGGCATCGCCTGGGATTTCTGATCTTTTCTCTTTTCGCGGGCAAGCGCCGGGCAGTCGTGCTCGCAATGCCTTCAGCCTCGAACCGGGCAGCCATGCGCGGGGGCACCCGCCCGCCGCGCCGTCATCTCAGCGGCACGTCAATCGTCCGATCATCGAAGGGCGCGCGATGTTTCACGTGAAACATCACAGCGGCCGGAACTCCACCTTCAGCCCGTCCTTGGGCTGTGGGATCGGCCAGTCCTGCCATGCGGGGTTGTAGCCGGCCGCGACCGTGATGTGGTAGCGCTGGAGCAGCTGGGCCATGAGGATCTTCACCTGCATATAGGCAAAATGCAGGCCGAGGCACATGTGCGCGCCCCCGCCGAACGGCACCCAGGCATATTTGTGCCGTGCCTTCACCAGCTCCGGCGTGAAGCGCATGGGATCGAAGGTGAAGGGATTGTCCCAGTATTCCTCCGAATGGTGCGTCCAGTAGATGTTGATCCCCACCATCGCGCCCGCGGGAATGCGATAGCCGCCATATTCGAATTCGCGCAGCGCGCGGCGCGGCATCGAAGGCACCGGGGGGATCATCCGGAGCGATTCCTTGAACGCCATTTCGGTCAATTCGAGCTTGGCCAGATCGTCATAGTCGAGCGGGCGCGGGTTGCCGTCGCCATCCGGCCCGCCGGTGACCGCGAAAATCTCCTCGCGCAGTTTCTCCTGCCATGCCGGGTTCGAGGCGAGGTGGAAGACCAGCGATGTCGCCGAAGAGGTGATGGTGTCATGCGCCGCCATCATCAGGAAGTTCATGTGATCGACCACCTCGTCCACGGGGAGCAGGCTGCCGTCCTCGCGGGTGGCGGTGGCGAACTGGCTGAACATGTCCTGCCCACCGCCCTCGGCGCGGCGGCGAAGGGTTTCGCGGGTAAAATAGTCCACCAGATAGGCCCGCCCATCGACGCCCTTCTTCATCTTGGTGAAGGGCAGCGGCCGGCGCACCGGCGCAACCGAGGCCTGCACCATGTCGACGAAGGCCTGGTTGATCCTGTCGGCTTGCGGCCCCCACGGCAGGCCGATGAAGCTCTCTGCCGCCAGATCGAGCGTGAGCTTCTTGATCGCCGGGTAGAACCGCTTCGGCCCAGCCCAGGTGGCGACCTCGCGCGCGATCCCGCGATTGAGCGCGCCCGCATAGTGGCGCATCGGTTCGGGCTTGAAGGCAATCGAGAGCGCGCGCCGGTCGATCCGGTGACGCTCGAAATCCATCAGCATCAGCCCGCGCGGGAAGAGCTGGTCGAGCACCGGGCCCCAGCCTTGCTCCGACGAGAAGATCTTGTCTTTGTTGAACAGCAGCAGTTCGTTCGCCTCGGCCCCGATGAGGGCGACCTGCCAGCCGCCAAAGGCGCGGTTCTTGTAGACCTTGCCGTGAGTCTTGATCATCCGCTCGGCAAAGGCGTGCGGATCGGCCAGCATGGTGAAGGTGTTGCCGACCAGCGGCCAGCCGGCATCGCCCGGGATGTGGGCCAGATCAGCCGCGCTCAGGCGCCTTTCGCTCCAGTGACGCGGCGCATCCGCAGGGGCGCCGCCCCCGATGGTTTCGTTGTCCTGCGGGGCTGCGGCAAGGGTGGCCATGGCGTTTCGATGCTCCGTGATGAGTTCGGATTCGCAACTTACATTAATGTGCGTTTCTAAAGCGTCAAATCCAACCCGACAATTCGCGTTGCAGCAGGGCCTCGATCATCGCGAGCCCGTGCTCCGAGGTGTTGAGGCAGTCGAGCACGGCATAGTCCTCGCCCCCCGCCTCGACGAATTCCTCGCGTCCCTCGATCGCCAGTTCCTCCAGTGTCTCGACGCAGTCGGCGGCAAAGCCGGGCGCAGCGACCACCAGCCGCCTGGTGCCCTTGCCGCCTTCGGCAATCAGGGTCGCATCGGTGGAAGGTTCGAGCCAGGCCGAAGGCCCGAAGCGCGACTGGAAGGTGGTCTCGAACCGCACTCCGGCAAATTCGCTCCGCTGCGCCAGCGCCTCGCGCAGGAGGCGGGCGGTCTTCATGCAGTGACAATAATAGGGATCGCCCTTCTGCAGCGTCTGTTGCGGCATCCCGTGAAAGCTCATCAGCATCACTTCCGGCGTGAAGGCGAGCGCGCGCACCTGCCGCGTCAGATCCTCGGCCAGGGCGGCAATATAGCCGGGATGATCGTGATAGGGCGGCACGAAGCGCAGCGCCGGCTGCCAGCGCATCCCGGCGAGCACGCGCGCGACCTCGTCGAACACGGTTGCGGTGGTGGCGGCGCAGTATTGCGGATACATCGGCGCGATCAGGATGCGGTCGCAGCCCTGATCCATCAGCGCGGTGAGGCGGCTTTCGATCGAGGGATTGCCGTAGCGCATGGCGTAATCGACCACGACATGTTCGCCGAAGCGCCCTGCCATGGCCGCGGCTTGGCGCGCGGTGATATCGGCCAGCGGCGAGCCGCGCTCGGTCCAGATCTTGGCATAGGCCTTGGCGCTTTTCTGCGGACGGGTGTTGAGGATGATGCCGCGCAGGATCACCTGCCACACGATCGGCGGGATCTCGACCACCCGCGTATCGGACAGGAACTGCTTGAGATAGCGGCGGACCGATTCCGGATCGGGCCCGTCGGGCGTGCCGAGGTTGATCAGCAAGACGCCGATCATGCCGCTTGATACGGGAGGGTGATCGCCCGGAAGGCGCTGGGTCTGCCAGGTCATTGCCGCCCCAACGATCGGCAGGCGATAGGTTTCCGGCGCGCAGGCCTGGCCCGGACCGGGAGGTGATGTTCTGTCCGGGTCATACGCCGTCCGAAAGTAGGGGCAGTCGTCTCAGCCGCAAGCCTGTAGCCGAAAACAGCGCATTGGCAATCGCGGGCGGCGCGACCACCGCCCCCAGCTCGCCCGGATCGGCTGGCGGGGCCTGGCTGTCCATGAATTCGATGCGCATGTCCGGGCAATCGGCCAGCGTCGGCAGGCCGAGCCTGTCGTAATCCTGGCTCTCGGGCATCCCGCCGCGCAGCCTGAGCGGGTTGGCGAGCGCGATGCCGATCCCGAACACCAGCCCGCCCTCGATCTGCTGCCGGGCGATGTCGTGATTGATGATCCGGCCGATATCGACAGCGGCGGCAAGCTCGGTGACGCGCACCCCGCCCTCGCTCTGGCGGGCGGTGGCGACGCAGGCGATCCGCGCGGCCTCGGGCCCCTCGCCGAGCCGCGCGACCGCCAGGCCCTGCCCGCTCTGGTCGAGCCCGCCGTTCCACCCGGCGAGCTGCGCGGCGCGTTGCAGGCACGCCGCCAGCCTTATGTCCTTGCCGAGCATCGCGATGCGGAAGGTGAGCGGCTCGCGCCCGAACTTGGTGGCGATCTCGTCGATGAAGCTCTCGATGGCAAAGGTGGTGGGGCCCCAGGCATTGCCGCGCACCCGACCGACCGGCAGATCGATCGCGGCGGGCACATGTTCGACGAACACGCCGGGCACTGCGTAGGGCGGCACCGCCCCCTCGCAGGCCATCGGATCGGGCACGCCGTTCGTCGCCCGGATTGCGGCCATGCTGGTGAGATTGCCGAACAGGCGCTGGCCGAATTGCCTTGCGGCCGAAGGGGTTGCAATACGCACATGCAGCGCGTCGATCGCCCCGTCCTGGCTTTTCGATAGCTGCGCGCCGAGCAGCAGCCACGCCGGTGCGCGCGGGCGCGCGCGGATCAGCTCGTCGCGGCGGGACCAGGTCAGCTGCACCGGGCGATCCAGCTGCCTGGCGATCTGCGCGATCTCGATCGCATGATCATGTTCCAGCCGCGCATCGAAGCTGCCCCCGGCGGGCATGGGATAGAGCGCCACGTCCTCGGTCGAGATGCCGATCGCCCGGGCCGCAGCGATGCGTGCCTGTTCGGGCGCCTGGGTCGCCATCCACAGATCGAGCCGCCCGTCGACGAAGCGCGCCGCCGCGCAGGCTGTCTCGACCGGCGCGGCATAGGCCGGTTCGACTTCGTAGCGCCGCCCGATGTCGACCCGCCTCAGCGCCTCGCGCCCGAAGCCGGTCTCGGCAATCGGAAAGGCCTCGCCCCCGGTCAGCAGGGTATCGAGCTTGGCGGCGATCTCGTTGCTGCTGACCGGGGCGGCGGTCGACCATTTGGGCTTCATCGCTTCGAGCGCGGTATCGGCGCTCCACCACGTCTCGGCGGCCACCGCGAGCCAGCGTTTGCTTTCGACGATCCCGACCAGACCCTTGATCCCGGCGGCGGCATCGCGGTTGAACCCGACCAGTTCCGAACCATCGACGGGGCCGTGGCGAATTGCCGCAAAGACCATCCCGGGCAGGCGCACATCCCCGGCGAAGCGGTAGGAGCCATCGACCTTGGAGGGCAGATCGAGCCGCGGGAAGGCCGGCGGGTCCTCGGCATCGGCGGGCAGGGGCTTCTCGCGCGGAGGTTCGGGCCGCAGCGGCGGAGGATCGGGCGGGGCATGGTCAGCCGCCGCCTCGGCCAGCTCGCCGAAACGCGCACGGTGGTTGCCATGCGTGACGAACCCGCCTTCGACCGCGCATTCCTCCCAGGCCACGCCCCAGCGCGCGGCGGCTTCCTGGGCCAGCATCGCGCGCGCGGCGGCCGCCGCCTCGCGGCAGGGCATTTCATAGGCGGCAAGCGACGTCCCGTCTGCGGTGGCGTTGAAGCGCTGCGCGCCGGCGAAGCGTTCGGCCATCAACCTGTCGGTAGCGGGCGCAAGGCCGGCAAAGCTGGGATCCCACAATGCGATCCACTTCTGCGCCAGCGGGACATTGCCATAGGCCCCCGACACCGGCGCCGGCTCGACCGCGATCTGGCGCCAGTCCGCCCCAAGCTCCTGGGCGACGATCTGCGGCAGCAGGGTGGTGATGCCCTGCCCCATCTCGAGCTGCGGCACGGCGACCGTCACCACACCATCGGAAGCGATCTTGAGCCACGCGCCGAACACATGCTCGCCCCGCGCGGCGACCAACGGCGTGCGATAGGCGCGCGGTATCAGCCACCACGCCACCAGCAGCCCCCCGCCTGCTGCCGCCCCTGCCAGCAATCCGCGCCGCGAGATCTGCATGGCTCAGAGCTTCCCGGTAGCCAGCCAGCTTGCCAGCTTTTCCGCAATCGCGCGGAACGGCGCGGCGGTTTCGTCATCGCCGGCGGCGGGCGGTTCGCCCTTGTCGCCCGCGATCCGTGTCGCCAGCGTCAGCGGCACCCGGCCGAGGAAGGGGATTTCCAGCGCGGCGGCGAATTTCTCTACCCCGCCGCTGCCGAAGGGATCGCTGATATGGCCGCATTCGGGGCAGCAATAGCCCGCCATGTTCTCCACCAGGCCGATGATCGGCACCTCGCCCTGTTCGAACAGCTGGCCCGCGCGCGCGGCATCGATCAGCGCAAGATCCTGCGGGGTCGAAACCAGCACCGCGCCATCGGGCTTGTGCGCCGAGAGCATCGACAATTGCACATCCCCCGTCCCCGGCGGCAGATCGACCAGCAGCAGTTCGGTATCGCCCCAGTCGGCATCGACCAGCTGGGTGAGCGCCTTGCCCGTCATCGGCCCGCGCCAGGCCAGCGCCTTGCCGGGCGCGACGATGTGGCCCATCGACAGCACCTTGACCCCGTAAGGGCTGTCGATCGCCACCAGCTTGTCGCCTTCGGGCGTGACGGAAGGCTTGATGCCCTCGGTCTTGAGCAGCTTGGGCTGCGAGGGGCCGTAGATGTCGCCATCGATCACCCCGACCTTGCGTCCCAGCCGCGCCAGCGCGACCGCGAGATTGGTGGTGAGGGTGGACTTGCCGACCCCGCCCTTGCCGCTGCCGACCGCAATCAGCCGGACGCGGCGCCGCTCGCCGGTCAGCGCGACGCGGACCTCGTCGATCTCTGCCAGCGGGGCCAGCGCGGCGGTGATGTCGGCTTCCAGCGCGGCGCGCGCTTCGGGCGCGAGATCGCCGGCTTCCGCGACGATCACCGCGCGGCGGGCAACGATCCGCGCCGAGCGGACGCGGTGGTTGATTTCGGAGCTGAGGGCGGCACGGATCGTCGCTTCCTCGGCACCAGGTGCGCGCGGGGGATGGCGGCCGGGATCAGGCGGGCTGTTCATGCCTCCCGCCTCTACCATCAAATTCCGTCAGCCAACCCCTGTTTTTCGCTCAAGGGATACTTATAAGGGCAATATGCAAAGACATGACGGCTGGAGAGAACGTCTTGGCGCTGCCGCGCGCGGCCTTGCCATGGCTGGCAAGAATCCCTGGGGCAAGACCGGCCCGGATGAAGGCTCCGGAGCAAACGAACCGCGCGCGGATGCGCCGGGCAGCGACAAGCCCGGCGGCGGCGAGAGCGGCCCGCGCAATCCCTGGCTGCCCGGCGGCGGTGAAGCCGGCAGGCGGCGTTCGGCCAGCATTGACGATATCTTCAAGAACCGTGGCCCCGCAGGCCCGCGCCGCACAGGCGGCGGGCCTGGCGGCCCGAGCTTCCGCTTGCCCGAACGACCGGGCGGCAAGAGCTGGGTGCCGGTGATCATCGGCGCGATCGGGCTGATCTGGGTCGCGGTCACCAGTGTCCACTTCATCCAGCCCGGCGAGCAGGCGGTGGTGACATGGCTGGGCGGCAAGTATGCCGACACGCTCGATTCCGGCACCAACATCACCGCGCCCTGGCCGATCCACATGGTGGAGAAGGAAAATGTCGCGCAGATCCGCTCGGAAAACATCCCCGGCACCAATATCGAAAAGCTGATCCTCACCTCCGACCAGAATCTGGTTGATCTGAGCTACCTGATCCGCTGGAACATCTCCGATCTCACGCTTTACAAGTATCAGCTGGATGATCCGCGCAACGCGCTGCTGGAAATCGGTGAGGCGGCGATGCGCGCCGCCGTGGCGCGCAAGAAGCTCGACGAGGTGCTCACCGGGGAAGGCCGCGCCGAGATCGAGCAGGACGTGCGCGAGCGGATGCAGGCGCGGCTCGATGCCTATCGTTCGGGCATCACCGTGCAGGGCATCGAGATCAACAAGACCGATCCGCCCGCGCGCGTGGAAGAGGCCTTCAAGGACGTGTCTTCAGCCCAGCAGGATGCCGATGCCGCGATCAACCGCGCCCGCGCGGTGGCGCAGCAGCTGCTCGCACGGGCGCAGGGCGATGCCTCGGAGTTCAACAATATCTACGAGCAATACAAGCTTGCCCCCGAAGTGACCCGCCGCCGGCTCTATTACGAGACGATGGAATCGATCCTGTCCAAGACCGACAAGACCATCGTCGAGTCCGGCAATGTCATGCCCTACCTGCCGCTGCCCGAAGTGAAGCGGCGCTCGCAGGCTCAGCCCGCGCGGCCGCAGGGAGAATGAGGCGATGAACCGCTTGATGCAGAATTACAAGGCGCTGGCGATCGGCACGGTTGCGGTGGTGGTGGCGCTGCTGGCCAGCATCGTGATCGTGCCCGAGACCCACCAGGCGGTGGTGATCCGCACCGGCCAGCCCGACCGGGTGTTCAACCGGTTCCGGCCCGATGCGCCCTATGGCCAGACCGGGGCGGGGATCAATTGGCGCATTCCCTTCGTCGAGCAGGTGCAGATGATCGACCGCCGCGTGCTCGATCTTGATATGGAGCGCACCCAGGTGCTCTCCAACGATCAGCAGCGCCTGCAGGTTGATGCCTATGCCCGCTATCGCATCATCGATCCGGTGCGGCTGGTCGAGCGGGCCGGGAACGAGCGCCAGCTCGAAAGCCAGCTGCTGCCGATCCTCACCTCGGTGGTGCGACAGGAGCTCGGGCGCCGCCCGTTCGCTTCGCTGATTTCCGCCGAGCGGGGGACGGCGATGGCCAACATCACCAAGGCGCTCGACCGGCAGGCGCGCGAATATGGCGCGCAGGTGCTCGACGTGCGGATCAAGGCGGCGGACCTGCCCGAAGGCCGCCCCCTCGATGCCGCCTTCACCCGGATGGAAACCGATCGCCAAGAGGAAGCCGCCACGATCCGTGCGGCCGGCCAGCGCGATGCCCAGATAATCCAGGCCAAGGCCTCGGCCGATGCTGCCGCGATCTATGCCGAGGCCTATGGCAAGGATCCGGAGTTTTACGATTTCTATCGCGCGATGCAGAGCTACCGGCAGACCTTCCTTGCCGGCGAGGGGCAGAGCACCATGGTGCTCTCGGAGGACAGCGAATATTTCCGCCAGTTCCGGGGCAAGAAGTAGGTCGTTCGACGGGCGACGATTGGCGTCCGGCGAAGCGCTGCGAGCGTTCAATTGGCGTTCAGGCGACGAGCGCTGAATCGGGGCCGCCTGACCGCAATCAGGCGGCATGGGGACAGATCGAGGAACGCCGGGGCTGCCTTGCGCATTCCGGACACGAGAATAAGGATCAAGAGGACGTGAAAAAAGTGCGCTACGTTTATGGACTATCGAGCGCGCTGCTGGTGGGCGGCGCGACGGTCTCGCTGATCACCGGCCAGCCTCTCGGCGCGCAGGTGGCGCAGAACGATGATGCGGTGATGGACCGTGTGGTGCCGGTCGCCGGCGCACCCGCGAGCTTCGCCGATCTCACCGCGCAGCTCCAGCCTGCGGTGGTCAACATCTCCACCCGTCAGCGGATCGAAGTCAGCAACAACCCCTTCGCCGGCACGCCCTTTGCCGACCTGTTCAGCCGCCGTGGCGGCGTTCAGCCGCAGACGCGCGAGGCCCAATCGCTGGGTTCGGGCTTCATCATTTCGGCTGACGGCTATGTTGTCACCAACAACCACGTCATCAATCCGCCCGACACCCGCGCCAAGCTGGAATCGATCTCCGTCACTCTGGCCGACGGCTCCGAATACGAAGCCGTTCTGGTGGGCGCGGATGCCGCCTCCGACCTCGCGGTGCTCAAGATCCGCGCCAACAAGACCTTCCCCTTCGTGCGCTTCGGGGATTCGAGCGCAGCACGGGTGGGCGACTGGGTGGTGGCGATCGGCAATCCCTTCGGCCTCGGCGGCACGGTCACCAGCGGGATCATCTCGGCGGTCTATCGCAACACCGGCCAGGGCGGTGCCTATGATCGCTACATCCAGACCGATGCCAGCATCAACCGCGGCAATTCGGGCGGCCCGCTGTTCGACATGCGCGGCAACGTGATCGGCATCAACAATGCGATCTTCTCGCCCTCGGGCGGCAGCGTGGGGATCGGCTTTGCGATCCCGGCCGAAATCGCCGCTCCGATCGTCGAAAAGCTCAAGGCCGGCCGCGAGATCGAGCGCGGCTATCTCGGCGTCGGGTTGGCTCCGATCAACGAGGACTTTGCCGCCTCGCTCGGCCTCGAGAAGCGCCGCGGCGAGTTCGTGCAGACCGTGCAGGACGACAGCCCGGCCGCACGTGCAGGCATCAGGCCGGGCGACATCATCACCCGGGTCAACGGTAAGGAGGTGACCGCCGACCAGACCGTCTCCTTCCTCGTCGCCAATCTCCAGCCGGGCGCCCGGGTGCCGGTCGAACTGCTGCGCGACGGCAAGCAGATCGCCGTCAACGTCACGCTCGGCAAGCGCCCGAGCGAGGCGGAGCTGAGCCAGCAGACCCAGACCTTCGATCCCGATGCCGAGGAGCCGATGGCTCCGGGCACCTCGGACGGCACGATTGAGGACAGGCTCGGCCTGCAGGTGATCCCCTTGACGGCGCAGATCGCGCGCTCGCTCGGGGTGCCGGTGGAAACCAAGGGCGTGGTGATCAGTGCGGTCGATCCCAATTCCGATGCCGCCCGCAAGGGCCTGCGCCGCGGCGATATCATCCTGTCGGCCAATTATCAGGATGTCGCCAGCGTCGAGGCGCTGCTGGCGCAGGTCAAGGCGGCGACCGCCGAAAAGCGCGAGGCGCTGCTGCTGCGTTACCAGCGGCGCGGGCAGCCGCCGGTCTTCGTCCCGGTCCGCCTGCGTTAAGCTGCCGCGCAGCCCGAACGAAAAGGGCGCCGGGGGCAGTTCCCGGCGCCTTCTTTCGTGGGCCAGACCGCATTACTGATCCGGCGGCGGACGGGTCGCCTGCGGCTGCGGCGGGCGGCGCTGTTCGCGCGGGGGCCGCGGCAATTCGCCCCCGGTCGCCTCTTCGAGGAAATCCTGGCTGGCCGCCGGGGGGGCATCGCGCAGGCGTTCGCCATCGGGGCCGAAGGGGCTGCGGCTCGGCTCGCGCCGGACGGGCTCGACCAGATTGCCCTGCTCGTCGATGAAGTAGTAATCCTCGGGTGCGCCGAACATCGCTTCCTCGTCCGGCTCCATCTGCCATTCGGGCAGCTCGACCGTGGTCTCGAACGCCTCGACGGGGCGATCCTTGACAGCATGGCGCATGAAGGCGGCGAAGGCCCGCGCCGGGGCGCGGCCACCCTGCAATCCGGGCACCGCCTTGGCATCGTCGCGTCCCATCCACACGCCGGTGGTGATCCCGCTGGAAAAGCCAATGAACCAACCGTCCTTGTTCGACGAGGTGGTGCCGGTCTTGCCCGCCACTGGCCGCCCGATCTGCGCCGCGCGGCCGGTCCCGGTCTGCACCGCGGCCTGAAGCAGGTCGGTCATTCCGGCGACCACATAGTCGGCCACCAGCGCCTGCTCGTTCGTGGTCTCGTGGCGGTAAAGCACCTCGCCGCTGGCGGTGGTGACCTTGGCGATGCCGTAAGGCTCGACCTTGATCCCCTTGGCTGCGATCGCCGCAAAGGCCTGCGTCAGCTCGATCAGCCGGACTTCGGACGAGCCGAGCACCATCGAAGGATAGGTCGCCACCGGCGAGGTGATCCCGAAGCGCTTGGCCATCGAAGCGACCGTGCCGAACCCGACCTCGTTGCCGAGCTGCGCTGCGACGGTGTTGATCGAAAAGGCAAAGGCGGTGCGCACATCGGTTTCGCCGATATATTGCCCGGTGGAGTTGCGCGGGCTCCAGCCGTCGATCGTCACCGGCGCGTCGGTAACCGTGTCCTCGGGCGTGTAGCCCGCCTCGAGCGCGGCGAGATAGACGAACAGCTTCCACGCGGACCCCGGCTGGCGCATCGCGGCGGTGGCGCGGTTGTAATTGCTGGCGACGTAGTCGGTGCCGCCCACCATGGCGAGGATCGCCCCGTCCCGATCAAGGCTGACCAGCGCGCCCTGGGCATTGGCCGGCGTATTGGCCTCGATCGCCGCGGTGGCGGCGCGCTGCATCCCGATATCGAGCGTGGTCCACACCTCGATCGGCTCGAAGGTCTCGGGCAGGATGATGTCGAGCTGCGGCAACACCCAGTCGGTGAAGTAGCGCACCGAGTTCTGGGACGTCTGCTCCTTGAGCTGCACCTCGGAGACGTCAACCGAGGCCTGATCGGCCGTGATATAGCCCTGCTCGCGCATCAGCCGCAGCACCACCTTGGCGCGATCGACCGCGGCCTGAGTATCGGCGGTGGGCGAATAGCGGCTCGGCGCCTTGACGAGGCCGGCGATGATCGCCGCCTCGCCCACCGACAGCTCATCGGCAGGATGGCTGAAGAACTTGCGGCTGGCCGAATCGATGCCGTAGGCGCCGCCGCCGAAATAGACCTTGTTGAGATAGAGCTCGAGGATCTCCTCCTTGGAGAACTTCCATTCGAGCGCCATTGCCAACACCGCCTCGCGTGCCTTGCGGTCGGGGGTGCGGTTGTTGTTGAGAAACAGGTTGCGCGCGAGCTGCTGGGTGATGGTGGAGGTGCCGCCGATCCGCGCCCGCTCGCCCAGCGCATATTCGGCCACCGCGCCCACCAGACGCACCGGATCGACCCCGAAATGCGAATAGAAGCGCTTGTCCTCGACCGCGACCATCGCGTTTTTCATGGTCTCGGGGATTTCCGCGAAATCGAGCCATTCGCCGAAGCTCGGCCCCAGCTCGACGATCTCGCGCCCGTCGCGGGCGCGCACGATGATGGTCTGGCCGGGCTGGGTCGCCCGGAGTTCGGCAAAGCTGGGGAGCGAGCGGGCCGCGAAGCCGACCGCGAAGCCGAGGAATATCACCGCCAGCAAGGCCAGCAGACCACCGGCAATCGCCCCGCGCCTGAGCCAGACGCGCCAACGCGCGGGCGCTTCGCCGCCGGCGCGCGCCCCGCTGCGCGCGGCAGGCCCCTCGGCGCGGTGCGCCGCAGCCCGGCGGCTGCCGCGGGCACCTTTGTGCTGTAACCGGTCACCCCGCTTGGACATGGACTTCAGTTCAATCCGTTAAGGCCCGTCGCAAACGGACGACGCGTGCCTGCCTGCATAGGCGAGTTGTAACCGCGGGTGAACCGGCCTTGCATCATCGTCCCCCGCTGCGGTGTGCCGGTTCAGTCCGCGGCCGGGGTGAAGACCAGCGCTGCCGAATTGATGCAGTAACGCAGACCACCGCGTTCGGGCGGGCCATCGGGAAAGACGTGGCCGAGATGCCCGCCGCATTTGCCGCAGCGCACCTCGGTGCGGATCATGCCATAGGAGGTGTCGCGGTGCTCCTCGATCACCTCGTCATCGGCCGGGCGGGTGAAGGCGGGCCAGCCGCAGCCGCTGTTGTACTTGTCGGTGGAAAAAAACAGCTGCGTGCCGCAGGCGGCGCAGTGATATTCGCCCTCCTCGAAGAACTTGTCGTATTCGCCGGTGAAGGCGCGCTCGGTCCCCGCCTCACGCAGCACGTGATATTGCATCGGGGTGAGCCGCGCGCGCCACTCGGCATCGGTGATGGTGCGGGGATCGTCGGTCATGGTCTGTCCTCTCTGGCGGCCACTATATCGGGGCATCGCCGAGGAACCGCAAGGCTGCCCGCCCCTCCGCCGCGATGCGACCCGCGGGCGCGCGAGCGGGGCTTTGGCCCATCGCCGGGTGTGCGGCTGTCAGCAATCGAGCAGCGCGTAATGCGCGGGCGGCTGGATGGAGTCCATCCGTTCGGTCAGCAGCGGACGGAAGCTCGGACGGCTCTTGAACACGGCATACCAGCCGCGCGACTGTTCATGCCCAGACCAGTCGATGCCGCCGAGGTAATCCGCGACCGAGATCTGCGCCGCCGCCGCCAGATCGGCGAGGCTCATGGTCGAGCCGGCCACCCACGGGCGGTTGTCGATCAGCCAGTCGAGATAGTCGAGATGGCCATGCGCCAGCTTCATCGCGTTGCGCAGCGCGCCGCTGTCGGGCGGCTGGCGCAGGATGCGCTTGCGCATCCGTTCCGACAAAAGCGGCGCGGTGACATCGGCGTAGAAGTTCTCGTCGAACAGCGCGACCAGCCGGCGGATCTCGGCGCGCTGGGTGGCCGTGCCGTTGATCATCGGCGCGCGTTCGACCGTCTCCTCGAAATACTCCGCAATCGCCCGGCTGTCGGCGAGGGTGATGTTCCTGTCCGGATTGACGATCACCGGCGTGCGTCCGGCCGGATTGAGGTTGAAGAACATGTCGGACGCGGCCCAGGGGTCTTCGCGTACGAGTTCGAAGGGGATGTTCTTTTCGCTCAGCAGCAGCCGGATCTTGCGGCTGAAGGGGCACAGCGGGAATTGATGGAGAAGCCACATATGGCCTTATCCTGTGCCGCAATTCTTTGCCCGAATCCAGCATCCCGCGCCGGTAACAGGGGACGAATCAGATCCCCGAAGCGGCAAGCATCGAAAGACACGACGGCATGATCTTGCCGACCTCGCTACCGGCGGTGAGTGCCTGAGCCTCGCTGTTCGCCAGCGCGCTGATGGCGGCGCGGTCACGTCCGGTCGCATCCATCAGCTGCGCCATCGCCCGGACGAAGAATTCGCGCCCGCGCGTGCCCAGCTGCGGCCAATTGAGCGCCTCGGCCTCGCCCCTGGCCTGCCCGCCCGAAACCAGGGCGAAGGCGACGGCACAGCGCAGCAGCGCGCGGTTCTCTTGCGAGAGCGGTGGCGGCTGGGCCGGAGCGGCCTGGAGCGCGAGTGCGGCGGCGAGATGCGAGATCGGCATGGCTTTCCCTATGCCTCGCAAGATGAACCTGTGGCTACTGCAATTCGCATTGCGGGGGTGCAAAATCCGTCCTAATCCGCAACCCGTCCTGAGAGAGGAGACAGATACCCATGTTCAGTCACATCATGGTCGGAACCAATGATTTCGACCGCGCCAAGGCCTTCTACGATTCGGTGCTGGCCACGCTCGGCGCCGGACCCGGCTTCATCAATGTCGCCGCCACCGGCCACAAGCGCGCCTTCTGGATGCACAATGGCGGGACCTTTGCGATCACCGAGCCGATCAACGGCGAGCCGGCCACCCGCGCCAACGGCTCGACCATCGGCTTTGCCTGCGACAGCCTCGAACAGGTCAAGGCCTTCCACGATGCCGCCGTCGCTGCCGGCGGCAAGTCGATCGAAGACCCGCCGGGCCCGCGCACGGGGCCGATGGGCACGCTCAATCTCGGCTACGTGCTCGATCTCGACGGCCACAAGCTGTGCATGTTGCACCGCGCCTGATGTGAAGGGGTCACGCGCGTGGCCCCTTCGGGGCGGGTGGGTCTGCGCCCTCGCAGCCGGGCGCAAACTACCTGCTCAACTCGAAAACCGCGAATTCGGCGCGCCAGTTTGCCGCTGGCGCGCCGATTTGCTTTTCGCCCGAGAAGAACCACGCCCGCTCGATGGTCGCGCCCTTGGCCCGGGCGAGATCGCGGAAATCCTCGATCGTCACGTGGTGGATGTTCTGGGTCTCGTACCAGCTCACCGGAAGCGCCCGCGTCACCGGCATCCGTCCGCCGAACATCAGCGCCGCCCGCGTGCGCCAGTGAGCGAAGTTGGGGAAGGAGACGAAGGCCCGCCGCCCGACCCGCAGCAGCTCGTCGAGCATCCGGTCGGGCCGCGTTGCGGTTTGCAGCGTCTGGCTGAGGATCGCGTAGTCGAACGCCTTGTCGGGGTAATTGGCAAGGTCGATATTGGCATCGCCCTGCACCACGCTGAGGCCGCGCGCCACGCAGCGTTCGACCAACTCGCCGTCAAGCTCCATGCCGCGCGCGTCGCAACCGCTTGCGCTCTCCAGAGCGGCCATCAGCGCCCCGTCGCCGCAGCCGATGTCGAGCACCCGGCTGCCCGGCGCCACGTGCGCGGCGATCACGGCCAGGTCAGGGCGCAGCGTCACTCGAGGAAGCCCTTCACCACCCGGTCGAGCTGGTGGTGCTCGAGCAGGAAACTGTCATGCCCGTGCGGCGCGCTGAGTTCCACGAAGCTGACTTTCGCGCCGGCGGCGTTCAGGGCGTGAACGATGTGGCGGCTTTCGGCGGTGGGGTAGAGCCAGTCGGTATCGAAACTGACGATGCAGAAACGCGCCTGCGTGCCGGCAAAGGCATCCGCGAGCTTGCCGCCGTGCTCCTCGGCGATGTCGAAATAGTCCATCGCCCGGGTGATGTAGAGGTAGGAGTTGGCGTCGAACCGGCGGGTAAAGCCGCTGCCCTGATAGCGCAGATAGCTTTCGACCTGGAACTCGGCGTCGAAGCCGAAGCCCTTGGCCTCACGGTCTTGCAAGCGGCGGCCGAACTTCGCGGTCAGCCCCGCTTCCGACAGATAGGTGATATGCGCCGCCATTCGCGCCACGGCGAGGCCGTTGTCGGGCTTGGCCTCCGCCGCGTAGTAATCGCCCTCGGCCCAGGCGGGATCGGCCATGATCGCCTGCCGACCGACCTCGTGGAAGGCGATGTTCTGCGCCGAGTGGCGCGCGGTCGAGGCGATCACCAGCACACGGCTCGCGCGCTCGGGCCAGTTGGCGGCGAGGCTGAGCGCCTGCATTCCGCCCATCGATCCGCCGACCACGGCATGGAGGCGCGCGATCCCGAGCCCTTCGAGCAGCGCGATGATGCCGCGCACCATGTCGCGGATGGTGATGACGGGAAAGCGCATGGCATAGGGCCGCCCATCGGGGGCGAGGCTCGCCGGGCCGCTCGATCCCATGCAGCTGCCGATCACGTTGGCGCAGATCACGAAGTGGCGATTGGTATCGATCGGCTTGCCCGGGCCGACCATGCGTTCCCACCACCCCGGCTTGCCGGTGATCGGGTGCGGGCTGGCAAGATACTGATCCCCCGTCAGCGCGTGGCACACCAGCACGGCGTTCGCGGCGTCCGGCGCGAGCGCGCCATAGGTCTGGTAGGCGATTTCGCAGCCCTCCAGCGCCTGCCCGCAATCGAGCGGCAGGGGGTGCGGGATGCGATAGACCGGGGAGGCAGGCGCGGCGAGGTTCATTGGCCGTGCGACTTGGGGTAGCCCCCCGCCCATGTCAATCGCGCGCCCTCAACCGACCGCGTTTTCGCGCTGTATTCGCGCGGCCAAACTGGCTATCGCGCCACGCGCATGAGCAAGCCCGAACCCAAACCCTGGATCGCCCAGATCCACGCCTATGTTCCCGGCACGTCGACCTCGGCGGGCGGCAAGCGCCTGGTCAAGCTGTCGGCGAACGAGAACCCGCTGGGCTCCAGCCCGGCAGCGCTGGCGGCGCTGGCCGAGCGGCACGTGGCGGCGGACTATCCCGATCCCGATGCGCGGGCGCTGCGCCAGGCCATCGCCGAGGTCCACGGCCTCGACCCGGCGCTGATCGTGTGCGGCACCGGTTCAGGCGAGCTGCTGCACTGCGCGGTGCAGGCTCTCGCCGGGCCGGGGGACGAGGTGCTCATGTCGCGCTACTCCTTCTCGCTCTATCCGCTGCTCGCCCGGAAGGTCGGCGCGACCCCCGTTTTCGCCGCGCCCGAGGGTTACGGCGCGAGTGTCGACAACCTGCTGGCCGCTGTCAGCGAACGCACCAAAGTCGTCCTGCTCGACAATCCCAACAATCCGGTCGGCAGCTTCCTGCCTCCGGCCGAAGTCGCCCGCCTCCACGCCGGGCTGCCCCCCGACGTGCTGCTGGTGGTCGACGAGGCCTATGGCGAATATGTCGATCCGGCCTTCCAGTCCGCCGCCTTCCAGCTGGCCGCAGCGCATGAGAACGTCCTCGTCAGCCGCACCTTCTCGAAGGCCTATGGCCTCGCTTCCGAGCGGATCGGCTGGGTTACCGGCCCGGCCCACCTGGTCGATCTCGTCAACCGCCTGCGCGGTGCGTTCAACGTCTCGGCCAGCGGACAGAAGGCCGCGCTGGCGGCGCTTTCCGACCAGGCCTTCGTCGCCGCATCGCGCGCGCACAACACGCGCGAACGCGCCCGTCTGGCCGAGGCGATTGCGATGCTCGGCAACCACGGCATCTCCGCTTGCCCGAGCGAGGCCAATTTCCTGCTCGTCCATTTCGCGGGTGCGGTGACTGCCGAGCAGGCGCTCGCGGCCCTGGCGGACGCCGGCTATGCCGTGCGCCACCTGCCCTCGCAGGGCCTGCCATGCGCTTTACGCATCACCATCGGCACCACCGCGGCGGTCAGCGACGTGATCGCCACGCTCCGGCGGCTGTGCGGAGAGGCGGCATGACGATCCGCTCGCTCGCGATCATCGGCCTCGGCCTGCTCGGCGGCTCGATCGGGCTTGCGGTCAAGGCCCGCGGCCTGCCGATCACCACCACCGGCTGGGACCGCGACCCCGCTGTGCGCGCCCGGGCCGCGACACGCGGGCTGGTCGATACCGTCCACGACACCCCCGAGGCGGCCGTGGCGGATGCCGACCTCGTGATTCTGTGCGTCCCCGTCGGCGCGATGGGTGAGGCAGCACGGGCGATCGCCCCTGGGCTCCGGCCGGACGCGATCATCAGCGACGTCGGCTCGTCCAAGGCGGCGGTTGCTGCCGCGCTGGCCGAGGCGCTGCCCGGGGCCTGCATCATCCCCGCGCACCCCGTCGCCGGGACCGAGCAGAGCGGGCCGGACGCGGGCTTTGCCACCCTGTTCGTGGGCCGCTGGTGCATCATCACCCCGCCCGAAGGCGTCGATCCGGCCCGGCTCGAAGCCCTGTCGCAGTTCTGGACCAGCCTCGGCTCGAAGGTCGAGCTGATGGACGCAGGCCACCACGATCTGGTGCTGGCGGTCACCAGCCACATCCCGCACCTCATCGCCTACACCATCGTCGGCACCGCGAGCGATCTGGAGGAAGTGACCCAGAGCGAGGTGATCAAATATTCCGCGGGGGGGTTTCGCGACTTCACCCGCATCGCCGCGAGCGATCCGGTGATGTGGCGCGACGTGTTCCTGACCAACAGGCAGGCGGTGCTGGAGATGCTCGGCCGCTTCACCGAGGATCTCACCGCGCTGCAACGCGCGATCCGATCGGGCGACGGCGACACGCTGTTTGCTCTGTTCACCCGCACCCGCGCGATCCGCCGCCAGGTGATCGAGCAAGGGCAGGACGACGAACGCCCCGACTTCGGGCGGGACCACGGCGAGTGAGGGCCGTTTCTCGTGCTGTGAAGCGGCCTGGACCGCTTCGTCCGCGCCCACGCCCCTAGCCGTTCAGCGCGTTGATCGCCGCGTGGACCCGGGCCTCCACCTCCGCGCGCGGCAGGCCCGCGGGAATCGTTGCGCCGACCTTGTAGGTGATCCGCCCCGGGCGCTTGATCAGGTGGTGATAGAGCCGCCCGCTATCCACCGCGATCGGCACCACCGGCAGCCTGAGCAGCTTGTAGAGCCCGGCAAATCCCGCCTGGAGCGGCGGGCGGGCGCCGGGGGCGACGCGGGTGCCTTCGGGGAAGATCACCAAGGGGCGGCCCTGTTCCACCCGCTCCTTCGCCAGCGCCAGCATCTGCCGCAGGGTCTTGGCCCCCTCCTCGCGCGCCACCGGGATCAGCCCATAGACCTGCGCGGAGTAACCCCAGCCGGGGATGCGGAACAGCTCCTGTTTGGCGAAGACGGCAGGAAAGTCGAACAGGCGCGGGGTGTCGATCGCCTCGAAGAAGGCCTCGTGCTTGATGGCGATCAGCACCGGGCCATCGGGCAGTTCACCCTCGAGCACCACCGCGATGCCGAGCAGTTTCTCGGTGCACCACAGGTGCCATCGGCACCAAAGCCCGACGATGCCGCGCAGCCATCGCCGCCGCACCAGCACCGCCACCACCGAGGCGATCACCAGCAGCGCCGTGACACCATAGAACAGCACGTAAAAGGCGAAAGAGCGCAGCGCGGCGATCAGCGTGTTCAAAGGTCAGCCAGTCCCGCCGCGCGGCTTGCGATCAGCTTGTGATATTCGAGGAACAGTGTGCCCAGCTGCGGCTGCGAGGGCACCGCGTCGCGGATCACGGTGACATGATCGGGCAGCGCGCGGTCAAGCTCGCCGGCGGCGCGGCGCATGTGCCAGTCGGTGGTGACGAGACGCAGCGAGCGGATCTGGTTCTGCGCGACCCACTTGGCGATCTCCGAGGCGTTGGAACGGGTGTCAACCGCCTCATGGCCAAGCGTCACGCAGCACGCCATCTCCTCGGGCGAGACGGCGAATTCGGCGGCGAACTCGCTGGGCCTGACTTCGGGATCGACCCCGCTGACCAGCATCTTTTCGGCCAACCCCTGCGCGAGCACCTCCAGACCGCGCGCGATCCGCCCCGGGCCGCCGGTGGGCACGATCACCGCGTCGGTGCGCACGCCGTCTGGCGCCGGACGCGGAAGCGCGACCACGAACCACAGGAAACCGATCGCCCAGACGAGGAATAGCAGGGAGAAGATCCGGCGCAGCATCGCGGGCCCTAGAGCATGTCCTTGAGGGCCAGCGCAATGGTCATGCGCGCGGTCGCCAGCGCCAGCAGCACGCCCGCGAGCGGCACGGCGGCAATCGCCAGCCAGTCGGCGAGCATGAGCGCACCCCCGCCCGCCATCCCGCTGTCGAGCGCGGCGAACTGCTGGCCGAGCAGCCACACCGCGCCAAGACCGAGCGCCGTGCCTACCATCGCGCCGAAGGCCGCCTCGCGCAGCACGGCGGCGAGGAAGATGCGGGTGATCTGGCTGTCGGTCCCGCCGAGCAGGTGGAGGATCTCCACCGTCTCGCGGTGCTGCGCCAGCGCATTGCGTGCCGCAAGCCAGACAGCAGCGGCGGTCGCCAGCGCCACCAGCACGATCAGGCCGAGCGCCAGCCATTGCAGCGCCGCGAGCGCGCGGTAGACCGGCTTGAGCACCTCGCTCTGCGCTTCGACCCGCGCACCCGGGATGCGCGCCGCCAGCCTAGTCTCGATTGCGGCGATCTCGGCGGGGGAAGCCTTGCGGGTCAGCGTGACATCGATCAGCACCGGGATCGGCACGTCGCCGCTGGTCGCGGCCGCGCCCAGCCAGGGTTCGAGCAGCGCGGCCAGTTCGCTTTCGGGCACGAGCCGCACGGCGCGCACCAGATCGATGCCCCTGAGCACCCCGACCGCCGCCGCGCCGCGCTGGCTCCGCAGATCGGGGTTCGGCTCGATCACCTGGACGGTCACCGCGGCAGCAAGATCGGCGCGGGCGTTGGCGGCGAGATTGCGCAGCGCGAGGCCGCCTGCGGCAGCAACCACCACCAGGGCGATCAGAATCGCGATCACCCACGGCATCAGTCCGCCTCGTCTGGGCCGCGGCAGCAGGGGCGCTGCGGACGGCTGCTTGGCCACCATGGCGGCAGGCGTGGGCGCGGCGACCGCCGGCACCTCGGGCAGCGGCGGCACGCTCACGCCCTGCCTCCCGGTGCGCCCGATGGACGCGGCGGAAAGCGCAGCGCGCCGGTGGGATCGGAGAGCTGGCCCTTGCTCAGCCGCATGATCAGCGAATCCGGCACCTTCTTGAGCAGGTGGACATCATGGGTCGCCACCACCACCGTGGTTCCGACACGGTTGTTGAGCGCCTCGAACAGGCGCAGCAGCTTCAGCGCCATTTCGGGATCGACGTTGCCGGTCGGCTCGTCGGCAATCAGCATTCGCGGGCGGGCGATCACCGCGCGGGCGATGGCGACGCGCTGCTGCTCGCCGCCCGACATGGTCGCCGGGATCGCCTGCCCGCGGTGCGCGAGCCCGACCCATTCGAGCATGTCCGAGACCGCCTTGGTCACCCGTCCCTCGTCCGCGCCCGCCAGCCTGAGCGGCAGCGCGACATTATCGAAGGCGGTGAGATGCGGCACCAGCCGGAAGTTCTGGAACACCACGCCGAGCTGTCGCCTGAGACCGGGCAAGCGCTCGCGCGGCATTGTCATCAGATCCTGCCCGAACATCCGGATCGCCCCGCGCGAGGGCCGCTGCGCGAGGTAGAGCAGCTTCAACAGGCTGGTCTTGCCCGCCCCGCTCGCGCCCGTGAGGAAGTAGAAGCTGCCGGGGTAGAGCGTGAAGCTCAGGTTGCTCAGCACCTCGGGATCGGTGCCATAGCGCAGCCCGACATTGTCGAATTTCACGATCTCGCCGCTGCGCTCGTTCATGCAAGGGCACCTATCAGCGCCGCCAGCCGAGGGAAAGCCGGACAATCGCCAAACCGCGTCGCGAGGGCCGCCCGGGGCGGCCACAATGTGGAAAAAAGCGGCGAAACGGCACGCTTTCCGGCGGCGCCTCTTGTCAGTGCGGGCACGGGGACTATTGCCTAAGGTGCAATGATTATCGCCTGCCCCGCCTGCGGCACCCGCTACGCCGTGCCGGATACTGCCATCGGCAGCGAAGGGCGTACGGTGCGCTGCGCCAAGTGCAAGCACAGCTGGTTCCAGACACCGCCCGTGCCCGATCTGCGGCAACCGGCAGGCGGGGCTGCATCCGCGCCTCTGTCCGCACCGCCGTCAGCACCGCCGCCAGCACCGGCCCAAGCGGCAGCCACGCCCGCGCCCGCAGCTGTGCCCAGCGAAGGCCCTTCGGTCAGCCACTGGCGCACCGCCGAGGCGAGCGCGGTTGCAACCGATGCTGATGGCGAGGCGATGATCGCGGTGCGCGCCCTGCGCCGCGGTCTTGCCCAGCAGGCGGACAATGCCGCGGGCCCGGACCCGGTCACCCAGGTTCCCGCCACCCCCGCAGTCCCCGATACCGAGCCCGAGCCTCCGTTCGCGGACGATCCGGACGAGGACGGCGCGCAGGTGTCGCAGTTCGATTACCGCGCCCCCTTCACCCGCCGCCGCAACACCCTGCGGATGTGGACCATCGCTGCGGCGATCTTCGCCGCGCTGGCGGTGGGGACGGTGGTGGCGGTCAACCTCTATGGCCTGCCCGAGTGGCTGCCGATCAGCCGTCCGACCTTCGGTATCGGCAAGCCCGGGCTCGAACTCGATTTCCCGCGCGAAGACCAGCGTTCCGAAACGCTTCCCAATGGCGAGAAGATCTTCCGGGTGCGCGGCACGATCAGCAACACCGGGCGCGAAACCCTCGCCGTGCCCAACGTGCTGGTGGTGTTCATCGACGCGCGCCAGCGCCCGGTGGGTGACTGGGTGGTGGTTCCGGCCAAGCGCGAGCTTGCCCCGGGCGAGAGCGTCGCCGTGACCGAGGCGATTGCCAATATTCCGCCCGCCGCCTACGAGGCCGATCTCGGCTGGGCGCCCAACTAGCCGTCCCGCGAGCACTCCAGCGGCCCTTTTCGCTCGCGCATCATCACCCTGTTTGAAACAGCGCTTGCGCAGCGCCACACCCCTTGCTAGGGGCGCGCTCCTACCACGGGGCCAGCTGCGCGCTGCCCCGGCAAACCCGAGTGCGGTCGTGGCGGAACTGGTAGACGCGCAACGTTGAGGTCGTTGTGGGCGAAAGCCCGTGGAAGTTCGAGTCTTCTCGACCGCACCAAACAGTCTTTCCCGAAAATCAGAAATCGCCTTCGGGCAGACTGCGCCGCGAAAGTGGCGAAGTTCTGCGGCATTCCGGCTTCGGCGGAATGCCCAGGATCCGCTCCTGCGCCTGCCGGCGGCTAGCGCCCAGAGCCGAGGCCGATACGGAGGGTAGCGACCAGGCCGCGCTCACCATTCGTCAAGCCGAGTTCGAGACCCATCGCGTCGCAAAGATCGCGTGCAATCGCAAGGCCAAGCCCAGAACCGGCCGTGTCGGGATCGAAGCGGGTTCCCACGTCGAAGGCGCGCGGGATCATCGCTTCGGGAATGCCCGGCCCGTCATCCGCGATTGTCACCGTATTTTCTCCAGCCCGGTCGCACGCAAACGCCAGCCTGACCTCTTGCCTGGCCCATTTGCCCGCATTGTCGAGCAGGATCGAGAGCACCTCGGCAAAATCGACCGGGTCGAGCGGCAGCACGGTTCGCTCAAGCCCTGAGGTATCGAGCGTGAAGCGCTTGTCGGGGTGCAGCCGCTCCATCGCCCGCAGGATCGGGAGCGCGACATCGGGCAGGACCACGCCTCGCCCTGCTGGCTTGCGGCCCGCCCCCAACCGCGCACGGGCGAGCTGATATTCGATCTGCTGCTCCATCGCGCTCGCTTGATCAAGCAGCACCTTGCCCGTGTCCTTGCAATCGTCTCGGGCGGTCAGCCGCTCGGCCTCGTCGGTGATGATCGCCAGGGGCGTGCGCAGCGAATGGGCAAGGTTGCCGGCCTGCACCCGCGCCCGGGCCACCATCGCTTCGTTCTGGCGGGCATAGGTGTTGAGATCGGCGGCGAGCGGCGCGATCTCGGCCGGATACTGGCCCTCGAGCTCGTCGCTATCGCCATGCCGCAGCCGGGCGAAGGCCTGCGACAGCCGGTCGAGCGGCCTCAGGCCGAAGGAGATGATCGCAAACCCCGTCGCCAGCAGCAGCGCGGCCAGCCCCGCCAGCCACGCCGTCAGATCGCGGGTGAAGCCGCCGATCAGCCGGTCGAGCTCGCGCTGGTCGGTGGCGATCACGAAATGGATGTCCTCGCCCGCCGGCCCCTTGCGCGTGAAGCCATAGGTGATCGCCGGGCCGGTCGGGCCGTTGTCGAGCCGGTGGAGGATTTCCGGCGAATGGGCGATGCCTTCGTCGAGGCTGCCGCGGGTCATCGACTGCGAGCGCAGCGGCTTGTGTCCTTTGGCAGTGACCTGCCAGTAGAACCCCGAAAGCGGCTCGGCATAGCGGGGATCGGATAGCGGGCGGGTGAGCACGATCGAACCATCCGAGGCGATCTCGGTAAGCGCGCCAAGCTCGCGCACATGCACCTCAAGCTCTTCGTGGTAGGATTGCTCCACATGGCTGCTGAAGATGCTCACGGCCGACAACCAGATTGCCGCAATGCCAAGCAGCACCCACAGGCTCAACGCCAAGAGAAAACGCAGCCTCAGGCTTCCAAGAACTAGCCAGCGCATCACGTGTCGAACCTGTAGCCCAGCCCGCGCAGGGTCGTAATCCGTTCGCGACCGATCTTGCGACGCAACCGGCCGATCAGGACTTCAACCGTATTGCGCTCGCGTTCGTCATCCAGCGCATAGAGATCATCGAGGATGTCGGTCTGCGACAGGACTTGCCCGGCGCGGCGCAGGAACAGGTGGAGCAGGCGAAATTCCTGCTTGCTCAGCCGCAGCGGCTTGCCTGCCAAGATCGCCGTGCGGGCGAGCGGATCGAGCGCCAGATCGCCGGCGGTAATGGTTGCAGCGCGCGTGCCCAGCTGGCGCCGGAACAATGCATTGAGGCGCGCGAGCAGCTCTTCAAAGCGCACCGGCTTGACCACGAAATCATCCGCACCCGCATTCAGCCCCTCGACCTTGTCCTGCCAGCTGCCCCGCGCGGTAAGGATCAGGATCGGGGTTTCCACCCGCCGGTCGCGCCAGTGTCGCAGCAGATCGAGCCCGCTGCCGTCAGGCAGACCGAGATCGAGAATGACCGCAGCCATGCGATCGACATCCGGCCAATCTTCGGCATCCGCACGGCTGGTGGCCAGTTCCACGGCAAAGTCGGCCGCGCGCAGCCGCTCGGTGAGGCGGCGACCGAGTTCGGCATCATCTTCGACGACGAGAATGCGCATGGCGTGTCGGTTCCTTTGCGCGGCCGGATTTAAAGCGAAAAACTGACAAGAAGCTGCCAGATTGGCAAGTTTCTGTCAGCTTGGCAGGGCAAAGCAGCGGCCATGACACCGCAGCGCATCGCCCGTCTTGCCCCGCTCCTTGTGCTTGCCGCGCTGGCGGCCTGCTCCGCCCCCCCTTCGGAGCAGGCCGCCGACAAGGCCGCACAAGCCGATTCTGCGGCAGGGCTGGCGATCGAGTCGGTTGCAGCGAGGCAGGTCGATAACGTCCCCCTTGGCTCTGTGCCCGGCACCATCAGCCTTCCGCCTGAGGCGAGGGTCGCGGTCACTGCGCCCTTCGCCGGCGCGGTGGTGCGGGTCTATGTGATCGAGGGCCAGCAGGTTGCGCGCGGCGAGGCGCTGGGGCTGGTGCGTGCGACAGAGCCGGTTGCCATTCGCGGCGATCTCGCCCGCGCCCGCTCTGCCGCCGCCCTCGCAGAGGCGCGCGCCAAGCGGTTGGCACAGCTTGCCGACGAAGGCGTCATCGCCGAGGCGCGCGCCGATGAAGCCAAGGCCGAGCTGGAGCAGGCCCGCGCCAGCGTGGCCCAGTTCGCGCGGATGGCCTCGCTCGGCGGGGTCGGCAGCGATGGCACAATCACCCTGCGTTCACCGATTGCCGGACGTGTCGCCGCCGTCGCGGTCGAGACCGGGGGCGGGGTCGATACCGTCACCGCGCCCTTCGTGGTCGAGGCGGCGGGGGCCTATCAGGTCGAACTGCAATTGCCCGAAAGGCTGGCGCAGGCCGTCCGCCCCGGCATGGCGGTGGAGATCGCGCTGGGCGGCGATACGGCCAAGCCGGTCGGGGGGAAGATCGTCGCGGTCGCGCCCTCGCTCGATCCGACGACCCGCTCGGTGATGGCGCGTGCCAGCATCGGCGCTGGGCCCGGCATCATCGCGGGGCGCAATGTCACCGTCACCATTCTTGGTCAGGGACGCGGCATCGCCGTGCCCGACCGCGCCGTTACCCGTATCGGCGACAAGGATCACGTCTTCGTGCGAAGCGGCAAGGGCTGGGAAAAGCGCGCGGTGCGCGTCGCGGCGCGCAGCGGCGGGCTGGCGGTTATTTCCGAGGGGCTGGCGGCGGGCGAGATTGTCGCCGGCAGCAGCGTTGCTGAACTCAAGGCGATGAACGCGGAATAGGCGCAGGCTATGCTCAGCAAACTCGTCGAAGCTGCGCTCAAGCTGCGCCTTGCCGTCATCGGACTTGCCGGACTGCTGATGGTGCTGGGCGGATGGTCCTTCCTCAATCTGCCGATCGATGCCTTCCCCGACATCAGCACAACCCAGGTCAAGATCATCCTCAAGGCCCCCGGCATGACCCCGGAAGAGGTGGAAAGCCGGGTCGTCACGCCGATTGAAATGGAGATGCTCGGCATCCCCGATCAGGCCGTGCTGCGTTCGGTCGCCAAATATGCGATTGCTGACATCACCATCGACTTTGCCGAAGGTACCGATATCTACTGGGCGCGCCAGCAGGTGGGCGAGCGGCTCAATGCGGTGATGGCCGATCTGCCGCCAGGGGTGGAAGGAGGCCTCGCGCCGATCTCCACGCCCCTGTCGGAAATGTTCATGTTCACCCTCGAAGGGCCGCAGTCGCTGGCCGAAAAGCGCCGGGTGCTCGATTGGACGATCCGCCCGGCGCTGCGCACGGTGCCGGGGGTGGCGGATGTCAATTCGCTGGGGGGCTATGCCGAAACCTTTGAGGTCGCGCCTGACAGTGCGGCGCTGGCGGCAGCGGGCCTCAGCACCGCCGACCTGGCCGCCGCCATCCAGGCCAGCAATCGCAATGATGGGGCGGGCCGGCTGCGCAGCGGCGAGGAGGCTCTGATCGTCCGCGCGACCGGGGCGATCCGCAACCTCGATGATCTGGCGGCGGTCGTGGTGCGCACGGCCAATGGGGCGGTGGTGCGCGTGGGCGATGTCGCGCAGGTGCGCACCGGCAGCCTCACCCGCTACGGCGCGGTCAGCAAGGACGGCAAGGGCGAGGCGGTCGAGGGACTCGTGATCGGTCTGCGCGGTGCGGACGCCTCGAAGGTGGTCGCGGGTGTCAAGGCGCGGCTGGAGGAGATCAGGCCCAGCCTGCCGCCCGGCATGAGCGTCAATGTGTTCTACGATCGCTCCGATCTCATTTCGCGCGCGGTTGGCACGGTGGAGGAAGCCCTGCTCGAAGCGACTGTGCTGGTCGTCATCCTGCTGTTGCTGTTCCTCGGCGATGTTCGCGCCTCGGTGATCGTCGCGCTGGCGTTGCCGATGGCGGTGCTGCTCACCTTCATCTTCATGCGCGCGATCGGCCTTACCGCCAATCTGATGAGCCTTGGCGGGCTGGCCATTGCGGTCGGCATTCTGGTTGATGGCGCGGTGGTGGTGGTGGAGAACGTGGTAGAGCGCCTGTCCGATCCGAAACACGCCGCCTCCGGCAAGCTCCACAATGTCTTCGTGGCCGCCGCCGAAGTCGCCAAGCCGGTCGCCTCGGGCCTCGCGATCATCGCCATCGTGTTCCTGCCGCTGCTGACGCTCGAAGGGCTGGAGGGCAAGCTGTTCGGCCCCGTGGCGCTGACCATCGTGCTGGCGCTCGCCTCGGCGATGGTGCTGTCGCTGACGCTGGTGCCGGTGCTCGCCTTCTTCCTGCTCAACGTCAAGGTCGATGCGAGCGGGCATCATCACGAACCCTGGCTGATGCGCCAGATCTCGCCGCGCTATCATGCGCTGCTGGAGGGGGCCTTTGCCCACAAGCGCCGGGTGTTCACCATCGCGGGCATCGGCCTCGCGCTGGCCGGTGCGGCCTACGCCATCACCGGCAAGACTTTCCTGCCGGTGATGGATGAAGGCTCGGTGATCGTACAGCTGTCCAAACTGCCCTCGATCGGGCTCGATCATTCGGTCGAAGGCGACATGAAGGTGCAGCGCGCGATCCTTGCGCAAGTGCCCGAAGTCGAGGCGGTGATCGCCCGCGTCGGATCGGACGAGCTGGGCCTTGATCCGATGAGCCCGAACGAGACCGACAGCTTCCTCAAGCTGCGCCCGCGCGAGGAGTGGCGGTATCAGGACAAGGAATGGCTGGTGGGCGAATTGCGCAAGGTGCTCAAAGGCTTCCCCGGCATCGAGCCGACCTTCACCCAGCCCATCGAAATGCGCACCGCCGAAATGCTCACCGGTGCGCGCGGAGACCTCGCGATCAAGCTGTTCGGCCCCGACAATGCCGAACTGGCGCGGCTCGCGGGGGCGATCCAGGCCCGGCTCGAAACCATCGAGGGCACCAGCGAAGCGATCACGGTCGCCAATGACCGGGTCGATTACCTGCTGGTCGATATCGACCGGGTGGCAGCGGGCCGCATTGGGATGCCGGTGTCCGATCTGCAGGACATGATGCGCGCCCAGATCGAAGGGATCCGCGTCGGCATGGTCGCCGATGGGATCCGCCGGATCCCGATCATGCTGCGCGCAGATGGCGGCGGCAAGCTCGACTTTCAGCAATTCGCCGATCTCGTCTATCGCTCGCCCAGCGGTCAGCTGGTGCGCGCCAGCGACGTTGCCACGGTGGTCCGTTCGGAGGGGCCGGTCAAGCTCGAGCACGAGAACGGGTCGCGCTTTGCGATGGTGCAGGCCTTCGTCACCGGACGCGACATTGTCAGCTACGTCGATGATGCCAGGGCCGATATCGCCGCCAATGTCCCGCTGCCCCCCGGCTATCGGATCGAATGGGGCGGGCAGTTCGAGAATCAGCAGCGCGCCTCGGCCCGGCTGCTGGTGGTGCTGCCGGTGGCGATCACGCTGATCTTTGCGGTGCTCTATCTGAGCCTCGGATCGGTGCGTGCCTCGCTGCTGATCCTCACCAATATCCCCTTTGCCGCCGTGGGCGGGATGATCGCCTTGGCGGCGTCGGGCGAGTATCTCTCGGTCCCGGCGTCGGTCGGCTTTATCGCCCTGCTGGGGATCGCGGTGCTCAACGGCCTCGTGATGGTGACCTATTTCCGCCAGCTGCGCGAGGGCGGAATGCCGCTCGCCCAGGCCGTGCGGCGCGGGGCCAAGCGGCGCCTGCGTCCGGTGCTGATGACCGCCAGCATCGCCGCCTTCGGCCTCGTCCCGCTGCTGTTTGCCACCGGGCCGGGCTCGGAAATCCAGAAACCGCTCGCGATCGTGGTGATTGGCGGACTGGTGACCGCGACCCTGCTGACGCTGGTGCTGCTGCCGATCCTCTACGAACGCTTCGGCGAGGGGCCGGCCGACCACGCCGACGAAATGCCGGAGGCCGGCGCATGATCTGCCGCTTCACCAAACTCGCGCTGGCGGCCTGCTTGCTGGCCGCGCCGGCAGCTGCCGAACCGGGCCTGCCGCCCGAGGAAGCCGTGGCATTGGCGCTGCTCGATCACCCGAGCGTGATCGCCGCTCATGCGCGCCTCGAAGCCGCGCGCGCGCGCGCCGAAGCAAGCGCCAAGGGCAATTACGAGTTCACCGTGCAGGGCAGCTATGTCCGCAGAGACGTCAACGGCGGGGCCGCCTTTGACGAATATGATGCGCAATTGAGCCGCCCGATCCGCCTGCCGGGCAAGGCGCGGCTCGACCGCGAGATCGGCGCGCAGGGAATTGTGGTGGCCGAAAACGTCGCAGAAGACGCCCGGCACGAAGCGGCCCTGCTGTTGGCGGCGCACTGGTTCGACTGGCTCTCGGCCTGCGCCCAGGCCGAGGTCGACCGCGCGGCGGTCGGCAATTACGAGACGGCGCTGGCGGCGATCAAGCGGCGCCGGGATTTGCGCGATGCCGCGCAGCTCGATGTCGATCAGGCCGAAGCGGCGCTCGCCGAAGCGCGCCGCACGCTCGAACAATCCACCGGGCTGGCCGCGCTCGCCCGCGCGCGCCTGGAAACCCAGTTCCCCGGCCTCGCCCTGCCGCAACAAGCGCCCGAGGTGCCGCTTCCGATGATGGCCGATGCACGCCTTTCGCAATTGGGCGATCAGGTGATCATCAACAGCCACCAGATCGCCGCTGCCGAGGCCGAGAGTGCGCGCATGGCCGCCCTCGCCGATCGCGCGCGCGCCGAGCGGATCGCCGATCCCACCATCGGCCTCAGGCTGTTCTCCGAGTTCGGCGGGCGGGAACGCGGCGCGGGCGTGATCGTCAGCATGCCGCTGGGCGGCGGGCATCGCCGTGCCGCCGCAAGCGAAGCCAGCGCAGGTGCCGCCGCAGCGCGAGCCGACGAACAGCTGGCGCGCTTCGATGTCACGGAAACGGCGAAAGCCGATGTCACCGAAGCGCGCTTCCGCATTGCCAGCTGGCAGCGCGCCCGCGATGCGGTGGCCGCGCAGATGGCCGCGCTCGAAAAGCTGCGGCGCGGGCACCAGCTGGGCGAGATCGACCTGTCGGACCTCTTGCTGGGCGAGCGCATGGTTCACGACGCCTTCCGCCGTGAGGCCGAAGCGCGCGTCGAAGCGATGCGGGCGATCACAAAGCTGCGGATCGACGCGCACGATCTGTGGCTGGGCGACTGACCACGGGCCAGCGGCTGGCAAACCGCCAGCGCATCGATCGGTATGCTGCGCCCGCACTTGTCGACCTTGCCGCCCTGAACCAGGGCCACGCCGGGCTTGCCCCGCGCCGGGCGCCGGTTGACGCCGTCGCGCCGCACTTGGTCGACTCCACTCGCCCGTCCGGCTGTTGGCCCTTGCAATCTGCGCCAAGCCCGCTAGCTGGGCGATACGTTATCACATTAAAACATTGGGAAGCAGCATGACTCATCATTTCCGCCACCTTCCGTCCCGCCTCGCGCTTGTTGCGGTGCTTGGTCTTGGCGGTCTTGCCGCTCCGGCGCTGGCGCAGGACAATGCCAAGGATGCCGATCCCCGGGTCGAGGACGATCTCCACAATCGCCAGAGCGACGGCACCGGCAACATCATCGTCAGCGCCTCGGGCCTCAAGGAGCTTGACGTGCTTGCCGGCACCAGCGTGCTCGAAGTGCGCGATATCCAGCGCGACATGGTCACCGGACAGATCGGCGATCTGCTGACCAAGATCCCCGGCGTGTCCTCCACCAGCTTCGCGCCCGGCTCCTCGCGCCCCGTGTTGCGCGGCCAGCAGGGCGAGCGCGTGCGCGTGCTGATCGACGGGGTGGGCACGGCGGACGTCTCGAACACCTCGGTCGACCATGCCACCACCATCGACCCGATCACGGTCGAGCGGATCGAGGTGCTGCGCGGCCCGGCGGTGCTGCTCTACGGCAGCCAGGCGATCGGCGGCGCGGTCAACGTGATCGACAAGCGCATCCCGACCCGGATGCCCGACGAGGCCGTCCACATCGATGCCTTCGGCGGCATCGACAGCGCGACCAACATGCGCACCGGCGCGGCCAGCGTCGATGTCGGGATCGGCTCGAACCTCGTGTTCCACCTCGACGGCTCGTGGCGCGAGAGCGATGATATCGACATCGGCGGCTTCCAGGTCGCCGAGGCGCTGCGCGCCGATCTGCTCGCCGATGCGGCAGCGGAACAGGCCGCGGGCGAGCTTGAAGATGCCGAGGAGCTGCGCGAGGCCGCCGGCGTGCGCGGCACCGTGCCCAACAGCGCGGCGGAAAGCTGGACGGTCAACGCCGGTCTCGGCCTGGTCCTCGGCCAGAGCACCTTCGGCGCATCGCTCGGCTATTACGATTCGCGCTATGGTGTCCCCACCCGACCGGGCGCGGGCCACCACCATGGCGAGGAAGGCGAAGCGGAAGCCGCCGGCGAGGAGGCGGGCGAGGAGCTTGTCACCATCGGCCTCGAACAGTTTCGCGCCGACTTCAAGGGCGACATTTACCTTGGCGAGGGCGCCTTCGAGCGGCTGAAGCTGCGCGTCGGCTACTCCGACTACACCCACACCGAATTCGAAGGCGACGCGGTGGGCACGGTGTTCGATTCGACCGGCATCGAAGCCCGCGCCGAACTGGTGCAGAACGCCCAAGGCACGCTGCGCGGCGCGACGGGCCTGCAATACACCCATCGCGACTTCTCCGCCGTGGGCGCGGAAGCCTATATCCCGCCGAACCTCACCGATCAGGTGGCGATATTCACCCTCCAGGAACTGGGCGCGGGCCCGTTCCAGATCGAAGCCGCCGCGCGGGCCGAATTCACCAAGGTCAAGGCCCAGACCCTGGGTATCGAGAACGACTACGACACCTTCTCCGGCGCGCTCGGCGTGGTCTATGAAGGCATCGAGGGCGTCCGCATCGGCATCAACGGCTCGCACGCCGAACGTGCGCCGAGCGCCGAGGAACTCTTCTCCGATGGCCCGCATGTCGCCACCCAGGCCTTCGAGATCGGCGATCCGGGCCTTACCACCGAAAGCGCGTGGGGTGTGGAAGCCTATGCCCGCGGCGCGATTGGCGCGGGGACGTTCAACCTCACCGTCTTCAAGCAGTGGTTCGACAACTACATCTTCCTTGAGGAGACCGGGGCCGAGGAAGACGGTCTGCCGGTGTTCCAGTACCTCCAGCAGGATGCCGATTTCTTCGGGATCGAGGCGGACTTCTCCTATCCGCTGGTCGACACCGGCAGCTTCCGCCTGCTGACCGATCTGCGCGCCTCCTATGTCGAGGCCGAACTCGCCGACGGCACCGCCGTGCCGCGCATCCCGCCGCTCAGCCTGCTCGGCGCGCTCGAGGCCCAGACCGACGCCTTCGACCTGCGCGGCGAGGTGCAGTGGTTCGACGATCAGAACAAGGTGACCGCCTTCGAAACCCCGACCGAGGGCTTCACGCTGGTCAACGCGGTGCTCGCGTGGCGGCCGCTGGCGGACAACCGCAATGTCACCGTGCAGCTGGCTGCCGACAACATCTTCGATGTCAACGGCCGCCGCCATGCCAGCTTCACCAAGGACTTTGTGCCGCTGGTGGGGCGCAATTTCCGCGCGAGCGTGCGTCTGAGTTTCTGAGGCACCTTCAACCGCGCCCGCGCGAGGGTCGCAAAAGGGCCGCCGCTATTTCCGGCGGCCCTTTCTCGTTTCACGCTTCGAGGGCGAAGGTCAGCTCGGCGTGCTCTTCGAGCCGTTTCACCAATGCCTCGCCAAGGAAGGACCCCGGCGTCCCGATCCCGCCCGGCTTGGTGCAGGCAAGCAGCGCGATGCCCGTCTCGCTCAGCATCCGGCTGGTCGAACCATAGCCCGGATCGTAGCGGCCCTTCACGCCATATTGCAGGCGCTGGCCATCGGGCATGTCGGCGACGAAGACGAGATCGTAAAAGCCGTTCTCGCGCTCCTCCTTGCTCGGCCCTTCGCCCGGCCTTGGGGGCTTGGCACCGAACGGGTTCTTGATGAATTCGAGCGCCGCGTGGGCCGCTGCCTTGCCCGCCTCGCCGGGGCTGGTCAGCATCATCTCGTCATACTGGAAGTCGGTGCCATAGGGGTGGCCGAGCAGGAAGTTGGTGCGGTGCACGTTCTTGGTGTTGATCGGCGCCATCACGAAGGGCGCGGACCACTTGCCGAGATCCTCCTCATAGGCGGGGATCATCCCCGAGGGCTGGGCCGGCCCCTCGAAACCCGGCGTCAGCGCGAAGGGATTGCGCAAGATGCCGATGACCGAGACGTCCCTGGCCGCCGCTTTCATCGTTGCGCCAAGGCTTGCCGCGGTGCCGCCCGAGAAGGTGCCCTGCATCGCCCGCACCCGGCCGCGGATGCGCGGGGCGGGCCTGCCGAAGCGCTCGACGCAGGCCTTCTGGGTCATCATCACCCCGAGATCGAAGGGGATCGAATCGAACCCGCTCGAAAAGCAGATGCGCGCGCCGCTGGCTTCGGCGGCGGCCTGATGCTCGGCGATCTTGGCCGCCATCCACGCCGGTTCGCCGCACAGGTCGGCATAGTCGGTGCCCGTCTTGACGCAGGCCGCCACCAGCTTGTCGCCGTAGAGCTGGTAGGGGCCGACCGTGGTAAGGACGACGCGGGTGCGCAGGCACATCGCTTCGAGATCGGCGTGGTCATCGGCATCGGCGACCACCAGCGGCGTGGTGGCCGGTGCGCCGATGAGGTCGCGCACCTCCTCCAGCTTGGCGCGGCTGCGTCCGGCCATCGCCCACTTCGGCCCGTCCGCGCGATCGGCGTAATGGTGCGCAAGATACTCCGCCACCAGCCGCCCGGTATAGCCGGTGGCGCCATAGACGATGATGTCGAATTCGCGGGTGTTCATAGGGGGTCTCCTTTGCGCGGAGTGATGTGCGAGGCAGGTGCCTCAGTCGAGAATCGGAGCAAAGCCTGGGCCTAGAGCCGCGGCAGCGTAACCCCGCGCTGGCCCATATATTTGCCCGCGCGATCCTTGTAGCTGGTCTCGCAGCGTTCGTTGCCCTTGAGGAACAGGAACTGGCACGCGCCCTCGTTGGCGTAGATTTTCGCCGGCAGCGGCGTGGTGTTGCTGAATTCGAGCGTCACATGGCCTTCCCAGCCCGGCTCGAGCGGGGTGACATTGACGATGATCCCGCAGCGCGCATAGGTGCTCTTGCCGAGGCAGATCACCAGAACGTCTTCCGGCACGCGGAAATATTCGACCGTGCGGGCGAGCGCGAAGGAATTGGGCGGGATGATGCAGACATCGGTCTCGCGGTCGACGAAGCTCTTGGGATCGAAGGCCTTGGGGTCGACCACCGAGGAATCGACATTGGTGAAAATCTTGAATTCCGGCGCGACCCGCGCGTCATAGCCGTAGGACGACAGGCCGTAGGAAATCACCCCGTCGCGCCGCTGGGCCTCGACAAAGGGTTCGATCATGCCGTGTTCGCGCGCCTGGGTGCGGATCCATCTGTCGGAAAGAATCGCCATGCCCGAGTGATTGAACAGGCATTGCCGCATGGCAAGCGTGCCGGGCGGTTACTCCCCCTCTTTTGTCAGATCGGCTTGGCCCCGAGCTGCGGGTTGAGCGTGACGATGTGATTGAGCCATCGTTTCGGGCGGCGCATCATGTCTTTCGGATATTCCACCCTCAGGCCCAGCAGCTCGGCCAGCGCGCCGACAAAATGGATGCAGTTGCGATCGCTCAGGCTGTAGCGCTTGCCCGGCTCCATGCTCCATCGGCGCACTTCGCGCACCACATCGAAATATTGCGCATCGGTTAGCGTGAGCGAGAAATGGCGGTTGGTGGAGCGGACATATTTCTCGTCCTCGCCTTCGACCAGATGCTCGACCCAGTCCTGGGTGGCGGCCGCCACGACCGATCTGGGGGTGAAGCCGTAGGTTTCCTTCACCGGCTTGCCGTTGGCCGCGAGCGTGCCGTCGATCACCACGAAGGCGTGCGGATAGCGCCCCCACAGCACCGATCCGTTGAAGGAATGGAAATGGATCCTCACCTCGGCCAAGGCGGCCGAGCTGCAGCAGAGCGCAGCGATCGCCAGCAGGTGCGCGGCGCGGCGGAGAAGGCACAAGCGCATGGGCCGCCCCCTTTTTCCAGCAATCCCGCCCGGCTGCAACCCTTGCGGTGCCGATCGGCACTTGAGCCGGATCACTTTCCAGGCCAGCCGGCTCGGCTGACCGCCGTTGCGGCGCACTTCCTCGTCTAAGCGGTGTAAACCCGCGCTTACCCCGCGGCCAGCAGGCTGGCATTGCCGCCCGCCGCGGTGGTGTCGATCGTCATCACCCTTTCGGTGGCGAAACGGAGCAGGTAGTGCGGGCCGCCGGCCTTGGGGCCGGTGCCCGACAGGCCCTCGCCGCCGAAGGGCTGGCTTTCCACCACCGCGCCGATCTGGTTGCGGTTGACGTAGAAATTGCCGACCCGCGCGTGGGCCTGCACGAAGCGCCGGGTCTCGGCGATGCGGCTGTGCAGGCCGAGGGTGAGGCCAAAGCCGGTGGCGTTGATGTCCGCCACCACCTGCGGCAATTCGCCTGCGCGGAAGCGCGCCACGTGCAGGACGGGGCCGAAATGCTCGTCGTCGAGCGCAGCAATCGAGGGCACCTCGATGATCGTCGGCGCAACGAAGCAGCCCTTCGCACAGGCCTCGGGCAGCGGCAGGCGGGTGACGGGGTAGCCCTTGGCCGTGCAGTCCGCGACGTGGGCTTCGAGCCGGGCGCGCGCCGCCTCGTCGATCACCGGGCCGACATCGGTCGAAAGATCGGCCGGATCGCCCAGAGTGAGGGCTGCAAACCCGCCGCGGATCATTTCCAGCATGGTGTCGGCGACATCTTCCTGAAGATAGAGCACCCGCAGCGCAGAACAGCGTTGCCCGGCGCTCTGGAAGGCGCTCGCGATCACGTCGCGCACCACCTGTTCGGGTAGGGCCGAGCTGTCGACGATCATCGCGTTCTGCCCGCCGGTCTCAGCGATCAGGGTGGCGATCGGGCCGTCGCGCATCGCCAGCGCGCGGTTGATCGCGCGGGCCGTGGCGGTCGATCCGGTGAAGGCGACCCCGGCAAGACGCGGATCGGCGGTGAGGCTTGCGCCCACCTCGGTGCCGCCGGGGATCAGCTGGAGCGCCTCGGGCGGGATGCCGGCCTGATGGCACAGGCGGATCGCCAGCGCGGCGATGAGCGGGGTCTGCGGCGCGGGCTTGGCAAGCACCGTGTTGCCCGCCGCCAGCGCGGCCGAGGCCATGCCGATGAAGATCGCCAGCGGGAAATTCCACGGCGCAATCGTCGCGAACACCCCGCGCCCGTGCAGGCTGAGGCTGTTTTCCTCCCCGGTCGGCCCCGGCAGCATGATCGGCGTGGTGAACTGCCGCCGCGCCTCGGCGGCGTAGTAGCGCAGGAAATCGACCGCCTCGCGCACCTCCAGCACGCTGTCGAGCAGGGTCTTGCCCGCCTCGCGCTGGCACAGGCTGAGCAATTCGGGCGTGTGCGCCTCGAACAGGCGCGCGGCTTCCTCCAGCAGCAACGCGCGCGCTTCGCCGCCCAGCGCATCCCAGCCGGGCTGAACCGCGGCGGCCTTGTCGAAGGCCTGGGCGATTTCCGCCGGCGTCGCGGCGCGGACCGTGCCGACCGCCTGCGCGCGGTCCTGCGGGCAGGTGATGGTCGTTACCGGCCCGGCTTCGGGGAGCGTGAAGGTCGGCCCGGCGCTCCACTTGGCCTGCGCCAGCGCCGCCAGCCGTGCCAGAAGCTCCTCGCGCAGCAGCGGGTCGCTCAGGTCGATGCCCGCGCTGTTCTGCCGCGCGCCGAAGATCGCCGGGGGCAGCGGGATCGCGGGATTGCGGCGCGGGTTCATCGCCGCGAGTTCCGCCACCGGATCGCAGACCAGCTGCTCGGCGGGAATGTCGGCATCGCCCAAGCGGTTGACGAAGCTGGTATTGGCCCCGTTCTCCAGCAGGCGGCGCACCAGATAGGCGAGCAGTTCCTTGTGGCCGCCGACCGGCGCGTAGATCCGCACCGGGGTGCGCTGGTTGCCCTCGAGCGCGTGGAGCGCGTCATAGACTTCCTCGCCCATCCCGTGCAGGCGCTGGAACTCGAAGGGCTTGCCGCCAGCCAGCTGCTTGATCGCGCCGATCGTATAGGCGTTGTGCGTGGCGAAGGCCGGGTGGATCACGTCGCTGTGCGCGAACAGCCGCGCCGCGCAGGCAAGGTAGCTGACGTCAGTGGCGAGCTTGCGGGTGAAAACCGGATAGTCGGCATGGCCGCCCACCTGCGCGAGCTTGATCTCGCTGTCCCAGTAGGCGCCCTTGACCAGTCGCACGAACAGCCTGCGCCCATGCCGCCGCGCGAGCTTGGCGGCCCAGTCGCACACCCACAGCCCGCGCTTCTGGTAGGCCTGGATGGCGAAGCCGAAGCCCTCCCAGCGGCTGCCATCGGGGCGGCGGAACAGATCGTCATCGGCGACCAGCTGCTCGATGATGTCGAGGCTGAGTTCGAGCCTTTCGGCCTCTTCGGCGTCGATCGTGAAGTGGATATCGGCATCGCGTGCCTTTGCGGCAAGACCGCGGATCACCGGCACCATCGCGGCCTTGGCGGCCTCGGCGTGGAAGACATCATACTTCGGATGCAGCGCCGAAAGCTTCACCGAAATGCCCGGCGATCCGGCAACGCCCGCGCCTGCTTCGCGCGCCAGCCGCGTCAGCGCCTGCTCGTAGGCGCAGCGGTACTTCTCGGCATCGGCGAAGGTCATCGCCGCCTCGCCCAGCATGTCGAAGGAATGCGTTATCCCGCGCGCACGTTCGGGCGCGGCGCGCTTCAACGCCTCGTCGATGGTGCGGCCGAACACGAATTGTCCGCCGAGGATCTTCATCGCCTGCGCGGTGGCGGTGCGGATCACCGGCTCGCCCAGCCGGCTGATCGCGCGTCGGAGCACCGCGCCCATGCCGCGCTGGCGCGCGTCCGGCGGATCGAGCACTTCGCCGGTCAGCATCAGCGAGAAGGTCGCCGCGTTGACGAAGGTCGAGGCGCTTTCGCCCAGATGCTCACCCCATTCGATGGCGCCGATCTTGTCCTTGATAAGCGCATCGGCGGTGGCCGCGTCCGGCACGCGCAGCAGCGCCTCGGCGAGGCACATCAGCGCGATGCCCTCCTCCGTGTCGAGCCCATATTGCTGGAGGAAGGCGTCGATCCCGCTGGCCTTCTTGCTGCGCGCGCCCTTGATGAGCGCGATCGCGAGGCGCGCTGCCGCCTCATGCCCTTGTGCTGCCGGCGCGGCCTGCTCCAGCCGCTCGGCGATGCAGGCTTCCTCCTCTTGCCGATAGGCGCGCCGCAGGTCGGTGCGATCGATGCCAGAAGCTTGGGCGGCGGCGAGCGAATGGTCGGCCATCTGGTTTCACCTGAAACGATTCGGGAGCGAAAGCGGCCCTCTGGACGCCATCAGGCTGCGCTTCAAGTTCGGTGTTTGCAACGGGCTTCGCGCCAGCGCCTTGATTGGTGGGCGGGGGCCGGTTAGCCTGCCGGGCGATCAACAGGGGTCACGTTCATGCGGATGTTCTGCTTTCATTGCCGCGATGGCGAGGACGGCGGCCGCCTGCGCGCGATCCACCGCCCGGCGCATCTCGCATTCATCCACGCCAATGCCGAACATTTCGTGATCGTCGGCCCGCTCAAGCGGGCCGACGGGCTGATCATCGGCTCGTTACTCATCGTCAAGGCGGCGGACGAGGCGGCCGCGCGCGCGATTCTCGCCGATGATCCCTATCTCACCGGCGGGGTGTGGCAGTCGATTCGGGTCGACGAATTCACCCCGCTCCTGGGCGACTGGGCCTAGCGCCTATTCGCACAGCCCCGCGGCCCGCTCGGCCAAGCCCTTGAGGCCCTTGCACTTGGGCTTGCGGGGCCGCGCCTCGGGTTGCGACTGGCCCGCGCTGCCGATCGCGCCCATCCCTTCCATCCCGGGGATCAGCATGGTCGAGGAGCGGAAGCGCACGCGGGCGATCCATTCCGGGCTCCACGGCTTGCGGGTGTCGGCCGGGCGGGGCGGATAGGCGAAATCGGCCTGCGGACCATAGGCCTGAAGATGTATCATCAGTCCCTCGCCGCTGGCCTTGATGACCTCGGCCGGGATGGTGCAATCGCGCTGTTCGGGCGGCAACACCGTTCCCGCGGCAATCAGCTTGCGCACGCTGGCGGGCGAAATCCACTGCCACAGCGGGCCGCCGAAAGCCTGCTGCTGCGAGGATGCCCACCATACCATCTCGGTCGGCGTGCCGCCGCGGCCGGTATCCTTGGCGCCCATCGCCCAGGCGTAATAGCCGGTGGCCTTGTCCAGCCCCGCCCATGTCAGGGTGCGGCCGCCGCCTGCCGCGTTGGTGGTGCTGGCCTGCAAGGGGGGCATGAAGTCTTCGCCCAGGGTGAAGGCGATCTCCTTGGAATAGTTCGCCGCTATCCGGTGCGCGCCGAGCAGCGAAGCCTGGGCCGGCAGGCTTTTGCTGTCCTTGCCGTTGGGCCAGGTGGTGTAGGTGCGGCTGTTGGCGATCCCCACCTGCCAGTCCTCGGGCAGATTGACCCCGCTCATGAACAGGCCCGGCGGGATTTCGCCCTTGGCGAGCCTGGCAAAGTCGATCACCACCGGCTGGCCCTTGGGCGCGCGCTCGCCGCAGCCCCAGTAGAGCAGCAGCCGCCCGCTGGGCCGTTCGAACGCCATTTCGCCCTCGGCCCTGCCTTGCGGCGCAGGCGGAAGCAGCTTGACCGAGGCGCCGAGGCCCGCACCCTTGGGCATGAAATGATCGGCTTCGGGCTTGGGCGCGGTCGTGCCGGCACCGTGGTGCAGTTCGAGCGTGCGCACCGCCTGCGGCGCTCCGCCACGCAACATGCCCATCATTGCGCCGAGGCCGCCGCCACCGCCGCCCATCATCGCGCCCATCCCGCTGATGGTCGCCGCATCCATCGCATAGCGCACCGGGCCGGGGGTGGCGGATTGCGACAGGGCGGAGGCCGAAAGCAGCGCCGCGGCGCCCCCCGTTGCCCCGAGCAAAATCACAGCTGTTGCAGAAGGGCGCATGACGTTCTCACCTCCCCAATGCCAGCACGCGCGGATGGAACGGCCGCGCGCGACCTAGCCTTCACCAGCGGCAGCGCGGGTGGCCGCGGACATCGTTGATGCCCTCCACCCGATCGTTCGACACGGTCATCTCTACGCATTCGCGGCCGCGCAGGCTGTTCCAGATCGAATGGATTTTCCGGCCCGAATCGTAGCTGTCGACCACGCGCAGGCCACGCTCGCGCAGCACGTCCTCGGCGCGCGCGCCCCGCGCCCCGACGAGATCGCGCCGCGAGTCTGCCTTCTTCGCGGAAATCGGCGCGATCGCCATGGCTGTGACGGCGAGCAAGACCGACGCATTCCGGACGACGTGCCTTTTCGTGATCGTCATTTTCCCCCTCGGCGCGGCAATCCGCGCATCGACCCCGAAGGCCAAGCCTACTCCCGATCGGGCGGGAAGCAAACCGCTTTTGCGTCCGCGCCCGGCGCACCGGCCCGGACAGGCGCAAAGGCCCGGAGCCGAGAAGGCTCCGGGCCTGCTGGTCGCCTTCGCCGCAGCGGGCGGCAGGCGAGGCGGGGAGGCCTAGCGCAGCAGCGAGAGCACGTTCTGCTGCGACTGGTTGGCCTGGGCCAGCATCGCGGTGCTTGCCTGGCCGAGGATCTGCGCCTTGGCGAGCGCGGTGGTTTCCGCCGAATAGTCGGTGTCCTGGATCCGCGAGCGCGCGTCGGTCAGGTTGGTCGCGACGTTGGTGAGGTTGTTCACCGCCGACTGCAGACGGTTCTGGCCGGCACCCAGCGTCGCACGGGTGGTCGAGATGCTGGCGATGTCGGCATCGATGTCGGCCAGCGCGGAGCGGGCGGCAGAGCCGTCGGCGCCGGTCACGTCGAACGAGCCGGCCGCGCCGGCGCCGGCGGTGAGCGTGGTGAGATCGTCGAGCGTCAGGTCGACGGTATCGGCAGCATTGGCGCCGGCGAGCACGGTGATGGTGGTCACCGAGCCGTCGAACAGGGCAACACCGTTGAACTGGGTGTTGGCGACGACCTGGCCGATCTGCGCGGTCAGTTGGTCAACTTCGGCCTGGATATTGTCGCGGTCGGTGGCCTGATAGGTGTCCGAGCCGGCCTGCACCGCCAGCTCGCGGATGCGCTGGAGCATGTTGGTCACTTCGTTGAGCGCGCCTTCGGCGGTCTGCGCGAGCGAAATGCCGTCGTTGGCGTTGCGCACGCCCTGCTGCATCCCGCGGATCTGCGAGGTCATCGAGTTGACGATCGCGAGGCCGGCGGCATCGTCGGCGCCGCTGTTGATGCGCTTGCCGGTCGACAGGCGCTCCATCGCGGTGCCGAGCATCTTGCCCGCGGCAGTGCTGGCGTTGGAAGCGCGCATGGCCGAGGTATTGGTGTTGATCACGTTCATTGTCGAAACTCCCGAATGGTCAGGCAGGACGAACAGGCCCGTCGCTGCTGGCCCTTAGAGCGGCCGCTTGCCGGGATGTTTAAGCGGCCGGTTTGCCGCCGACCCGGCAAGCCCTCGCCGCCCGCGCCCTCCGCCGCACGGCGCGCCTTGCTCCTCACCGCTCCCCGGCGACTAGGGGAAGCTACGGGGGCTTAAATTTGCAACATCTTGGACGTCCGCGCGGCAAGGGATTGCCACCGGCAAACACCGTCCGGACCACAAACAGGGGCCAGTATGAACATTCCAGCTTCGACACCCGCGCGCCTTGCGCCCGCGCCGCAGCCGGATAGTGCGAGCGCCGCGCACGATGGGCTGACCGGCATCACCTTGCCGCTGATGGGCGCGACCTGGCAGCGCGAGCGGATCGTGCTGGGCGAGGCGATCCCGCCGGCGCTGGCCAGCGGGCTGGCGCACAAGGGGATGACCGCGATCACGCTTGCCCATGCCGATCGCCCGCAGCTGGCGCTCGCCGCCCCGGGACGCATCACGCTGGCCTATGATCCCGCCGCGCCCGAGGCCGCGCGGCCCGCGCTGCTCGCCGCCGCCGCCCATGGCGGCTGGCCGATTGCCGGCGACGCACAGTCGCTGGCGCTGTTGACCCTCGCCGAACGCCTTTCTGCCAGCGACATTCCGGTTCTGCTCGAAGGTCCGACCGGCACCGGCAAGGAAGTGCTTTCGCGCTTCATCCATCGCCTTTCGCCGCGCTGCGAGAACCCCTTTGTCGCGGTCAATTGCGCGGCCATGCCCGAAGCGATGCTCGAAGCGCTGCTGTTCGGCCACCGCAAGGGTGCCTTCACCGGCGCGGCCGAGGCCGGCGACGGGCTGTTTCGCGCTGCGGACAAGGGCACGCTGCTGCTCGATGAGATCGGCGAACTGCCGCTGGCCCTGCAGGCCAAGCTGCTGCGCGCGCTGCAGGAAGGCGAGGTGCTCCCGCTTGGCGCGACCAAACCGCTCAAGGTCGATGTCCGGATCATCGCCGCCACCAACCGCGATCTTGCCGCCGAGGCTGCGGCCGGGCGGTTCCGCGAGGATCTGCTCTACCGCCTCAACGTCTTTCCCCTGCGCATCCCCGCGCTGCGTGAGCGCCCCGGCGATATTGCCGCGCTCGCCTTCGGGATGCTGCTGCGCCATGCCGCTGCGCCGGGTCGCCCCGGCTGGATCGATCCGGCCGCGCTCGCGCTGCTCGAAGGCCATGCCTGGCCGGGCAATGTCCGCGAGCTGGAGAACGTCATCCGCCGCGCGATCCTGCTGTGCGGCGAGGGCGGCGTGATCGCGCCCGAACATATCGTCTTCGACACGGCAGTGCGCAGCGTGACCGGACCGGTCCTTGCCCCGCAGTCCGCCCCGGCGCGCCGGCTTTGCGAGGTTGCCTTTGCCTCGGAGGCCCAGGCGATCCTTGCCGCGCTCGACCGCCATGGCGGCAACCGCAGCGCCACCGCGCGCAGCCTCGGCATCTCCGAGCGCACCCTGCGCTACCGCCTCGCCTCGATGCGGGCGAACGGGATGGTTGCAGGAGCCCGGGCATGAGCGTGATCCGCCCCGGTTTCGGGCCCGCCGACGTGATGGCGCTGCGCAACCAGGTGCTCGCCCGCAGTGCCGCCTTGCAGGAGGTGCGCGCCGCGAGCCAACAGCCGCATGCCGCCAGCCCCGCGCCCGCGCCTGCCGCAGGCTTTGCCGCCACGCTCGGCAACGCGCTGAGGCAGGTCAATGCGGTGCAGCAACGCGCGTCCGACATGCAGGTCGCCTATGAACGCGGCGCAGTGACCGACATCGCGGAAGTGATGCTCGCGCGGCAGGAAGCGGGCGTTGCCTTCGAGGCGACCTTGCAGGTGCGCAACAAGCTGCTCACCGCCTATCAGGACATCATGCGGATGGGGGGCTGAGTAGATGAGCGAAGCAAGCCTTCCCGTCACCGCCGATGCGGCCGCCGGCCTTCCCGCCGCGCCGCCGCAGGCGGCCTGGCGCACGCTGCTGCCCGGGCCCGTCGCCGGGTTCATCGCTCAGCCGGCCCTCGCGCGCGCGCTGCCCATGCTGGCCGGGGTCGGCGCGCTGGCCGCGGCCGGGGCCTTGTGGATGACGCTCGCCGCCGGGCCTGACCGCGTGCTCTACACCAGCCTTGGCGATGCCGAACGCGCCAAGGTGGTCGAGACGCTCGAAGCGGGCGGGATCGCCTATGCGATCGACAACCAGACCGGCGCGCTCTCGGTGGCGGAGGACGATGTCTACCGCGCCCGGATGCTGGTGGCCAGCAATGCCGGGATCGCCGCGCCCGAAGGGGCCGAGGCGATGCTCGACGCGATGCCGCTCGGCACCTCGCGCACGCTCGAGGGCGAACGCCTGCGGCTGGCGCGCGAGCGCGAGTTGATGCTGACGATCCGCGAGATCGACGGGATCGAATCCGTGCGCGTCCACCTCGCCACGCCCGAAAGATCGGTGTTCGTGCGCGAGAACAACCCGCCATCCGCCTCGGTGATGGTGCGGCTGGCAAGCGGGCGCAGCCTGTCGCAAAGCCAGGTTGAGGCGATCGTCAATCTTGTCGCGGCCTCGGTGCCGGGAATGAGTCCAGATGCGGTGCGGGTGGTCGATCAGAACGGGCGGCTGCTGTCTTCCCCGCGCGCGGACAATCTCGAACCGCTCTTGCTCCAGCGCGAACACGAGGCGAAGCTGCGCGCGCAGATCGACAGCCTGCTGCTGCCGCTGCTGGGGGAGGGCAATTATTCGGCCGAGGTGCAGGTCGCGCTCGATCCGAATGAGGTGACCTCGGCGCGCGAAACCTACGAGAAGGAAGGCGTGGTGCGCTCTGAAAGCGAGCGCAACGCCAGCCGTAGCGGGGCCGGGCCGATGGGCGGGGTGCCCGGGGTTGCGGCCAACACGCCGCCGCCGCAGGCCCAGCTGGTCAATGCTCCGCCCCAACCCGCGCCGCCCGCCCCCGCGCCGGCGGCGACCGACACCGAAAGCGCTTTCGAGCGCAGCTACGAACTGGGACGCGAGGTGGCGGTGACCAGCACCCGTCCGGGGGGATTGCAGCGGCTCTCGGTCGCGGTCGCGGTCAGCGATGCTGCGCTCCGCAAGGCCGCGCCGATGACCGCTGCCCAGCTCGCGGCGCTGGTGGGCGCGGCGGTGGGCGCGGATCCGGCGCGCGGCGACAAGGTGGAAGTGGTGGCGAGCAAGTTCGAGCCTGCCGGGTTGGAAGCGCCCGCCTTCTACGAGCAGCCGTGGTTCGCGATGCTGGTGCGCTATGCCACGGCCTTGCTCGCGGTGCTGCTGGTGCTGCTCTTGGCGGTGCGTCCGCTGATCGGCAGGCTGAAGGGCAAGGGCATGGGCATGGGCAAGGGCAAGGGCATGGGCATGGGCATGGACGCGGACGGGGGCGCCGCGCCGGCCACCGGGCAGGGCGCTCTGCCCGCGCGCGCCGATCCTGAAACCGATGGCATGGGGGCGGCCGACGTGCTCCCGGCGATGGCAGCGGCGACGGCGCTCGGCGATCTGTCGCGCCAGGTCGAATTGGCGCGCAGACTCGCCGCCAGCCAGCCCGAACGCGCTGCCGAGGCCCTCCAGCGGATGCTCGCCACGCCCGATGATGCCGGGCCGGAGACGCGCGCGTCATGAACCGCGATATCGCCCCCGAAGCCAGCGCCCCCGCCGCCGTCAATGAGCGCCTGCTGCGCCGGATCGATCGCGCCGCAGTGTTCCTGATGCTGCTTGGCGACGAAGAGGCCAGCGCGATCCTCGGCCGCCTGTCACCGCCGGAGCTCGAACGCCTCGGCGCGGCGATGATGGCGTTGGGCGAGATCGACCAGCCGCGCATGGCCGAGGCGCTGGCCGACTTCGCCAGCGAGGCGGAGCGCGAGATGCTGCCCCAGCGCGGCCGCGGCGAAAGGGTGCGCAGCATGTTCGACAAGGCGCTTGGCCCGGTGCGGGCCGACAGCATGATGCAGCGGATCGAGCCGGATGCGCGCCCGCGCAGCATCGAGCTGGCGCGCTGGCTGGTGCCCTCGGTGCTGGTCCGCCTGATCGAGGACGAACACCCCCAGGTGATCGCCGCGCTGCTGCTGCTGATCGAGCCCGAGCCTGCCGCCGAAGTGCTCGCCGCGCTGCCGCGCGCGCTGCAGGCGACGGTGGTGGAACGGGTGGCGAGGAGCGGGCCGATCTCGGCCAGCGCGATCGCCACCATCGATACCCTGCTGACCCAGCGCATCACCGCCACTTTCGGCGCGGCGGCGCTGGCGCTGGGCGGGCCGCGCGAGGCGGCGAACCTCATCAACCTGGCCGCCGGCGACCTGCGCCATGCGGTGCTGCCTGCCATCGCCGAGCGCGACGGGCCACTGGCCGCACAGATCGAGGAGGAGCTGTTCACCTTCGAGATGCTGCTGGCGCTCGATCCGATGGCGATGGGCCGCCTGCTGCGCGATGTCGACAACGAGAAACTGGTCGATGCGCTCAAGGGCCTCACGGAAGACCAGCGCGCGCCTTTCTTCGCCGCCATGTCGAGCCGCGCGGCCGATGGCGTGCGCGACGAGATCGAACTGCGCGGGCGCGTGTCGAAGGCCGAAGTCGCCGCCGCCCAGAAGGCCATTGTCGCCATTGCCCGCGGCCTTGCCGAAGCGGGCGAGATTGTGATCGGAAACGGCAGTGGCGAATTCGTCTGACTGGCTCGGCGCGCTGGCCGATGCGGGTGCTGCGCCACCGGGATGGCTGACCCTGCTCGGCGAAACCTCGGAGTTCCGCGAGACCGCACCGGGGATCGTCGCGCCCGCCGCACCGGATGCACCGCAAGTCATGCCGCAGCCCGCGCCCGAGCCGTTCGCCGATCCTTCTGCCGATGCGCTGGCCCAGGCCTATGCGCGAGGGGAGGCGGCGGGGCGGGCCGCGGCGCTGGCCGAGGCCGAGCAGCACGCCGACCGCCAGCGCGCCTTGCGGCTCGCCTTCCGCAAGCTTGACGAGGCCGCCAGCGAAGTGCTCGCGGCAGACCTCGCGGACACCGTGATCGCGCTGTGCGACGGGGTGCTCGCCGCCCATGCCGCCGACCGCGCGGCCCTGCTCGTCCGCTGTCGCGAGGCCGCGCGGCGGATCGGCGGGGCGGCGGCGGGGCTGCGGCTGCATCTCCACCCTGCCGACATCGAAAGCCTCGGCCCAGCGGCGCTCGAGGGCTGGGCGGTGATTGCCGACAGCACGATCGAACCGGGCGGGCTGCTGCTCGAGGGGGCGGACGGCGCGGTGCGCGACGGGCCTGCCGACTGGCGCCGCGCCATTGCTGCCGCGGTGCGCGGATGATCGGGCAATTGCAGCTCGATCTCGCCCGGATGCGCGCTGCACGCCCGGATGCCGGGCCGGTGCGCATGGGCCGGGTGGTCGCCTGCGATGGCGGGCTGATCGAGGTTGCCGGCCTGCCGCTGCCGGTCGGCTCGCTCGGGGTGATCGAAAACGGCGGGACAAGCGAATGCCTTGCCGAGGTGATCGGGTTCCGCGCCGGCCATTCGCTGATGATGCTGCTCGGCGACACGATGCTGCTGCGCCCGCGCGCTGCGGTGCGGGGGCTGGGAAATCCGGGCGAAGTGCGGGTTGGCGAGGCCTTGCTCGGCCGCGCGGTCGATGCCCTGGGCGAGCCGATCGATGGCGGCCCGCGCCCCGATCTGCCGCACGCCTGGCCGCTCGCGGGGGCCCGCGAAGGCGCGCTTGAGCGCGCGAGCGTCCACGTGCCGTTCGACTGCGGGGTGCGGGCGATCAATGCGCTGGCGACGATGGGCGTGGGCCAGCGACTTGGGATTATGGCCGGATCGGGCGTGGGCAAATCGGTGCTGGTCGATACCATCGCCGGGCACGCGGTGGCCGATGTCACCGTCGTGGCGCTGATCGGTGAGCGCGCGCGCGAAGTCTCGGACTTCGTGGGCCGGCATATGGCCGGGGCGCGGCGCGGGGGAATCGTGGTGGTGGCGGTGCCCGCCGACCATGCGCCCAACCTGCGCCTGCGCGCGGCGCAATATGCGAGTTCCATTGCCGAATATTTCAGGGCGCAGGGCAAGCGCGTGCTGCTGATCCTCGACAGCCTCACCCGCGTTGCCCATGCCGCGCGCGAACTGGCGCTGGTGCTGGGCGAGCCCGGCGCGGCGCGGGGCTATCCGCCCAGCGCGCTCGCGGCCATCACCCGTCTCGTCGAGCGGGCGGGCAATTCCGCGCGCAGCGGCGGGGCGGTGACGGGGATCTACACCGTGCTCGCCGATGGCGATGACGGCAACGATCCGGTGGTCGACACCGCCCGGGCGATCCTCGACGGGCATATCGTGCTCTCGCGCGAATTGGCGCAGCGCGGACACTATCCGGCGATCGACATTCCCGCCTCCTTGAGCCGGGTGATGGACGATCTGGTCACGCCTGAGGTCGCGCGCGCCGCGCGCGGCCTCAGGGCGCTGATCGCCGCGCGCGAGGCGAACCGCGATCTGGTGCTGATGGGCGCCTATCGCGCCGGCTCCGATCCGCAGCTCGATACCGCGCTGGCGATGTCGGGGGCGATCGACGCCTTCCTCACGCAGGAGCGGGGCGCTGGCGAAGCGCTCGCCGCCAGCCATGCCGCGCTCACCGCGCTGATGGAGCAGGCGGGTGCGTGAGGCGCGCCGGCTCGCCCTGATCCGGCGGCAGGCGCTGCTGGCGCAGGTGGCGCGCCGGCAGGCCTTGCGCGCGCTGGCCGACGCGCTCGCCGCCGAAGACCGCAGCCGGCTGATCGCCGCGCGCAGCCGCCAGCTGGCCGCCGCGAGTGCGCCGCAGCCGGGCGCGACCAGTGGTGCGGCGCTGGCGGCGCGTTCGGGTTTTGCCGCAAGCCTCGCGCGGCTGGCGGCCACCGCCGCCGAGGCCGCCGGCGATGCCGCGCGCCAGTCAGCCTGGCAGGCCGAAACGCTCGCCGCGGCCGAGACCCGCGCCCGCCGTCTGGCCGAGCGCGAGGCCGAGGCGCGGGCCGCGGTCGATGCCCGCAAGGCCAAGCGCGATGCCGCCGAACCCGCGCCGCTGGCACGCAAGTTGCACACCTGAGCGGCAAACCGCTTGCCCCGTCCGCCAAGGAGCCTGTGATGATCCCTTCCCTGCCCGAATTCTCGACCGCCCCGCTCGCTGCCCCGCTTGCTGCTACGCCGCTGGCCAAGGCGTTTGCCGGTGGGGCTGGCGTGGGCGCGGGTGAAGGCGAAGGCGGGGGGCAACCGGCGCTCGATTTCGCCGGGCTGCTCGACGCGGCCCTGCCGGGCGGGGCGCAGGCCCTGTCCGGGGCGGCGGCGGAGCGCAGCCCGCCGCCAGCGGCGAGGTTGGATCCGGCGCCGGTGATGCGCCCGCCGGTTGCGCCGATCGCGCAGGGCAAAGCTGGCGCTGGCCGGTCCGGCGCCGCGTTGCCGCCTTCCGGCACCAGCCTGCCGGACAGCGGCAGCGATCTGCCTCCCGGCGACCTTCTCCTGCCGAGGCCGGAGCCGGCGCCCGCGCCTGCCCTTGCATCTGCGCTCGTCCCGCCAAGCCCCGAGAGCATTGGTGAAGCGGATGGGATCGCCGGGTTGTCCGAAGCGACGCCCCCGGCCGCGGCGCTGCAGGCCCTGCTCACCCCTGCCCCGCCCGCGCTTGTCACGGCTCCCGCACCAGCGCGCGCCGGTGCGGCGGCCGACCCGCTTCGTCCCGTGCGCCCTGCCGCGCCTGCCGCCAGCGCTCCGCCAAGGCCGGTCGCGCCTCTGCCGGTTCTGCCGGTTGCCCCGGTCGAGAAAGATGCGCCTGCCGAACCAGCCCCGGCAAGCCTTGCCGAGGATGGCGCGCCGGCCGCGCCGCAGGCCGCCGCCACCAGCCCTCCCGCCCCGCAGGCGGGTGCGCTCCCGACCGCCCATTCCGCGCCGCCATCCGCCCCCCCGCCCCTGGGCGGGCACGCCGAGGGCCGCTCTCCCGCACCCCAGCAGGAATCCGCCATCGCCCAGCTTGGCGAGATCCGTGCGGCGCTGCGCTCGGTCCGGCCCGAGCTGACCCTGCACCATGCCGAGTTCGGCCTCGTCTCGCTGCGCATCGAAGGCGCAACTGCCGCGCCGCAGGACTGGCGCGCGGTGCTGGCCAGCCGCGATCCGGGCTTTGTGGCGGCGATCCAGACAGCCTTGGCCGAGCGCGGCGTGGCGGCCGCCCCGGCCGATAGCGCCACGACCGGCAGCCAGAGCGGTTGGGGCGCCGGCTCCGACCGCCCATACGGGTTTTCCCAGGGGTCAGGGCAAGGTTCGTCTTCACCATACCTGGGGCACTCGGGAGGGCGTGACGAGGGTGCCGGCAGCAACCCCCAGGGCCGCCAGCAGCGCCTCGCCGGAGACGGGGCGGACACCGCTGCCCGAGCACCGGAAAGCGAGACATCGGTTCAGCGCCAGCGCGGCCTGTTCGCCTGATCGGCGCCGGCGCGGCAACAGGGAGTTGAGATTTCATGTCCAAGGGCAAGGACAAGGCGGACAAGGACGCCGAGAATGGCGGCACGCCCAAGCAGGGCGGCATGATCAAGCTCGTCCTCGGCGCGGTGCTGCTGCTCGCCCTGGGCGCGGGCGGGGCCTATGGCGCCTATGCCGCGGGCCTGTTCGGCGATGCGGGCGGGCATGAGTCTCCCGATCAGCCCAGATTGGTGCGCAAGGGCGAGGAAGAGCCCTACCCGCTGCCTGGCGCGGGGAAGGAACAGGACGCCCCGGCCCCCGTCTATGGCGAGGGCGGCAGCAAGTATCGCACCGCCTATTATTCCTTCGAGGAGAGCTTCACCTCCAACCTCGCGGATTCGCCCGGCCTGATCCAGGTTGAACTGGCGGTCTCCACTCGCCGTGACGGGCGGGTGCTGCAATGGGTCAAGAACCACGAACTGGCGATCCGCTCGGCGATCCTCGCCCAGCTCGCCGCCACCACCGAGGCCGAGGTCTATGACGTGGCAGGCAAGCAGCGCCTCGCCCAGCGTCTGACCAAGGCGGTCAACGGCGTGCTCGAGGAGAACGAGGGCTTCGGCGGGATCGACGCGGTGCACTTCCGGGGGTTCCTCGTCCAATGACGATGGCGCACGATTTTGCCGCTGCCCGGCCCGCTGCGCAGCATTGCCGCGAACTGATGGCGCACGCCATCGGCCGCGGCCCGCGCCCGGAGGAGCGCGCGGTGCTGCTGGCGGCATGGCGGCGCGACCTGGCGCGGCTGCTGGCCGAGGAGCTTTCGCTGCTGCTTTCGGGTGACCGGCTGGCCGTGAACGTGCCCGAACCGGAGCGGCTCGCGGGCAGCGCGGTGCTCGACCGGATCGGCCCTGTCGCTGCCAACAGCCTGTTGCGGGTCGGCCCCGGCGGCGAGACGGCGCTGCTCGCTTTCGACTTTGCCACCGCCATTGCGCTGACCGATCGCAGCTTCGGCGGCGACGGCAAGCTGGCGGACGATGCGCCCGATCAGCTGCCGCGCTCGGCCGCGTTGCTGGTCGACGCGATCGCCGCGACCATTGCCGGTGCCATCACCCGGGCCAGCCTGGACGAGCTGCCGTCGATGTCGGGCGCGGTGCTGGGCGGCGAGGTGATCGTGCGCAGCGAAAGCGCCGGGCGGCTCAAGCCCTTCGATCGGGATGCGCCCGCGCTGCTGTTCGACATCGCGATTGCCAACCACCAAGGCCGGGAATGGCGCTGCCTGCTGGCTCTGGCCGAGGAGCGCATGGCCCGCCTCCTGCCCGCCCCAGGCCGCGCCCGCCCCGATGGCGAACGCCCGCGCCGCCAGCCGGCCGATCCCTTCACCGCGCCCTTTGCGGACGTGCCGCTGCCGCTCCATGTCGTGCTGGCCGAGATCGACCTCTCCCTCGCCCGCCTCCAGAGGCTGGCACCGGGCGAGATGCTGCCGCTGGCGATGGGTCGCCAGGTGCCGCTGATGCTGGGCGACAAGCTGGTCGCGTATGGCAGCATCGGCACGCTCGAGGATCGCATGGCGCTCCGCCTCACCCGTTTTCCTGCAGAAGGACCTGCCCGATGAGTGATTTTTCGCCCGCCGCCTTCCACCGTTTCGGTGCGGTTGCCGTGCGCCTCGCGGTCGAACTCGGACGCACCGAACTGCCGCTGCGCGAGGTGCTCATGCTGGGCGAGGGCAGCACCGTGATGCTCGACCGGCTGACCGACGAATTGCTCGATGTCACGGCCAATGGCCGGGTGATCGCGCGCGGCGAGGTGGTGGCCGAGAAAGGGCGTTTCGCCCTGCGCATCGTCCATCTGGTGGGCGAGGACGGCCAAGACGTGCCCGCCCCCGAGCCAGCCACAGCTCCCGCAGCGGCGGCGAACCCCGCCGAGGCGCTGTAAAGGCGGGGCAGGGGCCATGCTCGAATATCTCCTGCGCCTCGCGCTGCTGCTGCCGTTGCTCGGCGGGCTGATCTGGGGGAGCCTGTGGCTGACCCGCTACGTCCAGACCCGGCTTGCCGGGCAGGTGGCGGGCGGCGGCGGGCGGCAGCTCGAGCTGGTCGAGACCAGCCTGATCGCGCCCGGCGTGAAGCTGGCGGTCGTCCGCTTCCGCGAGCGCGAGATCCTGCTCGGTCTGTCGCGCCACGGGATGGTGCGGCTCGCCGAAGCCCCTGCTTCCCCGGCGGAGAGCGCGTGATGCGCGCGGCGGCGATCCTGCGGGTGGGCCTCCTGTGCCTTGCCGCGTTAACCCTGTTTCCGGCGACGCCCGACGCGGCGCTCGCCGCCACCCCTGCCGGCGCAGCCCCGCTTGCACCCCCGGACCCGGTGGCGGCAGGCCTGGGCACGGCGATCGAGCGTGCACTGGGCGATAGCGGCACGGGCGCCAATGCAGAGGGGGACAGCCCGCTGAGCCTCTCGCTCCAGCTGCTGGTGGTGATGGGCCTGCTCACCATCTTGCCCGCGCTGGTGCTGATGATGACGAGCTTCCTGCGCATCCTCGTGGTGCTGGCGATCCTGCGGCAGGCGCTCGGCCTGCAAGGCTCGCCGCCCGGGCAGGTGCTGGCCGGCCTCGCGCTGTTCCTCTCGCTCTTCGTCATGGCCCCGACGCTCGACACCGTGAACGCCCAGGCGATCGCCCCCTATGCTGCCGGAACGATCGGCGCGGATGCCGCGATCGGGCAGGCGGGCGAAGCCTTCCACGCCTTCATGATGGCCCAGACGCGCGAGGCCAATCTGATGATGTTCACCGACATCGCCGGCGGCGGCAGCTTTGCGCGCGCGGAGGATGTGCCCTTCTCGATCCTGCTGCCCGCTTTCGTCACCAGCGAACTCCAGACCGCGTTCCAGATCGGCTTCATGATTTTCCTCCCCTTCCTCGTGATCGATCTGGTGGTGGCGAGCGTGCTGATGAGTCTGGGCATGATGATGCTTTCGCCGACGATCATCTCCTTGCCGTTCAAGCTGCTGCTGTTCGTGCTGGTCGATGGCTGGGCGTTGCTGATGGGCAGCCTGGCGATGAGTTTCGCCACATGAGCGCGGACGCGGCGCTCCTGTCGCTGGCCGACCAGGCCCTGTGGGTCACGGCGCTGATCGCCGGGCCGGTGCTGCTGGCAACGCTGGCGGTGGGGCTGGTGGTGGGCGTGATTCAGGCCGCCACCTCGATCAACGAACAGACCTTGAGCTTCATCCCCAAGCTGGCGGTGACGGCGCTGGTGTTCGTGGCGCTGGGCGCGGCGATGATGGGCCTGCTCGCCGATTTCACCCGCGAGATCATGGCGCAGGTCTCCGGGCTGACGGCCTGAGCTGGCAGCATGAACCTGCTCGATTTCGGCTTGGCCAGCATCGAGGCGCAGCTGTGGCAGATCCTGTTCCTCTCGATCCGCGGCGGAGCAGCGCTGCTGGCCGCGCCGATGGTGGGCGGGATGGCCGTGCCCGCGCCCTTGCGCATCCTTTTGAGCATCGTGCTCGGGTTCTTCGTCGCCAGCTGGGTGCCGCTTGCGCCTGCGCCGGAAATGCTGAGCTTCGCTGCGATCCTCGCGGTGCTGCACGAAGTGGCGCTCGGCCTTGCGCTCGGCTTCGTGCTCCAGCTTGCCTTCGCCATTCCGCTGATCGCTGCCGAGCAGATTTCCGGCACCATGGGTCTTGCGATTGCCACTTCGATCGATCCGGCCAGCGGGGCGCAGTCGGGTGCGTTGGGCACCTTCTTCGGGCTTGTCCTCAGCCTGCTGTTTTACGCCACCGGCGCGCATCTGCTGTGGTTCGAGCTGCTGGTGGAAAGCTACCGGCTGCTGCCTGCAGGCCAGTTTGCTTTCGCAGGTTGGCGGGCCGAGAGCGTCGGGCTGTTCTTCGGCTACGGGCTTGCCACGGCCGCCGCGATTGCCCTGCCGGTGGTGCTGGTGCTGCTGCTCGTCCAGGTGGTGACCGGCCTCATCGCGCGCTCGGCCCCTTCGCTCAACCTCTTCGCGCTGGGCCTGCCCGCGGGCGTGCTCGCCGGGATTGCCGCGCTGATCATCGCCCTGCCGGTGATGGTCGAGCAGTTCGAGGGCGTGCTGGAGGCCGCACTCGATCAATCTGCGCTGCTGCTTGAACCGGGGCCGGGCTGATGGCCGAGGAAACCGCAGGCGAAAAGACCTTCGCGCCAACCCCCAGGCGGCTTGCCGATGCGGCGAAGAAGGGGGATGTGCTGCGCTCGAAGGAGCTGGCGACGCTGGCCGCGACCGGCACCGGCGCGCTGGCGCTGCTGGGTCTGGGGCCATGGCTGGCCGAGCGCATGGCCGCGACCGCGCGCGCGGGCTTGCGCTTCGATCGCGCCGCGCTCGACGGGTTTGCACCGGGCGTGGCCATGGCCGATGCTGCGCTCGCCGTGCTGCCGCCGGTGCTGATGCTGGGGCTGGGGGTGGCGCTGGTCACCGCTGTCTCGCAACTCCTGCCGGGCGAGGGGCGCTTCGTTGCCGGCAATGCGGGGTTCAAGGCCTCGCGCATCAATCCGCTCTCCGGCCTCAAGCGCATCCTCGGCTGGCACGGGCTGATCGAGCTGGGCAAGGGCCTCGCCAAGCTCGCGCTGCTCGGCGGGATTGCCTGGTTCTGGGCGGCGGCGCACGGGCCGGGGTTGCTGCTGTTCGGCCGCAATCCGCTGCCCGAGCAATTGCGCCTTGCGGCCGAGGCCCTGACCAGTCTGGTCGGGGCCTTGCTGGGCGGTCTCGCGGTCATTGCCGCGATCGACTATCCGCTCCAGCGTTTCCAGCGCGACAAGCGGCTCAAGATGAGCCTTCAGGAACTGCGCGATGAGACCAAGGAGGCCGAAGGCTCGCCAGAGATGAAGTCGGCCCGCCGCCAGCGCCAGCGCGATCTCGCCCGCGGGGGCGTGGCCAAGGCGATGAAGGAGGCGCAGTTCGTGATCGTCAACCCGCTGCATTTCGCGGTGGCGCTGACCTATGATCCCGCGCTCGCGCCCGCGCCGGTGGTGCTTGCCAAGGGGCGGGGCGACACCGCACTGGCGATGCGCGAGATCGCGCGCGAACAGGGCCTGCCGCTGCTCGAATATCCGCAGCTCGCCCGCGCGGTCTATTTCACCACCCAGCCCAACCAGATGGTGCGCGAGGAGCTCTACGTCGCCATCGCCGCGCTGGTGGCTTTCGTGATGGCGCTCAAGCGGGGCCAGCATCCGCGCCGTCCGGTGGTGGAGGTGCCGCCCGAGTTGCGCTTCGACAGCGAGGGAAGGCGCCTGATGCCCGCTTAAGACCGGCGGCGTCTGGCCGTTCTGCACGGCATGACCACGACCTCCGGCTCCTCGATCATCTCCGCGCTCGGCGCAGGCAGCGGCGTCGATTTCATCAAGCTCGCTAGCGATATCTCGGCTGCGAGCTTTGCGGTGCAGCGCCAGTCGGCCGAGACCCGGCGCACCGCGCTCGAGGCGCAGATCTCCGCCGCCGCGCAGCTGCGCAATGCGGTGACCGGCCTTGCCAGCGCGCTGGGCGAGCGGATTCGCGGCGGCGACCTTGCCCCGCGTGCCGAAATCGGCAACCCCGCGGTGGCGCGTGTCAGCGTGCCTGCCGGGTTCAGCCCGCGCGGCAGCTTCACGCTCGAAGTCACCCAGCTTGCCCGCGGCCAGACCCTGGTCGGCAAGAGCTTCGCCAGCCGCGATGCGCTGGTGGGCGAGGGCACGCTGACGCTGCGCTTCGGGACGATCGACGGCGCGAGCTTCACCGCCGATGTCGCCCACCCGGCGATCGACATTGCCGTGACCGCCACCGATACGCTCGCCACGCTTGCGACCAAGATCAACCAGGCCAGCGGCGGGGCGGTGAGCGCCTATGTCGCCTCCGGCACGGGCGGAGCGCAGCTGGTATTGAAGGGCCGCGAGGGCGCGGCCAATGGCTTCGTGCTGGAAGCGGCCGGTGCGGGCGGCGCGGCGGCGCCGGGGGACCTGTCCTATCTGGGCTGGGATCCCGCGAGCGATGCCGGCGAGCTGCGCCAGAGCGCGCAGAACGCCGCCTTCGCGCTCGACAGCGTGGCGATGACCAGCGCGACCAACCGCGTCACCGGCCTGCCGGGCGGGTTCACGCTCGAACTCGCCGCCACCAACCCCGGCGCGCCGACCACGCTCGCCTTCGCCAGCAACTCCGATGCGATTTCCGGGGTGATGAACGACCTGGTGGGCGCGCTCAACGAGATCGTCGGCCAGATGAACCAGCTTGCGGCGCCGATCGGCGGGGCGCTTGGCAACGATAGCGGCGCGCGCGAGCTGCGCCGCGATCTTGCCGGGCTGGCGGGCCGGGTGGTGATGCCGGGCGCTGCAACCGGCGAGCCGCGCACGCTTGCCGATCTCGGTCTGGTGCTCAACCGTGACGGCACCTTCCAGCTCGACAGCGCGCGGCTGGGTCGGGCGCTGGCCGACACCCCGGATGCGGTGGCGGCGATGTTCTCCACTGGGGTTGCGGGCGTCTTTGCCACGGTCGATCGTTTCGCGCGCGAGAACAGCCTCGTGTCCGATCCCGGCTCGCTCGGCGGTTCGCTGCGCCGGTTCGAGACCCAACTTGCCACCAACGACGAGCGGCTGGCGGCGATCGCCGAGCAGCAGGAAGCCCTGCGCGAGCGCCTGACCCGCGAATTCGTTGCTTCCGAAAAGCGGGTCGCGGCCTCGCAATCGACGCTCGCCTTCCTGCGCCAGCAGGTCGATATCTGGTCGAAGAGCGATCGCTGAGGGGGTCGGGAAGATGCGGATGCTTTCGCACAATCCCGCCGCGGCCTATCGCCGGGTCGAGCTCGATGCGCGGATCGAAGCGGCAGGCCCGGCCGATCTCACGCGAATCTGTCTCGAGGAGGCGGTGGCAGCGCTCGGGCAGGCGCTGATCGCGCTCGAACGCGCGCCCGACAGCGTCCCGCGCGCGGCGCTGGCGCGGGCGCAGGCCATCACGATGTGGCTCGCCCGCTCGGTTGCGCCGGAGCACCCGCTGCGCGAGAGCCTCGTCACCTTCTATGCCGGGCTGGCGCATCAGATCGCGGGCAATTTCGTGCGCGCCAGAGCCGAAGAAATCGCGCGGGTGCGCGGCGATCTCAGCGATCTGCTCGCCGCTGCCGCCTAGGCGATGAACCCGGCGATGATCCGCGCAGCATCGGCCGGGTCTTCGAAGGGGTGGAAATGGGTGCGATCGGGGCGGTAGAGATCGGTGCCCTGCGGCAGCACGTTTGCCAGTTCGGGCCAGGTCGGCGAGCTCTTGAAGTCCTGCAGGTCGGTCATCTGCGCGCGCACCACCAGCACCGGAATATCGACTGTCCGCGCCGCGTCCAGGATGGCGCCGTTGCTGCGGCTGGAGCCATAGACGCTGGCTTCCATTTCGGGGCTGCAGGCCAGTTCCATGCCCGCACCCGAGGCGGCGGGGACAAGGCCATGGCGGCAGTAGTCGGCGAAAACCCGCGCGTCGAACAGGCGATAGGGATCACGCGAAAGGAACCGCGCCATCATTTCCTCAGGGGAGGCGAAGTCGCGCTTGCGGCGGATCGCCGGATGGGGATTGTCGGCGGTGAAGAGCGGCTCGGGCAGCGCGTAGAATTCCGGCGCGAGGATCACCGGATCGAACAGCACGAGGCGGCTGAAGGCCCCTGGGCGGTCCGCGGCGACCTGCACCAGCGTGTGCCCGCCCATCGAATGGCCGATGCCGACCGCATGGGACAGGCCCGCCTGTTCGAGCAATTGCGCCACGTCGTGCGCCATGATCCGCCAGTCGCTGATCGGCCCGCCGCCCGAAAGGCCGTGCCCGCGCAGGTCGATGGCGTGGATGGCGTGGCCGGGGAAATGCTCCACCACTGCGTCCCACACACGCCCGTGAAAGCCCGTGGCATGGGCAAAAACCAGCGCTGGCGCATCCGGGCTGCCGGGGACGGGTGCCCATTCGTGCACGACCAGATCGATGTCGTTCACGCGATAGGTGCGGGCGAGCGGCTCGGGACGGGTGTTGCGCATGGCGTTGCCCAACCGGAACATGCCCGCAGTGTCAATCGCACGAATTTGTGAGGGGTGCCCGGCGTTATTGCGCGGGCAGCGGCGCGCTTTCGCCGCGTTCGCGCAGAAACCGTAGCGCCTCGGCCAGGCGGTCGGGGGCGATCAGCTGCATCGCCCCGCCATAGAGCGCCACGCCCAGCAGCACCGCAGCCGTCAGCGCCACCAGCGGCATCACCGGCGGCAGCACACGCAGCATCAGTTCCACCCCGGCCGCCATGATCAGCGAGGCGGCCAGCAGGGGCGCCAATGCGCCGGCGAGGCCGCGCAGCGTCAGTCCGATGATTCTGCCTGACAATGTCACCGTCGCCGCTGTCAACACGGCCATTCCGCCGACCCAGCCCCAGGCAAAACCCGTTACCCCCCAATGCGATCCGATCAGGAAGGCGCAGGGCATGACGAGGCTGCCGATCATCGTGATCCGCAACGCCGCCTGCGGCACGCCGCGCGCGTTGGTGGCAGGCGCGAACAGGATCTGCAGCGTCAGCATCGCCATCGCTCCGGCAAGGATCGGCAGGAGCGGGACGATCTCGCCCCACTTCTCGCCCAGCAGCACCGGCACCAGCACCGGCGCGACCACGGCGAGGCCGGCATAGGCGGGCAGCCCCACCAGCATCACCAGCCGGATCGTTGCGAGCAGGGCGGATGCGCCCTGATCGGCCATCTGCTCGCCCTGCTGGCGCGCATAGGCGGCATAGGCGACCTCGTTGATCGGCGGCACGAACTTGGCCGCGAGCAGCTGGGCCAGAAACAGACCCGTGGTATAGACGCCGAGACTGTGGGCATCGAGCACGCGCCCGGCGATCATCACGTCGGCCTGGCTCTGGATGAACCAGAAGATCTGGGTTGCCGTCATCACGCCGCCGAAGCCGGCGATTTGCCTTGCGCCGGAGAAGCGGAACGAGGGGCGGATCGGCGCGCGCGCGGCCCAGGTCATGCCGATGGCCTGGGCCAGAAGCATCGCCATCGGCGCGCAGACCAGCGTCCATACGCCCCAGCCCGACAACGCGCCCGTGAGCGCGGTCGCTGCGCCAGCGAGCGCGGCGGCAAGCCGCACCTGCGCGGGGCGACGGAAATCCATCTGGCGGCTGAGGATGGCGTGCGGCAGGGCGCAGAAGGGCACCGCCAGATAAAGCAGCGATTGCACCCTGAGCAGTTCGGTCACCAGCGGCTGCTCGAACCACAAGGCGACCAGCGGCGCGGCGAGCCACTGGGCCAGCGCCAAGCCGCAGTTGAGCAGGATCAGCATCCCCAGCGTCTGGCGCAGCCGTTCCTTGCTGACATGCTCCTCGCGGATCAGCGCGGAGGCAAGCCCCCAGCCGTTCATCGTGCTGAGGAACATCAACATGACCTGCGTCATCGCGAAAAGCCCGTAATCCTGCGGCGCGAGCAGGCGGATGACGATCAGGGTCGAGCACCAGGACACGATCTGGGTCAGGACCTGGCTGCCCGAACGCCAGATCACCGCGGTGCGCACCTGCGCCGCGAGCGAGGAGCGAGCTGTGGCGGGATCGGCTTCAGCCATGGGCGCGCGTCCCCTTCGCCGGTTCGCTCGCGTGTGCCGTTTTCGACCCGCGGCTGCTCTCGCCCGCGCCGACCCGATTGGCCCCGCCCGGATGCCGCGCGCGTTGCAGGCGGCCGGGCTGCGCCAGGCTGCGGCGGGCGAGCGCGTCGGTCTCGGGCCGGAAGCCCCGCGGCGCCGTGACCTTCAGCTGGCCGGCTGCATTCCTGCTCTCGTCCATTGCTCACCATTCGCGCCACGGGGTGATGTGGCGCGGCGGCCATAGCGCGCCCGGCGTAACCACGCGGTTAACCACGGGTCACCGCGCCGGGGCGGTGGATTCAGAATACCACCACCGAACGGATCGACTTGCCCTGGTGCATCAGTTCGAAGCCGGTGTTGATCTCCTCGAGGCCCATGACATGGGTGATCATCGGGTCGATCTCGATCTTGCCGGTCATGTACATGTCGACGATCTTGGGCACGTCAGTGCGGCCCTTGGCCCCGCCGAAGGCGGTGCCGCGCCAGTTGCGGCCGGTGACGAGCTGGAACGGACGGGTGGCGATCTCCTTACCCGCTTCAGCCACACCGATGATCACGCTGGTGCCCCAGCCGCGGTGGCAGGCTTCCAGCGCGGTGCGCATCACTTCGGTGTTGCCGGTGGCATCGAAGGTGTAATCCGCCCCGCCATCGGTCATTTCGACGATCCTGGCGACGATTTCTTCGCGGCTCATGCCGGACGGATTGACGAAGTGGGTCATGCCGAAACGCCGGCCCCATTCCTCGCGCGCCGGGTTGATGTCGAGCCCGATGATCAGGTTCGCGCCTGCCAGCCGCGCGCCCTGAATGACGTTGAGGCCGATGCCGCCGAGGCCGAACACCACCACGTTGTCGCCGACCTGTACCTTGGCCGTGTTGATGACCGCGCCGATGCCGGTGGTAACCCCGCAGCCGATATAGCAGGCGGACTGGAACGGCGCGTCCTCGCGGATCTTCGCCACGGCGATCTCGGGCAGGACGGTGAAGTTCGAGAAGGTCGAGCAGCCCATGTAGTGATAGATCGGCTTGCCCTTGTAGGAAAAGCGCGTCGTGCCGTCGGGCATCAGCCCCTTGCCCTGCGTTGCGCGGATCGCGGTGCACAGGTTGGTCTTGCCGGAAAGGCAGCTTTTGCACTGGCGGCATTCCGGGGTGTAGAGCGGGATCACGTGATCGCCCGGCTTCACGCTGGTCACCCCCGCGCCGACCTCGCGCACGATTCCGGCGCCTTCATGGCCGAGCACGCTGGGGAAAATCCCCTCGCTGTCGAATCCGCCGAGCGTGTAGGCATCGGTATGGCAAATGCCCGTCGCCATGATCTCGACCAGCACCTCGCCGGCCTTGGGGCCTTCGAGATCAAGCTCGACGATTTCGAGCGGCTGCTTGGCTTCGAAGGCAACGGCGGCGCGGGTTTTCATCGGCGGATCTCCTTGCGTCCCCTGGCTATTCCCGCAGGCTTGCCCGATGGCAAGCCTCAGCGTGGCTTGGGCACCGCCGCGTGGTCATAGGGGCAATGGCGGCAGCCAGATCCGCAGCACTTGCCGCGCGCAAGGTGGGCGATGCGGGTGAACACGATGTAGCCCGTGGCCGGATCGCGATAGGTGCTTTCTCCTCGCGCGCAGGCGGCTTCGTGCAGGGCGTGCCACGGGGGAAGCGTCATGGCCCGGGGCAATAATCGGCCTCGCCGCCAAGGCCAAGCGCCGCGCGCACCGCCTGGCAAGATTGCCATGAGGATCCAAATCATCATCGCGGTGGCGGATTGGCCCCTTGTCTCGGCGCGGCTTTTGCGCTGTGACCGCAACCCGAACCCGTGTAGCTGCCTTGCCGGAGAACGCCCTTGCGTTTCGTTCTGTTTGTCCTTGCCCTGCTTTTCGCTGTCCCCGCCGCCGCACAGGGCGTGCAACAGACCAAGGGCAGTTTCGAGGACAAGTTCCGCCAGCTCGATGAAGTCCTGCCCACCCCCAACACCTATCGCAATGCCAGCGGCGCACCCGGGCATGAATATTGGCAGCAGAAGGTCGATTACCGGATCCAAGCCGAGCTCGACGAGCCCAGGCGCCGCCTGACCGGCCGTGCCACGGTGCGCTACACCAACAATTCGCCCGACACCCTACCATGGCTGTGGATGCAGCTCGATCAGAACATCTTCAAGCGCGATTCGCTGGCCGAACTCACCGATGCCTTTGGTGGCCCGGGCCGGCGCGGGCCGAAGGTCAGCCTCGGCTCGGCGACCGAGCCGACCAAGCTCTCGCTCGACGAGCTGCGCCGCCAGCAGGCGATGGCGGACAATGACTATGGCTATGAAATCAGTGCGGTGAAGACGCTGGCCGGGGCCGATCTGCCGCACACCATCGTCGGCACGCTGATGCGGATCGACCTGCCCGAGCCGCTCGCGCCGGGAGCAACTGTTGAATTCACCATCGCTTGGGCCTTCAACATCGTTGAGGAAGACGCGGTGGTGGCGCGTTCGGGCTACGAACATTTTCCTGACGATCCGCGCAAGGGCGGCAACGACATTTTCCTCCTCGCCCAATGGCTCCCGCGCATGGTCGCCTATTCGGACTATGAAGGCTGGCACAACAAGGAGTTCCTCGGGCGCGGCGAGTTCACGCTCGAATTCGGGGACTATGAAGTCGCGATGACCGTGCCCGACGATCACATCGTCGCCGCGACCGGGGTGCTCCAGAACCCGGAACAGGTGCTCACCCCGGCCCAGCGCCAGCGGCTGGAGACGGCGAAGAACGCTGCCGCGCCGGTGTTCATCGTCACCCCCCAGGAAGCCGCGGCTGCCGAAGCGGGCAATCCCAAAGGCAAGAAGACCTGGCGGTTCTCGGCGCAGAACGTGCGCGATTTCGCCTGGGCTTCCAGCCGCAAGTTCATGTGGGATGCGCAAGGGGTCAAGCAGCCTGGTGCCGAGCATAAGACCGTGCTCGCCATGAGCTTCTGGCCCAAGGAAGGCGGGGAATTGTGGCGCAAATATTCGACCGCCGCGGTGGTCCACACGCTCAAGGTCTATTCGCGCTTCAGCTTCGATTATCCCTATCCCACTGCGCAGTCCGTCAACGGGCCGGTGGGCGGGATGGAATATCCGATGATCACCTTCAACGGACCCCGGACCACGCTCAACAAGGACGGCACGCGCACCTATTCGCTGGCCGAGAAGATGTTCCTCGTCGGTGTGGTGATCCACGAGATCGGGCACATCTACTTCCCGATGACGGTGAACTCGGACGAACGTCAGTGGACGTGGATGGACGAGGGCCTCAACTCCTTCCTGGATTCGGTTGCCGGCTATGAATGGGACCCGACCCTGCCGTGGACCCGCAGCCTGCCGCGCGACATGGTCTCCTACATGGTCTCGAGCCAGCAGGAACCGATCATGACCCAGTCGGATTCGGTCACCAACCTCGGCGCCAATGCCTATGGCAAGCCCTCGGCGGCCTATCACCTGCTGCGCGACACCATCATCGGGCGGGAGCGCTTCGACTTCGCGCTCAGGGAATATGCCCGGCGCTGGAAATTCAAGCGTCCGACCCCGGCGGATTTCTTCCGTACCATCGAGGAAGCCAGCGGCACTGACCTCGACTGGTTCTGGCGCGGGTGGTTCTACACCACCGATCATGTCGATATCAGCCTCGATTCGATCTACCGGCTGAGGATCGACACCAAGGATCCCGACATCGATCTGCCGCGCCGCCGGGCCGAGCGCCAGGTCGAACCCGAACCGGTCGGCATCGGCCTCAACCGTGATCAGAAGCTGCCGGTGTGGGTGCTGGAAAATCCGGGCCTGCGCGACTTCTACGACCGTAATGACGAATTCACCGTCACCCCCAAGGACCGCAGGGACTACACCAGCTTCCTCGAAGGGCTCGAGCCTTGGGAGCGGCGCGTGTTCGACCGCGCGGTGAAGGAGGATGCGAACTACTATGTCCTCAATTTCTCGAACAAGGGCGGGCTGGTGATGCCGATCATTCTCGGCCTGACGTTCAAGGACGGCAGCACCGAAAAGCTCAAGATCCCGGCCGAAATCTGGCGCCGCAACGCGCGCGAGGTGGCCAAGCTGTTGGTGTTTCCCAAGGGCAAGGAGCTGGTCGAGGTGGTGATCGATCCCGACTGGGAAACCGGCGATGCCGATATCGAGAACAACCACTATCCGCGCCGCATCATCCCGAGCCGGATCGAGGCTTTCAAGGACGAGCAAGCGAAATCCCGCGTCAATCGCGACCTGATGGCCGAGACCGCCGGGACGGAGCCTGACGGACGCAAATGATGCTGCGGCGCCTGCTCGCGTTGTGCTTGCTGCTGTTGGCCCATCCGGCCGGGCCGCTGCTGGCGCACCAGCAGAAGATCACGATCACCTCGGTCTCGGTCAATCCGCGCACCGGGATGATCGAGGTCGTGCATCAGGTGCCGGTGCATGATGCCGAACACGCACTGACAATGCAGGGCGTGCGCCTGCCCGACATCATCGGCAGCGCGAAAAGCCGCGAGGACTTTGCCCGCTACGTCACCAGCCGCTTCGTGCTGGAGGTGGAGGGCGCGCCGCTCGCGCTGGCCTATGTCGGCAGCGAGATCTCGGGCGGCAGCCTGATGGTCTATCAGGAAGCCCCCGCGCCCGAGGGGGATGTCAGAGTGCGGGTCAATTCGCAGGTGCTTACCGATGTCTGGGCGCGGCAGGAAAACCGGGTCAATCTCGGTCGCGGCACACGCGTGACGACCTTCATCTTCACCGCCGGAGACGGCGCGCAGGAAGGTGTGCTCAAGCGCTGAGGCGCAGCGCTGCGGTGACGGGGCCGAGCCACGCTTGCAATTCATCGATCAGCATCGGCCGGCCATAGCGGTAGCCCTGCACGTGGCGACAGCCGATCGCGCGCAGGAAGGTTTCCTGCTCCTCGGTTTCGACCCCTTCGACCACCACCCTCAGGCCGAGGCTGTGGCCCATCTGCACGATCGCCTGGATGATCAGGCGCGACTGATGGTCCTCGGCGATCCCGGCGATGAAGTCGCGGTCGATCTTGACCTTCTTGATCGGGAACTGGCGCAAGTGGGTGAGCGAGGAGAAGCCGCTGCCGAAATCGTCGAGGCAGATGGTGAAGCCGCAGGCATCGAGCATCGCCAGCGAATCGCGCAGATGGCCGCTGGCATCGAGCAGCATGGTCTCAGTCACCTCGATGGTGAAGTTGCGCGGCATCAGCGGGCTGTCGTCAACCACCTCGATCAGGTGACGCACGAAATCGTCCTTGCGCAGATCCGCTTCCGACAGGTTGATGGCAATCCGGATCTCCGGCCCGAGCAGCGCGAGGATCGCCGGGGCGTCGGCGATCACGGCATCGAGCATGACGCGTGAGACCCGCCGCGACAATTCGGGATCGAGCAGCGCGGCAAAGATCTCGCTCGCGGTGACCAGGGTCCCGTCCGCGTCGCGCAGTCGCAGGAGCGCCTCGAGCGAGACGATCTGGCCGGTTTCGAGCGCCACGATCGGCTGGTAGGCGACCACCGCTCGACTCTGGTTGAGCGCGGTGCGCAGGCGGGCGCTGGCGCGCTGGCGCTCGCTCTGGCGCGCCTCGATCTGCGCGTCCCAGCATACCACGTGGCCGCGCCCCTGTTGCTTGCCGTGATACAGCGCCAGATCGGCACGGCGCATGATCTCCGCAGCGCTTCCGGGTTGCTCGGCTCGCGCCAGACCGCAGGTTGCGCCGACGCTGAGTGCGCTGCCGTCGAGCGCGACCACCGCATCAAGCTCGCCGATCAGCCGTTCGAGAAAGGCGCGCGCCTCCGCCAGCGTCATCGACGGCGGGAACAGCAGCGCGAATTCGTCGCCGCCCCAGCGAGCCAGGAACATCCCCTGCCCCAGACGCTGGTGGAAATGCGCCGCGATCGCCACCAGCACGCGGTCGCCGACCAAATGGCCGAGCGTGTCGTTGATATCCTTGAATCCGTCCAGATCCAGCAGCGCCACCATCACCGTCTCGCGGTCGGCGTGCTGCATCGCTCTGGACAACCTGCGGTCGAAGCTGGCCCGGTTGAACAGGCCGGTGAGGCGGTCGTGCTCGGCGGCCCGTTTGAGCGCGAGGTTGCGCAGGTGTTCTTCGGTGCAGTCGAGGATGATCCCCGCGACACTGTCGGGCTTGCCGTCGACATCGACCCGCTCGCCCACCACCCGGACGCGGCGCGGCCGGCCGTCGCGGCTGCGGATGCCGGTCTCGAACATGAACGGTCGGCCATCGGCAATGGTCTGCTGGAGCTTGGCGGTCACCATCTCCCGGTCTTCGGGCTCGTAAAGCGCAATCGCTTCCTCGACGGTCATCGGGCGCCCGAGCTCGATCCCGTTGATGGCATAGACCTGGTCCGACCAGTGGAGCTGATTGGTGGCAAGATCGACCCGCCAGCTGCCGACATTGGCGGCGCGCTCGGCCTGGCGGAAGATCTGCGAGCTTTGCTTGAGCGCCGTATTGGCCATGCTCAGCGCGCGCGTGCGCACGCCCAGCGCGATGCTTTGTTCGGCGAGTTCGGCCAGCATCGCGAGCGGCGCGATCTGGGCTTCGCTGAAGGCATGGGGTTCGGGCGAAATCGCGCACAGCGCGCCCAGCGTCACTGCGCCCTCGTTACGGATCGGCACGCCGAGATAGGAGCGGACGAAGGGCGCACCGGTCACCAGCGGATTGTCACGGAACCGCGGATCGGCGCGCGCATCCGCCACCAGCAGCGGCCCTTCGCCGGCAATGCAGATCGCGCAGAACGAGACATCGCGCGGGGTTTCGGTAAGGTCCAGCCCGGTGCTGCCGAGGAACCACTGACGCTCCGCCTCGACGATCGAGAGCAGCGCGATCGGGCAGCCCAGCATGGTGGTGGCCAGCAACGTGATGCGCGAGAACAGCGCCCGGTCGGCGCTGGTCTCGAGATCGAGACTGCGAAGGGCATCGAGGCGTGCGGAATCGCTCACCGTCCCAGCATAGACTTGGTTTCCTGAAAAAGTCTTATCTTGTCCGCCAGGTATAGCCTGCCGCCGGTGCCGGTCTGCACCGCGGCCACCAAGCGACGCGGCCGCGTCGCCTGCGCGGTTCCGGCCAAAAGCAAGGGGTCGCTCAGGCCGGTTCGCGGTGAGCGGGCTGTGCCAGACCGACCAGCGCCGCGCTGAGATCCCATAGCCGCGCCGCGCGGCGCTGGTTCTCGGCCTTGGCCGACAGCGGCTGGGCAAAGGCCTTGGCCCCCGGCTTCTGGCGGTTGCCCCAGCTCCAGTGCACGCCCGAGGCGGTGAAGGCCGGATCGGCCACCACCTGCGCCACGCGCTCACCCGAAAGCGGCTGCGAGACATAACCCTTGGTGATGTTCTTCTGGAACCACGGGAAGATCGCCTGAAAGGCGCGCGGGGCATGGCGGAACAGCGGCGTGTCGGCGACGCAGCCGGGATAGACAGTGGCAAAGACGATGCCCGTTGCCGCGTGGAAGCGCGCGTGCAACTCGCGGCTCATCATCATCAGCGCGAGCTTGGAATCCTTGTAGGCCTTGCCCGGTTTGAACGGCTTGCCGTCGATCATCGCAATAGGTGCGCGGAAACCGGCTTCCAGCCCTTCGAAATCGCCCAGATCGGCCGGCGCGGGGATGGGGACCCTGCCGCCGAACTCCTCCGAATTGGCGGTGACAGTGCCGAGCGCGACCAGCCGCGGGGCTGGGGCGGCCTGAAGGTCGGGCAGCAGCAGGTTGGCCAACAGGAAATGGCCGAGGTAGTTGGTCGCCACCGACAGCTCGAAGCCGTCGGGGTTGCGCAGCGGTGCTGCGACCCGCGGCAGGTACACCGCGGCGTTGAGCACCAGCGCGTCGAGCGCCCCGCCGCGGGCGCGCAGATGTTCGCGCGCAGCGATGGCGAGGGCGCGGACCGAGTCGAAATCGGCCAGGTCAAGGTGCATCAAGGTGCAATTGCCGGGCGCAATGCCGACCGCGCTTGCAGCGTCTTGCGCCTTGGCGAGATCGCGGCAGGCCATGATCACCTGCCAGCCCCGTGCGACCAGGGCTTGTGCGGTCCACAATCCCACGCCCGAGGAGGCTCCGGTAATCAGAGCGGTCGGTTGTGCCGTCGTGCGCATGGCTGCGAGACTTGCCGCAAGGCCATGCCGGTTTCAACAGGGCGGGCGCTCAGCGCATCTGGTAGGGCACCACCCCGCGGCGGAACAGATCGACCGCGATGGTCCGGTCGCTTGGCGGGTAGGCGCGCTGCTCGCAATCGGTTCGCGGGCAAATGCGGCATGACACCCCGATCGGCGTCACTGCCCGTTCGGATTGAAGATCGAGGCCGTCGGCATAGATGAAATCGCCCGCATGCTGCGCCTCGCACCCCAGCGCCACGGCATAGCGTCGCGGATTGCGATCGAACCGACCCGCCGTCTTGACCAGCCCCTTGGCGATCGAGACGTAGCGCACCCCGTCGGGTGTTTCGGCAAGCTGGACGAGGATGCGGTCGGGGATCGCGGCGGCTTCATGCACGATCCACAGCGGGCAGGCCCCGCCGAAGCGCGCGAACTGCAGGCGGGTGGCGCTGTGGCGCTTGGTGATGTTGCCGGCCATGTCGACCCGGCAGAAGAAGATCGGCAGGCCGCGCTCGCCCTCGCGCTGCATGGTCGAAAGCCGGTGGCAGGTCTGTTCGAAGCTGGTCTGGTAATGCAGCGCCAGCCGATCGACATCGTGGCGGAAGGCCCGGGCCGAGGTGCGGAACGCGCCGTAGGGCATCAGCACCGCACCGGCGGCATAATTGGCAAGCCCGATGGTCAGCAGCTCGCGCGCAGCCGCGCTGCGCAGCGCGGCACCCTCGGCAATCGCGCGGATCACCGGGCCCAGCGTGGTCGCGGCGACATGATAGGCGATCTGGAAGCGGATCCCGCTCGCCGGCTGGCCGGAATCGATCCGCAGCACCCGCTCTTTCGCATCGAAGTTGCGCAGTTCTTCGAGCGGGCGGATCTCGACGGCAATGCCGTGCACCTGGGTCAGGTGCCGTTGCAGCGCCTCGGTGGTCGGCACCGCATCCGGGCCCGCGATCAGGCGAGCAAGGCGTTCGGCAGCGCGGTCGATCCCATCGACATAGTTGTTCGACAGGTGGAACCAGTCGCGCACCTCCTCCCAAGGCAGCCGTGCCCCCTGGCCAGTCTCGACTGTCAGCGCCTCATCGACCATCTCAAGGCGCTGGCTGGCGCGGCGGTAGGCTTCATGCAGTTCGACAAAGCGCCGCGCGAAGGCGGGTTGGTGTTCGGCGAGCCGCGCGATCGCGTCGGGCGGCAGGGGGGTATCGAACAGCGGGTCGTTCGCGGCCTCGCGCAGGGCCAGTGTCAGCTGCTCGGCATCCTCGCCGGGGAAGTCCTGCCAGTCGAGCGGGAACAGGCTTGCGATCTGCTCGATCAGGCGCGGCGTGAGCGGGCGGTCGTCGTGTTCGAGCTGGCTGAGATAGGACGGGCTGATCCCAAGCTGCCGCGCCAGATCGGCCTGCCGGAGCTGGCGCCGCTCGCGCAAGGTGCGTAGCTGTGCGCCCGCGAACATCCTTTGACGTTTGCCCATCGGCCACCTCCTGTTTGCAAAGTTCATCTTTGCAAATTTGCAAATTAACATTGGACTGGCCGCGCCCGCTGCGCAAGTCTGCTGATGGGGCGCAGGAGTCGCCGCCGCGCCCGTCCCAGCGATCGCGTGCAGGGAGAACGCCCTTGGCCACCAATGTTCTGGAACTTCGCAGGCCCCAACGACATATCGCGCCCGACCGGCTCGAAGACGCGGTCCGGATTCACGACCGACACGACGTTCGCGGGGCGGCGCTGGCGCTGGAACGCGCCGCGCGCGGCCTCGGACTGCGGATGCTGGTCTGGCACGATCTGGCCACGCTAGAGCCGATGGTCGATGCCGAGGGACAGCCGCTCGACAGCGGCTTGTTCGGCTGGACCGAAGCGGAACTGACCGGCTGGCGCAATTTCGATCGCGCGCTGCGCTCGCCCCTGCTGCGCGTGGCGCGGCTTGCGGGCGGGCCCGTGTGGATCAATCGTCACGGCATCCATGCGCCTCTGATGGATCGCACGCTCGAACGGTTCGCGCTTGATGACTTCGCCGAATCCGCGCCCTTTGCCGCCGCGATCGTCGTGCCGGTGCATCTGCCTTTCGGCCAGATCGGCACCGCGATCCTTGTCAGCACCGATCCGGGCCGCACCGATCTCGCGGCCGAATTCGCCCGCGTCGAGGCGGCGCTGGCCGCGGCCATCTTGCGCTTTGTGTCGGGCTATGTCGCGGTCAGCCGCGACCTGCGCTACCTGCCCACCGACAGCCTGCTCACCAGCCGCGAGATCGAGTGCCTGAGCTGGGTCGCCCACGGCAAGACCGATTTCGAGATCAGCATCATCCTTGGCTGCAGCCACGCCGGGGTGCGCTACCATGTCACGCGCGCCTGCGCGAAGCTGGGTGCGGTGAACCGGGCGCAATCGGTATTCCGCGCGTGCCAGCTGGGCTATCTCGGGCCGACGGCGGCGCGCCCGGCGCGGCAGGACTGACCTGCCCGACACCCGCCGCTGTGCCCGACAGTATGCCTTGCCGCTCCGGCACGGCCTGCGGCGGCGCTCACCCGCCGCCTATCACCCGCCTGCACGTGGCGCAGATTCGCGCCTTGCCGGCGCCGATGGCCCGCCGCGGCGGGTGATGGGCGGCTTCGGGCTTCAGTCGGCAAGGTAGTCGGGACGGCGCTTTTCGAGGAAAGCGCGCATCCCTTCGGCGAAATTGGGGCTGGCGGCGGTCATCAGCTGGTTGCGGTTCTCGATCGCCATGGCGGCTTCGAGACTGGCGGCATCGACCGCCATGTTCAGCCCTTCCTTGGTCATCCTCAGGCCCATCGGCGAGGCGAGCAGCATATCCTCGACATAGGACTGCGCGGCGGCTTCGAGCTGGTCGTCCGGCACCACCTCGCTGACGAGACCCGTGGCGAGCGCGCGCGGGGCGGTGATGAAGCGCCCCGTCAGCATCAGCTCCGAGGCGAGCGACACGCCCACCAGCCGCGGCAGGAAATAGCTCACTCCCATGTCGCAGGCGGACAGGCCGAGGCGGATGAAAGCGGCGTTCATCCGTGCGCTCTCCCCGGCGATGCGGATGTCGGAGGCGAGCGCAAAGGCAAAACCCCCGCCGCAGGCCGCGCCCTGCACGGCTGCGATGATCGGCTGCGGGCAGCGGCGCATCTTGATATAGACATCGGCCAGCAGGCCCTGAAAGCCGAAGCCCCCGCCGAACGGGATCGCCGCCGGATCGCGGCTGCCATGCTCCTTGATGTCGAGCCCCGCGCAAAACGCCCGCCCCGCGCCGCGCATCACCACGATCCGGGTGGCGCGGTCGTGATAGAGCGCGCCGAAATAGTCGTTGAGCTCAACCGCCATTTCGGTGGTGATCGCATTGAGCGCCTCAGGCCGGTTGAGCGTCAGCCAGTCGACCGCCTCGCGCTTTTCCACTGCAATCGTCTTGTACTGCCCTGCCATGCTGTTCTCCGCCACGATCCGGTCTTGTTTTGCAGTGCTTGTAGCGGGAGGAAAGGACAACTTGCTCTAGCAATTCGCGCAGGTGCATCTGCGGGGGCAAGGCGCTTTAGCCGGCGTCGGCAAAAGGGCGAGAAGGGAGCCGGAATTGCAATGACGATCAGCACCGAGGCGCTGGAAATGGCCGCAAGGGTGGAAGCTTTCGTGCGGGAGAAGATCTTCCCCTACGAACAGGATCCCCGCCGCGATCATCACGGCGCGCCAACCGACGAGCTGGTGATGGAAATGCGGGAATTGGCGCGCGCGGCCGGCGTGCTCACCCCGCATATCCGCCCCGACGGCAGCCACTTCAACCAGCGCGAGACGGCGGTCATCCTTACAAAATCCGGGCTAACGCCCTTGGGGATGCTGGCCTGCAACACCCAGGCCCCTGACGAGGGCAACATGTATCTCATCGGCAAGGTCGGCAGTCCCGAGCTCAAGGAACGCTTCCTCGAACCGCTGGTCGCGGGCCGCGCGCGCTCGGCCTTCTTCATGACCGAGCCGGCGCAACTGAACGGCGCAGGCGCGGATCCTTCGATGATGATCACCACCTGCCGCAAGGACGGCAACCACTGGGTGATCAACGGCAGGAAGTGCTTCATCACCGGGGCCGAGGGCGCCAAGGTCGGGATCGTGATGGCCAAGTCCGAAGACCCCGACAGCGCGGGCGGGGCCTGCATGTTCCTTGTCGATCTGCCCGATCCCGCAATCCGGATCACCGCCGTGCCCAACACCATCGACAGCTCGATGCCCGGCGGCCATGCCGAAATCACCATCGACAATCTGCGCGTGCCCGCCGACCAGATGCTGGGCGAGGCGGGCGAGGGGTTCAAATATGCCCAGATCCGCCTGTCGCCGGCGCGCCTGTCGCACTGCATGCGCTGGCTAGGCGGCTGCATCCGCGCACAGGAGATCGCGGTCGATTACGCCAACCGCCGCATGGCCTTTGGCAAGCAATTGATCGATCACGAGGGCGTGGGCTTCATGCTCGCCGAGAACATGATTGACCTCAAGCAATGCGAGCTGATGATCGACTGGTGCGCGGGCGTGCTCGATACGGGCTCGCTGGGCACGGTCGAAAGCTCGATGACCAAGGTCGCCGTGTCCGAGGCGCTGATGCGCGTCGCCGACAAATGCGTGCAGGTGATGGGCGGCACGGGCGTGACCGACAAGACCATCGTCGAGACGATGTTCCGCGAAATCCGCGCCTTCCGCATCTACGATGGCCCGACCGAGGTCCACAAGTGGAGCCTCGCCAAGAAGCTGCGCCGCGACTGGAGGGCGGGGCAATAGGCTCCGCCATTCCGCCGCCAGCGAGGCCGGGGCAATGGCGCGAGGGGATGTGACGGTCGGGCCTTCGCCTTTCCTGCGCGGGCCTGGGCGGCAAGCATGGCCTGCCTCCGGGACGACCCCTATGGCCTGTCGAAAGCCGCCGTACCCGACCCGCCGCCCGCGGCCGGCTGGAGTCTGGCACCTGCGGTGGCCCGGCATGCTTGCGGCAAAGGCCAGCGCCCATTTTCGTCCGCCATCGTTAGCATCGAGGCGGCATGGCGTGCGGCGACGACGCGCGGATCATCGCCATAGCCGCCCCCCAGGGCGCTGGCGACGGGCAGCTGACGCGCCCGGCACGAAGCGATGACGAAGCGATCGCGCAGCGCCAGCCCGGCATCGCTCAGGCCCAGCCGCCCGAGCTTGTCCTCGGCGTGCGGATCGACCCCCGCCTGATAGAGCACGAAGTCGGGGGCGAAATCGGCGAGAACCTCCGGCAGGTGGCGGGTGAGGGCTTCCATGTAGCCGTCATCATCGACCCCGTCCGGCAGGCCGACATCGCGGCTCGATCGCGCCTTCCTCACCGGAAAATTCTTCTCGGCATGGAGCGAGAGGGTAAAGATCTCCTCGCGCCCGGCGGTGAGGCTGGCGGTGCCGTCGCCCTGATGCACGTCGAGATCGACGATCAACACGCGGGCCGCCTGGCCTTCGGCGATCAGGCGATTGGCGGTGACGGCAAGATCGTTGAACACGCAGTAACCCGCGCCGGTATCGTAGAGCGCATGGTGGCTCCCGGCGGCGGAGTTGGCGGCATAGCCGTGCGCGCGGGCAAGCTGCGCGGCGAGCCATGTGCCGCCATTGGTATGGCGCACGCGCGAGGCGATCGCGGGGCTGACGGGAAAGCCGATCCGCCGCTCCTTTTCGCGCGGGACGGCGGCGCGCAGCACCTGATCGACATAGTCGGGGCAATGCACCGCTTCGAGCCATTGCCGCGGCATCGGCTCGGGAGCGTATTCGGTGATCGGCGCTCCGCTCCGGCGCAGCTCCTCCATGACGAGATAGTATTTGTCGAAGCGGAAGGTGCCGCGCTCCGGCCTCGGCGCCATGTAGTCGGCGTGGTGGACGACGTGGAGCATCGCCGCGTCAGAGGTATCCGGTGTGCTGGCCAAGGATCTTGCAGCCCAGCGCGATCAGGATCACCCCGCCCGCGCGCTCGGCCCATTCGCCCAAGCGGTCGCCTGCAATCCGACCCAGCGCCACCCCCGCACCGCTCATGGCGGCGGTGATGAGGCCGATCAGCGCCGCGGCCAGCAGCGGCTTCACCGCGAGCGTCGGCAGGGTGATCCCCGCCGCCAGCGCATCGATGCTGGTGGCGACGCCGGCCAGCAGCAGCGCCCGGCCCGTCAGGGCGTGCGCGGCTTCTTCCTCCTCGCCATGGCCGCCCAGCATCCGCACCCCGAGGAAAGTCAGCAAGCCGAAGGCGATCCAGTGATCGACCGCCTCGATATAGATCTGCGCCGCCGCGCCGACCACCCATCCAGCGAGCGGCATCAGCGCCTGAAACCCCCCGAAAGTGAGCGCAATCGCCAGCCCGCCGCGCCAGCCGGGCCGGAACTTGGCGCCCTGCGTGAGCGCCACGGCAAGGGCGTCCATCGCCAGCGCGAGTGCGAGCAGGAGCGCTTCGATCATGGCGTCGGCCGCCGGGCCAGCGCGGCAAGCTCGGCGTAGATCGCCTCCTCGCTGCGGCTGGCGGCGTTGCGCCAGCTGGCCGCCGTATCGAGGTTGACCGGCTTGCCCTCGGCCGTAAGCACCAGTAGCGCCGGGGTGCCCCTCAGCTCGGCAAGGCCGAAGCGGCGGGCGATGTCGAGATTCACGCCCTCGCCGGTCTGCGGCACGCCGACATTGACGAAGACGAGTTCATAATTTTCCGCCACCAGCGCGGCAAAGCGCGCCGTTGTGAGCCATCCGGCGAGCGCGGTGCTGTCATGGCACCAGTTGGCGCCCAACACCAGCAGCACCCGCTTGCCCTCGGCCGCAGCGCGCGCAAGGGCGGCATCGACCTCGCCGCCGGCATTGGCCGCGGCATCAAAGCGCAGCGCCTGCGGCCCGTGCGCCTTGAGCACGGGCGCGCCCGTCGCGCAGCCGGCCAGCGCAAGCGCCAGACACAGGGCGAGACAGGCGCGGATCACTCGGCTGCTTCGGCGGGGGTCGCATGGGGATCGAAGGCGGTTGCCTCGCCGCGCTCGATCGCTGCGGCCTTTTCCTCGACCAGTTTGACGATGTGTTCGAGCATCGCCTCGTCGTCGATGGCGTGGGCCTTCACACCCGACAGGTAAACCATGTGCTTGCCGTTGCCGCCGCCGGTGAGGCCGATATCGGTCTCGCGCGCTTCGCCCGGGCCATTGACGACACAGCCGAGCACCGAGAGGCTCATCGGCGTTTTGATGTGTTCGAGCCGCTTTTCGAGAATCTCGACCGTGCGGATCACATCGAAGCCCTGACGCGAGCAGGAAGGGCAGGATACCACCCGCACACCGCGGGTTCTCAGGCCCAGTGCCTTGAGCATCTCGAAGCCGACCTTGACCTCCTGCTCCGGCTCGGCGGAAAGGCTGACGCGGATCGTGTCACCGATCCCGGCCCACAGCAGCGAGCCGATGCCGATCGAGGACTTGACCGTGCCGCCGATCAGCCCACCGGCCTCGGTAATCCCCAGATGCAGCGGGCAATCGACCGCTTCGGCAAGGCCCATATAGGCCGCGACCGCAAGGAACACGTCGGAAGCCTTCACCGCCACCTTGAACTCGTGAAAATCGTGATCCTGCAGCAGCTTGATATGATCCAACGCGCTTTCGATCAGCGCTTCGGGGCAGGGCTCGCCATATTTCTCCAGCAGGTCCTTCTCGAGGCTGCCGGCGTTGACCCCGATGCGGATCGCGCAGCCATTGGCCTTGGCCGCGCGCACCACTTCGGCGACGCGGTCGGCCGAGCCGATATTGCCCGGGTTGATGCGCAGGCAGGCCGCGCCCGCGTCGGCCGCTTCGAGCGCGCGCTTGTAGTGGAAATGGATGTCGGCGACCACCGGGATCCGCGCGGCGCGGGTGATCTGCCTGAAGTTCCTGGTCGACTCCTCGGTCGGGCAGGACACGCGGATGATGTCCGCCCCCACCTCCTCGCAGCGGCGGATCTGGTCGATCGTCGCCTTCACGTCCTCGGTCGGCGTGTTCGTCATGGTCTGGACGGTGATCGGGGCATCACCGCCGACCGGAACATTGCCGACCATGATCTGGCGGCATTTGCGGCGTTCGATATTGCGCCAAGGACGGATGCTGGACATGGCCATGCATATAGCCGCGCGGCCGGAGCGGAGCAATCACCCGCGCGGCGGAAGATGTAACCCTGTATCTGCCGAATCGCGCGTCGGGCAGAGCGGGCCAAGACCACGCTGGCCGGCTTTGGGCGCTGCCAGCCGGGACGCAGCAGGTCCCTTGGCGAAAGGCTTGACTTGCCCGAGCCGCGCGCCAGTCTGCCGGTCAAGAGGGAAAGATCATGCTGACCGACAACACCGCCGAACTGCGCAGCCCCAGCCCGAGCCTCGCGCTGCGGGCGGTCAAATGGCTGATCGGCAAGCGCCCGCCGGTGTTCCCGCATGATGCCGAGGGCTTTGCCAAGGCGATGACGGGCCGCGCACTGCCCGAAGACGCGCCGATGCCTGCGCGTTTCCGCCGCCGCTTCATCGTCGAGGAACAGGCGGTGCAAGGCCAGAAGGTGGTGACGCTCCACCCCAGATCGGGCCCCGCGCCCTGGCACATGCTCTATTTCCACGGCGGCGGCTTCGTCCAGCCGATGTTCGCGGTGCACTGGCCCCTGATCGCCGCGATGATCGCGCGCTGCGGCATCAGCGTCACCGTGCCGCTTTATGCGGTGGCACCCGAAAGCCCGCACAGCGCGCAGGAGGCACTGGCCGACGCGGTCTATGCCGGGCTTGCCGCGAAGCACGATCCGGCGCGGATCATCCTCAACGGGGATTCAGCGGGCGGTCACATGGCGCTGGCGCTGGCGCTGCGGCTGGTGCGTTCGGGTGGCCCGCTGCCGGGCAAGCTCGCGCTGTTCGCCCCGTGGCTCGATCTGACGCTGGCCGATCCGGCGATTGCCGCGATCGAGCCGCATGACCCGATGCTCAAGATCGGCACGCTGCGCGCCTGCGGGGCGCTGGTGGCGGGCCCGCGCGATCCGGCCAGTGCCGAGCTCAGCCCGCTCTACGCCCCGCTTGCCGAATTGGCACAGCTGCCGGCCACGCGCATCTGGACCGGGCGGCACGACCTGTTCATCGTCGATTCGCGCACCTTCGCCGCAAGGCTGCACGCCGCCGGAGCCGACGCGAAACTCTACGAATACGAGGGCGCGCCGCACGTGTTCATGGCGATCACCCTGACCCGCGAGGCGAAAGACGTTTTCGCGCTGCTGAAGGCATTTCTCGCCAGCTAGGCGTAGCGTGCCCCGGTGAGTTCCTCGCTCAGCGTCCACAGCTTGTCGGCGGTGACGGGATCGAGCGCGTAGGAGCGCACTCCGCTGTTGGTCGAAACGTCGTCAACCTCGGCCACGTGGCAGTCCTCGCAATAGACCCCGCCCTTGCCTTCGATCTGCGGCGCGGTCGCGGCCCAGCAGCTGGTTGCCGCGCCCTGCGGGATGGTTTTCCAGGCAAATCCACGGTCGCCGCTGGTGACCCGCGCCATCAGCGCGGCCGCCATGTCCTCGCTCAAGTGGCGGCCGAGATTGGTCTGGATGCCGCCCGGATGCACCGCATAGGCATGGATGCCGCGCGCCCCAAGCCGCGCTTCGAGGCCGACCGTGAACAGGATATTGGCGGTCTTGGAACGGCCGTAGCCTTCCCATGGATCATAGGGGCGGGCCTCGAAATGCGGATCATCGAGGTTGACCGGGGCAAAGAAGTGGCCGCGGCTTGAGAGATTGACGATGCGTCTTGCGCTGCCCGCCTCGATTAGCGGCAGCAGCTCCGCGGTCAGCGCGAAATGGCCGAGATGGTTGGTGCCCAGCTGCATCTCGAACCCATCGGCGGTGCGGGTGAACGGGCAGGCCATCACCCCGGCATTGTTGATGAGCAGGTCGATCTTCGCCAGCCGCGCGCGGGCTTCGGCCCCGCAGGCGCGCAGCTGCGCCAGATTGCCGAGATCGCAGATGATGGTGTCGATCTGCGCGTCGGGCACGCGGGCGCGGATCGTCGCCAGTGCGGCATCGAGCTTGGCCTGATCCCGCCCCGCCATCATCACCTGCGCGCCCTTGGCCGCCATGGCGCGCGCGGTCTCCTGCCCCAGCCCCGAATTGGCCCCGGTGACGAACACCGTCAGGCCCGTCAGGTCCTTGTCCGCGAGCACCTCGTCGGTGGTGCTGCTCCAGCCGAAGGCGCCCATGTCTGTGTGCCCCGCTTTACAGTTTCCGTTCGTAGAGGAATTCCGGATCGTAATGCTCACCCACCCGGAAGGTGATGTCGGCGATCTTGCCGAAGCCGTAGCGCTCGTAGAAGCGCTGCGCGCCGTAGTTTTCCGAATAGACGCTGAGCAGCATCGCATCATGCCCGCCCGCGCGCGCCTGTTCCAGCGCCCAATCCATCAGCTTCGCGCCGATGCCCTGGCCGGTATGGCTTGGCAGGGCATAGAGCTGGCCGAGTTCGAGCGGGTTCCGCGCATCGCTGAGCGCGGCGTATTGGCTCGGGTAGCGCAGCTTGCAATAGGCGACGAGTTTGCCTTCGTGCTCGACGAGGCGATGGGTGCATTCATTACCCGCAATCTCTTCGGCAACGGGGCGGGGAGAGTGCACCTGCGCGAGGAAGGCGGCGAGGTTTTCGGGCGTGTAGAGGTGGCCGAAGGCGGCGATGAAGGTTTGCGCGCCGAGCGCGGCAAGCGCGGGGGCATCGGCGAGCGTGGCGGGGCGATAGATCATGTCCCCATCCTTAGTCCTTCGGGTGCGTGCTGTTAAGCTGGCGAAACGGTCAGCGCCGCGTTACAGCTTGACCCATGAAGAAACCCATCGCCGCACTCGCGCTCGCCCTCATGTCCCAGTCAGCCCTTGCCGGGGAAGCGCCCAAATGGTCGATCGCGATCCATGGCGGCGCGGGCACGCTCGATCCCGTGCAGATGACGCCCGAGCGCCGCGCCGAATACGAGGCCGCGCTCCAGCAGGCGCTCGATGCCGGGGCCAAGGTGCTGGCCGAGGGCGGCAGCGCGATCGATGCGGTCAAGGCCGCGATCATCCCGCTGGAGGATTCGCCGCTGTTCAACGCCGGGCGAGGTGCAGTATTCACCTGGGAGGGGACCAACGAACTCGACGCCTCGATCATGGACGGGCGCGATCGCAGCGCGGGCGCAGTCGCTGGGGTGAAGACGGTCAAGAACCCGATCCTGCTTGCCGACACGGTCCGCACCGATAGCGAGCACGTGTTCCTGATCGGCGCGGGCGCCGAGGCCTTTGCGCTGGAAAAGGGCTTTGCCGTCACCCCGCCCGAATATTTCGCCACGCCAGCGCGGCGCGAGGCGCTGGAGCGGATGAAGGCGGAGAAGCTCTCGGCGCTCGATGTCGATTTGAAGTTCGGCACGGTGGGCGCGGTGGCATTGGACCAGAACGGCAACCTTGCCGCGGGCACCTCGACCGGGGGGATGACCGGCAAGCGCTGGGGCCGCGTCGGCGATGCGCCGGTGATCGGCGCGGGGACCTATGCGGACAACCGCGCCTGCGCGGTCTCGGCGACGGGCTGGGGCGAATATTTCCTGCGCGTCGGCGTGGCACACGAGATCTGCGCGCGGCTGAGGGCGACCAGAGAGGTCGATGCGCTGATGGCCGATCCGGCCGCAGCCGATGACGCCATGCCGGCCGAGGTGGCGCAATACATCGCCGATGCGGTGATGGCCGACGTCAAGCAGCTGGGCGGCGATGGCGGGGTGATCCTCGTCACGCCCGAAGGTCATGCGCTCTTCAGCTTCAACACCACCGGCATGTATCGCGGCCGCGCAACCAGTGCGGGCGTCAAAGAAGTGGCGATCTTCGGGGGCGAGGAGAGGGCGTCGAACACGCCCGATCATTGATCAGTAAAGCTTGCCCACCAGCGGCAGGCCGCGCTCGCGTTCGGCGAATTCCTTGATCACCCGGCCCACGCGGGCCAGCGTCGTCTCGCCGCTGGCGAGCATCTCGTCCTCACGCTGGCGCGCGCGGAAATAGCAGGCGAAGGTGATCGGCGGCTCGCCCTTCGGCCCCTCGGCAAAGCCGATGTCGATATAGTTGTATTCGCTGGTGCCGAGGAGGCCGCTGGTGCCGGTCTTGTCGCCGGCGATCCAGCCTTGCGGCAGCCCGGCGCGCACCCGCCGTGCGCCGGTCCGGGTCTCGATCATCCAGCCTTTCAGCTCGGCCCGCTCCTTTTCCGGCAGCACGTCGCCATAGATGATCCGGGCGACATTGCGCGCCATCGCGGCAGGGGTGGTGGTGTCGCGGAACTCGCCGGTGGGCACGTTGTTGAGCGCCGGCTCGTAGCGATCGGCCCGGCTCACCTCGTCGCCGATGGAGCGCCAGAAGGCGGTCAGCGCCACCGGACCGCCGAGTTCGCGCAGCAGGATGTTGGCCGCCGGATTGTCCGAAGTGGTCTGCGCCGCCCGCGCCAATTCGCGCAAGGTGGCCCCGCTTGCCATGCGCTCGCGGGTGAAGGGGGCGTAGGGAAGCATATCCGCCTCGCTCCACATCACGTCGCGGTCGGCATCGATCAGGCCCGCCGCATGGCGCTGGAGCAGCAGCGCGGCGAGGCTGAACTTGAACGAGGAGGCATGGCCGAAGCGGCGGTCCTGATTGAGGCCAACCGAGGCGCCGGTGACGGTGTTGAACAGCGCGACCCCGAGCGTGCCATTACCCGCCGCCTCGATGATCATGAGTTCCGCCGCCAGCCGCCCGGCCGGGCTCTGATCGGGCGGGATGCAGGCCGATGCGCCGAGCGCGAGGCTGCCGCCGAGGAAAAACCGCCGATCCATTCTCATGAGAACTTGTCCGCCTTGCGTTTGCCGAAGCGCATGTCGCCTTCGAGCTTGGCGCGCAGTTGCGCATAGAAGGCTTCGAGGAAAGCCCTTTCATCGCCCGCGCCCGGGTTCCAGCCGATCTTGCGGCAGATCGTCGCATGCACGGCTGCGAGCGCCTCTGGCGGGGCATCGCGCAGCATCTGCTCGAGCGTCTGCAATTCCTTCTCGCCATAGATCGACAGCTCGGCCTCGCCGAAAGCGTAGCGCGCCCCTGTGACCGCGCTCGCCCCCTGCGCGGCGGCCGCGCCCTGTGCCGAGAGCGCCGCGGCGAGCTTGGCGCGGGGGCGCTCGATCACCCATGTCCCGGCGACGATGTCGCCCGCACGCAGGGCATCGCGGTTGAAAAAGGGCAGCAGCAGGAACAGCGCGAACCACCCGGTCGCCACCCATGGCAGCGGGCCGATATCCTCATCGCCGGCATTCATCACCAGCAAGGTGAGGATCAGCACGATCGGATAGAACAGCTCGATGTCGCGGATCAGGTTGCGCGCGATCACCGCTTCGGGCGCGAGCGACCCGCCGCTGCGCGCCGCGATGCGGATGCCGACGATGCGCTTGCCCAGCGTCGCGCCGCGCGGGCCGAGTTCCTGCACCAGGAAATAGCCGTACCACGCGGCGAAATAGACGATCACCAGCACGATCAGCAGAAATTCCTGCGCCCCGCGCGGCGCGGCAGAGGGATCGAGCGCGGTGCCATCGAGCAGCCCGCCCGCGATCCCTTGCACCAGCAGCTGGAACAAAGCCATGCCGAAGCCGAGAAGCATCAGATCGAGCATCAGCGCCCCCGCCCGGCTCCCGCGCGAGGCGAGCCTTACCGGAAGGGCGAGACCTTCGGGGGTGAGGATCACGCGGGCGCGCTTGTCGGTGGCGTTCATCCGCCGTCTCCGGGCTGGCGGGCCGGGCGGTAGAGGAAGAAATAGGCCAGCCAGAAGGTCAGCATCATCCCCCCGATCATCAAGCGCGCGCCGGCCCCCTCGACCAGCTGGCGCGGGAAGGCTTCGAGCAGCGCGGCGATGATCATCATGATCACCACGCCGACCATCACCACCGCCCCGCGTTGCCCCGCCTCGGAAGCGGCGGCGAGCACCGGACGCGCGCCCGGAAACGCCATGTTGCGCCCGATATGCAGGCCCGCCGCGCCCGAGAGCAGGATGCCGAAGATCTCGGTGGTGCCGTGCACGCTCAGCCACGCGGCCAGTTCCAGGGTCAAGCCCTGCCCGTTGAACAGCCACAGCATCGCGCCCAGCAACGCCATGTTGTGCACCAGCAGCATCAGCGTGGGGACGCCGAAGGCAAAACCCAGCGCGAAGGCCAGGATGCACACCGCCGAATTGTTGCTGAACAGCTGCGCGGCGAAGGTGGAAAGGCCGGCCGTGCTGTCCTCGGTGGCGAGCGATTGCAGCAGCTCCTCGCGGCTGGCGCCGGGCACGCGGGTGTCGATGAAACTGCCGGGGACAAGCCGGTAATACCACGCCTCGTCCTGGGCCACGAGCAGCCAGCCCACCACGCTGCCCGCCACCATCACGAACAGGGCGATGCAGATGTCGAGCCAGATCGCGCGCACTGCCCGGCTCCAGCCGCCCAGCAGGAAGTCGCGCAGCCAGCCGGCAAAGCCGCGCCGCGGGCCATAGACCTGAAACCAGGCGCGCTGCACCAGCGCTTCGAGATAGGCGAGGGTGGCGGCATCGAGCGAGGTCTCGCGCGCCACCGCAAGGCTCGATACCGCAGTGCGATAGAGCGTCGGCAGGGCGAGCAGATCCGCGTCGGCGATGCGCCTCAGCCCGCCTTTCTCCATCCGCGCGACGATTTTTTCCAGCCTGCGCCATTCGCCCTCGCGCTCCAGCCGGAAGCGGTCGGAACGCAGCGTGGCGCTGGCGATGTCGGGCGGCGCGGCAATCGCGCCGCGGCCGAACCATGACGCGAGGATCGGGGCCTTCATCCGATCGCCTCGCTGTTCTTGATCAGGACATAGCGGTCGATCAGCTGCGGGCCGATCTTCTCCCATGGCGCCTCGATCACGTCGATCCCCATGCGCCGCAGCCGCTGGAGCACCAACCGGCGCTGCTGGCTGAGGCTGTCGGCAGTCACCGCTTGGGCGAGCGTGGCGATATCTATGGGCGGGGCAGCGATCTGCGCCTCGATCTCGGCATCGGCCATGGTGACGAACAGCACCAGGTGCTTGTTCGCCAGCCGCCCGAGGCTTTCGACCATCAGTTCGGCCGCGGTGGGATCGGTGAAATCGGAAAACACCACCACCAGCGAACGGCGTTTCAGCTTGGCGGTGAGGGTCGCCAGGGCAAGGGTGAAATTGGGCTCGGCGGCTTCGTAGTCGAGGCCCGCAGCGGCGCTCTGCAAGCGGTGGAAGGCGCGCGTATCGGTGATGAAGGGGGTAAAGAGCTGCGGGTGGCGGGCAAAGCCGAACAGCGCGCACTTGTCCCCGCCCTTCAAGGCGACATAGGCGCAGGTGAGCGCAGCACTGACGGCGCGGTCGATGCGCGGCAAGCCGTCCACCGGCTCGCACATCGCCTGCCCGCAATCGAAGGCGAAGACGATCTGGTTGTTGCGCTCGCTCTCGTTCTCGCGGGCGTAGAGCCGGGTGTGACGCGCGCTCGCCTTCCAGTCGATCCGGCGGCGATCCATGCCGGGCTCGTATTCGGACAGGGCCTCGAACTGCGTGCCCTCGCCCCGGATGCGCCGCGCGATGAGGCCGGTCTGGGCGTTGCGCAGGAAGGATTGCAAATCCTTGGAACGCACCGGCGAAAGATCAGGCCATACCCGCACCACCTGATCGAGCGGATAGGACACCTGCCGCGCGCCGAGGCCGAGCGGTCCCTCCCAGCGCAGCCACGCCTTGGTCAGGCGGGCCGTGCCGCGGCGGGTGGCGGTGATCGGCGTCGCGCCGCGCCAGCCGGGGGCGTCGGTCTGCGGCGCGAGCGTCAGGCTCACCTGCCCGCCCGGTGCCAGCCGCGGATCGGTCGCGAGCGCGGCGCCGACCACCCGCCGCCGCCCGCCGGCAAACTGCGCGCTCACCGCAAGCGGGGCCGGCTGGCCGACCTCGACATCGGCGGGCGCATGGATCGCCCAGCCCTGATTGCGCCCGGCCAGCAGCGCATCCCCCATCACCAGCACCAGCAGCACGCCGCCCAGCACCGGCGCGGCGACCCATGCCCCCGGCGCCGTCGCCGCGATCACCAGCGCCACCGGGGCGAGCGCAGCGGCGAGCCAGGCCGCGCGCTCGGTCGGCACGAGCGTCACCAGGCGGGCAAGCGGCGAGAGGAGCGTCGCCAGCAGGCGAAAGGGCGCGGCCATCTTGCTGGCCCGCCGTTACCTGGGCGCCTCGGTGCTCTCGACCAGTTCGGCGACCAGCGCCTCCAGGTCGCGCCCTTCGATCTCGGCGGCGGGCGAAAGCGTCAAGCGGTGCCGCAGCACCGGCACGGCGAGCGCCTTCACATCGTCGGGAATGACGTAATCGCGCCCCTCCAGCGCGGCGCGGGCACGCGCGGCTCCGGCCAGCAGCACAGCGGCGCGCGGGGATGCGCCTACGCCAAGCTCGGCATGATCGCGGGTCGCGCGCACCAGCCGCACGACATAGGCGGTGATTTCGTCGGCCACTGTGACCTGCGCCAGCGCGGCGCTGGCGGCGTTGATCCCGGCGGCGTTGGTGACCGCCTGCACCCCGAGATCGGCGGGGCGCTGCGGGCCGGAGCGCTGGCCGTAGCGCGCCACGATCCGCACTTCCTCCGTCTCGTCCGGATAGGGCGCCAGCAGCTTGAACAGGAAACGGTCGAGCTGGGCCTCGGGCAGGGGATAGACGCCTTGGTTCTCGATCGGGTTCTGAGTCGCCACCACCATGAAGCTGTCGGCGAGCGGATAGGTCTCCCCGTCGAGCGTCACGCGGCGTTCCTGCATCGCTTCGAGCAGCGCGGCCTGGGTCTTGGGCGGGGTGCGGTTGATTTCGTCGGCCAGCAGCAGATCGCAAAAGATCGGCCCGCGGGTGAGGGTGAACTGGCTGGTCTGGAAGTTGAACAGGTTGGATCCGAGAATATCGCCCGGCAGCAGATCGGGGGTGAACTGGATGCGTCCGAAATCGAGGCCCAGCGCGGTGGCGAAGCTCTGCGCGAGGAAGGTCTTGGCGGTGCCCGGCGGGCCTTCGATCAGCACATGGCCTTGCGTCAGCAGCGCCACCAGCAGCATGTCGACCATGCCGTCCTGCCCGACGATCGCCTTGGCGATTTCGGCGCGAATGGCGTCGGCAAGGGTGCGAACGTCGGAGAGGCTGATGGTCATCGGGGTCACTTTCCCTGGTGCGATAGCTTGGTGACAAGATCGTCGAGCGCCTGCGCGGCGGCAAGGATGTCGGCCGGCTTTCCGGCCGCTTCGAGCCGCGCGGCGCGGCGGCTGAACGGCTCCACCAGCGGCAGGCGGCGGGCGAGCGCTTGGTCGAGCGCGTCCGGATCGGGCCGCGCCAGCCCCAGCCGCTCGGCCAGCCGGCGCGCCGAGAGCGCGGCATAGGGCGCGCCCAGCAGGTGGAAGCGCCGCGCGCGCAGAATCAACCCCGCGCCATTGGCGATCAGCCGCGCTTTGCCGAAAGCAATCGCCGGACCGCCCTCAGCCGCCGCCCCGCCAAACCGCTTGAAGGCGCGCCAGCCGATGATGACCAGCGCCAGCAGCAGGCACAGGGTCGCGGCGAGGAAGGGCGGGCGCAAGGCCAGTGTCAGCAAGTTCTCGGATGGTCCGAAGCCGTTGAGGGTGAGATCGAAGGTGATCTGATCGATCGCGCCGCCTTGGGTCGCGGCATCGATCAGCGCCAGCGCGGCAGCGGCGCGCTGCCTGTCGGCAAGGCCGTAATTATTGGCGAGATCGGGTTCGGCGAGGAACACCGTCCAATGGGTGTTCGCGCGGACATCGGTGCCCTCCTCGTTCCCCACCCGCATCGCCAGCACCCGCCCCGAGCCATCGCCCACAAGCTGTGTCTGGCCTTGCCCGATCACGGCGTGCGCCACCTTTGCGGTCGGCAGGCTGCCGGTAAGGCCCAGCCCGTTCCAGCGCGCGCGGCGATCGTGATCGAGGATGTCGAGCTTGTGGGTGAAGCCATAGGGCCCAGGCAGCAGCTTCGGCCAGTCGGTGGCGAAGGCGTCATCGAGGATCACCCAGCCCGGCTTGAACCTCTCGCGCACTGCGCTTGGCAGGACTTGCGGCGGGCCAAGCGCGCTCCATTTCGGCAGGATCACCAGCGTCGGGCCGATGTTCTCGCGCTTTTCGAGAATCGCGCCGATCTGCTGCGCATCGGCGTCAGGCGGCGGGGTAAGCACCAAGAGGCCGTCGGTTTCCAGCCCCGCCGGGCTGCGCGAGCGGACCGCGTCATAGCCGCTCGCCGCGACCAGCCGCACCAGCCCGGCATAGCCGTTCAACCCCTTGGCGGCGGCATGGGCCTCGCCGTTGTTGCCACCGCCGACCCCCTCGCCCGCGCCGATCAGCCAGATCAGCGCAAGGAACAGCGCGAAGCCGCCAAAGATCAGCCCGAAGGCGCCGCCGCGCGAGAAGGCCGGATCGCCGCTCATGCCGGGCGCCCCTGCCCGTCGAGCCGGGCGAGCGCGAAATCGGCATAGGCCGCGCGAGCGGCTTCCCAATCCGCCCGGTCGAGCGCGCGCAAGGCGAACAGGCTGCGCTCGACCCGCTCGGCGATGATGCGCAAGGCGGTGCGCGCGCCGTCGGGCAGGGCCGGCAGCGCGGCGAGTTCGCGCGCGGTGCTCGAGGGTTCGACCCAGTCGGGCCGGGCAGTGGCGAGCTGGCCGACCGAGCGCTGAAGCAGCAGGCGGGTCGCCTCGTCGAAGCGACCCTCGGCCGCGAGCCGGTCTGCATCTTCCAGCAGCGCGAGGCCGGCGGCGGTCTCGGGCCGCCATTCCTCCGCCATCGCGTCCTCGGCCTTGCGCTGCCGCTGGAAGCCGGGGCCGAACATCCGCCACAGCAGCAGCGCCACGAAGCCGGCCAGCGCGGCCAGCAGCACCCATTGCAGCCACCACCACGCGCCGCCCAGCACCCGCCCGAGGGGGGCGAACAGTTCGGCCAGCGCGCCGAACATCTCGGCCAGCATGCGCTCGAACCAGGTCGGTTCGGGCGGCTTGATTGGGGGAATGTCCACCGGGGCGAACTGGAGATCGCCATCCTCCCGCAGCGCTTGCCACGCATCGGCGCCCGGGGCGGGTGATGCGCCTGAATCCCCTGCGGATCCGATGCGAGGGTTGTGCACCGCTGCACTCATGCTGCGACGGTGGTGGCATGGCGCGCGTGCGCGCGCAACCAGGAAACGCTGGCCCTTGGCGCTAACCGCGCGCGCGGGCCTGTTCGTAGGTGCCCAGCAGGCGCAATTCCTTGGAATGGAACGCGCATTCCTCCAGCGCCCGGTCCACCGCCGGATCGCCCGGCGCGCCGATGATGTCGGCATAGAAGGTGGTCGCGGCAAAGCTTGCGCCCTGCTGGTAGCTTTCCAGCTTGGTCATGTTGACCCCGTTGGTGGCGAAGCCGCCCAGCGCCTTGTACAGCGCGGCGGGGATGTTCTTCACCTCGAAGATGAAGGTGGTTATCACCGGCTTGCCCGCGAGGGCCGATGGTGCGAGCGGCTCCTGCGCGAGAATCACGAAGCGCGTCATGTTATCGGCGCTGTCCTCGACATTGTCCTCGATGATGGTGAGACCATAGAGTTCCGCCGCGATCGCGGGGGCGATCGCCGCCACTGCCGGGTCGCCGCGTTCGGCGACATAGGCCGCCGCGCCCGCGGTATCGGCATGGCTGAGCGGCACGATCCCGCGTTCGCGCAGGAAGCGGCGCGATTGGCCAAGCGCCTGCGGGTGGCTGTAGGCCGCCTCGAACCGGCGTCCCGGCGTGTTCTCCCCCAGCGCCATCAGAGCATGGTGGATCGGCATGAAATATTCGCCGACGATGCTCAGCCCGCTTTCGGGCAGCAGGAAGTGGATATCCGCCACCCGCCCGTGTTGCGAATTCTCGATCGGGATGATCGCGTGACCGGCGCGCCCGTCCTTCACCGCGTCGAGCGCATCCTCGAAGCTGAAGCAGGGCAGCGGCATGAGATCGGGGCGGGCCTCGGTTGCGGCCCGGTGCGAATTGGCGCCGGGCGAGCCCTGGAAGGCAATCGCGCGCGCGGGATCGGCGGCGGCAGCCGCACGCATCCGGTCGACGATGGCGAGCGCAGGAGCGGGAAAGGAGCGCATGACGGCCTGCCTGCTAAAGGCCGGCGCACGGGCGCACAAGCCCGCTTGCAAAAGGGGCAAGAATTCGTGCCACCTTGTGACTTGCGCGCCCGCGAGCGCGACACTATGGGCCTCGCTCGATGACACAGGACAATTCTTCACAGGGGCAAGCCGGCGTCCGGAGTGGTGGCGGCGATCTGTTCAACACCGCCGCGGGCTGGGTGCTGTTCTCGGCCGGCCTCGGGCTGGGTCTCATGATCCTCTCCGGCAAGTTTTTCCACGGCGACAAGCCGCAGCGGCCGGAAAAACTCGGCTACGTGATCGAAGGCGCGGTCGATGAATCCTCAGGCCCGGCGGAAATGTCGATTGCCGATGCGCTCAACGCCATGCCGGCGGCCGATCTGATTGCGGCCGGGCAGAAGGCCTTTTCCAAGTGCCAGAGCTGCCACACCGTCGATCCCGGCGGCGCCAACGGCATCGGTCCGAATCTGGCCGGTGTGATGGGCGGCCCGGTCGCGGCCAAGGGCGGCTTTGCCTACAGCCCCGAACTCAAGGCGGTGGGCGGCACCTGGGACTGGGACAAGATGAACACCTGGCTCAAGAACCCCAAGGCCATGGTCTCGGGCACCAAGATGAGCTTTGCAGGCCTCTCGAAGGTTGAGGATCGCGCGGCGATCGCAGCCTATCTCAACTCGATCGGCGCCAACCTGCCCTTCCCGGCAGCAGCGGCCCCTGCTGCTGCGGCCGAAGGCGAAGCGGCCGCCGCCGAGGGCGAGGCCGAGGCGGTCGCAGAGGCACAAGCGGGCACCGATCCGGCAGTAGCCGCCGAATAACCGGAGCGGAGCAATCCCGGCGCGCCGCGACGCACACACGCCGCGCGCCGGACTCGCGCAAGCGCCGCAGCGGGTGACAGTGCAGCCGGCCGCGCATGGGCGAGGCCCTCGGCAAAGCCTGAAGCACGCGGCTATCCGCGCCCCTTGAATTTCTGCGCCACCACATACCATTCCGAGGAATCCTTGCGGCTGGCCGGTGGCTTGGCGTGCTTGACCGAAGCGAAGTGCTGCTTGAGCAGGGCAAGCAGCGCGGTATCGGTCCCGCCCGCGAGCACCTTGGCGACGAAGGCCCCGCCTTCGCCGAGATTTTCCACCGCGAACCACGCCGCCGCCTCGACCAAAGCCATGGTGCGCAGGTGATCGGTCTGCTTGTGGCCGACGGTATTGGCGGCCATGTCCGACAGGACGAGATCGGGCGGCCCGCCGAGGGCTGCGGTGAGCAGGGCCGGGGCCTTGTCGTCCATGAAATCCATCTGCAGGATCGTCACGCCCTCGATCGGGTCGACCGGCAGCAGGTCAATCCCCACCACTTCGGCGCCCGGCTTTTTGGCGCGCACCACCTGCGTCCAGCCGCCCGGCGCGATGCCGAGATCGACCACCCGCACGGCGCCCTTGAGCAGGCCGAACTTTGCGTCCAGTTCGATCAGCTTGTAGGCCGCACGGCTGCGATAGCCCTCGGCCTTGGCCCGCCGGACATAGGGATCGTTGAGCTGGCGTTCGAGCCAGCGCACCTGGCTCGCGGTGCGGCCCTTTGCGGTCTTGACGCGCCTGGAGATGGTCTTGCCTGCACGGCTCATCTGGCGGACTTTCGGGAACGCTGCTGCTGGAGCGTGCGCAAGCTGCGCTCGGAGCGGCGTTCGGCGGCCATCAGGCTTCTGAGGATACCCTCGCGGATGCCGCGATCGGCCACGCCCAACCGCCGCGCGGGCCACAGGTCGAGAATCGATTCGAGGATCGCGCAGCCCGCCACCACCAGATCGGCGCGGTCCTGCCCGATGCAGGGCAGGCTGGCGCGTTCGTAGGGGGTCATCACGGAGAGCCGCGCGGAAATCTCGCGCATCGCCGGCGCAGGCACGATCAGCCCGTCGACAGCGCGCCGATCATAGCTCGGCAGTTCGAGATAGAGGCTGGCAAGCGTCGTCACCGTGCCGCTGGTGCCGAGCAGGCGGATATCGTCCATCGCCGCAGCCTCGGCGACGCGCGCGGCAAAGGGGGCAAAGCTGCTGCTCACCAGCTCGCGCATCCTGACATAGCGGGCGAGGCGCGCGTCCTCGCCTTCCTCGCTCTCGGCGACGGTGTCGGTCAGCGAGACCACTCCCCAGGGTACCGACTGCCAATCAAGAATGCGTGGCACGCGGCTTGCTTCGGGCCCGCCGGCTTCGACCAGCACCAGTTCGGTCGAACCGCCGCCAATATCGAAGATCATCGCCGGGCCGTCGCCGGCTTCGAGCAGGATGTGGCAGCCCAGCACCGCGAGGCGGGCTTCCTCCTCGGCGCTGATGATGTCGAGCACGATACCGGTCTCGCGGCGCACGCGCTCGATGAAGGCAGGGCCATTGGCGGCGCGGCGGCAGGCCTCGGTCGCAACCGAGCGGGCGAGGCGGACATTGCGGCGCTGGAGCTTTTCGGCGCAGATGGAGAGCGCGGCGAGCGTGCGGTCCATCGCCTTGTCGGACAATCGCCCGGTCGTCGCCAGCCCTTCACCCAGCTTCACCACCCGGCTGAAAGCGTCGATCACGGTGAAGTCGTGGCCCGAAGGGCGGGCGATCAGCAGCCGGCAATTGTTGGTGCCGAGATCGAGCGCGGCATAGGCCTCGCCCGGATGGCTCTGGCGCAGCGCGCCGATGGCGTCGAGATCCTGCCCGCGCCGCACGGGCGCCTTGGCCGGGGCAGGCCGCGCGCCATTGTTCCGGCCGTCGCGGCCGGGCTTGCGCGGATCGGGCTGAGGGGGGCGCGTGTAGCGGAAATCGGCTACCTTGCCGGACTTTGCGCCCCGTTTCTTGTCAGCCCTGGCATTTCTGTCCGGCGGCGTGGTTTCCGCCATATTCCGTGTTCATCCAAATCACCACTGCGCGCAAAGCGGCGCAGGGCACCTGAGGCCAAGCTAACCCAAGCGGGGCGACAGAGCAAGCTGGCCACGCAAGACGCGCTTGACCTTGCGCGCGCATGAAACTAGGGAGCGCCCACGCCAACACCCCGGGCACCGCCCGCGCAATGGCCCTTGCCCCGTCCTCTAATGGTAAGAGAGCGGACTCTGACTCCGTCAATCAAGGTTCGAATCCTTGCGGGGCATCCAGCCATTCGGTATTATGGCGCTGAGGAACTAACTCTGCCTGTTTCCACAAGAACCTATGATCTGTGGAGTTTTCCTGAGGCCGGACGATTGATCCGGGAAACACTAGGCGCCTAAGCTCGGGCTATGGGTCTGACAAATCTCAAAGAAAACCTTCAGCGAAAGTTCGCCGACTGGCTTGGCGAGCAGAAGGATCTCGAAAAGCACATCGCAGATGTGACGGCAGCCTATGAGGCGCTGGGCGATAAGCGCGAGCGGCTTGAGACGGTCGAAGCCCTTCTCGCGAGCACCAAGGTGATCATGAAGGAAATCGCTCCACACTGGCGGCCGGAATCGGTCCGGCCGAGCCGCAGGAACGCGATGAAGCTACCTTTCAAGCCAGGTGAAGTGACGCGCATGGCATTCGACGTCATGCGGCGAGAAGCTCGGCCGATGGGGTCGAGGGAGATTTCGGAGCTGGTGGTTGCAGAAAAGGGTCTTGATCCTTCGGATCGAATGCTGGTCGATCAGGTCAAGATCGCGGTCGATGCAAGCCTGAAAACCAAGAAGGGCGAGTATGTCGATCACCATGGTGAGCGATACAGCCGAACCTGGTTCATCATTCAGGATGGCCGGCCTACACCGCCGTCCGGCCAGTGAGGTATGCGATCGCATCGTCATCCTGGTCGTTTGCTGGTCCTGACGAATTGCCATTGCCTGAAGGCTTGCCCTTGCGTCCCTGCCAGTAGCCAACAAGCGTCTTCGAAGGTGGGGCCTTTCCGACTGCGCTAATCATCATGGCAGCCTGTTCGCCATTCGAGACACGCCGGTTCTGTTCCTTCCAGGCAAGTTCCATCGCGTAGCGGTGCAAATGCGCTCCCGAGATATGTTTGTGGACGCCGCGCTCAGCGCTGCGCATCCGCTCGAAGAAGCTCTCCGCCATGTTGGTGCAGGCACCATCGTGCGAGAAATGCTCCGAATGGTTGATCCGCTTGGTCTCGAACAGCAGCTGAAGCGGCTCCCATTGAGGGCTCATATCAGCGTGGACGATCGTATCTGGCAGGAGGATGTCGCGAGCGATCGGGATTGCGTCTCCCTCCTTCGGGAGCAGGAACGTGCGCAGTTTGCCGGTCTTGCCGGTCTCCGGGTCATCCCTCTCGCGCATGACGACGATGAGCTTCTGCCGCTTCTTGGCCGCCGCCTTGTTTTTCCTCTTGAACTCCTCCCACAATTTCTTGCTGTTCGGGAGCCTCGGCATGCTGCCGCCAAACACCGCGCCATCGATCTCTACGACACCCGCAAGCTGAGCCGTTTCCTCGTTCTGACCCAGAGCGTCTCTGACCTTCTGCAAAAGCACCCAGGCGGATTTGTAGCTGATGTCCAGCTCGCGAGAGAGCCGACAGGCTGACACGCCCATCACACCATTCGCGAAGATTACGCAGGCCGCCAGGATCTTGCGGAAGGAGAGCTTGCGATCTTTGAAAATGGTCTCGCTCGTGAGCGAAAAGGACTTGCGGCATCCCTTACAGCGCCACTTCCTGTCATCTTCGAGTTCCCAGTGATCGAGGCCGCCGCAGTGAGGGCAGATCGGCTTGCCGCCATTCGCATCCCACATGATCCGCTTGAGCTTGGCGTAGGCGCGCTTCTCCGACATCGAGGCAACGGACAGGATACTGACCGATCGCGCCTGTGGAGAAAGGAGAAAGTGCTGCGCCATGAAATGTGATGCTCTACGTCATCACATATGATGATGTTAATCATTTGTCCAGTGGAAATATCCAAATTTGATGATGCCCGCCATCGTTTTGCGTGACGGCGTCCTTTGCGATTCTGGTCGGCTCTCCTACAAGAGGCAGAGAGTCAGCTTGGAGTGCGCAGAGTGTCGAGTGACGAGAAGATCTGGGAAGAGCTGTCAAAGAACACCCTGCGGGGTGCCATGATGAGCAAAGGCGTATCCTATGCCGCTCTGGCAGAGCGCCTGTCGGCGATTGGCGTCGAGGACAACGAGCTCAACCTGCGCAACAAGGTCAGCCGGGGCAGGTTCACTGCTGTGTTCCTAATGCAATGCCTTCACGTGCTCGGGGCAGAGTGGATCCATCTCCCCAAGAATCTTGAAGACGGTGCCGGCAAGCACGGCGCGCAGTCCTTGGCAAAGAAGGCGCCGCCGACCTCCATCTAGAATTCCATTGCATTCCAATAGGGCTGCTATTCTCCATGGCAAAATAATCACTATAATGATATATATATCGCTCAACACGCTAAATTTGAATGTAGGAGCATTTGATGGAAAAACTTCAAAATCAGATCGCTCTTCTGAAGGATGAGCTCAACTCCCTCAAAGGTGACCGCAAAGAGTTTCTGACAGACGATCAGCAACTCTTGAAGGATATCGAGCTTACTTACACTTCTAACGCAATCGAAGGTAATACTCTTACTCTTGATCAAACTTCAGAGCTGATTCAACATGGCATAACAGTCGGCGGCAAAAAGCTCGATGAGCATCTGGAAGCCAAGGATCATTATGACGCCTTGGTATGGATGCGAAGCGTGGCATCCTCTGATAATCCAATCGGCGAAAAGACCATCTTGGAGCTCCACCGCCGCATCGTGGCTAGCAGCCGCAAGGAAATTGCGGGAATGTATAGCCAGTCAGCGCGCCGGATCTACGGATCGGATGTAATCTTTCCCAATCCGTTAAAGATCCCAACTTTGATGGAGAATTTAGGGCGCGAACTGTCATCTTCGTCGAACACTCCCGCTGAAGCGTTTAGCTTCCACCATCGGCTGGTGTCGATTCATCCATTTGATGATGGGAACGGACGCACGGCACGTCTCCTTATGAATATGATTCTGCTAAGGGGAGGCTATGTTCCCGTCACGATCGGCCCCGAGCAGCGGAGCGAATACCTTTCAACGATACGTGAGGCTCAGATCAACGGCGATGCTCAAGCCCCGGCTTTCCAAGAGTTCATGCATCTCAGGCTGATCAAGAACATGCAGGAATACATAGAGGTTCTACGAGAAGGCAAAGAGGGCAGAGAGAGGCAACAGTCCTCTGCACTGACACCGGAGCAACTCGCATTCCTCCACAGGAACCGCGGCCCAGGAATTTGATGCCTCCCAAAGGCTCACGACGTCTAGAGAAAACCCAGCACTATCTTCATCTGATTTAATCGAAGAATCAGTTACTTATGGATGAGTTAGTTCCTCAGCGTCATAATACCGCA
>NZ_MUYJ01000006.1 GCF_002155695.1 Erythrobacter tepidarius
AAATTTTGGCGCACCCGACAGGATTCGAACCTGTGACCTCTGCCTTCGGAGCAATTTAAGCTGCCCATCCGAAAAACACGCCAGGGCACGCTATGGTACGCCATCTATCTGATCTGACTGGATTTTCTAAAAATCGAGGAGCACGTTCGTATCCGGCACTGCGCCGCAATTTCGGCCCGAGTGCTTACGTGGTGCTTACGCGAGAAGTCGGCGTAGCGATCTGAGAGAAGGTGATGGCGAAGATCACCAAGAGGATCGTCGACGCCGCCGAAGCCCGGGAGAAGGACTACGTCATTTGGGATGACGAGTTGCCCGGGTTCGGCCTGCGCGTTTTCAGCTCGGGCAAGCGGAGCTACGTCATCCAATATCGTGCAGGTGGTCGCTCGCGTCGCTACACCATAGGCCTTCACGGAATCTGGACCCCGGAGACGGCCCGTCAGGAGGCGAAGATCCAATTCGGCCGGATCGCGCAGGGCGATAATCCCGCCGAGGAACGGTACCTCGATCACAAGGCGCTCACAGTCAAGGAACTTTGCACATTGTACCTAGCGGATCTCGAGGCTGGTCTTATCCTCGGGAAAGGCGGACGCTCAAAGAGGCCGAGCACCATTACCGTCGACGTCGGCCGCATCCACCGGCACATCATCCCGCTGATCGGCACGCGTCGCGTGAAGGATCTGACGAAGGCTGACATCAACAAGGTCCTGAAGGACATCATGGCTGGAAAGACCCGAGTGTCCGTCAAAACCAAAAAACTCCGCGGCAAGGCCATAGTGCGAGGTGGAGTTGGAACCGCAACCCGAACGGTCGGCTTGCTTGGCGGCATTCTCACTTATGCCGTCGAAGCCGGGATCATAGACAGCAACCCGGCGCACGGCATCCGCAAGCCGAAAGACAATGTGCGAACTCGTCGTTTGTCTGAAGCGGAGTATCAGATCCTCGGTCAGATGCTGCGCGATGCGGCTAGGCAAGAGAAATATATCACGACCGTGGACATCATTCGACAGATCGCCCTGACGGGTTGCCGGCGCAGCGAGATGATCCAACTGAAATGGTCAGAGGTCGACAGCGAGGCGAGCTGCCTGCGCCTGCATGACAGCAAGGAAGGAAAATCGATTCGCGCCATCGGCTTGCCCGTCGTCGAGTATCTCGATCGCCGGCGTGTGTGGGCCGTTGGCACTTATGTTTTTCCCGGGCAGGGCGAGGACAATGCGTTCGGCAGCTTCCCAAACCACTGGGAACAGATCTTCAGGAAGTCGCCGCTGTCGGATGTCACGCCGCACGTGTTGCGTCATAGCTTCGCCAGTATCGCGAACGACTTGGGATTCACCGAAGTTACGATCGCAGCCTTGATGGGCCACTCGAAGGGGTCGGTTACGAGCAAGTACATCCACACTCTCGACACGGCGCTCGTGATGGCCGCGGACACAATCGCGGGCTACATCCAAGGCCTGCTCGATGGCATTGAGTACAAGCACACAGCGTATGCACTTGATCGTGACTCACGAAAGGCGGCACTTGGGCGTTTCTTGAGCAGGGCAGTTGGAGAACAGTAACCGTCCGGTGAGACTTTCAATTACCCATATTGTTGCCTTGCGCCGATAGAGATACCGAAAGCGATGTCGTGCAAGCGGGTCAAGCCGCGCCAGAGGACCGTGTTACCAGGTGGTGGATCATGGTTGCGGGCGAGATAGCCGCCTGAACCGCCCCGGGATTGCCGGAGGCCGTTTGGTTTGAGTTATGCGGCCATGGGCCTGTCGTCCAGCATGGCGTAATATCGTTGTTCGGCTTCGGCGGGCGGGATGTTGCCGATTGTCTCGAGCAGCCGCCTGTTGTTGAACCAGTCGACCCATTCGAGAGTGGCGTATTCGACGGCTTCGAACGAGCGCCACGGCCCTCGCCGGTGGATCACCTCGGCCTTGTAGAGGCCGTTGATCGCCTCGGCCAAGGCGTTGTCGTAGCTGTCGCCGACGCTGCCGACCGAAGGCTCGATCCCGGCTTCGGCAAGACGCTCGGTGTAGCGGATCGAGACGTACTGGCTGCCACGGTCGGAGTGGTGGACGAGGCCGCCCCGGTAGGCCGGTCTCCGCTCGTGGATTGCTTGTTCGAGAGCATCGAGCACGAAGCCGGTATGGGCCGTGCGGCTGACCCGCCAGCCAACGATGTAGCGGGCGTAGACGTCGATCACGAAGGCGACGTAGACGAACCCCGTCCAGGTCGCGACATAGGTGAAGTCCGAGACCCACAGCATGTTCGGCGCCGGCGCGTGGAACTGCCGGTCGACCAGGTCGAGCGGACACGGCGCTGCCTTGTCGCTCTTCGTGGTCTTCACCGGCTTGCCCCGGATCACACCCTGTAAACCCATCTCGCGCATCAGCCGCTCGACCGTGCAGCGGGCGATGTCGAAGCCTTCGCGCTGCATCTGCCGCCACACCTTGCGCGCGCCATAGACGCCGAAGTTATCGGCGAACACGCGCCGGACCTCGCCCTTCAATGCATCGTCGCGCCGGGCACGGGGCGACCGCCGCAAAGGATCGCGCCGCTGCGCTGCCCGCTCATGGTAGGTGGATGGGGCGATCGGCAGAACCCGGCAGATCGGCTCGACCCCATACTCCTCGCGATGCTCATCAATGAAGCTGGTCATCGCTTGAACGGGCGGTCGAGCTCCGCCTGGGCAAAATATGCCGACGCCTTGCGCAGGATCTCGTTGGCCTGCCGCAGTTCGTGGTTCTCGCGCTCCAGCGCCTTCAGCCGGTCGGCCAGCTCGGTCGGAACCCCGGCGCGCTTGCCGCTGTCCACCTCGGCCTTCTTGACCCACTCCAGCAGCGTATAGGCCGAGCATCCGATCTTGGCTGCGATCGACCGCACCGTCGCCCAGCGCGACGAATGCTCGTCCTCATGATCGAGCACCATCCGTACCGCACGCTCCCGAACCTCGGGTGAAAACTTGTTCGTCGTATTGCTCATAGAAGACCCGTCCTCTCAGGAGTTGGGCCTCCGGCAATCCCGGGGCGGTTCAGCCGAGCATGGCGATTTGCAGCAGATAGGCGACGAGCGTGGATCGTTGGAGACGCAGTCGCGTTCGGGCTGCTATAGCGCGAGAATCACAGCCACGCGACGACGTTGCCAGCGGCAATCAACATGATAATCTCGGCGATGCCGCGACATAGGATCTCATCCTGTTTGTCGCGCGGCAATGACGGCAAACATTGAGCAGCGCACGGACGTTGCCGTCAGCTGATCGCGTCAGGATCACCTGCTCGTTGCCGAGCCTGAACAGCTCGAAGTCGCCCGCACCAGGGATGCAGGCATGGGCGAGGCAATGCCAGTGCCGCCGGAACACGCGCTCCATGTCGCGCTCGAAGATCGTCGGGTCCATGTAGAACGGCCGCGCCGGGCCATGGCCGGGCCGGTGCGCGGCGACCAGCGATGCTCATGGTGGCGTCCTGTCTGGCCGGGATGTCGCGGGTCAGATCTCGATCCGGCGCTCCTTGTATTTTTCCGGGATCACGGCGTCGGTGCCGAAGAAGGCGTGCTTCGACATGTCGGGCGAATAGCGGCTGCCCGGCACGGTGCGGCCGAGCGCTTCGGCTACGGCGCGGATGTGGTGGGGCGCGGCGCCACAGCAGAGCCCGATATAGCGCACGCCCATGTCGTAGGCTTCGCGCGCGTATTCTGCGCATTCGTAGCGATTGCAGGTGAAGGGATCGAGCGCGGTCGGGAACGGGCGATCTCCCGGAATGCAGGAACAGGCCCGGTCGGTGAGTGACTGGAAGGTCGGCTCGGCATCGGTCGTGCGATAAGGCACCGGCAGCGAGGCGACATGGCACGATACCGCCTGCCGGACCTTTCTGACGACCGGCATCAGGGTCCTGGGACCGCGCTGGCAGTTCAGGCCCACCACATCCGCGCCGGCCGCCTCCAGTCGCTTGCAGGCGTCGACCACATCGACGCCGTCGAACATGTTTTCGTCGCGATGGACGGAGAGCGTCACGACCGTCGGCAGGTCCGTCGCCTTCATGACGTCGAGCGCGATCGCCGCCTCACCATACCAGTCGATCGTCTCTGCGATCAGGAAGTCCGCGCCTTCCTCGACCGCCCAGCCGATCTGCTCCTCGAACATGCCCCGGACAGCATTGTGCGTCTTCGGGTCGTCCGCCTCGTAGGCGTTGGTGTTGCAGATGTTTCCTGCCATCAGGCAGCCGTTGCGGTCGGCGACGTCTTTTGCGATGCGCAGGGCCTGACGGTTGATCGTCTCCAATATGTCCTCGCGGCCGATCACCCGCAGCTTCTCGCGATGGGCATAGTAGGTGAAAGCCTCGACGACGTCGGAGCCGGCATGGACGAAATCCTCGTGCAGCCGCGTCACCGCTTCAGGATGCTCGATCACGACTTCCGGGACGAACGGCCCTGCCTGGAGGTAGCCGCGCCGTTCCAACTCGAAGAGGTAGCCTTCGGCGCAGATGACCGGGCCGGCATCGAGCCGCTCGAGCAGACCGCGCTTGGACACCGACGCTTGCTGTGGGCTCATAAGAAATTCCTCCTCAGAGATTGGCGATTGGTTTGCGCCAGCCGCCGTCGCCCGCCACTGCAACGAGCAGGGTGCGCAACTGACGGACATGGGGATGCAGGACGACCGCGGAGCTGTCGATGATCTCGATCTGATAGCGCGCGGCTGCCTCCAGACAATCTTCCGCGGGCACCGACAGAAGCCAGTCGATGAACACTTCTTCAGGGGGCGGCAGCGGGGATATCCGTGCCATGGTTTCCCGACTGACGGCGCGCCGCTTCGTGACGATGTCCTTTTGCCGGGGCGCCGTCATGCTTCTATCTCCAGTGCGGAGAGCGGTTTCGAGCAGCACGCCAGGATGTAGCCCTCCGCGATCTCCTCGTCGAGGATGCCGCCATTGTGGCTCATCTCGACCTCGCCCGCCGACTTCTTCACCTTGCAGGTGCCGCACAGGCCGAACTCGCAGGCCGCCGGAATGCGCACGCCGGCCGCCCGCGCCGCCTGCAACACCGTCTGGCCGGCAAGGCATCCGGCCTCGACATCGGAGGTTGAAAACCGGATCGCCACTGTTTCCTGCACCGGCGCTTCGGCGGGCGGCGCATCGGAAAACGGCGCCGGCAGCGGCATCACCGCGGGCCGGCCGAAGCTTTCCTCGTGGTAATGCGCCATGTCGAAGCCGGCGGCCTCCAGCATGCCGCGCACCGCCCGCATGAACGGCTCCGGCCCGCAGCAGAACACCTCGCGCTCGCGGAAATCCGGCGACAGCATCGGCAGGCGCACCGCGTCGATGCGGCCGATATGGCCGAACCAGCTTTCGCGGCTGGACCGCTCCTCGACCAGGAACCCCAGCGACAGGCCGGGCATACGGGTGCCGAGAAGCTCCAGCTCCTTGCGGAAGATGATCTCCTCCGGGCGGCGGGCGCAGTTTACGAAGGCGACGTCGGTCCACGGCGCGCAGTCGAAGAGCCAGCGCAGCATCGACATCATCGGCGTGACGCCGGAGCCGGCCGAGACGAACAGGTACTTGGCCGCCGGGTGGTTGTGGTGGGTGAAATCGCCGGCCGGGCCGCAGGCTTTGACGCGGTCGCCAGGCTTCAGGTTGTCGAACATCCAGCGCGTGCCGACGCTGCCGGCCTGCGCCTTGGCCGTGACCGCGATCGAGAACGGCCGCGACGGCGAGGACGACAGCGTGTAGGTGCGCATCAGCGGCCCATCCGCCGCCGGCAGCTCCAGCGTGACGAACTGGCCCGGCTTGTAGCGGAACCAGGTCTGCACGTCGGAGCGGAAGGTGAAGGTCTTAACGTCCGGCGCCTCGTCGGCGACGCCGATCACCTCAAGCACCTGCAGCCGGTCGTTCCACGGGGCCATCTCGTCGAGATGGCGGTAGAGGCCGGGATCGGTCATGGCGTTCATCGCCCTCTCCCGGCCTCAGGCGACGCTGCGCAGACGCGGCGACCCGTCCTCGGCCAGCCGCAGCTCGATGAAGCGCGCATACCACTCCACGAACTGGACCACGCCGCCTTCGTGGATCTGCGAATAGGGGCCGGGCTCATAGGCGGGCGAGCGGATGCCGAACGCGTTCTCCTCGACGATGCGGCGGTCCTCGTCATTGGTCTCGGCCCAGACGTGGATCAGCTCGCCCAGGTCGTAGTCAACGCCCTCGACCGCGTCCTTGTGGACCAGCCACTTGGTCGTCACCGCCGTCTCGGTGGCGCTCAGCGGCAGCACCCGGAAGGTGACCGCATGGTCGCCCAGCACGTGGTTCCACGTCGTCGGATAGTGGTAGAGCATCAGCGTGCCGATGCGGTCCGCCGAGGCCGCGTCGGAAAGCCTGCGCCGCACCGCCGGCCTGCCCGTCATGGTGTAGCTCACCGCGTCGCGCAGCAGCGGCGCGCGCGTGGCGCGGTACTGGCCCGCCTCGTCGATACGGAAGCGCGACGGCAGCCCGGCCGCCTCGCAGCGCGCCCAGTGCGCCAGCATCTCCGGATCACTCTCGGCGCCGTTCACGCCGGTTATGGTCGGCGCCTCCGGGAAGGTCTTGCACAGCTCGGGATGGTTGCCCGCGCAATGATAGCATTCGCGGTTGTTCTCCCAGACGAGCTTCCAGTTGCCCTTCTCGACGATGGTGGCCTCGTGGGCGACCTTGGCCTCGGCGAGCCGGTGCGGCGCGAAATAGGGCTCCATCATCGCCCTGAACGGCGCGATGTCCGCCGGCTGCGGCGACAGGCAGATGAAGACGTAGCCCGCCACGCTCTCACAGGCGACCGGCTTCAGCCCGAAGTCCTCCTTGCGGAAATCCTCGGCCATCTGTCGCGCGAAGACGAGACTGCCATCGAGGTCGTAAGTCCACTGGTGGTAGGGGCACACCAGCGGCGCCGAGGTGCCGCGATCGGCCGTGCAGACGCGGCTGCCGCGGTGGCGGCACGAGTTGTGGAAGGCGCGGATCAGCCCGTCGCGGCCGCGTACCACCACCACCGGATAGTCGCCGACCTGCACGGTGAGGAAGCTGCCCGGCCTGGCCACCTCGCAGTCGTGGCCGACGAACAGCCAGTCCCGATACCAGATCAGCTCCAGGTCGAGCCGGTAGAAGTCCGGGTCGATGTAGAAGGGCTGCTCCAAGCTGAAGCCCTCGCGCCTGCTGCGGATCAGCCTCAGCATCTCACTGCGCACGTCCATGTCCGTCCTCGCTCGTCGCACAAGGACTGAACTGGTGGTGATGGAGGATTCGCGGCAGCAGGCGCCAGCCGGCGACCTGCGGCGCTCCGCCTCCTGACCGCCCACCGCGATCAGTCGGTTTCAACAGGTTCGAGGCTGGTTTCCGGGCTCCGGAGCCGTCCTTCCGGACCTTCCCGACACCTTCCCGGGCCTTTCGCCCAGTGGTCTCCCGTCGGGATCTCTCGCTCCGCTACCGTTGCGGGGGCAGCGCCGGCATCAAACCGGCTTCCCAATTATCCCTTCGGTTGATTCGCCGAAGGGCACCTTGAACGCTGTTCATTGGAGCACGGATGGATCTGAACCGAGAGCATGAAAGCGACATCGCCCAAGTGCAAAGGCGACAGGGGATTGCGATCAGCAACGCCACCGACCCGGCGCGCGAATAGCCGCGACGATCGCGTCAAGCCCGTCGGTCAGGGCTGCGGGACCAAGCTGGAGGATCAATGGCGACTCGATCTCGACGATGCGCCCGTCGCGCACGGCCGGGATCGCGCCCCATCCGGGCCGCTGCGCGATCCTTTCCGGCCGCACCTTCTTGCGGCAGCATGAGGCGAGGATGATGTCGGGCGCGGCGGCGATGACGGCCTCAGGCGAGACGATGCGGAGCCGGAGCCGACAGCGACCCAGACGACCGCCCCGAGCGACGGCTGCGCGACAACGGGACGCATGGTTTCGGCCGACATTGGACCGTCCTTTCTCATCATGTTTGTGGCCCGCATGTTAGCGGCTCCGGCGCGGGTGCGCGAGTGGCGCAGGGACGCCGAGCCACCACCGCGGCGCGCCTTCCTCCAGGTCCGCGTCAATCCCATGCCAGCGCTCCACCATTCTGGTACTCGATGACGCGGGTCTCGAAGAAGTTCTTCTCTTTCTTGAGGTCCATCGCCTCGCTCATCCAGGGAAATGGGTTCTCGACCTCGCCGAAAACCGGATTAAGGCCGAGCTGCGCGCAACGCCGATTGGCGATGAAGTGCATGTACTGCTCGCACAGCGACGCGTTGAGGCCGAGGAAGCCGCGCGGCATGGTATCGCGGCCATAGGCGGCCTCCAGTTCGGCGGCGTCTTTCAGCATACCCCGCACCTCGTCCTGGAAGGTCTTCGTCCACAGATGCGCGTTCTCTAGCTTGATCTGGTTAATGACATCGATGCCGAAGTTCAGATGGATGGACTCGTCGCGCAGGATGTACTGGTACTGCTCGGCGATGCCGACCATCTTGTTGCGCCGCCCGAGCGAGAGGATCTGCGCGAAGCCCGTGTAGAACCACATCCCTTCGAACACGACGTAGAAGGCCACCAGATCACGCAAAAAGGCCTGATCGGCCTCCGGCGTCCCGGTCCGGAAGGTCGGATCGTCGAGGTTGCGCGTGTAGTTCAATGCCCAGGCCGCCTTGTCGGTGATCGACGGCACCTCCCGGTACATATTGAACAACTCACCCTCGTCGAGACCAAGGCTTTCCACGATGTACTGGAAGGTATGGGTATGCACCGCCTCTTCGAAAGCCTGCCGCAAGAGGTATTGCCGGCATTCCGGATTGGTGAGGTGCCGGTAGATCGCCAGCACGATGTTGTTGGCGACGAGACTCTCGGAAGCGGCGAAGAAGCCGAGATTGCGCTTGATCATTCGCCGCTCATCTTCGGTGAGCCCATCGCGCGACTTCCAAAGCGCGATATCGGCCTGCATGGAGACTTCAGTCGGCATCCAATGATTGTTGCAGCCGGAGAGGTACTTTTCCCACGCCCAGCGATATTTGAGCGGCAAGAGCTGGTTCACGTCGGCGCGGCAATTGATCATACGCTTGTCATCAACCGACACGCGTGCCGCGCCGCGCTCGATCTCGCCAAGGCCTGTCGCATCGGCGACAGGAACCGCATCGGGCTCGGAAGAGACCGCGGTTGAGGGATTGGTTTTCGACTCAGACCAGTCGAGCATGATTTTCTCCTTTCTTTCTTCCCGGATGTTCACTGGCAGGCTTCACATTCGGGATCGTCGATGGCGCAGGCCTTGCCCCAAGCGGTGTTCGTGGCGATCACGACCGGTCCTGTGACAGGCGCCGCAACGACCGTCGCGGAGACGGCGTTAAGCTTGCCGTCGGTGCCCTTCAGCGTCGATTTCTCGACATGGGTCGCCGAACGCGAGCGCAGGTAATAGGTCGTCTTCAAGCCCTTGTGCCACGCCAGGCGGTAGAGCTCGTCGAGTTTCTTGCCGCTCGGATTGGCAATGTAGAGGTTGAGCGACTGCGCCTGGTCGATCCACTTCTGCCGGCGCGAGGCAGCCTCGATCAGCCATTTGGGGTCGATCTCGAAGGCGGTGGCGTAGAGCGCCCTGAGATCATCCGGGATACGGCCGATCTCGCCCACGGATCCGTCGAAATACTTGAGATCGGAGACCATCACCTCGTCCCACAAGTCGCGCTCCTTGAGATCGCGGACAAGCTGAGCATTCACCACGGTGAAGTCGCCCGACATGTTCGACTTGACGAACAGGTTCTGGTAGGCGGGCTCGATCGACTGCGACACGCCGCAGATGTTGGAGATCGTCGCCGTCGGCGCGATCGCCATCGTGTTGGAGTTGCGCATGCCGACGGTCTTCACCCGTTCGCGCAAGGCATCCCAGTCGAGGGTCGAGGACTCGTCCATCTCCACACCGGGGCGCGCGGCCTTGAGCAGGCGGATCGAGTCGATCGGCAGAATGCCCTTCGACCAGAGCGAACCCTCAAAACTCGAATAGCGCCCCCGCTCCGCTGCAAGATCGACCGAAGCCGAGATGGCGAAGTAGCTGATCGCCTCCGTCGAGCGGTCGGCGAACTCCACGGCGGCATCCGAGGCGTAGGGGATGCGCAGCTTCTGCAGCGCGTCCTGGAAGCCCATGAGGCCGAGGCCCACCGGCCGGTGGCGCAGGTTCGAGGCCCGAGCCTCGGGAATGGTGTAGAAATTGATGTCAACGACATTGTCGAGCATGCGCATGGCGGTCTTCACCGTCCGCCCGAGCTGCTCCATGTCGAGCCCGCCATCGCGAATGTGATTGACGAGGTTGACCGAGCCCAGGTTGCAGACAGCCACCTCGTCCCGCGAGGTATTGAGGGTAATCTCAGTGCAGAGGTTCGACGAATGCACCACGCCCCTGTGTTGCTGCGGCGACCGGATGTTGCATGGTTCCTTGAACGTGATCCACGGATGGCCCGTCTCGAACAGCATGGTGAGCATCTTCCGCCAGAGATCGACCGCCCGAACCTTGCGGAACACCTTGATCTCGCCTCGCGCCGCGGCCGCCTCATAGGCCTCATAGGCGTCGCGGAACGCCGGCCCATAGAGATCGTGCAGGTCCGGTGTCTCGTCAGGGGAAAACAGCGTCCATTCGGCGTCAGCCTCGACGCGTTCCATGAACAGGTCCGGCACCCAGTTGGCGGTGTTCATGTCGTGGGTGCGGCGGCGGTCGTCGCCCGTGTTCTTGCGCAGGTCAAGGAACTCTTCGATGTCGACGTGCCATGTCTCGAGATAGGCGCAGACCGCGCCCTTGCGCTTGCCACCCTGATTGACGGCGATGGCGGTATCGTTGGCGACCTTCAGAAATGGGACGACGCCCTGGCTTTCGCCGTTGGTGCCCTTGATATGCGCGCCAAGGCCGCGCACCGGCGTCCAGTCGTTGCCCAATCCGCCGGAGTATTTGGCGAGCAGGGCATTGTCCCGGATACCCTTGAAGATGGCGTCAAGGTCGTCGCCGATCGTCGTGAGAAAGCAGGACGAAAGCTGCGGCCGCGTCGTTCCCGAGTTGAACAGCGTCGGCGTCGAGGCCATGAAATCGAACGAGGAGAGGAGATTATAGAACTCGATTGCACGACCCTCGCGGTCGATCTCGCGCAGTGCCAAGCCCATTGCCACCCGCATGAAGAAGGCCTGTGGCAGTTCGAACCGCTTGCCCTGCGTATGAAGGAAGTAACGATCATAAAGTGTCTGCAAGCCGAGATACTGAAAATTGAGGTCGCGTTCCGGCGTCAGCGCCTCGCCGAGGCGCTTGAGGTCGAAACGTCCGAGTTCGGGATCGATCAGTTCCGCCTCAATGCCGGTCCTGATGAAATCCGGGAAATAGCGCGCATAGCGCGTCGACATTTCTGCCTGCGTCGCCTGTTCCGGGCGACCTGACACGAAGGTCAGCGCCTCGCGCCGCAGCCGGTCGAGCAGCAGGCGGGACGAGACGAAGGCGTAGTTTGGCTCCTGTTCTACGAGCGTGCGCGCCGCCATGATCAGGGCGAGCGACAACTCATCCTGCGTGATGCCATCATAGAGATTACGCCGGGTCTCGGTCAGGATCGGCTCGGCCGAAACTGCTTCGAGCCCGTCGCAGGCCTCCTCGAGGAGGCAGGCCAGCCGTGCCTCGTCCAGCGCCATAAGCGAGCCGTCCTCGGCCTTGATATGCAATAACGGCGCAACTGGTCCGGCCACCGCCACATTTTCAGCGGCACGCTCGCGGGCACGCTCCTCACGGTAGAGCACGTAGGCGCGCGCGACCTTGTGGTGTTCGCCGCGCATCAGCGCGAGCTCGACCTGATCCTGGATGTCTTCGATGTGGAAAGTCCTTCCGGCATCCGCTCGCCTGGTCAGGCCGGCGACGATCTGTTCGGTAAGCTTCGCCACGATATCGTGGACACGGCGCGAGGCGGCGGCGCTGTTTCCCTCAACGGCGAGAAATGCCTTGGTGAGCGCGACGGCAATCTTCGAGGCGTCGAATGGCGTGACGGTGCCATTGCGACGGATCACCTGATAGGCTGGTTCGGTCGCCGGCCGCGGCGGTCGCTTCGCGGTCGGCGGTTCATCTGGTTCGATCCGCGATGCGGCTTTGGCGATTAAGGACATCGGCTTGAGACCCCTTGTGTTTTGGGGCAAAGGCCGAGCGGACGCGTGCGTAGTCCGGCTGGAGGGGCCGGCAAGACGACAGCGACCACCGGGACACCCCGCCCGAGGACGTTTCATGCTGTCACGGCAGGTCTCCTGGCTTGCGGGTCACTACCTGCATCCTGCCTTCCCGAAGCCCGAGGGCTTCAGTGGCGCAATTGGGATGAAGGCTCGCCGCCTACAGTTGCGGGGACAGCTCCGGCATTGCCTTTATCTGGCGCACCGGATTCCCTCTTGGCTCTCGATCATCTGATTCGAGAGACCGTGACCGCTATATGTAGTATCCTGCGCGCCGGTAATGTCAATCCATAGCACATGCGTAGCCGTGCGCTATTTTCGGAAACAGTTACATGTCGGTCGTATAAGGGGCAAAGGCGCTGCGATTCTGGTCGACATACAACGGCTGGCCGATCGGAGGAAACGCACGCTGCGGGCAGGCTCGGCGTTCGCAGATTTTGCAGCCTGCGCCAATCGGCGTTGCCGCCGCCGGATTGCCGAGATCAAGTCCGTCCGCGTAGACAAGCCGCGACGCATGGCGAATGTCACAGCCAAGCGCAACCGCGAAGGTCTTCCGGGGTGCGCGATAGCCACCCTGTCCGCGTGAGACAGATCGGGCAATCCACAAATAGGTTCGCCCGTCCGGCATGCTGGCCACTTGTGTCAGGATGTGATCAGGCTGGGCAAAGGCCTCATATACGTTCCACAATGGACAGGTGCCGCCGAAGCGTGAGAAGTGGAAATCCGTAGCCGACTGGCGCTTGGAGATATTGCCGGCACGATCTACGCGGATGAAGAAGAAGGGAACGCCATGCGCGCCCGGCCGCTGCAGCGTGCTGAGGCGATGGCAGGTCGTCTCAAAGCCCACGCCGAAGCGCTGCCCGAGCAGCTCGATGTCGTAGCGGAGACGCTCGGCAAGCCGCAGGAACGGTGCGTAGGGCAGGACGAGCGCGCCTGCGAAATAGTTGGCGAGGCCGATACGTGCAAGAGATCGGGCCTCCTCGTTGGAGAATGATCCGCCTGCGACCAATTCATCCATCAGCCCACGCTGCTCGAGGAAGGCGAGTTGCGTCGCGATCTGGAACGCCTGCTGTCCCGGCCGCAGCCTGCGTGACAACCAGAGGGTGCGTGTTTCGGGATCATATTTCCGCTGCGTCCCGGAGCCTGCGTCTTGGCTGAGATCGGCCAGCCGAAGTCCGTGTTTGGCCTCCAGCCTGCCGGCGAGTGCTGACGCCATCCGGCCGAGCGGCATGCCCAGTTCTTGAGCGACGATTTCCGCTGCGCGGTCGAGCGCATCGACATAGTTGCGGTTGGCATAGAAGAAGTCGCGTACCTCCTCGAACGGCGTTGACGGAAGCGCTGTCAGTTCTCCCTGCCTGTCGTCGCCGAGCCGTGCCGCATAGGCGGCCGCTTGCTCGCTCGCCTGCTTCAGTCGCCGACTCTGGGAAATGAAGGCGCGTGCGAGAGCCGGCATGTTGCTGGCCAGTTCCCGCAGGTCGGTTGAGGCGATCGGTTCACCGAGCGCCGGATCGGACAGCGCCTCGCGCAACTCGCCGATCAGCCGCGCATCGTCGTGTTCGGAGAAGAGCTGCACGTTCATGCCGAACGCGGCGTTGAGCTTCAGGAGCACTGGCACGGTCAGCGGCCGCTGATTGTTTTCGATCTGGTTGAGGTAGGAGAGCGAGATGCCGAGCGCGTCGGCCAGCGCCTGTTGGGTCAGCCTGCGCTCCTCCCGAAGCCTCTTCAACCGCACGCCCATGAACACCTTCTTCATGGGCGGCCTCGCTGCCAGCGCCTTCGCAAACTTTGCAGATTCACAGGATACCCTTCGCAAAGCTCCGCATTCTCAGTGGTTTACGCCTCCGATCCTATGCGGATAGTGCGGAGTTGAAAAGCCCATTGGAGCAACGACGCTTGAACATGCAGGCGATCAAAACGGATCAGGCCGAAGCGCGCTTTCTGGAAGTCGTTCTTCCGGAACAGGCCAATCACTACGGCACGCTCTACGGCGCGAATGCGCTGCAGATCATGGGCAAGGCCGCTTTTGTCTGCGCTACGCACCATGCGCGGTGCGCCGTCGTGATGGCTAAGGTCGACAGCATCGAGTTCACCAAGCCGATCAGGATCGGCGCGATCATCGATATCCGTGCGAGCATCGTCTTTCAGGGACGGTCATCGATGACCGTCATTGTCGAAGTCGTTGCTGATAGTCCTGCTGGGCCGTCTGGCGCGCCTTCGATCAGCGGCCGCTTCGTGATGGTCGCTGTCGATTCCGATGGCGTGCCGATACCCATTCCACCCCATGAAGATCAATCGCCAGCCGAGGATGCCGTTTCGTGAAGCCGCATAAAGTCCGTACATACAAATCCGCCGAGAAACTCGCACGCGAGGACGAGCTTGCCTGGAAGATCGCGTCCGTCGCGGCAGACGACGTGGCGCTCGACGCCGATGTCGTCGAGATGATCGGCAACCGCATCATCGACAATGCCGCCGTCGCAGCCGCGTCGCTGGCGCGCCGTCCGGTGGCGAGCGCGCGTGCGCAAGCGCAGGCGCATCCTTTCGTGCCGGGCGCGACGGTGTTCGGGCTTCCTGCCGCCGCCCGCGTCTCGCCTGAATGGGCCGCATGGGCGAATGGCGTCGCCGTGCGCGAACTCGACTTTCACGACACCTTCCTCGCCGCGGATTACTCTCATCCCGGCGACAACATTCCGCCAATCCTTGCGGTCGCCCAGCATTGCGGCCTATCGGGCACCGCGCTCGCCAAGGGACTGGCGACCGGCTACGAGATCCAGGTAAATCTCGTGAAGGGCATTTGCCTGCACGAGCACAAGATCGATCAAATTGCCCATCTCGGTCCATCGGCAGCAGCAGGCATCGGCACAGCGCTCGGGCTCTCCACGGAAATCATCTATCAGGCGGTGCAGCAGGCGCTACATGTAACCACCACGACACGCCAGTCGCGCAAGGGCGAGATTTCGAGCTGGAAAGCCTACGCCCCCGCGTTTGCCGGCAAGATGGCGGTGGAGGCGGTGGATCGGGCCATGCGTGGCGAAGGCGCGCCGTCACCGGCATGGGAGGGCGAAGACGGCTTCATCGCCTGGCTGCTGGGCGGCTCCCAGGCGGAATACATCGTGCCGCTGCCCGAAAGGGGCGAGCCCAAGCGTGCCATTCTCGAAACCTACACCAAGGAGCACTCGGCCGAATACCAGAGTCAGGCGCTCATCGATCTCGCCCGGCGGCTGGGGCCGAAGATTGGCGACCTCACCAGGGTGAAGGACATCGTCATCCACACCAGCCATCACACCCACTACGTGATCGGCACCGGCGCGAAAGATCCGCAGAAGATGGACCCGAAGGCGAGCCGCGAAACGCTCGACCATTCGATCATGTACATCTTCGCCGTGGCACTGGAAGACGGCGGCTGGCACCACGAGCGCTCCTATGCGTCGGAGCGCGCCAACCGGCCTGAAACGGTGGCCTTGTGGCACAAGATCTCCACCATCGAGGACCCGGAGTGGACGCGCCGCTACCACAGCCATGATCCGAAGGAAAAGGCGTTCGGCGGCCGGGTCGTCGTCACACTTATGGACGGGACTGTGATCGAGGACGAGCTGGCCGTGGCCGACGCGCATCCGCTCGGCGCGCGACCGTTCACGCGGCCCGACTACGTGAAGAAATTCCGCACGCTCTGCGAAGGCATCGTTGCGGCGAGCGAGCAGGATCGCTTCATCGCCACCGTCGAGCGCCTGCTGGACCTGAAGCCGCAGGAGCTTGCCGGACTGAACTTCACTGTCGACGCCGACAAGCTCGGTCCGGCAGCTGCCCCCGGCATTTTCGACTGGAAGCGCGGTTGAGGAGGATGAGATGACCGCACCCAAGCCCAAGAAATCCGTCGCCCTGTCCGGCGTCGTCGCCGGCAACACCGGGCTCTGCACCGTCGGCCGGACCGGCAACGATCTGCACTATCGCGGCTATGACATTCTCGATGTTGCGGAGACCTGTGAGTTCGAGGAAATCGCCCATCTGCTCGTCCATGGCACGCTGCCGACAGTGGCCGAGCTGGCCGCCTATAAGGCGAAGCTGAAATCGCTCCGCGGCCTGCCGCAGGCGGTGAAGCGCACGCTGGAACTGCTTCCAGCCGCCACCCACCCGATGGACGTTTTGCGTTCGGGCGTCTCGGCGCTGGGCTGCGTCCTACCGGAAGCGGCAGACCACAACCATGCCGGCGCACGCGACATCGCCGACCGGCTGCTCGCCTCGCTCGGCTCCATCCTGCTCTACTGGTATCACTTCACCCAGAACGGCCGGCGTGTCGAGGTTGAAACAGACGACATGACTATCGGCGGGCATTTCCTCCACCTGCTGCACGGCCGTGTGCCCAGCGATAGCCGTGTGCGGGCGATGCACACTTCACTGATCCTCTATGCGGAGCACGAATTCAACGCCTCCACCTTTACCGCACGTACCATCGCAGGCACGGGCGCCGACCTTTATTCCGCCATTACGGGCGCCATCGGCGCACTGCGCGGGCCGAAGCATGGCGGGGCCAACGAAGTCGCCTTTGATATACAGAGGCGCTATGTCGATCCGGCGGAAGCGGAAGAGGACATCCGCCGCCGCGTGGCTGCCAAAGAGGTCGTGATCGGCTTCGGCCATCCCGTCTACACGGTGTCGGACCCGCGCAACATCGTCATCAAGGAGGTGGCCCGCCGGCTTTCTATCGAAGCAGGTTCGATGCGGATGTTCGAGATCGCCGAACGGATCGAGCGGGTGATGGGCGACACCAAGAAGATGTTCGCTAATCTCGACTGGTTCAGCGCTGTTTCATACCACATGATGGGTGTGCCCACCGCGATGTTTACGCCGCTCTTCGTTATCGCCCGCACCGCCGGGTGGAGCGCGCACGTCATCGAGCAGCGGCAAGACAACAAGATCATCCGCCCCTCCGCGAACTATGTCGGCCCAGAGCACCAACCGTTCGTGCCCATTGAGGCACGTGACCGGGCCAGCTCTTCCGTGCGTGCGGCATAAAGGACACCGATATGCCATATCTTGTTGCATCCGAATTTCCCACCGAACCTGCCGGCGCCCGCTTCCGGGCTCTGGTGGAAAGAGACGGCATTCTTCCCATTCCCGGCGCTCATAACGGCATGGCCGCGCTCCAGGCCACGGCGGCAGGCTTTGAAGCACTCTATCTCTCCGGGGCCGCCATGACGGCTTCCATGGGCCTGCCTGACCTTGGCATCATCACCGTGGACGAGGTGGCTTTCTTCATCCGCCAGGTGGCGCGAGCGAGCGGCCTGCCGGTACTGGTCGATGGCGACACCGGCTATGGAGAAGCCCTCAATGTGATGCACATGGTGCGCACCTTCGAGGAGGCTGGGGCTGGCGCCGTCCATATCGAAGACCAACTCCTACCGAAGAAATGCGGCCATCTCAACGACAAGAAGCTCGCCGACGCCCGTGACATGGCGGCCAAGGTGGCCGCCGCTGCAAAGGCGCGCCGCACACTCTATCTCATCGCCCGCACCGACGCGGCCACGAGCGAGGGAATCGACGGCGCGGTAGCCCGCGCGAAGCTCTATGTCGAAGCGGGCGCCGATGCAATTTTTCCCGAGGCGCTCACCGACGCGGAGATGTTCCGCGAGTTCGCGCGCCGCATGCCGGGCGTGCCGTTGCTCGCTAATATGACCGAGTTCGGCAGAACGCCTTTCTTCACGGAGCAAGAGTTCGAGGAGATGGGCTATCGGATGGTAATCTGGCCGGTATCCTCGCTTCGCGTAGCCAACAAGGCGCAAGAGAAACTCTACGCGACCCTGAAGCGCGACGGCGCGACGAAGGCCATGGTCAATGAGATGCAGACCCGCGCAGAACTGTACGACCTGATCAGACTGGCTGACTACGAGCGACTCGACGCTTCCATCGTCGCCACCGTACTTCCGGCCGTTGCCTGACTGCCAAGCGATAGCACCATATAAAGATATCTTTATATTCCACTTGACAACGGGTTGGTAGTCGTCATTATTGTGCCGTCGTGGTTCTCTGCGCCTGTCTTTGGCCAGAGCTAAGAGGGAATCCGGTGCGCCAAATAAAGGCAATGCCGGAGCTGTCCCCGCAACTGTAAGCGGCGAGCCCTCATCCCAATTGCGCCACTGAAGCCCTCGGGCTTCGGGAAGGCAGGATGAAGGCCGTGACCCGCAAGCCAGGAGACCTGCCGCGACAGAATGATACGTCCTCGGGCGGGGTGTCCCGGTGGCCGCACGTCTTACCGGCATTCTCGCCGGAGTACGCACGCGCGTCCGCTCGGCCTTTGCCCCCAACATCATGGGGTTGAGCCGATGTCTCTACTTTCACTTCCTGTAAGCACTCTCGGCGTGCCGCGGATAGGTCCGCGCCGTGAGCTCAAATTCGCACTCGAATCCTACTGGTCCGGCAAGTCCGATGCCGCTGCGCTCTTAGACGCCGCTGCCGGATTGCGCGCCGCGCACTGGGCGCGCCAGAAGGCGCTCGGTGTGACCAACATCCCGTCGAATGACTTCTCGCTCTACGACCATGTGCTCGATACGAGCGTCATGGTTGGCGCCATTCCCGAAATCTACGGCTGGACGGGCGGCCCCGTTCCGCTCGACACCTATTTTGCGATGGCGCGCGGCAGCCAGGGCAATGACCATGACGGGGCGTGCTCCCACGGCGGTCACGGCGAGCCTCGCGGCGTTCCGGCACTCGAAATGACCAAGTGGTTCGACACCAACTACCACTACATGGTGCCGGAGTTCACGAAAGGGCAGCAATTCACGCTGGCTTCGAACAAGCCAGTGGATGAGTATCGCGAGGCAAAGGCGCTCGGCTACGAGACACGTCCCGTCCTGCTCGGTCCAGTTACCTATCTGAAGCTCGGCAAGAGCAAGGATCCAACGCTCGACCCCGTATCGCTCATCGGCAAACTGCTTCCAGTCTATGTTGAGGTGCTTCGACGTTTGGTGGCGAACGGCGCCGATTGGGTACAGATCGACGAACCTTGCCTCGTACTCGACGTCGATGAAGCGACGCGCGACGCATTCCGCCAAACCTATAGCCTCTTCGCGCACGCGCTGCCGAAACTGAAGATCATGCTGACGACCTATTTCGGTGGGCTCGGTGACAATCTCGATCTGGCACTTGGCCTGCCGATCGCTGGTCTCCACCTTGACCTCGTGCGCGCTCCGGAGCAGCTCGACACTGTGCTCGCGAGAGCGCCCCAAGAGCTCGTGCTGTCGCTCGGTGTTATCGACGGACGCAACGTCTGGCGTGCCAACCTGCCCGCCATTCTCGAGCGCCTGGAGCCGGTCGTGGGCAGACGCGGCTCCGACCATGTCGAGATCGCACCATCCTGCTCGCTGCTGCACGTTCCGATCGACCTCGAACTGGAAACAGGCCTCGATCGCGACCTGAAGGAGTGGCTTGCCTTCTCTGTTCAGAAGATGGGTGAGCTCGCCGTCCTGGGGAAGGCGCTGGTCGAGGGCCAAGAGGCCGTGATGCAGCAACTCACCGACTCTGCCGTTGCGGCCGGCCGACGCGAGGCGTCGGAGAAGGTGCATGACGCGGCCGTCGCGGCCCGTATCGCCTCGGTCACGCCGGAAATGGCCAGACGAGCAACCCCCTTCACTGAGCGCGTCCACCTGCAGCGTGCAGCGTTGAACCTGCCGCCGTTCCCGACGACGACGATCGGCTCCTTTCCGCAAACCGAAGGCGTTCGCAAAGCCCGCGCGGCACATGCAAAGGGCGCAATCACTGACGCTGATTACGAGGCCTTTCTGCGCAAGGAGATCGAGGCGGCTGTGCACTGGCAGGAGGAGATCGGCCTCGACGTGCTGGTCCATGGCGAATTCGAGCGCAACGACATGGTGCAGTATTTCGGGGAGCAGCTCGCTGGTTTCGCCTTCACAAAACACGGCTGGGTGCAGAGCTACGGCTCGCGCTATGTCCGGCCGCCCATCCTTTTCGGCGATGTGTCGCGGCCGCAGCCGATGACGGTGGAATGGTGGCGCTACGCCCAGTCCCTCACGAACAAGCCCATGAAGGGCATGCTCACCGGGCCGGTCACGATCCTCAACTGGTCGTTCGTGCGCGATGATATTCCACGTAGCGCCGTCTGCCGGCAGATCGCGCTTGCGATCCGTGACGAGGTCCAGGACCTCGAGGCGGCCGGGGCAAGGATTATCCAGATCGACGAAGCTGCGTTGCGCGAGGGTCTGCCGCTCCGAAAGGCCGACTGGAAGGGCTATCTCGACTGGGCGGTCGATAGCTTTCGGCTGGCCTCTTCTGGCGTTTCGGACGAGACGCAGATCCACACTCACATGTGCTATTCGGAGTTCAACGACATCATCAACGCCATCGCCGCGATGGATGCAGACGTCATCTCGATCGAGACTTCGCGCTCGAAAATGGAGCTGCTCGATGCCTTCCGGACTTTCAAGTATCCGAACGAGATTGGACCTGGCGTTTACGATATCCACTCGCCGCGCGTGCCGGAAACCGTCGAGATGACACACCTGCTTACTCTTGCGCGAGAGCGCATCGCGGACGGGCAGCTCTGGGTCAATCCGGATTGCGGCCTGAAGACCCGAATGTGGGATGAGGTCAGACCTGCACTTGTAAACATGGTGAAAGCGGCGAAACGCATGCGAGATGTCACCTGAATGGAGCGCAGCGGCGACGAGGTTATATCTCGAAGAGTGCGTACCGATCACTGCCGCGCAGAGAGCATTGAAGACGGGCGACATTTTTGCACTCGAAAATATTCGGAGCGTTGTCCGTTCTTCGATTTTGGCTGCGTCGGCGCAACAAGATGAACGCCGCCGGTGTCAATCGAGCTTAGACACCTACGCTGTGCCGAAACGGCGGAGCGCTGTGGCAGCTTCCGCCAGGCCGCTGACGCGCTTTCCCTCAAGCAGTCCAATCTCAGCCGTCGGGTGCGGCATCTCGAAGAAGAGCTCGGGGTCGCGCTATTCGAGCGGACTAATGGCGGCGTCCGGCCCACACGGGCGGGACGCGATTTCGTCAGAGGGATTCGACGTATACTTGATGAGTTGCAGCTCGTCATTGAATGCACGAAGGCCGTGGGCCGCGGTGAGGCTGGATGCCTGACGATAGGCTTCTATACGTCGCTCTCGGCAGGCAATCTCAAGGCAAGCCTCATCGAGTTTTGTCGGCGCTATCCGCGGGTGGACTTCAGCACCGTAGAGGGGTCGCGAGCGCGCCTGCTCGACGGTATTCACAACGGCACGATCGACATCGCTATCGTCACCGGAGAGCCGGCATCGGATTTCGCCCATTCGATGGTGCTATGGAGCGAGCGCATTGTTGTCGCGCTGCGCGAGGATCATCCTCTTGCCGCGAAGGAGGTCATTGACTGGACGGATCTGAAGCGTGCTCGCATCCTGTTGAGCGAGCGCGATCCCGGCCCGGAGATTCGCGATATTCTGGTTGCGAAGTTGAATTCGCCTGGAGCCTCTCTCGATATCATACGTCACGACGTGACGCTGGAGAACATCAAAAGCCTCGTTGGTGCCGGTCATGGCGTGAGCCTGATGTGCGAGGCCTGCACAGGAGCAACCAACGCCGGGGTTGTCTATCGTGAGGCGCGCGACGGCAATGAATCGACCAGGATTGTTTACCGAGCCTACTGGCGGGATGAGAACAATAATCCCGCGCTTGGCAACTTCATACGGCTCTTGGAGGAGCGTTGCCCGTCGATTGCGAGCGGAAACGGCGGTCGCGGCGAATTTTCACGAACACGCGATCGGTCGCCATGAACCTCGCGATCATCGGCGGGATGAGCTTCACGGGATCGGAGACGGGCCTGCCGGTCTCCTGCGCAAGCACTTCCGCATAGGCGAGCAATTCGCGGTGGATCGCTGCCGGCAGTTCCACCGTTAGTTTGACTGGCTTGTCGTCCTCCAGCGCGCCGAGCTTCAGCTTTGCCATTGCTCATGCTCCATAGGGTTCGAGAACGAGGTCGCGCGTGACGATCACGCGGACCGGGAAGCCGGGCCGGATGGTGAGCGTCGGCGCCACGTTAAGCTGACGACGGATAACTTCCTGACCGGCATCGTTGATCGTGTCCTGGCCGCCGTTGCGGATGGCGCGCAGGAAGCGGTCGTCGTCGTCGACGGCGAGTTCGGCTCCGATGCTCAGCAGCGTGGAAAGACCGGCAGCCTTGGCGAGGTCCCACCAGTGATAGTCGACGCCATCCTCGAGGCCCGCATAGCCCGCCGCATCCGCCCCTGGCTGGCGCTCCAGGACGATCGAGCGACCGTTGGGGAAGATCAGCCGGTTCCACACCAGCAGCACGCGGCGCTGGCCGAACTGCACGGCGTTGTCGTACTGGCCGATGATGCGGGTGCCCTGCGGCACGAGGAGAATCCGGCCGGTCGGACTGTCGTAGATGTTTTCCGTGACCTGCGCCGTGATTTGCCCGGGCAGGTCAGAGCGAATGCCGGTGATCAGCGCAGCCGGGATCACCGCGCCGGCCTGCAGGACGTAGGGTGAGGCCGGCGGCATCACGCGATCCGGGGCGACGGTGCGGCGATCGGCGGCAGCATTGAGGAAGGCGAGCTGCCGCTCCTGGGCGCGCTCTTGCGCCGTCGGCGTGTTGAATTGGCCGAGAAGCCCGAGGCCGGTCAGGTTCGCGGTGGTGGCGGCGCCGCTAGGCGACGTCGAAGCCGCGACCGTCCGTGCCTGTGTCTGGAAGAAGACTCGGCTCGTGCGTGCCGCTTCCTCTTCGGCGAGTCGGCGCTGCTCCGCCGCATCCGCGGTCGGCTGGATGGATGGCGGCATGACCGGCTGTCCACGATCCTGGGCGTTGAGGATGGGTCGGCCCAGGTCACCCGGCAGCGGCGGTCCAAGGCGCGGGCCGGTATAGTCGCGCGGCAGCCCGGCGAGTCCATCGGCCGTGGGCCGATTGGTCGTAGAATAGAGTTCCTCGCTGCGGGGGCCGCCATCGCGGGTTTGCAGCGCGTAGATGAGGGCGCCGCCGAGGCCGATCGATGCAATGAGGCCGATCCCTGCCAGCGCCTTGCGCGACAGGCGGGTGACGCGGGGCGGATCGCCGCGCAGCCGCATGGAGGCCGCGGTATCGCTCGCTCCCTCCGTTCCGAAATGGCGATTGTCGGTGTCGCTCATGAGGACGGCCTCCCGTCGCTGCGCGAGATCCTGACCGTTTGCTGACGGTCACCGCTGCCAAGGCGAAGCTCGGCGGCGCCGAAGAGGCGATCGACGATCAGGATGTTCTGGTAGATGCGGCTATTGGCGATCTGGAGCTCGCCTTCCGAGCCGATGACGAAGAGCGGCGGCATCTCGCCCTGGACGATGCCGCGTGGGAACTCGACATAGACCCGACGTCCGTCGTCGTAGACAGCTGTCGGCCGCCAGGGCGGATTGTCGCCGCTCAGGGCATAGCGATAGTTGCGTGCCGCAGCGGCGGGAATGATCGGCATCGCCGGCATGGCCTGACGCTGCGAAGCGGGCGGCTGCGGGTAAGCCCAGGCCACCGCCGGCATGTACGGATTGGCACCGGCGCGCAGCTCGATCATGTAGGTGCGGCGGTCCGTGGTGATAAGCAGGTTGGTCGTGATGTCAGGCCGCGTCGGCTTCACCAGTACGTGGACACGACGCGTGACCCCCGATCCGCTCTCGGTGTCGCCGATGATCCAGCGCGCGGTGTCGCCGGCGGCGATCGGGCCGGCGCCGGTCAGGCTTTCGCCGGGCTCGAGCGCGATGTCGGTGATCTGCCCCGGCGAGGTGTAAACTTGGTAGAGCGCGCCCTCCGACCACGGATAAATCTGGATGGCATTGTAATAGCCCTCGCGGCGCGGCTCGACGCGGGCGGCGGCATTGGCATTCGCCACGCGCGCCGTTGGGGAGTTGGCGACCGATCCGCCATGGCTGGGTGTCCAGGCAGGCGGGATGTGCAGCGGCCGTGGCCGGTCGTCGGTGAGCACGGCCGGAACGGGCGGCAGAGGCGGAACGTCGGAATCATAGTTGATCTGCGGCGGCCTCTGGCTGGCGCATGCGCTGAGCAACGTCACTGACAGAAGCGCGGCCGGGATTGCGGATTTACGGAAAGCCGCATTTGCGGCGCGGACATTCGTTCGGTTCATTGCCCCAGCTCCCGCGACCAGTTGATCGCATTGACGTAGATGCCGAGCGGATTGGCGCGGAGCCGCTCGGCGTCACGCGGCGGCTGCACGACGATGGTGAGGATGGCGGTCCATCGCTCGGTCGATGCGAGCTGACCATTCTCGTAGTGCCGCTCGGTCCAGGCCACGCGGAAGCTGTCGGGCGAAGCCCGGATGACGCTCGATACGTCGAGCGCGACCTGCTGCTTGCCGACCTTGGTGAACGGGTCGTTCGCGCGCGCGTAGTCGTTCAAGGCGGCGGCGCCGCGATCGGTCGTGAAGTCGTAGGCGCGAAGCCAGTTCTGCCGGACGATGATCGGATCAGCCGGGATGGAGCGGACCTGTTCGATGAAGCGCGCGAGGTGGAACGCGACTTGGGGATCGGTCGGGCGATAGTCGGCAACCGCGGGCGCGACCGCCTGGGCCTGGCCGAGATTGTCGACCTGCACCACCCAGGGCACGACGGTGCCGCGCGCCGACTGCCAGACGAGAGCTGCGGCGAACCCGGCGGACAGGAACAGGCAGCCGAACGCCATGAGGCGCCAGTTCCTCGCCTGCACGCGCGCCGAGCCGATGCGCTCGTCCCAGACCTGCGCGGCGCGCTGATAGGGCGTCTCGGGTGCAGGAGCTTTTCCGTAGTGTGTGGACGGTCGCTTGAACATCATTGGTCTCGCTGGGAAAGGCTGATGGAGGCGCCGCCGCCATGGCTGTCGCCGCTGCGGATCGCGTGCGCGGCGGCCATGACGCCGTGATGGAGCTGCTGGGAGCGATTCATGCGGCGGGCCCAGTCGGGCGGACCGTCAGACGTGGAAGCTCCTGACGCGTCGACCGCGCCGCCGCCGATCGTGCCCATCGTCGAGGCGCCGCCGGTCGCTTCGAAAGCGGACTGGGCGCCTCGGGCGTAGCTGGAGCGCATGCTGTCGGCCGCGTGAGAGACCGCGCGGCGAAGCGGCGAGACGGCCGCGCCGCCCGCCGCGCGCGCGACGCCACCGAGGCCGGAGGCAACGCCGGCCGCACCGGATTGTCCGGCAGCCCCCAGGCTGTAGGCCGTCGCTGCGCCGCCGGCGAGGGTCGCGCCTCCGCGCGCTGCGGCAGCTGTGCCCGAGATCGCGGCCGCGCCGCCGCGTACGGCGAGTCCGCCAGCCGCACCCGCAGCGATCACCGCACCGCCGGCCGCAAGCCCAGTGCCCACGGCCGCGCCGGCGCTGAGCTGGGGACCGCCGCTGACGAGGCCGTTGGCGATGCCGGGCCCGAAGATCCCGAGGCCGAGAAGCGACAGCGCCGCCAGCACGATCGCCATGGCCTGATCGATCGTCGGGTTGGCGCCGCCGAAGCCGGCGGTGAACTCGGAAAACAGCGTCGAGCCGATGCCGATGATGACGGCGAGCACCAACACCTTGATGCCAGAGCTGATGACGTTGCCGAGCACGCGCTCGGCCATGAACGCGCTCTGCCCGAACAGCCCGAATGGGATGAGGACGAAGCCGGCCAGCGTCGACAACTTGAATTCGATCAGGGTGACGAAGAGCTGGACTGCGAGGATGAAGAACGCCAGCAGCACAAGCGCCCACGCGAGGAAGAGGCAGGCGATCTGGATGAAGTTCTCGAAGAACGACCAGTAGCCCATGAGGCCCGAGATCGAGTCGAGCAGCGGACGGCCGGCGTCGAGGCCGGTCTGCGCGACGCGGCCCGGGCGAAGAAGATCGGCCGTCGTGAAGCCGGTTCCGCTCGCCTTCAGTCCGAGGCCGGCGAAGGACTCGAAGACGATCCGCGCGAGGTTGTTCCAGTTGCCGATGAGATAGGCGAACACGCCGACGAACAGCGTCTTCTTGATGAGGCGGGCGAGGATGTCGTCATCGGCGCCCCAGCTCCAGAACAGAGCTGCGAGCGTCACGTCGATGACGATCAGCGTGGTCGCAACGAAAGCAACCTCGCCGCCGAGGAGGCCAAACCCGCTGTCGATGTAGCGGGTGAAGACCTCGAGGAAATGGTCGATGACGCCCGTGCCGCCCATGATGCTACTCGCCGCCTGGCGCAGCGCCGCGGCTGCGGATCTCACCGATCGAGCTCGGCAGTCCGGACCCGGTTTGCGGGCGTGCCGTGCCCGGCGAGAGAAAGCGCCGGCGGCTCTCCGCCCAGGCGCGCAGGCACGCGGGATCGCGCGGGCCGGCCTCGCCCAGGCTCTGGCAGCGGAACAGCTCCTCTCGCAGCGGGTCCGCCGCACCCGTCTGTGCCGGTCGCGGCATCGCTGCCTCCGGCCGCTCCTCCTTCCGGGTCAGCTCGATCACCGTCGCGGTGATCGCGACGGCGACGAACGCGATTGCGCCGATGCGAGCGAGGGTCTTGGGGGCCACGAGTGCCCCCGTCAGTTGCCGCTGCCCGGGAACATGCTGGCATTGCCGGGCTGATAGCCGGCGCCAGGGGTGAGGAAGCGCCGGCGCTGCTCGCGGCCCTGTTCGGCCGCGGCCGCGCGCTCCGCTTCGGCAAGGGCGCGTGCGCGTCCATCGGCCGCCACGACGGCGGTGAGGTCGGCAAGCTGCTGCGCCTGGAGCGCGAGGATCTGGTTGCCGGCCTGCGTCGCCTGCAGCGCTCCGGTTGCGCCCTGGCTCTGGCCGACCAGCGCCGACATCTCGGTGCGGTTGGTGTCGAGATTGCCGACGACGGTCGCCTGGACGCGCATCGCGTCCTGAAGGCCGCCGACCGTGTTCTGCCAGCGGGTGCGCGCATCGGCGATCAATTGCTGATCGGACGCGGACAGCGAGGCATTGCCGTAGGTCGTCTGAAACGCCTGGTCGATCTGCTGAACGTCGAAAGCAATGTTCTGCGCCTCGCCGAGGAGATGCTGGGTGCGCTGGATGGACTGCTGCAGACGCTGCAACGAGGAATACGGCAGGCTCGCGAGATTGCGGGCCTGGTTGATCAGCATTTGCGCCTCGTTCTGAAGCGAGGTGATCTGGTTGTTGATCTGCTCCAGCGCGCGGGCCGCCTGCAGCACGTTCTGTGCGTAGTTGGTCGGGTCATAGACGATCCACTGGGCCGAAGCGGGTGTGACCAGGACGGGCGAGAACGCCAGTGGAAGCGAGAGAGCCGTCGCGGCGAGAAGCGCCGCGCGCGAGCGACGGATTGTCATGAGGGAGTCTCCAGATTGGTGAGGCTTGGGATGAGATCGGCGGCCCACGCGACGCCGCGGTGGTGCAGCCATGCCGGCAGGAAGCCCTCGCGGCCGTGCTCGGCGCGGATGCGGTCGATGGCGGCCTGATCGGTCTTGGAGGACGCGGCGCAGAGCGCGAGGGCGACGTCGGAGAGGCCGAGCTCGAACAGTCGATTGCCGCGGCGTGATTGGCAGTAATAGTCGCGCTTCGGCGTGGCGTGGGCGAGGATTTCGATCTGGCGATCGTTCAAGCCGAACCTTCGATAGATCGCGGTGATCTGCGGCTCGATCGCCCGCTCGTTCGGGAGCAGCAACCGCGTCGGGCAGCTCTCGATGATGGCCGGCGCGATCGGCGAATTGTCGATGTCGGAGAGCGACTGCGTGGCGAAGACGACGCTGGCGTTCTTTTTCCGGAGCGTCTTCAGCCATTCTCTTAGCTGACCGGCGAAGCCTTCGTCGTCGAGGGCCAGCCAGCCTTCGTCGACGATCAGCAAGGTCGGCCGCCCGTCGAGGCGATCCTCGATGCGATGGAACAGATAGGCGAGCACGGCCGGCGCCGCGCCGGTCCCGATCAGGCCCTCGGTCTCGAACGCCTGGACCAATGCTTCGCCGAGATGTTCGTGCTCGGCGTCGAGCAGGCGGCCATAGGCCCCGCCGACACAGAAGGGCCGCAGCGCCTGCTTGAGATCGTTCGATTGCAGGAGCACCGCGAGGCCGGTGATCGTGCGTTCGACGACGGGCGCGCTCGCGAGCGAGGTCAGCGCGGTCCAGAGATGCTCCTTGACCTCGGGCGTGATGGCGATGCCCTCGCGCTTCAGGATCGCGACGATCCAGTCGGCGGCCCAGGCGCGTTCGGGGACATGGTGGATGCCGGCGAGCGGTTGCAGCGAGACGCTCTCGGCCGATCCTTCCGTGAGACCGCCGCCGAGGTCGTGCCAGTCGCCGCCCATGGCGAGTGCGGCGGCGCGGATCGAACCGCCGAAATCGAAGGCGAAGGCCTGCGAGTTGGAATAGCGCCGGAACTGCAGCGCCATCAGCGCCAGCAGCACCGACTTGCCGGCGCCGGTCGGGCCGACGACCAGCGTGTGACCGACGTCGCCGACATGCAAAGAGAACCGGAACGGGGTGGAGCCTTCGGTCTTGCCGAACAGCAAGGGAGGCGCAGCGAAGTGCTCATCCCGTTCCGGGCCGGCCCAGACGGCTGACAGGGGAATCATGTGCGCGAGATTGAGTGTGTTGATCGGCGGCTGGCGCACGTTGCCGTAGACGTGGCCCGGCAGCGAGCCGAGCCAGGCGTCGACCGCATTGATCGTCTCGGGCATGGTGGTGAAGTCGCGGCCCTGGATGACCTTCTCGACCAGCCGCAGCTTCTCGGCGGCGATGCGGGGGTCATTGTCCCAGACCGTCACAGTCGCGGTGACGTAAGCCTCGCCGGCGTAGTCGACCCCAAGCTCCTGTAGCGCGAGGTCCGCGTCGGCCGCCTTGTTCGCCGCATCGGTGTCGATGAGAGCCGACGCCTCGTTGGTCATCACTTCCTTGAGGATCGCCACGATGCTCTTGCGCTTGGCGAACCACTGCCGGCGGATTTTTGTGAGCAGCCTGGTTGCGTCGGTCTTGTCGAGCAGGATGGCGCGCGACGCCCAGCGATAAGGAAACGCCAGCCGGTTCAGCTCATCCAAAATGCCCGGCGTGGTTGCCGTCGGAAAACCGACGATCGTCAGGATGCGAAGGTGCGCGTCGCCGAGCCGTGGCTCGAGGCCGCCGGTGAGCGGCTGGTCGGCCAGTAGTGCGTCGAGATACATCGGCGTCTCGGGCACGCGCACGCGGTGCCGCCTGGTCGAGATGCAGGAGTGCAGGTAGGTCAGCGTCTCGCCGTCATCGAGCCAGGCGCATTCGGGCATGAAGGCTTCGATGAGCTGCAGCACGCGGTTGGTGCGATCGACGAAGCCGCGCAGGATCTCGTGCGGATCGACGCCGCGGTCCGCCTTGCCCTCGTAGAGCCAGTTCTCGGCGCGCGCGGCGTCCTCAGCCGGCGGCAGGTAGGTGAAGGTGAGGAAGTAGCTCGACTCGAAATGCGCACTCGCTTCCTCGAAGTCCGCCTTGCGCTCGGCGTCGACGAGCGCAGACGCAGCATCGGGAAAACGGCTCGATGGATAGGCGCCGACGCCGTGGCGCTGGGCTTCCACGAAGATTGCCCAGCCCGATCCAAGGCGGCGGAAGGCGTTGTTGAGGCGGCCGGCGACCGCAACCAGCTCAGCCGGTACGGCGGAGTCGAGGTCGGGGCCACGGAAGCGCGCCGTGCGCTGGAAGCTGCCATCCTTGTTGAGGACGACGCCCTCTGCGACGAGGGCTGCCCAGGGCAGGAAGTCGGCGAGGCGCGAAGACGTGCGGCGATATTCAGCGAGGTTCATCATCGGCCGCCTCACACGTCTAGGAAGCCGGGAATGCGCAGGTGCCGGCGCGTGACCTCGACGAACATCGGATCGCGCTTTGCCGCCCACACCGCCGCGAAATGACCGACCGCCCAAAACCCGAGGCCGACGAGCCAGAGTCGCAGGCCGAGCCCGAGCGCGGCCGCGAGCGTGCCGTTGAGGATGGCGATCGAGCGCGGCGCGCCGCCGAGGAGGATGGGCTCGGTCAGCGCCCGATGGACCGGCACCGAGAAGCCGGGGACCTCGGCGGTATCAAGCACACCAGCCATCACACGACAGCCCCGCCGCCGAAGCTGAAGAAGCTCAGGAAGAAGGAGCTGGCTGCGAATGCGATCGACAGGCCGAACACGATCTGCACCAGTCGGCGGAAGCCGCCGCTCGTATCCCCGAAGGCGAGCGTCAGGCCGGTGACGATGATGATGATCACCGCGATCACCTTGGCCACCGGGCCTTCGATCGATTGGAGGATCTGCTGGAGCGGCTGCTCCCACGGCATGGACGAGCCGCTGGCATAGGCCGGCGCGGCGTAGAGAAGTCCTGCCGCGGTCAGACCGATGGCGCCGATCCGGTCGCGGACCGGGCCGGCAAATAGACGTTGCTTGAATGATGGCTGTCGGACCGTGGTCATGCGTGATCTCCTGCTGGGCCTGCTGTCGCGGGGGTGATGCGGTAGTCGCCGCCGGGTCCGAGGCCCTCGACGCGGGCGAGCTCGGCGAGGCGGCGCGAGGCGCCGCGGCCGCTCAGCACGGCGACGAGATCGATGGTCTCGGCGATCAGCGCGCGCGGGACCGTGACCACGGCTTCCTGAATGAGCTGCTCGAGGCGGCGGAGCGCGCCGATGGCGGTCCCAGCGTGGATCGTGCCGATCCCGCCGGGATGTCCGGTGCCCCAAGCCTTCAGGAGATCGAGCGCCTCGGCGCCGCGCACCTCGCCGATCGGAATGCGGTCGGGCCGCAGGCGCAGGGAAGAGCGCACGAGGTCGGAGAGCGTGGCGACGCCGTCCTTGGTGCGCATGGCGACAAGATTGGGCGCCGCGCATTGAAGCTCGCGCGTATCCTCGATCAGGACGACACGATCGGCCGACTTCGACACTTCCGCGAGGAGCGCGTTGGTGAGCGTGGTCTTGCCGGTACTGGTTCCCCCGGCGACCAGGATGTTGCGGCGGTCGGCGACGGCGCGGCGAATGATCTCCGCCTGCTCGGCCGACATGATGCCGGCGGCCACGTAGTCCTGCAGGCCGAATACGGCGACGGCGGGCTTGCGGATCGCAAAGGTCGGCGCCGCGACCACGGGCGGCAGCAGGCCCTCGAAGCGCTCTCCCGTTCCGGGCAGCTCGGCCGAAACGCGTGGGCTCCCTGCGTGGACCTCGGCGCCGACATGATGAGCGACGAGCCGGACGATGCGCTCGCCGTCGGCGGGCGACAGGCGCTCGCCCGTATCGGCCAGGCCCTCCGAGAGACGGTCGATCCAGAGCCGCCCGTCGGGGTTGAGCATCACCTCGACGATCGACGGGTCTTCCAGGAATCCGGCGATGGCCGGGCCGAGGGCGGTGCGCAGCATGCGCGTGCCGCGAAGGACCGCCTCGGATTGCTGGAATGAAACCGCCATGTCGTCCCCGTTCTGCGCGGGGCCGCTCGCGAGCGGCCCTGGATCGGGGATGAGTAGAAGAGGCAGAAAATCGGGCGACGCAACAACCCTGATGGGGTCATAGTAGTCTGGCGTAGAAATACAGGGAAACGGCGAAGCCGCTGACGAGTTGCGAGCGTCGTGATCTCGCTTATTCGTTACTCGGTTCGCCCGGAACGTCCTCGGAGATTTCTTGGCCGAGCTTTGGCCCCTTGGCGAGTCGCCGGCCGAGCGCGGCGACGAAGGCGTCGTAGCGTTCGCCGGCCTTCGCGCGCGCGGCGGCCTGCGCAGGCTCAGGCAGCGGCGGGTTGGTGGTCAGCCAGAAGCGGACAAAGACCGCGAGCGTCTCGACGGCGATGCCGAGGTCGCGCTCGAGGCGCGCCATGCGGCGATCGAGCTGGTCAAGGCGCCTAGTGAGCGCTGCCTCCTGCCGTTCGGCGGCGTCGGGTGAGAGGAATGAGGCGATGGCCGCCTCTGCGACGAGCGAGCGAGACTGGGCGCGGCGCGCGGCATATTCCGCCAGCGCCCTGGTCACGCTCGGTTCGAGATAGACGGAGAGCCGCTGCTTCTTGTTCGGGTTCGGCATGGCGTCCTACAGCTCCATGCCGTCGTTGGGATCGAGCGAGACCTGACGCGCGAGGCCTTGGACGAGACGGTTCATGCGGCTCAGCCGCGCGGCGTCGTCCGGCTCGTCATCGTTGGGATCGATCTCGAACTCGTTGTCGATCGGCGGTTTCTTCTCGACCGGGGCCACGCGACTGAGCTCCGGCTGGCGCCGCTTCTCGGAGCCAGTCGTGTCCTCGTCATCCATGCCGCTCACGGGTGGCGCGGCTTCCGGCAAAGGTCGCGGCGGCAGAGGCCTGCCGGTCCAGTCATTCGCCTGCTGGTGTTCCGCCGCCTTCAGCACCGGCGGCGGCAAAATGCGCGCCTGTAATCTCCGGTCCTCGAAGTAGCGCGCCTTCTTGGCGCGGATGGGCGGCGTGCCGGCGACCATCACGATCTCGTCTGTGGGCGGGAGCTGCATGATCTCGCCGGGCGTAAGCAGCGGCCGGGCCGTCTCCGAACGCGACACCATCAGGTGTCCGAGCCAGGGGCTCAGGCGATGTCCGGCATAGTTGCGCATGGCGCGCAGCTCGGTCGCCGTGCCGAGCGCGTCGCTGACCCTCTTGGCGGTCCTCTCGTCGTTGGTCGCGAAGCTCACTCGCACATGGCAATTGTCGAGGATCGAGTTGTTCGGGCCGTAGGCCTTCTCGATCTGGTTGAGGCTCTGTGCGATCAGGAACGACTTCAGCCCATAGCCGGCCATGAACGCCAGCGTGCTCTCGAAGAAGGCGAGGCGGCCGAGCGCGGGGAACTCGTCGAGCATAAGAAGCAGGCGGTGATGGCGGGTCTTGGCGTGGAGATCTTCCGTCAGGCGTCGGCCGATCTGGTTGAGGATCAGCCGGATCAGCGGCTTGGTGCGCGCAATGTCGGACGGCGGCACGACGAGGTAGAGCGTCGTCGGCCGTGCACCGCCGATGATGTCGGTGATCCGCCAATCGCAGCGGCGCGTGACGGCCGCGACGACGGGGTCGCGGTAGAGGCCGAGGAACGACATGGCGGTGCTCAACACGCCGCTGCGCTCGTTGTCCGACTTGTTGAGGAGCTCGCGCGCGGCGCTGGCGATGACCGGGTGCGGTCCGGCCTCTCCGAGATGCGGGGTCTTCATCATGGCGGCGAGCGTCGATTCGATCGGGCGGCGCGGATCGGAGAGGAAGGAGGCGACGCCTGCGAGCGTCTTGTCCTCCTCCGCGTAGAGCACGTGGAGGATGGCGCCGACCAGCAGCGCATGGGAGGTCTTCTCCCAATGATTCCTCTTCTCAAGCGAGCCTTCGGGGTCGACCAGGATGTCGGCGATGTTCTGGACGTCGCGGACTTCCCATTCGCCGCGCCGGACCTCGAGCAGAGGATTGTAGGCAGAAGACTTGGCGTTGGTCGGATCGAATAGCAGCACGCGGCCGTGCCGTGCGCGGAAGCCGGAGGTGAGCTGCCAGTTCTCGCCCTTGATGTCGTGGACGATGGCACTGCCGGGCCAGGTGAGCAGGGACGGAATGACCAGGCCCACGCCCTTGCCGCTCCGGGTCGGGGCAAAGCAGAGGACGTGCTCGGGTCCGTCGTGCCGGAGGTAGTCGCGGCCGAGCTTGCCGAGCACGACGCCGTCGGGGCCGAGAAGGCCGGCGGCCTTCACTTCATCGGGCCGGGCCCATCGTGCCGAGCCATAGGTGTCGACGTTCTTCGCCTCGCGGGCCCGCCATACCGACATGGCGATCGCGACCGCGATCGCCATGAACCCGCCCGACGCCGCGATATAGGCGCCTTCGACGAAGATCGCCGGCGCATAGGCGTCATAGAAGAACCACCACGCATAGAACGCCGGCGGATAGTAGACCGGCCAACCGAACGCGACGAACCATGGGTCACCGAGCTGGGCCTGGAAGCCCAATCGCCATGCGGTCCACTCGGTCGCGCCCCAGGTCGTCGCGAGGATGATCAGCGCGACGACCAGAATCTGACCCCAGAGAATCTTCGTTGCTGACATCACGTACTCTCCTTGTCCGATCCTCTCATCACAGGCCGATGCCCCGCTTGCGGCCGAAGCTCCAGTCGATGCCGCCGTCGCCGCGAGCGACGCCGGAGACATGGCGGCCGAGATGCTGTTCGAGCGAGGGCGACCAGGGCACGAGCTGGAAGCCGAGGCCATTGTCGAGCATCGCGAAGCGTCCAGAGGCGAGATCGAAGCGGCGGCGATACGTGCCCGCGACGTATTCCCCGGCGCTGGCCTTCACGGCCGCTTGGCCGGTGTCGGCCGTAAGGCGCTCATTCAACGCGTCGAGCTCGCGACGCCGCAGCGTCTCGATCAGGTTGCGGCTGAAGCTGACCCCGCGGCTTTGCCGCTCGGCGATCCCCTGGCCGATGAGATGCTCGGCGCGGCGCTCGAGCGCGGCGCGGACCTCGGCGCCGAAGCCGCCGACGCCGAGCGGGATCGGCTCGCGCGCGATGGCCCGGCGGTCGAGCCAGGTGGCGCCGTTCGCCGTGATCTGCTGCTCGAGCGGAAGGTCCGACCGGACGGCGAGCGCGACGCGCCGCCGGCCCTGCGCATCGTCGAACCGGCGCAGCTCGACGATCGAGCCGGGGGCGGAATCCCCGGCCGCGTTGAGATCGGGAAGCCTGATGTGGTGGGTGCGGCCATCGATGCCGTCGACGACGGCGTAGGCGGTGCCCTTCAACTCGTCGTCGAGCCCGCGGGCCAGCAAGCGGCCGACGATTGGCTCGTCCAGGCTCTCGCCGGCCAGCACATAGCTCGAAGGCCCGCGTTCGAGGCCGCGCTCCGCGAGGCCGCGATGAATCCGCTTGATGATGTCGCCGCGCTCGCCGAGCTCGCGCAGCCGCTTCTCGGCAGACTCAGAGATGACCCATTGGCCCGGCCCGATCTGGTCGGCGAGGCCGAGAGCCTCCAGCTTGCGCAGGCGTCCGACCTTCAGCGCATGGAATTCATCCGGCTGGCGATCGGGATGCCGCGCGAGATCGATGATGCCCGTCCGATGGGCGTCGCGCGCGAGCTGGCGGTCGATGTTGGTCCAGCGCTCGGCCTCGATCTGTCGCTCCAGCGCGGTGCGGATGTCGCGATCGGTGCGCGGGCCCAGCTCTTGGGTGATCAGGTTGCGCGCGCGGTCGCGCATGCCTTCCTTGATGTAGTCGCGTGCGATGACGAGGTTCTCGCCGTCGTCACGAACGCCGCGCACGATCAGGTGGATATGCGGGTGCTCGGTGTTCCAGTGGTCGACCGCCAGCCAGTCGAGCCTCGTCCCGAGATCCTTCTCCATCTGGCCGACCAGGTCGCGGGTAAACCGCTTGAGGTCCGCCATCTCGATCGCGTCGTCCGGCGACACGATGAAGCGGAAATGGTGGCGGTCGTCGGCGCAGCGCTCCGCAAAAGCCTTGGGATCGGCGTCGTCAGTACCGGGACCAAAGAGCCGCGCCTTCTCTCCGTCCCGGGTGACGCCCTCGCGCCGCAGATAGCCGAGATGGGTCGCGAGCGGCGCGCCGCGTGCGCTGTGGCGGACGACGCGCGCCTTCACGACGGCGCCGCGCGAGCGCGCGGTGATGAGCCGGTTGGCCTGTACCGAGGCGCGCTGGCCGCGGCCAAAGCGGGAGCGATGGCCGGGGCCGATCACCCCCTTCCGGGAAACGGAGCCGCCGGCGCGCTCAGCGGCGGCGAGCGCCTGTGCGATGAAGGGCCGTGCCCGCTGTGTGCGGGTGGAACGGATGCGGCCAGGGCGGATGCGGAAGTCGTCCTCGGCGCTCATGGCCGCGGCTCCGCACATCGCGTCAAGAAGCGGAATTCATTGCAAAAGTGCCGAAGGCGCAGGCTGCGCGGGGACGGCGCACCTCGCGGTTTCGGCATGCAAGCTATTGAAAAAGCACAACCGTCATGGCGCGCACATCGCGCTCCTTTATCCTGCCATCGTGCGGTCGGGGTTGCGCCCTCCCGCCGCATCGCACGCTCCGGTGCGCTGGGGTTCGCCAGACCACAACCCGGCAGGGAGCGCCTCATTGTCGGGGCTCCGGACTTGCCGAAGCCACGAAAAGCCCGGACGAGCGCGGTGAAAGCGATATCGCCTCATGCGTGCGCGATGCCGTCGCGTTGTTGCCGGACCCGCGCTGGTCTTGCGATGGTCCTGCATTCGCACCGTTGTTCGCGTGCACGACGAACAAGGGCGAGCGCGTCCAGGCGAGCGGATCGGGCGCAATCGCGGTCACGCTCTCGAACGGTTCGCCGCCGACAAGGGGCGCGAGCACAGCGACATAGGCACGCGTTTCGGCCGGCAGAGCGCGCACGCCCGCGAGGTATTCCTCATATCGCTGGGGACCGGCGTTGTAGGCCGCAAGGAAGCCCGGCGATCGGTAGCGGTCGTGCATCTCGCGCAGGTACGCGGCACCGGCCAGGATGTTGTCGCGCGGATCGAAAGGATCGCGGCCGAGACCGTAGCGCATGCGCAGCTCCGACCAGGTATTCGGCATGATCTGCATCAGGCCCATCGCGCCGTTGCGAGAGACGGCGTGGACATCGCCGGCACTTTCCGCGTCCATGACGGCCCGTATCCATGCGATGGGCACGCCGAAACGCCGCGCCGCTTCCGCGATGTAGTCAGCGATTGTGTGGTCGCTCCGAAGACGCGCGGCAGACGCGTTCTGCGCAAGCGCAACGCTGGTGAACGGCGCGGCGATCAGCAGGCCGGAAAGGAGAAGAGTGGGAAGACGCCGGACGAGCGAGCGTCGCCCGGCGTCTTCACTCCGTTTCCACGATGTCGAGCGGATGGGCATCGCCTCAGTCCCGCTCCGGCCGCTTCTGGGGACGGTTCCAGTGCAGGCCCCAGACGGACTTTGCGTCGCCCGACTGGAACAGGTTGGCGCGGATCGGCTGGCTGAGCGCCGGGTCGTCGATCTGGACGGAGACGTAATCGCCGGCTTTCTCGCCGGTGCGCTTCCAGCCGGCGCCGATCTCGGGCCCGTCGCTGTCGCCGAGATGGACGCGGTAGTCCGGCGCGTTCTCGGCGTCGGAATGTTCGGCCGGAATGAGCACGATCTCGCTGTTGAGCGTGAGCGTGCGCACATGCCCGGTATAGCCGTTCTTGGTGCGGGTGAACTCTCCGATCTGTGGCATTGAAAGCTCCCTATGTGCGGTGAAGGGGACGTGCTCGGCGCGCCGTCACCGCGTTGCGGCGTGCCATTGGAAGCGGCCGTCGCCGTCCTCGTCGGTCCACAGCGGGACCGCGCGGCCGATGATCGTGTTGGTGGCGAGCGGGCCGAAGTAGCGGCCGTCCATGCTGTCGGGAGCGGCCCAGTTCATCAGGAAGACTTCCCCATCGGCGATGCGGCGGCAGCCCTGCCAGGACGGCAAGACACGGCCGGCGCGGTCGCGCGCCAGCGCCTCGCCCATGTCGATCCCGTCGACCGTGATGTGCGATCCGTCCCGGCAAACCTGCTGGCCAGCAACGGCGGCGACCCGCTTCATCAGCGGCACGCCGCGCGGCAGATAGCGGCGCTCGGCCATGAAGGAGGCGAGCGGTTCGGGCGTGCGGACGGCAACGAGGTCGGCGACTTCGACGTGACGCGCCGACGCGATGGAATAGAGGCCGAGCGGCACGCTGGCGGACGCGTTCCAGATGAGCTTCGGCGTCACCGGAAGGCAGGAGAGGCCGCCGACCGCCAGCACGGCGAAGGACGTCGTCATGACATAGCCGAAGCGCGTCACGGCTCGACCCTCCGCCGCAGGAGGATCGCCCGATGCTGCTCGACGGTGTAGCGGCGCGGCTCCTGGCCGGCGGTCAGGCGGTTGTGGACGTGACGCCAGTGATGCGGCGATACCTCGGCCGGGTCGATGCCGATCGCCTCGATCGCATCGACGATCTGGAGGACGCGCTCGACCTTCGGCCAGCCCTCCATCTTGAGAAGGATGTCGCCGCCGGGCCGCACGAAGGGCAGCGTCTGATAGCGCTCGCCGGGCGTGATCGCGCGCACGATGTCGATGCGCGAGAGGATGGTGCCGTGGTCGTTGGAGGCCCAGCGCACGAAGGCGAAGGTGCTGTTGGGCGTGAAGGCGAGCACGCGGCGGCGCCGGTCGAGGATATGCTCGTCCTTCTCCTTACCGAAGCGGATCCAGTATTCGACCTTCTTTTCGATCCAGGTCAGCTCGACGCGCGTCAGGCCGTCGGCGGGAAGCGGCGGCGGCACGAGGCGCAAGTGGGGCGCATCGGTCATGGCAGGTCTCGTTCGGCTGGAGGGAATTCGCGGGCGAGCAGGTCGCGCAGCATGTCCGCGACGGTCAGGCCGCGTTGGAAGGCGACGATCTTGATGCGGCCGCGCAGCTCCGGCGTGATGTCGATCGTCAGCCGCGCGGTGAATGCGGCCGCGTCGCCGTTGCTGTTGGAGCGCGGCGCAGATGCCTTGATCCAGCGTTCGGGATCGGCCGGCCGCGCGATGAAGGCGCGTTTGGAAGAGCGCTGGGTCATCGCGCCAGCCTCCCGACTTCGGCCGCAAGAGCGGTGATCTCGCGCGCCGCCGGACTTTCTATGTGTGCTTCCCAGACGAGGCGGCCGGACTGCGCGGCCTCGGCGAAGGCGACACGCTGACCGATTTTGGAGGCGAGCAGCGGCGGGTCGTGATCGGCGAGCGTGAGCGCGGTCTCGCGCGCGATGACAGTGCGCGCGGCGCATCGATTGAGGACGAAGCGGGCGACGAGCTGGGGGCGATAGATGCGCGCCTCGCTCAGCAGCGTGAGCATCTCGGCCGATCCCCAGCCGTCGAAGGGCGACGGCTGCACCGGGATCAGGACGATGTCGGCCGCGAGCAGCGCCGAGCGCATGAGCCCGGCGACGCGGGGCGGACCGTCGATGACGATGTGATCGGCATTGCGCGCAAGCTCGGGCGCTTCCCGGTGCAGCGTATCGCGCGCCAGGCCGATAACGCCGAACAGCCGTGGAAGGCTCTCGCGGGCGCGTTGCTGCGACCAGTCGAGGGCAGAACCTTGCGGATCGGCGTCGATGACGGTGACGCGCTGGCCGCGTCGTGCCCATTCGCCGGCGAGGTGGAGGGCGAGCGTGGTCTTGCCGACGCCGCCCTTCTGGTTGAGCATCGCGACGATCATGGCGCCGCCTCCCGTTGGCGGCACTCATCCACAGGTGTGGAACGCGGAGCGGCCGTTAGAAAGATTCCGAAGGAATCTTGGTTAGAAGAGTTACGCCGTGCGCATTGCTTTGAATCGGCGCTCGGATTCGATGAATCCGGTCCCCGATAGCACGAGGATCGGGTCCCCGATGGCACGACAGGCCGGGTCCCTGATAGCACGAGGCGATTCACAGCTTGTCCCCAGCGCGAGAAGTCCCGCGCGGCCGCAGCGGAGCGAGGGCCGCCGAAGCGACGGGAACGAATGCGAGGCGTTCTGGGGCGTTCGGCGGCTGCTCGATGGTCAGCCGGTAGCCGGGCAGCGTCTGCCGGCGGACGATCTCGCGCAGGTCGTAGGCGAAGTGCTTTAGCGGCGAGAGGCTGCCGGACTTCGCGTGGAGATACGCGATGTCGAAGCTCCAGCCGGACGGCTGGCGGCCACCGTGCTTGCGCACCAGGCGGTAGAGCCAGCGCTCCAGTCCGCCGGTCAGGCGGAAGTAGGCGCGGTCGATCGTCAGCACGAGGGCGTCGTCGAGCACGGCCGCGTAGAACCAGTCCGGGACGATCAGCTCGAGGCCGAGCGGACGGCCGTGCGCGTCCGCACGCTCCTTCCACTCATTGATCCAGGAGAAGCGATGCATGCGCCGCTCGGAGGGCTGGCGGATCGAGGTCGCGACCGTGGTTGATTGCAGGCGATCGAGCCCGGCCTTGAGACGGTCGTAGTCGCGCACGCTCACGCCGCGGCCGATGAAGGAAAGAATCTCGTAGGGCGTCGCCGCCATCAGGCGCGACGGCTTTAGGCCAAGATCGCGGGCCTCGACGATCTGCGAGGCGGCCCAGATCAGCACGTCGGCGTCCCAGATGGTCGCCATGCCGTGCTCCGGGACCGCTTCGACGCGGATGACGATCGGGCCGGCTTTGAAGTCGATCGGCGTCAGCCGTTTCGACTTGGCGAGCGAGAAGAACGGATAGGCCATGAGGTCCTGCGCGTCGCGCGGCGCGAGGTCGCCCGGCAGCGCTCGGAAGAGATCGAGCTGCTCCCGCTCGCTGTTGCGTCTCGCCGAGGACATGGCCGGTACCTCAACGGCGGTCGCGGCCGGCCTGCACCGGGGCCGGGCCGTGGCGCTTGGCCGGCAGCACGGAGCCGCGCGGGTCGGACGTCGAGGTGACGGCGCCGCGATCGGCCCAGGCCTTGAGATCGTCGAGCGCGTAGACGACGCGCCCGCCGAGCTTGCGGTAAGCGGGACCCGTGCCGTAGGTCCGATGCTTCTCGAGTGTCCGGCTGGAGAGGCCGAGGAAGTCGGCGGCCTCCGGAGTCCGCAAGAAGCGCGGCGGCAAGCCGGCGAGATTGGTCATGTCGCACCTCCGGGCGTTCGTTCAGATCGCCGGCCAAATCCGGCGAATGGCGGCCACGGTGGCGGAGGGGCACTGGGTTGGGGGATGGCGAAGATGCGGGTGCTGAATTCGCACCCCCGCGGCCGCGCGAGCTATGGGCGTCGTCGCCGGCGCAGAAGCGAGCGATAGCCGCCAGCGATCAGCGCGAGGCCGTCCTTCACGAGGTCGATCGTCGCGTCGCGCAGGGCGGAGGTTTTCCAGGGAGCATCGGCAACGCGCGCGGCGCCGAAGATCGCCTCGGCGATCTCGCGATAGCTCGCGCCTTCGTGGCGGCCGTCTACGGCCTGAAGCATGCGGCGGAGCCGTCGTCGCTGCTGACTCGTCAGCCTCGCGTCGGCCGGTACGCGCCGGCCGTTGATGGCCCGCCAGAGGCGGGCGACCGCCTCGATCCGGTCAAGCCCGTCGGCTCCCAGCGACACCAGGGCCACGAGCGGGCTCGCCGGCGAAGCATCGGACAGGAGCAGGAGCCGCACGGCCCTCGACCCGCGGCCATGGACAATGCTCAGTCCGTCGGAACCAGCGCGGCCAGTATGCGGATCGAGTTCGGGAAGGACGGTGCTCTCGACGGTCGATGCGGCGGGAACGGCCGTGAGAATGACCGTGCCTGGGTCAATGTCAGGCGCCCAGAATACGGTCGCGGCGGTCGCATCGAGCGTGGGATCGATCGCGAAAGCGCAGCCCCCAGCGCCGCTGGATCGTCGCGGCAAGGCGCTCGGTGGCGTCGGGGGAGCGCGTGCTTTCGGCAAAATCCCGTTGATAGACAGCGTTGCGCCTCAGGCATTCCCAGGCAAGGTCAGGCGCGACCAGCTGATCCAGGTAGTCGTAGGTGTCGGACGAGCGCCAGCGCGATGTGTCGGGCCCCATTCTGTTTCCTCCCCCGACCCGCGGGCCGGGCGCGTGCGAAGGAGCTGTACGATTGCGAGGCCATCGGAGTTGGGGAAGTCCCGTTTTGTGCAACACGCGATGCCGTGACGGCATCACGGATGGACATCATTTGTCCGTCTCATGGGCGAGCTGCCGGTAGCCTTGCTCGGTCATCCAGCGGGCGCGCGCGAGATGACTGCGGTGCACGCGGCTCGCGCGCTCCGGTTCCTTCGCGGGATCGATCCCGAAGAGGACCTTGACCGCCTCGCGCCAGTCAGCGCCGTCCGTTTCGGCGTCGAGCAGGCGCAGATAGAGCTTCATGTGCGCGCGGTCGTAGCGGGTCAGAACGGCGCTCTGCGGCGGTTCGTCCATGAACGGATCGTGTGTCAAATCGAACCCCGCCGGCCGACGCTTGGACGCGTCAACGATCTGTTAACGCTACGCCGTCGGACGCACGGCGCAAGGCGACGTGTTGGCACGAAGGATCGAGGCCCGTGGCGCCCCGCGGCATCATCGGTTTTTGCGGGACTCGACCTTTGCGCGGACAAGCATCACTCCTTCGCCCTGATCGGACGACAGGAAGACGATGCCGTTGGCCTCCAGCGTGCGACGGACCTGATCTTCCGTCGACTCGTAAACGGCGCGATGGCCCGACTCCAGGCGCTTAAGCGCCGTCAGCGATACCAGGGCCTTGTCGGCGAGCGTCTCCTGCGTCCATCCCAGCAGCGCGCGAGCGGCCCGCGATTGTCGGGCGGTGATCATGCATGATCACCTCCCACCGGGCCGATCGAGCGTGCCAGAACTACGACTAAAATAGTCGTTCTTGGCCGGCGAGGCGAGGGAAAATGGCCGCTAAAGACGGGAAGTTGGACGAATCGCGCTGAACCGATTCGGTCGCCCGGCCGTGTCGGCACCAACCAGCTGGCGTGGCCCCGCCCGGTCGACCGGGCGGGGCCTGGGGCTCGCGCCTCATTCGCCGTTGCGGCGGTTCGGGCGGGACCAGATCAGGCTGTAGCCGTCGCCGTCCTCGTCGTCGAAGAGGTTGGCGTAGATTGGGGCGGTAAAGCTCGGATCGTCGAGCTTGAGGCCCAGATAGTCGCGGCCCTCGTTGGAACGCTTGGCCCAGGCGGCGCCGATCTCGACGCGGCCCGCGAAGACGCGGTGGCTGGGGGCGTTCTCGCCGGAGCGGTTGGCTTCGGGAACGATGCGGACGTTCTTGGCCTGGACGCTGAGGGTGACGATCTGGCCGACGAACTCGTTGCCGGACTTCTTGAAGGTGCCGATGGTCGCCATGGTGGGTTCTCCTTGATGTTTGCTTCGAGCCCGCACTATTGCGGCCTCGATGGTGATCGACAGGCCGCAGGCGATCGACGCCGCACCTGCCTGCAGGCCGGAGCGCAGCGGAGGATGGCAGCCGGGAGACTTTCTTGTTTCGCGAGGAATGGGCGCAGCCCAGGGGAAGAAAGTCGACCGGCGCCATTGCGGCATAGGCGATCGAGGCGAAGCCGGCCTGCGGCCAGATCAGCCCATCTAAAGAGGCCGCATGGTGCGCTCGATCAGGCAGAGAGGATCACGGAGAACCTGGCGACTCCGTCGTGCAACCGAGGGGGCCGGCGGCGTCGGTGCACGGCGCTCATCCCGCGTCGAGGTGACCGGCCGCATCGATGCTCCCGATAAGCAGGGACAGGCGTGCGATCAGCCCGCCGCATTCGAGGGCGTGGAGGTTCACGCGGGCCAACACCGCGTTCCAACGCGGTCCGCGACCGATGGGTCAGCGCGACCCGGCGCTCATCCACACCTCAGATTGCCAACAGGTGAGGACGAGATCGCAGGCGGTATGATGTCGTCATGCCGGTAGCCGGAACGGCCTCAAGCGCGCGCCACGCCCTGGCCGGTCCCACCGGGTGGGGCCAGCGTCGCCAGCCGCGCGAAGGCGGTGATGCCGACGACGACGGCTCCGACCAGCGAGAAGGCGACCTGCCAGGTTTCCGAGGGCATCGGGTGCTTCACGATGCCATGTGTCGCGTGATAGCCGGCGATGGCGGCCGGTGCGACGAAAGCGGCGGCAATCACGAGCCGCAGCCAGAGCGGCCTGACCAATGCGAGCAGGACGTGACCAGCGAGAAGGGTTGCGAGGCCGGCGACCGCTCCAACGGCGATTCCGCCGAGCCAGCCGGCGCCTGTGCCGTACGCCCAGACGCCTGCCGTGACCCCTGCGAATAGAGGAAGGGCGTAGACCGCGAGGTAGAACAAGAGACAGCAGATGACGCTGATGGCGGCGATGCTGGCGAGCACGCTGAGTAAAATCATGGTGGTGGCCTCCGTGAGACAAGGATCTGACGGTCGCGCCTTCCACCACCACCGCGGCGCAGGAGCTTTATAGCATAAGATCGACGGCGCGTGAGCGGACATCGCGAACGGCTTCCGTCCGGCGTAGCTGAGCCGGATTGTTCTGCAACGGAAGCAACTTCGTCGGCTGCCGGTCAGCCGTCGGCGGTCCAGGGATCGATGACCGTCAGGCCGGCGGCCGTGAACGCGGCGGTATCGCGCGACGCCACGGCGAAGCCGTGCGCGACGGCGATCGCGGCGATGTAGCCGTCGGGCGTGGGGAAGCCCTTGCCGGCCTTGCGCGCCTTGACGGCGAGGTCGGCATATCGCCGCGCCGCTTGCGTATCGAAGGGAAGGATTCTCAGCTCGAACAGCTCCATCACGCCGTCGAGCGTGGTTGCCAGGCGGTCCTTGCGCTTGCCCCTGGGCAGGGCGCCGATGCCGAACATCAGCTCCGCGATGGTGACGCTGGAGAGAAAGAGCGTTTCCGCGGCCTGGGCATCGAGCCAGCCACGGACCGACGGGTGCGGCTCGGGCTTCATCGCCTCGGAGACGACATTGGTGTCGAGCAGGATCATCCGAAGCGCATCGGCTGGGCGGGCCGGGTGTCGCGAGTCTGTTCGAGTGCCTCGACATCGGCATTGGTGAGCCCGATCTTGCGGCTCATCTCCGAGAGCGCGGTGCCGATCCGCAGGCGTCCCGCGGGGCGCACGGCGGCTTCCAGAATGGCGCGCATTTCGGCTTCAGTGCTGCGGTTGTGCTGCGCCGCCCGGACCTTCAAAGCGCGATGCGCCTCCTCCGATAGGTTGCGAATAGTGACAGCGGGCATGATGGCGTCCTCGACGGATTGACTGCAGTGCTATCAATATACCTTATGTGATGGCATTTTTCAAGAATGATGGCGGCGCTCAGGCGCCGCCGAAACGCCAGACCGGGATGCCGAGCTTCTTCGCCTTGTCGGCGAGGTTCTGCTGGATGCCCGTGCCGGGAAAGATCATGACGCCGATTGGCAGCACCTCCAGCATGGCGTCGTTGCGCTTGAACGGTGCGGCCTTGGCGTGCTTCGTCCAGTCTGGTTTGAACGCGATCTGCGGCACGTTGCGGTGATCGGCCCAGCGCGCCGCGATGCGTTCGGCGCCCTTCGGCGAGCCGCCGTGCATGAGCACCATGTCAGGGTGCTTGGCGTGCACCTGGTCGAGCTTTGCCCAGATCAGCCGATGATCGTTGAAGTCGAGGCCGCCGCTGAGCGCGACCTTCGGGCCGGGCGGTAGCATGACCTCGGTCTCGGTGCGCCTTTTGGCGGCGAGGAAGTCGCGGCTGTCGATCATCGCCGCGGTCATGGCGCGGTGGTTGACAAGCGAGCCGCTGCGCGGCCGCCAGGCCGAGCCGGTGTGGCGCTCGAAATGCTCGCAGGCCTGGTCGCGCATCAGCTCGAAGGCGTCGCGGCGCTCGACGAGCGTCTGGCCCTCGGCGATGAGCCGCTCCAGCTCGACCGACTTGACCTCGGTGCCGTCCTGCTCGCGCTGGCTGCGGCGCTGCGCCTGCTCGTTGTCGTCAAGCTCGCGCGCGATGCGGTCGGCGGCGCGGTGGAAGAGGTTGACGGTCGACCACAGCAGGTCCTCGAGATCGGGCTCGAGGCGGGTGTCGCCAAGGGTGGCGATGAGGGCGTCGAAGATGTCGGCGATGGCCCCGGCAACGGCATTGCCCTCGGGAAGCGGGCGCGGGTCGGGTTCGTCCTGGAAGGGGCGGAAGCCGTAGAGCTGAAGCTCGGTGAGGACGTGGTTGGTCGGAGACGAGCTGTGATGGGGCTCGAAGTCGTCGTCGCTGGTCATGGGATGCTCCGTCGCTGGATTGGCCGCGACCCTCGCGGCCTTCATGGCGACGGAAGACGGCGGGCGGGCCGGCCCTGCACCCGGAGCGAAGCGCAGGGCCGAAGCGCGAGCGGAGGATGGCGAAGGCCGGCTATTTTGCCTCGCGATGCAAAGGCGCGTCAGCGCCGGCGGAAAATAGCCGGCTGCAGCCATTGCTGGGCCGGGCCGCCCGCCGTCCCGTTCGCCCTCTCAGGAAGGCCGCGGGCGCGGCTCTGTCCCGGCGCGAGGAGCATCGGCCGCCGGTGTGACGGTGAGCCCCATCATCCGTTCCGGCCGAACGTCCACGTTCGTCAAAGCTACGCGGCCTCGGCCATGAAGCGAGCGGCATCCCGGGCCGCGATCTGCGCCCGAAGGGCTGCGCGTAGGGCGTCGGGGCCGAGCATGCGGAGATCCTCGTTGAAGTCGGCGAGTCGTGGCGACAGCACGATCGCCTCGATGCTGTCGGCGGACGCGCGCTCGATCAGCGCGGCCATCGCGCCATCGCCGGCCGGATCGTCGTCGCGCGCGATGTAGAGCCGGCGCAGCGTGTCGGCGAAGAGGATGGCCGAGAGATGGGCGGCCGAGAGGGCGGCGACCATCGGCATGCCGGGCAGCACCGTCCTCAGCGACAGCATGGTCTCGATGCCTTCGCCTGCGGCCATGACGTCGCCGGCGACGCCGAAGCGGACGGCGTGACCGAGTAGATCGCCCATCGCGCGGCGCGGCGTGTCGATCGGCGCCTTGCCGAGACGGACGGGGTCGAAGCCGTCGGGATCGAGCCAGGTCCGGTGCGCGCCGGTGAGGCGGCCGTCGAGATCGGTGACGGCGGCGATCATGGCGGGCCAGGTCTCCGTGGCGGAATGCTCGTCCGGCCGGTAGTAGCAGCGCGGGTGGAAGCGCAGCGATACGGTTCCGTGCAAAGACGTAATGCCGCGCCGGCGGAGATACGTCTCGGCGAGCGTGCCGTGGATTGGCCGCGACATGGCGAACAAGCGCCGCGCGGCTTCCGGCGAACCCGCTGGGGCTGGCTGGATGGCGCGACGATGTTCGTGCGCTTGCGGTTCGGGTTGCGGCAGGCTGAGGAAGGCACGTGCCTCCCTCGCGACGTCCGCGAAATCCACGAAGCCGCAGCTCTCCCGGATGACGTCGAGCAGGTCGCCATGCTCGCCGGTCGCGGCGTCGGTCCACTTGCCGGCCGCACCCTTGCCGCTCTCCGGGCCGATGAGGCGCACGAACATCGAGCGGCCGGGCGTGTTGCGCACATCGCCGACCATCCAGTAGCGGCCTTCGCGATGACCGTTGGACAGATAGTGGCGGCACACCGCTTCGGCATTTCGCGCGAGCCGGCGTGCCAGTTCGGAAGCGTCGAGCCGGGACATCACACCGCCTCCCGCTCGGCGACCCGCTCGATTGGATAGCGGTCCATCACCCTGGCGAGGATCGCGGGACCGCTGGCGTCGGTGGGCACGAACAGGCGCAGCTTCCACGAGATGATCTCGTGGAAGAGGCCGTAGGCCGTGAGCCGCTCGCGCATGGTGTCGGTGAAGCCCGACAGCTCGATGCGATGGCCGCCCATCAGGCGGACGCGGCGAAGCTGAAGACCTTCGGCGAGATCGATGACGCTCTTGCCCTCGATCAAGGCGGCGAAGGCCTCGACCGGCGTCAGAGAAGGCAGGCCGGTCGCGGTTGCCGTGGCGGCCCAGGCGGGGGAAACCTTGCGGCCGATGATGCGTTCGCCATCGTCGGTCTGCAGGCGATAGACGCGGGTCGATTCGTTCGGGAGCCGCTTCCAGATCGGCAGCAGTAGGCCGGAGACCATGTGCAAGGTGGAGTCGGTGAACGCGGGAACCTCGGCGAGCTCGGCCGTCCAGGCGGCCGCGAAGATCGCCTCGTCGGCGTCCTGCCAGTGGCTTTCCGCCATCGCGCGGACGGGCACGTTCGGCGCTTCCATCGGCCGGATCAGGCGGACGCGGTACTCGACTTCGCCATCGTCGAGCATGACGGATGGGGCACGGACCTGCACGGCGGCGCGGCCGGACCGCGCATTGACGAGAAGGCGCGCGCCGCGTTCGCTCAGGCAGCTCAAGGCCTCTTCGAGCGTGACGGGCCGGTTGCGCTGGCGCTGCGTGATGGTGAGGAGCCGCGTCTCGGCGCCCGTGCCGGGATGGGTATAGATCGTCTGCCGGCCGGTGACGACGAAGCTCTCGGCCCGCAGCGTCTCCAGCCCGACATCGTAGGTGCCGGCGGCGATGGCGCCCTCGATGCGGGCGTTGAGGAGCTGCTCGAATGCCGTGAAGAGCACGCCCTGGAGCTCGATGGTCAGCGCGAGCATGCGGTTGAGGAACGTGCTGATGCCCGGCAACTGGTCCTTGAGGCCATTCGCATCGGTGAGCGTGAGGCCGGTGGCCGCCTCGAACCGTTCGAGAGAGCAGCCCTCGATCCTGCCGCGGGCGAGCAGATGATAGAGCTGGCGCAAGGCGTCGCGCGCATAGTGGGACTCCAGATTGTCCTCCGGTCGGAACAGGCCCTGGCCGGCGGTTTCGCGCTGTCCGCGCGTGATCGCGCCAAGCGTGTCGAGCCGGCGCGCGATGGTGCTGAGGAAGCGCTTCTCGGCCTTGACGTTCGTGGCGACGGGCCTGAACAGCGGCGGCTGCTTCTGATTGGTCCGGTGCGTGCGGCCGAGCCCCTGGATGGCCGTATCCGCCTTCCAGCCGGGTTCGAGCAGGTAGTGCACGCGCAGCCGCGTGTTTCTCGCGGAAAGCTCCGCATGGTAGCTGCGGCCGGTGCCGCCAGCGTCGGAGAAGACCAGGATGCGCTTGTGGTCGTCCATGAAGGCCTGCGCCTCGGCGAGGTTGGCCGAGGCGGCTCGGGTCTCGACCACGAGACGATCGCTTCGGCCCGCGCTGCCGGGCTTGCGAACGATCCGGCGCGAACGCCCCGTCACCTCGGCCACCATGTCGGCGCCGAAGTGCTGGACGATCTGGTCGAGCGCGCCGGGAACGGGCGGCAGGCTCGCGAGCTTCGCGATCAGGGCATCCCGGCGCGCGACCGCCTCGCGGCTCTCGACCGGCTGTCCGTCGCGACAGACCGGACGCGACGACAGCTTGCCTTCCGAATCCGTGAACGGCTCGTAGAGCTGGACCGGAAAGGAGTGGGCGAGATAGTCGAGGACGTATTCGCGCGGCGTGATGTCGACGCGGACGTCGTTCCATTCCTCGGTCGGCAGCTCCGCGAGGCGCCGCTCCATCAGGGCCTCGCCCGTCGAGACGATCTGGACGACGGCGGCATGGCCTTGCTCGAGATCGCGCTCGATCGAGCGGATCAGGGTCGGGGTCTTCATGCTGGTGAGCAGGTGTCCGAAGAAGCGCTGCTTGGCGCTCTCGAAGGCCGATCGCGCGGCCGCCTTGGCCTGCCGGTTCAGCGTGCCCGATCCGCCCTCGCTGCCGCCGGTGATGTTGGCCGCCCGCATGGCGGCATCGAGGTTGTTATGAATGATCGCGAAGGCGTCGGCGTAGGCGTCATAGATGCGGGTCTGCTCGGGCGTCAGCGCGTGCTCGACCAGCTCGTATTCGACGCCGTCGAAGGAGAGCGAACGCGACGTGTAGAGGCCGAGCGCGCGCAGGTCGCGGGCGAGCACCTCCATCGCCGCGACGCCGCCGGCTTCGATCGCCTCCACGAACTCGGCCCGGGTTGAGAACGGGAAGTCATCGCTGCCCCAGAGGCCGAGCCGCTGCGCATAGGCGAGGTTGTACACGGTGGTCGCGCCGGTGGCGGAGACATAGACGACGCGCGCATCTGGGAGCGCGTGCTGGAGGCGCAGGCCCGCGCGGCCCTGCTGCGAGGCCTCCTGATCGCCGCGTTCGCTCCTGACGCCGACCGCGTTCTGCATGGCATGGGCTTCGTCGAAAATGATCACTCCGTCGAAGTCGGAGCCCAACCATTCGACGATCTGCCGGACGCGGGAAAGGCGTTCGCTGCGGTCGTCGGACCGCAGCGTGGCATAGGTTAGAAATAGGATGCCTTCCCGCAGCGTGATCGGCTTGCCCTGCGGGAAGCGGGAGAGCGGCGTGATGAGCAGCCGCTCCATGCCGAGCGCGGACCAGTCGCGCCGCGCGTCCTCGATCAGCTTGTCGCTCTTCGAGATCCACACCGCCTTGCGGCGGCCCTGCAGCCAGTTGTCGAGGATGATGCCGGCGGCCTCGCGCCCTTTGCCGACCCCGGTGCCATCGCCGATCATGAAGCCGCGCCGGAAGCGGACCGCGCCCTTGGCGTCCTCGGCGGCGGCGGTGACGACGTCGAAGGTCTCGTCGACGGTCCAGCCGCCGGCGAGATAGCCGGAATGCGCCTCGCCGGCATAGATCACGGTTTCGAGCTGGGCGCCCGAGAGCCGATTCAGGATGTTCGCTGGCAGGCGCGGCCGGTAGCCCGGCTTGGGTGGCGCGACCGAGGCCATCGCCGCCGACTGCACGAGCTGTGTCGGGTGATCCTGCGCGCCGGGAATTCTTATGCTCTGGAGCGCGTAGTCCTCGTAGATGGAATCGGAGAGGCGCGCACCCTGTGGCGGCATCCAGTCGACCGTCTCGTAGGGGACCTCGATGCCTTCGGGCTCGGCAGCCATCGCTGGCCGCGCTGCGGCTTGTGCGGTACGGGCGACGTAGCCGCGAACGGTGCGCGGCGTGGAGACGGTGGGCACAGCCACAGAGGCATCGACCGGCAGTCGTGCCGGAACGTGCTCCGTGATCCAGGCCAGCAGCGTGGCGACGTCCGGCGCGACACCGGGCGCGGCCGGGAAGACGGTGGGATCGTCGGCCGGACGCTTGTCGATCACGGTGAGCCGCGTCGGGAACGTCGTGCCATGCCTGGCATAGACGCGGCCGTCGATGGCGGCGGAGAAGACGATACGGCCGCGCTCCTGAAGCCGGACATAGGCGTCGCGCCAGGCGGGAGCGTCCGGCGCGAAATTGGCGCCCGTAATCGCGACCAGGCGGCCGCCGTCCGCGAGCCGCGCCAGCGCCGAGGCGATGTGCCGGTAGGCGGCATCCGCCATGCGGCCTTGCACATTCACCATTGCCGAGAACGGCGGGTTCATGATGACGACGTTCGGCACGATGGTGGCGTCGAGGTGGTCGTGAATCTGCGCGGCGTCATGCCGGCTTACGGCGATGTCCGGAAAGAGGAGGGAGAGGAGGCCGGCGCGGGTCTCCGCTAGCTCGTTGAGGACGAGCGATCCGCCCGCGATCTCGGCGAGGATGGCGAGCAGGCCGGTGCCGGCCGAGGGCTCGAGCACGCGGTCGCCGGGCGTAATGGCGGCGGCCGTCGCGACCGCGAGCCCGAGTGGCATCGGTGTCGAGAACTGCTGGAGGGTCTCGCTCTCGATCGAGCGGCGTGTGTGCGTCGGCAGGAGGCCGACGATCTTCTCCAGCATGGGGAGGGCCAGGGCCGGAGAACCGGCCTTGCGCAAAAGCGCCTTTCCGAATTTGCGGAGAAACAGAACGGTCGCGGCCTCGCAGGCTTCGTAGGACGTCTTCCAGGCCCAGGTGCCGGACGCGTCGGACCCGCCGAAGGCATGCTCCATCGCGGCGCGAAGGATCGCCGCGTCAACCTGACGACCCTGTTCGAGACGAGGAAGGAGAAGGTGGGCAGCCGCAACAGTGCACGCGGCGGCGCCGGAACGTGGTGCAAGTGGCGACGCCGCGGCCGCGGGCGCGGCCGCGAGAGCGGTGGATGGAGTCATGTCGGTGAACCTCGGGAGAGCGGAGACGGACGAGCCGGCCGGCGCTCTCTCTGGACCGCACCGGCTCAAACCCGTCCCGGCCAGGCTCTCCCTTTCGTCACGCCGCTGCCTTCACCGCGCGCCACCACGCACGCGAGGATCAGGGAGTCGGTTCGTCCGGCAGGGTTGCCGATGGCGGCACGTAGGCGTCGAAGGGGTTGCCGTCAGCGAGATGGCCGAAGGGCGTGAACACGAAATCCGTGCCGTCGCGCCCCACGGCACAGATGACGTAGCGCGGCTCGCCGGTAACGGCATCGGTGCACTCCATGAGCGCGAGGTTGCCGTCCGCCGCAGCACGGAGCAGCGTCGCAAAATTCGCCCGCGCGTGATCGGGGATGCTCATCGCGCACCTCGCATTCCGCGCTTGCCCGACAAGGTGCGGTCGAGCCAGCCATTGGTCGCGATCCAGGCGACGGTCCTGCGGCGGCCGAGGTCGAGGACGTGCGCGCCGCCACCGAACGCGTTCACACGCGGGCGCGAGCAGGTATTCGCCCACTGAAAGCCCCACCGTCCGCTGAGGCCGAATTCCGCCGCGCAGCGGAGCACGAAATCGATGACGGCCTGCGGATCGCCGGTCGTGTCATCGCGAATCCAGAGCTGCGTTCCGCCATGCTCGGGCTGGATGGAAAGAAGAAACGCCTCGGAGGGCGGGGCCTCGGCGGCGTTCTCCTCCATCATGCGATTGTAGATTTCGAGCGCGCGCGCGGCGTTCTCCGGCGTGCGGACATCGAGAAGACAGGAGAAGTGCGTGAAGAAGTCGGCCATGTCAGGCTCCTGAAACGACGAAGCCCGGCGCGATGGCCGGGCTGGTTGAAGTAAGGAGATTGCGGTCGGTGGGTCAGAGCCGGAATTCAGCGACGAGGCGCTGCGCGTTGGCGTGATGCTCCAGCATCTCGCGGTAGAATTGCTTGCGGGCCTCCCGCTTCGCCGGATCGCGCCGTGCCGATCGCGTGAGTTTGCGCCGTGCCGCGCGGATCACCGTGCGGTCGCTGTCCCAGACGGTGACGCCGAGGCGGAGATAGGTGCCGTGCATCTCAGCCTCCGTCCGCCTGCTTCGCCGCTCGCAGGGCGACGAGCGCCGCGCGGAATTCCGCCGCGCCGACTTCCTCCGACAAGTCGATGTTGGCGGCGACGGACACGCATGCACTTTGAATGTCAGCGTCCGACACGGCGTCCGCGGTCAGACTTGCGAATTCGGCATCGGTCTCGACGATCGCGGCGATCTGGTCGCGGACGCGGTCCTCCTGGAGCTGCGCGAGGACGTGACGTGGGCGAGGAGCCGTGACGGGTTCGTCGGGATCGCGCGCTCCAGCAAGGATCGCTTCGGCCTTCGCGACCGCGGCGCTCGCCCGTGCGAGCCAGTAGGCATCCGTGCGCCGCTGGGCGACCTCATCCGCAATGACGATCTTCAGAAGGCCGAACAGCACCTCGAAGTGCGCGGCCTTCCGCTGAATGGTCTCATCGAAGTGCGATGGGACCGGGACGGCCTCGCCCGAATAGGCAGGATCCGCCCCGAGCCAGATGCCGGTGACATAGGTTTCGCCGGCAGCCTCGTAGTCGAGCTTGTCGTTGGACCAGTCATCGTCCTCGATGGCCTGACGACAAGCCTCGGCCGGCGTCGCGGCATGATAGGTGCGTTGCCGGTAGACCGGCACGCGGTAGGTCGTTTCAACGGTGTAAGCGGGCATGACAGCCTCCTGGAAACGCGAAAGCCCGGCGCGGCGGCCGGGCTGTTGGGGTTGGGTGGAGGGAAGGCGGGCCTAGAAGCCGAATTGCCAGGACGGCCAGGGCTGACCGTCATCGGCGGCCTTCACCGCCGCTTCGAGATAGTCGGCATCGCCTTCCACGACGGTCGGGTTCTCGACGGGCGTTTCGTCGATCACCGTCACGCTGCACACGAGGCCGTCCTCGACTTCGACATGGACGGGCACGAGATACTGGAAGACGACGCGGCGAGGCGTGGCCGAGCTGAGCTTGGTCATCGGATTGCTCCTGATCTAGAGGCTGGCGGGAGCGCAGGAGCCGCCCCCGCCATGGTCGCGTCACTCGGCGGCGATCATCGCCGGGTCATCGGCATCGGCGTCGCCATCATCCGGCTGCTCGTCCTCATCGTCGGCGAGGAAGGCCGGCAGCGTTTCATCGCCTTCACCTCCGCTTGCATCGACCGAGGTCGTCACACCGGGATCGGCGGACCGCAGCGGCTCCGGCAGCCAGCCGGTGTCGGCGAGCAGGCGCTCGGCCTCCTTTGCCATCTCGGGCTTCTTGAGATGATCGATGAGCTGCGCCTTCTCCTCGCCGAGGGCTTCGCGCACGGCTTCGACGATCCGGCTCTTCGTCACGCGGCCGAGATAGTTCGCCACGCTCGGGCGCCATCCGGCCTCCACCATGTCGAGGCCGGTGGCACGGGCGAGCCGATCGGCATCGCGCATGCGCCGGTCGAGCCCGTGCTGGGAGACGCCGTTGCCGCTATACGGATTCGGGCGTTCGTATAGCGCGTTGATCCCGTAGCTGACGCAGTGGGCGAGCAGCGCGAGGCGGCTCGCATCGTCGAGCTCGGCGATCCAGTCCCACAGCCGATCGTCGTCATCGAGCGGCATGTCCGCCTTCCAGGCTTCCATGCGCGCCTGGATGGCCTTGGCGGAGGCGCTGTCCTTCAGGTCGGGGGCCTGGACGGGGAAGTGGACCTCGCGGACCGACGCCTCGACGGCACAGCCGTGCGCGTTGCGCTTGAACGCATCGAGCACCAGCCTGTGCAGGAGCGCCGTCAGAGCGACATGCGGATGGTTGGCGACCGCGTCGCGCAGCGCCAGCGTGCGATGGGCGGTGAGCTCGATCACCAGCCGCTCGGGCAGCGGCTTGACGGCGTCGTCTTCATCGTCCTCTTCGGCGCCGGTGGTCTGGCCGCCGATGGTGATGACAGCGTGCTGAGCGGAGGGGATCGCGGGAGCATCGTCGCTGCCGGGTTCTCCATCGGTCTCAGCGTCGCTGCTGTCGACGGCGACGGGCGCCTCGTCCTCCGGCCGCACATAGCCGCGATCGATCACGATCTCGCCGTCGCGGTCCACGCTGACGAAGACGCCGGCGCGCGCGATGTCGGCGGGATCGTAGACGACGGGACGTTTCTCGAAGGCCTCGAGCGCCTCCTCGATCTCGCCGAGGCGTCGGTCGATCTCGTCCGGCAGCTCGTCGGCGCCGTCATACTCCGCCTCGAGCCGATCGTACTCCGCGCGCAGCGTCTCGCGCTTGGCGCGTTCGTCGTCGGTGAGATCGACAAAGGCGCCGCCGATCTTGCGCAGGCCGTGGTCGTAGCCATAGGGCAGGTCGAGATCGACCTTCACCCACTTCCAGCCTTCGCCGGCGATCTCTTCGGCCACCGCCTTCAGCTTTTCGCTGACCAGGCGGTGAAGGAGCGCCGGGTCGGCAAGCCAGCCGCCATCATCGTCCTCGAACAGGTCGCGCAGCACGACGCCGCCAGCCGCTACATACGCGTCGATGCCGACAAAGCGCGCCCGCTTGTCGGAGGCCGGGATCGTCGTCTCGGTCAGCAGCTGGCGGATATGCCAGGGCTGCCGATTGTAGGAATGCTGCACGGCTTTCCACACCTGCTCCTGCCGCGCGTGGTCCGGGTTGACGGTGAAGGCCATCAGCATGTCGAGCGTCATGCGCTCCTCGGCATAGGCGTCGCGCAGCACGGGCGAGACGGCGTTCAGCCGAAGCCGCTGCTTCACGACCTGGACGGTCGTGAGGTACGCTGCGGCGATCTCCTCCTCGGTCATGCCCTTGTCGAGCATGTCCTGGAACGCGCGGAACTGGTCGAGCGGATGAAGCCCAGCGCGAAGGAGGTTCTCGGCGAGGGAGTCGTCTTCCGCGAGGATCCTGGTGTCGGCCTTGCGTACGATGCAGGGGACGAGCCCGTCCTTCGGGAAGCGCTTGGCCTTCACCAGGCGCTCGATCGCGCGATACCGGCGGCCGCCCGCCGGCACCTCGAACATGCCGGTCTCGTTGCCGTCGCCGTCGAGGATGGCGCGGACATTGAGGCCCTGCACGAGGTCCTCGCGCCGGTCGATGTCATGGATGAGTTCGTCGAGCTCGGCTTCCGGCCGGGTGCGCCGGACGTTGGACTCCGAGAGCACGAGCTTGTTGAAGGGGATGTCGCGCGAGCGCGAGAAGACGATCTTCTTGGCAGCCTTTGCCATGTCGAGATACTCCGCGACGGGCGCCGAGAGCCTCTCTCTCGGCTTCCAACCCGTCACGAAGCGAAGCGCCGCCCTCTTCCTCTGAGGACGGCGCCGCCTTCCGGCGATCCGGAGCGTAGAACCGGAGATGCGCAAACGCTCATCTCCGGCTCTTCGGACTTAAGGGTGGGTGAGTTACGTGTCATCGCGTCGAGGCGAAGCCGCCCGGTAGAGGATGCGCTCGGCCGCTCGGATGCTTCCCGCCTCGCGGGCGGCCTCTGCCCAGACCGAGATCGGGAAGTCGCCGATGAAGAGAATGTCGCGCTCGATCCCCATGCCGAACGGCAGAACGATCGAGGCCAGCTCCTCGAGCGAGAAACTGCCGAGCTCGGGACAGCCGAGATCGGCGAGGCCGAAGAGCGTGTCGCCATCGGCGTCCAGCTCGGTCGCGAGCCAGACGCCCTCGCCGAGCGGGTTGAAGAACTTGACGACGGGCACATGGTCGGCGCCGCATTCAAGCCCATTGGCGAGCAGGCGCTCGCGCAAGTCGTCGGTCAGGAGGATCATGCTGCCCTCCTGTCGCTCGCGGGTTCGCCGGCGATCTCCGTTTCGGGGAGGAACGCCAGCAGCCAATCGGCCGCCTTGCTCGCCTGCGACGCGGCGCGGACGATGGCGCGGTTGTCCTCGCGCAGCACGTCCAGCCACGAGCCGATGTAATCGGCGTGGCGCACCGTCGGAGTGATGCCGAGCGAGGCGCAGCAAAAGGCCGCGTTCATCTCGGCGACCAGTTCCTCGAAGGCATATTTCTTGGAGCCGAAGGAGCCGGTGAGGTCGCGGCCGAGACGGGACGAATGGCCCGTCGCATGGCCGAGCTCATGCAGGGCCGTGCGATGCCAGTTGATCGTCTCGAAATACGCCTGCGGTGGCGGCACCTGGACGTAGTCGTGCGCCGGCACATAGAAGGCGCGGTCGCCGCCGATACGGAAGTCGATGCCCGTCGCCTTGATCAGTGCCTCGACGCGCGGCTCGATCAGGCCGGGACCCGGCGCGGGCGGCGAGACGGCAAAATCGTCGGGCAGATCCTCGCACTGCGCGATGTTGAAGACGGTGAAGCGCTTGAGGAATGGAATGGCCTGGGCTTCCTCGCCGGTCTCTTGCGCGCGCTTCTTCTCGTCGTCTGGAATGAAGCGATCGGCGTAGACGACGGTGGTGCCGCGCTCGCCTTTGCGGACATGGCCGCCGAGCGATAGCGCCTGGCGGAACGTCAGCCAGCTCTGCACCGGAAAGCCGTGCTCGATCACCGCGCCCCAGAGGATCAGCACGTTGATCCCGGAATAGGCGCGGCCGGTGGCGGCATTCGCCGGCATGGCGAGCGGCGCCTTCGCCGCCGCCGTGCCCCACGGCTGGACCCAGGGTACGCGGCCGGCCTCCAGCTCGGCGATGATCTTGTTGGTGATGTCGTCGTAGAGGCTCGTCCGGTCGGCGCCGGCGCGAGCGTTGCGGTCATGTCTGGACATCGCGGTTCTCCGCGACGGGCGCCGGAGGCCTCTCCTCCAGCCCTCAACCCGTCACGGCAAACCCGGTCCGCACTCTCACTCTCTATGGGGGGCGTTGCGGGGCAGGCTGTGCAAAAACTCTTCTGCCTAGCCTTGATTAGTCGGATATCACGCAACATATAAAGTTGCATGAGAAGAGATAGCCGATTATCGGGCGTCCTGCACGTCCTGCTGCACATGGCCGAACATCCCGGTCCCTGCACTTCCGACATGCTGGCCCGCGCGATGGACACCAATCCCGTTGTGATCCGCCGGCTGATGTCGGGCCTGCGGGACCGACGCTACGTGCGATCCGAAAAGGGCCATGGCGGCGGCTGGATGATCGCCTGCGATCTCGGCGCGGTCACGCTCCGCGACATCTATGAAGCGCTGGGGCGGCCCGAACTGCTGGCCATCGGCAACCGGACCGATGAACCCGGCTGCCTTGTCGAGCAGGCGGTCAACGCCGCACTCGGCAAGTCTTTCGATGAGGCTGAAATGCTTCTTCTTCGCCGCTTCGGCGAAGTCTCCCTCGCCGCGCTGAGCGCCGACTTTCATGCGCGACTCGCCGAACGCGGCGGATCGATCGCTCTGGAGACCACCCATGCAGAATGACGTCGTCATCATCGGAGGCGCCTTCGCCGGGCTCGCCGCTGCCACCTATCTCGCGCGGGCGCGGCGACGCGTCTGCGTCATCGACTCAGGGCGACCGCGCAACCGCTTTACTGAGGCGTCACACGGCTTTCTGGGTTCTGACGGCAGCGATCCTTCGTCGATCCTCGCCAAGGCTCGCGATCAGCTTGTTGCCTATCCTGGCGCTACGCTTGTCTCGGGAGAAGCGGTCGCAGCGCGTGCCGTTGGCGACGGCTTCGTCGTCTCGTTGTCGAGCGGCGCGGAAATTTCGGCGCGCAAGGTGATCCTTGCCTTCGGGCTGCGGGACAGTCTCGAGCCAATCCCCGGTCTTTGGGAACGTTGGGGCAAGACGGTGCTGCACTGCCCCTATTGCCATGGCTTCGAGTTCAGCGATCAACCGCTCGGGGTGCTCGCCCGCACGCCGATGTCCATGCATCAGGCCTGCCTCATCGCCGAATGGGGACCGACGACACTCTTTCTCAACAGCGTGGAGCTTGAGCCGGAACACGCGGAGATGCTCGCCAGCCATGGCGTGGCCATCGAGCGGGGCAAGGTGACGCGGCTCACCGGCGAAGGGCACGGCCTGTCCGCCGTGGAACTGGAGGATGGACGCAAAAGTCAGGTTTCGGCGCTTTACGTCGCACCGCAATCCTCTCTTGCCAGTCCAATCGCCGCGCAACTCGGCGCCACCATCGACGACGGACCGATGGGGCCGATCATCCGGACGGGCGGTGACAAGATGACCACCGTGCCGGGCCTGTATGCCGCAGGCGACATCGCCCGTGCACCGCACAGCGTGAGCTGGGCGGTTGCCGATGGCGTGACGGCGGGCACGGCGGTCCACCGCGCGCTGGTGTTCGGATGATGGACAGGGTGCAGGCCTTCGCCAATCCGGAATGGACTTAACGAGGAACGCCGGAGGAAGCTTGATGACTTGCTTCATCGAAGGTCACGACCGCCATCAACCCAGTCTGCTCCCTCCCTGCGTTGACGACTATGTTGGCCCCGAGGCGCTCGTCCGGGTCGTTGATGCATTTGTCGAGACTCTCGATCTCGCGGCACTCGGCTTCGCTCGCACTGTCTCGGCGGCAACCGGACGCCCGGGCTTCCATCCCGGCGATATGCTGCGCCTCTACATTTGGGGCTATCTGAACCAGTTCCGTTCATCCAGGCAACTGGAGCGCGCCTGCCAGCGCGACCTTGAGGCGATATGGCTGGTGCGGCGCATGTCGCCCGATTACCGGACGATCGCAGCATTCCGGCATGACAACCCGGACGCCATAGTCGGCGCCGGTGCCGCTTTCATCCGCTTCTGTCGCGAAGCCGGGCTGATCGCGGGCGGCAAGGTCGCGCTGGACGGCACCAAGATGCGGGCGGTGGCCAGCGCCAAGAACATTGCCGGGGCAGAGCGCCTTGCCCGCAACATCGCGCATACGGAAACGGAAATCGCCTACTATCTCGACCGTCTCAACATCGCCGATGAGCAGATCGCCCAGGGGATCGCGGATCAGACTGTTCACCGTGATGCCTTTGCCCAAGCTATCGGTTCGCTGGAACGCCGGAAGGCGAGACTGGAGCGACGGCAATCCGAACTTGGCGAGCACGACATGGATATCGTCGTCTTCGGGGAACCGGATGCAAGACCTATGGGCTAATCACGGCGAAGCGCGTCAATCATGCCCTCGACAGGGGCAATCGCGAATGTGCCGGGCTGCGCTGACGCAAGATCGAAGTCCGACCGGTCGAAGAACATGCGCGCGTGGCGCACGCAGTCGCGTGCAAGCTCCAGGTCGCCCAACGCGTCCTTCCCTGCTTGCGACGCGTGCAGCTGGTGCAGGTCGCAATAATGGCGCGAAATGCGCTGGCCTTCCTGGCGCAGCACGCCGCGCCGCTCATACCATCGCCGCAGGCCGTGCGCGATCACCACCTTGTCCCAGAAGGTTCGGCCTGGCTCGATGGTCGTGACGTTGGGGACCGAAAGGTCCAGGTCGGGAGTCTCGTCGGCAATGTATGGCTTGATCAGGACCGGACGGTTGGGATCGAGCGCTGACTTCGCACCTGACTCGATCCGCACGGCCGGGCGCACATAGCCGTCGTCACGCGGTTCAACCTCCGGATACCAGAGAAGCAAAGTCTGCCCGTCGGGATCGGCCTGATCGATCTCCACGCGCCCGGCTCCGCCTGTAGCCTCGGCCAGGAGCCCGGCGAGGCTCTCCCGAAGCGGACCGGTGATATACGCGCGGCAGGCGTCACGGATGGCGTCAAGCCTGGCGCGGCGCTTCTTGCCGGAGAGCGCCTCCAGTTCCTCGGCGGTTGCCACTTGTTCGAGATCGTCACGGAAGACCGTAACGTCGATGTCCTCTGAAAACCGGTTGATGAGGCCATAGGCTTTGGACAGCGAGGTGCCGCCGTTGAAGAGAAGGCGCGGCCGGCCTGCGGGGAGGCGGTGATAGAGCGCGTCGAGCGTCCAGCAGACCCAGAAGTCCTTTTCGATGTTGCCGATCGGTGCGCCGAGCCGATTGGCAGTGGAGAGGAACAGATCGAGGCGGTCGCGCGCGGGGGCTCGGATGACCGCTGCATAAGCCTCCGGCGGTCATGTCTTCGCGCCCTTGCCGACGATCAGCGGACGCAGGAACTCCTGCATCCAGATGGGCAGAGCCGAGAGCCCTTCGCGCAGATCATCGCGAATGCCCTGGCCGTGGTTCGGATCGGCGAGCAGCCGGCGCAGAATCTCGGTGACACGGGCGCGTTCGTCGTTCTCGTTCAGCACGTCCTGAAGCCAGTGCAGAGCCTGGACGACGCGCATCGCCGGCCGGCCGGCCCAGTAGAGCCGGCTTGCCGCGGCTGCCTTGAAGTGGATTTCCTGGTTGCCGAGCTTGATGGGCTTTAGTCGGGCATCGACCAGGACCTCGATGCGGGCGGGCACGGCTGTGGTGAGGCCGAGATCGTTGGCAGCCGTCATGCCGTCCACGACGAAGCGGGCCTTGTCGCGCCGGGCGACGGCGCGGATGACGGCGCGATAGTCCGGCACGGTGGGACGGCCGGTCAGGCTGTTGACGCTCGGACGATCATAGAGGCCGCGATCGATTCGACGGAGCTCGCCTGCAGCCGCCAAGCGCTGCAGCGATTTATCGACGGCGCCCCGGCCGGCGAGATCAGCGAAGTCGCTGGGCGTCCACACCTCGCTCGGCTGTTCGGCGATGCGGGCGAGCAAGCGGCTGCGGAGGTCGGAACCCGGCTGGTGAGCATCGGTCATGTCCGAAATATGCCGCATGTTTCGGACGATGAGAAGCGTCCGAAGGATGCTACATTTTTCGGACGCGATCTGCTAAGAAATGCAATGGGTCCAACCAAACCTCACTCACATTCTGTTCCGCAATTGTTCTAGGGCGGGCTTATGGGGCGAGCTGGCCTGAGTCGCGCCGGGAAAGGAGTAGAACAAAGCCGATGTGGCCCGATAACGAGACCGAACGTGACTTCCTGAACTTCTCCGGAGTGGCCGACACCGTAGCCGAGATTATCGTTCAGGCACGGGGGCGACCAATCTCCATTGGCGTGTCGGGAGCCTGGGGGATCGGCAAGTCTTCGATGATCAAGCTTACCCAGGCGTCCCTGGCTGCCCGGCCACGCAAGGAAGGTGAGCGGGAATTTGTCTTCGTCGAGTTCAACGCTTGGCTCTACCAAGGCTATGACGACGCTCGGGCCGCACTCATGGATGTGATTGCGACGAGGCTCGAAAAGGAAGCAAAGGCACGCGAAAAGGCCATCGACAAGGCCAAGGCGCTGGTGAAGCGCGTGAACTGGCTGCGTGCGGCAAAGCTGGTCGCCGGCTCTACGGTTGCAATGTCGCTGGGCCTGCCTCCGACGGGACTGATCGGGGAAGTCTGGGGCCTGGGCCAGCGCTTCTTCTCGGGCAGCGTTGACGGCAAGCTGCTTGAGGAGGCGAAGGGCAAAGCTAGCGAGGTGGCCGAAACCGCGAGCGGGCTGTTGAACCCAAAAGAGGAAACGTCGCCACCGAAGGAGATCCAAGCGCTCCGTGACAATTTCGAGGAGACTTTGGAAGAGCTCGGCGTCACTCTCGTGGTGCTGATCGACGATCTTGACCGTTGCTTGCCCGAGACGACCATCTCGACGCTCGAGGCAATCCGGCTGTTCCTGTTTCTGAAGAACACGGCTTTCGTGATCGCCGCCGACAACGACATGATTAAACATGCCGTTCGCCGGCACTTCGAGGGCGTACCGGATGATCGCCTGGTCACCAACTATTTCGACAAGCTGATTCAGGTGCCTATCCGAGTGCCGCCGCTGGGCACCCAGGAGGTGCGTGCATATATGATGCTGCTGTTTGTCGAGAACAGCGAACTCGGCGATGATGTGAAGGAGAAGATCCGCGCGGGTGTCGTCGCCCAGCTCAGGCAAACCTGGGCTGGCAAGCGCGTTGATCGCGCCTTCGTCCAATCGCTGCATGATCCTTTGCCCGCCGAACTGATCGGCCGCTTCGACACGGCAGACCGCTTGGCGCCGCTGATGACAACGGCGTCGGGCATCCTGGGCAATCCCCGCCTGATCAAGCGATTTCTGAACGCCCTCGCCATCCGCATGACCATCTCAAATGCGCAGGGCGTCGGCGTGGACGAGGCCGTTCTGGCCAAGCTCCTGCTGTTCGAGCGGCTCGGAAACCCCAAGGCGTTCGCCGAACTGATGGCGCGGGTGAGCGCCAGCGATACCGGCAAGCCAGCTTTCCTTGCCGAGTGGGAGGAGAAGGCCATCGCCGGTCAGGACCAAACGCTTCCTGCGCCGTTCGATGATCCCTTCTTTGCCGAGTGGTTGACGCTGCCACCGTCGCTCGCCGATACGGACCTACGCGGTGCGCTGTACGTGAGCCGTGAGCACGCACCGCTGATCACTCCGGAGGACAGGCTCTCCTCAGAAGCCGCCGAGCTACTGACCGCGCTCCTTCAGCACCCGGAAATGGCGGCTAGCTTGAAGGAGCGACTCCTCCGCGTGCCACGGACCGAGATCACGATCGTCATGGACCGTCTGCTCGATCGTGCAAGGCAGGAGCAGGAGTGGGGTGTACCCGCCATTTTGGAAGCTTGTCTCATCGTTGCCGAGGCCGACCCGCCCCAAGGTGCGAGGCTTGCCGCCTTTCTCGGCGAACGTCCGGCCGCGCAGGTCCAAGCAAATATCGTCCCGAAGATCGGCGACCAGCCCTGGGCTAAGGGCGTCTTCGATATATGGGATCGGGGGCAGGTGTCGCGGCCGGTGAAGACCGCCATCAAGAGGCAGAGAGAGAATGGGAACCTCGCAGTCTAGTGGCGGTCCAGGCAGCGGAGTCCCCATGGTGCCTTCATGGACGCCGGACCCGCCCGCAAACGAGCCGATTGGTGGTGAGCTGGGCACGGATGCGCCAACTGATGCCGAACCAAGCGCGCCTCAAGTAGCGCCGCCTACCCCGGCGCCGGTCGCGCCCCCTGCTCGATTTTTAGGTGTGCGTCGCGCGCTGGGCGATTTCGCGAGATCGGGTGATAGCCGGGATATGCGGCGCAGCCTCGGCCACTATGTCCGAACCGGGTATGGTGGATCGGGCACCGCGACGCGCCGCTTTGGCGGCACCGCCGCAACAGCCGGCGTACTCGGCGGAGCCTTAGCGCGCGTGGCAGCGGGACAGCCTGCCGCACCAGGCAGTCCGCTCGATCCGGCGCTTCTCGCGGGCCGTAACGCCCAGGAGGTCATGGATGCGGTCGTAGAAGCTGTCCGGCCGGTCGATGGCACCCAAGACGCCGAAGCGGAGCGGGCGGCAATTCGGGACGCCTTGTCCGAACTGCTCACCAAATTCCCAGAAGCGGACCTTCTGAATCTTGAGCCGGAGCAGCGGGCGTTCGCTATTGAACGATTCACGGCGATCGACGTGTTTCGCCGCTTCGAGCTCGATGTGGGCAAGACGATCGTCGACAAGGCGCCCAGCGCCGTGACGGCTCTCTCGCGGCTCAAGGAAGTTCGCGAGTACGTGAAGCAGAGCGTGGCGGCGGCGTTCCGCAAGCTGCGCAACGCAGGGCGCAGTCTCACAAGCGGTCACATCAGCCAAGTGGTTCGCGACGCGCTGCGGGAGACCTTCGATGTGTTCGAGGGCTACGCGGAATGAGGCTCGCTTGCGGTCCGGACGGAGTCGACCTGCCTGGCGGCGAGGACCTCCGCGTCGTACTCTACGGTCAGCCGCGGCAAGAGGGAGAGGGAAGCGCTGGAGATGCCGCCAAGGCGGAAATTCAACGGCGCAGGCTCGATCCTGCGCCAAAGGCGTGGGACCTTCTGTCGATCGCGCTGAGCGTCGTCACCGCCGATTCTGCGGTGCTGCGGGATCAGAGTGCCGACGGGTGGACGCGCGAAATAGAACTCGACATCGCGGTTGCAGATGCTCCCTTCTGGAGCGGGCAAGCCGTGGCGCTCGCCCAAGCACTGGGTTTTCTGACGACGGACCGCTGGACTCTGCGCTTCCACGAATGTGGGCTATTGCCTGCTCCGCCGCGCGAGCCGATCCGCCCCGCAGAGGATTGCGTCGTTCTCCTTTCGGGAGGGCTCGACAGTCTCGTCGGAGCGATTGATCTCGCTGCCGCAGGCTATAAGCCGTTCGCCGTCAGTCAGACTGTGCGAGGGGACGCAGACAAACAGGTGGATTTCGCCGCGAAAATCGGAGGCGGTCTCGGCCACCTTCAACTGAACCATAACGCGAACACGCCGGGGATTCAGGAAGCTTCGCAGCGGGCAAGGTCGCTGATCTTCATCACTTTCGGGGTGATAGCCGCTACCGCTCTAAAGGCCTATCATGATGGTCAGGAGGTGTCGCTCTTTGTCTGCGAGAACGGGTTCATCGCCATCAATCCGCCGTTGACCGGCGGGCGCTTGGGGAGTCTCAGCACTCGCACCGCACACCCGGAGTTCTTCGCCCGCCTGCAGGGTGTGCTCGATGCCGCTGGCCTGCGGGTGAAGATCACCAATCCATACGCAACCAAGACGAAAGGCGAGATGCTCAAGGAGTGTGCGGACCAAGCGCTTCTTCGCGCGGAGGCGGTCCGTTCCACGAGTTGTGGTCGTTTTCAACGATTCAATTATCGGCAATGCGGGCGTTGCGTTCCCTGTCAAGTGCGACGGGCCGCATTCCTCGCTTGGGGCGCGGCGCCAGACACGACGGACTATGTCTACGCGCCGATCGGGAAGAACGATGCGGAGCACGCCGGCTTCGATGACGTTCGTTCCGTCGCCATCGCGCTCGCGGCCGTCAAGGCCGATGGTCTTGAGAGTTGGCTCGGCCATGCACTCGCATCGCCCTACATCCAGGACCGTGCCGCCCTGCTCGGGATGCTTGAGCGGGGACTCGGCGAGCTTCGCGCACTTCACCAATCTCACGGGGTCAAGTGATCGATTTCCACGCTCACCTGGATCTTTATCCCGATCCAAACACGACAGTTCGCGAGTGCGTGGCCCGGAACATCTATGTTCTATCGGTCACTACAACGCCGTCCGCATGGGCTGGAACGGCCGCTCTGACAACGGGGGCTCCCAGGATACGCACTGCGCTTGGGCTCCATCCTCAGATAGCGCATGAGCGTAAGGGTGAGTTGCCGCTGTTCGAGCAGCTGCTTCCTCGAATGCGATACGTCGGTGAAATCGGGCTCGACGGCGGGCCAGAGTATAGGCGGCACTGGCCGGATCAGGAGCAAGTCTTCTCGCGCGTGCTCGAACTCTGCGCGCGGGCAGGCGGGCGGATTATGACCATCCATAGCCGGCGCGCCGCGACGCCGGTACTTGATGCGCTGCAGGCGCGGCCGGGGGCTGGCATTGCCATTCTGCACTGGTTCTCTGGAACACAAAAGGAGCTGTCGCGCGCAGTTGACCTTGGCTGCTGGTTCAGCACAGGGCCGGCAATGTTGGCTGGCGAAAAGGGGCGCTCCTTGGTGATGAAGATGCCGCGCGACCGTGTACTCACAGAGTCGGATGGTCCTTTCGCGCAGGTCGACGGAAGGGCTGCGTGGCCGTGGGATGCCGATCGAGCGGTAGAGACGCTGGCGCAGATCTGGTCGCAGCCCGTGAATGAAGTACGCCGCCAGTTACTCGACAATCTTCGTCGACTGACCAAGAGTTTGGCGTGAGTAACTTATTTGACCCCGTCGCCGGAGCGAACTGTCATAGGTGTTGGCCGCCCTGCGCCTCACCACGGCGTAACTGGCCGCTGACCTCCCCGCTTTAAGCGGATTGTCGAGTGTCGATTATCACTGTAGGCTGAATTGAGCGAAGGGCAATACGATTCGGCAGGCGATGCACCCAGGAACGACCGTCCGGCAGGACTGCATTGAAAAGAATGGGTTAAGCGTCACCGACGCTGCCCGAATCCTCGGCGTTGATCGGCAGACTCTCAGCAACTTGCTGAACGCCAGGTCGGGTATCTCGCCGGAGATGGCCGTCCGGCTGGAAAAGGCGTTCGGCACGCCCGCGCGCGAATGGCTGATCCGGCAGCTCGACTACGAGCTGGCCGAGGTCATGCGCAGGGCCAATAAAATCAAGGTTGAGCCTTTCGAGCCAACGGCCACGGACGGCGGGGGGAACGATGAACGCCGTCGAGATTGAGGAGGCCATATCGAAACTCGCTGAGCAGCCGTTCGACGCCGAGGAGTTCCCCTATCTCTTCCTGCAAGCCTTCGGAAACAAGGAAACGACCCTAAAACGACTGCGCAAGGGCGAGTCGAACAAGTCCGACCTTGGCGGTGTCCTTCAGACCAACAACATCCATATCGCCGTCGCCGTCCCCGGCACGGTGACGCGCACCCTTGCTGCACTGAAGGCCAGCCCGGCGACGACGCGGGCGAAGGCGAAATTCGTTCTGGCGACGGACGGCGACACGTTCGAGGCCGAGGATCTGGCGTCGGGCGAGACGGTCGCCTGCGCCTATGCCGACTTCCCCGACCATTTCGGCTTCTTCCTGCCCCTTGCCGGGATTACCACCGTCAAGCAGGTCCGCGACAGCTCATTCGATATTCGCGCGACCAGCCGCTTGAACCGACTCTATGTCGAGCTTCTGAAGGACAACCCGGACTGGGGCACGGCTGAGCGCCGTCCCGACATGAATCACTTCATGGCGCGGCTGATTTTCTGCTTCTTTGCCGAGGACACCGACATCTTTGCCAGGCCGCTCCTGTTTACCTCGACCGTGGAGCAGATGAGCGCCAAGGACTCGTCGAACACCCACGAGGTGATCGGCACGCTGTTCCGCGCCATGAATATGAAGCACGCAGCGCGGGCGGCGGCGAACATCCCCCGCTGGGCCGACCAGTTTCCCTATGTGAATGGTGGCCTGTTTTCCGGCACCATGGACGTGCCGCGCTTCAGTCGGATCGCGCGCTCCTACCTTCTCCACATCGGCGGCCTCGACTGGAAAAAGATTAACCCGGACATCTTCGGCTCGATGATTCAGGCCGTGGCCGATGACGAGGAGCGCGGCGCGCTCGGGATGCACTACACCAGCGTTCCGAACATCCTGAAGGTGCTCAATCCGCTGTTCCTCGACGATCTGCGTGCGCGACTCGACGAGGCGGGGGACAATCCCCGCATGTTGCTGAATCTGCGCAAGCGTATGTCGCGGATCAGGGTCTTCGATCCGGCCTGCGGCTCCGGCAACTTCCTTGTGATCGCTTACAAACAGATGCGGGAGATCGAGGCCGAGATCAACAAACGCCGCGGCGAGCCGTACAGGCGAAGCGAAATCCCGCTGACCAACTTCCGGGGGATCGAACTGCGCAGCTTCCCGGCCGAGATTGCCCGCCTCGCCCTCATCATCGCCGAATATCAATGCGACGTGCTCTATCGCGGCCAGAAGGAAGCCCTGCGGGACTTCCTGCCGCTCGATGCCGAGAACTGGATCACCTGTGGCAATGCGCTGCGGCTCGACTGGCTGAGCATTTGTCCGCCGACTGGGACAGGCGTGAAGCACCGGGCCGATGACCTGTTTCACACCCCGCTCGATCAGGCGCAGATCGACTTCGAGAATGAGGGTGGGGAGACCTATATCTGCGGAAATCCGCCTTATCGAGGGAGTCAATGGCAGACCGATGAGCAGAAGTCCGACCTGAAAGCCATTTTCGAGGGACGCACGACCAATTGGAAGTCGCTCGATTACGTTGCCGGCTGGTTTATGAAAGCGGCGGACTATGGAACGACGACACCCACCGTCGCCGCGTTTGTGTCCACCAATTCCATCTGCCAAGGCCGACAGGTGGAGACCTTATGGTCGCTGATCTTCGCGACCGGGCATGAAATCGCCTTCGCCCATACATCGTTCAAATGGGCAAACCTCGCCAGCTACAATGCCGGTGTTACCGTTGTCATTGTGGGTATTTCCAATCACGCGGGCCGAACGCGGCAGCTATTTACCGAGGCAGACGGTAACGGCACGATTGTCAAAGAGGTTGAGAACATCAACGCCTATTTGGTGCCAGGGCCAAATGTCATCGTTGGTCCTCTCTTGCGACCGCTCAACGGTTTAAACGAAATGGGCTTCGGCAATATGCCTAACGATGGGGGGTATTTGTTGCTCGATGCCGACGAAGCAAAGACCGCCATCAAGGATCATGCCGTTCACCCAAAATACATTCGCCCCTTTATCGGCTCACAAGAGTTCGTTCGAGGAATCGAGCGAAGGTGCATTTGGGTGGCTGACAACGAGTATGAGGCCGCCGATGGAAATGCTTGGCTGAAAAAGCGGTTTGAAAGTGTTCGTGCGCAGCGAAACGCATCGAGCCGAGCAACGACCAATGCAATTGCCGTGACACCCTACCGATTTGGTGAAGTCCGCCAGACAGGCAACGAGACTGTTATCGCCGTCGCGGCAATTAGTTCTGAGAATCGCGATTACCTGCCGTGTGGCTTGCTCCCTCCCGGCACGATCATCTCAAACAAGTGCTACGCCCTCTACGACGCGCCGCTTTGGAACATGGCGCTGATTGCCTCACGCCTGCATTGGGTCTGGATCGGGACGGTTTGCGTGCGTCTGGAAATGCGCTTCTCCTACTCCAACACTCTCGGCTGGAACACCTTCCCCGTTCCTACTCTCACTGAGAAGAACAAGGCCGACCTGACCCGCTGTGCCGAGGACATTTTGTTGGCACGCGAGGCGCATTTCCCGGCGACCATCGCCGAGCTTTACGATCCGGAAAAGATGCCCGCCGATTTGCGCGAGGCCCACGAGCGCAACGACGAGGTGCTTGAGCGTATCTATATCGGCCGCCGATTCCGCAACGACACCGAGCGGCTGGAAAAACTATTCGAGCTTTACACGAAAATGACCGCCGGAGCGGGGGCGGGAAAGAAGCGGAAGGTGGGAGCAGCATGAGCAGCCTCACCGATATTGAAAAGCGCTACTTTGAAAAGCTGCTTGGGATGCAGAGCGGCTACGTTCTGGACTATTCCGACGCGACGTTCGGAGAGTTTTTTAATCGGCACAAGATCAATATTCATGGCCAGGAGTATCAGACCTACGGCACCTCCAAGGCCAAGAAGATGCGCGCTTTCTGGGAGCAGGAGCCGGATGTTCTGGTCGGAAGGGTGCTGGGGGAGATGCTGGAAGCATATGAGGCCGATTGCAGCCTGAACAACCGTGACGTTGAAACATCCGTGCTGGAGAAAGCGCGCGGCATCGTCTCGCGGCTTTCCGGAGTGCCTGCACCCACGAAGCCGACCCAGACCATTGACGAATTTCTGCATAGCGAATTTTCCATTCCCAATATCCAGAAACTTCCGATTGAAGCGCAGGCCGTGCCGATCATCGAGAGCCGCCTTAACGAAGCGCGGATAGCGATGGGCGCAGGCGCGTATCTTTCCACCATCTTCCTGTGCGGCAGTGTGCTGGAAGCCGTCCTTCTCGGAGCGGCGCAGAAGGAACCAGCACGCTTCAACAGGGCTTCGGCCAGTCCGAAGGCCGTTGACGGGAGCGTGAAGCGGTTTCACGAATGGAGCCTCGCACAGTTCATAGATGTCGCCTGCGAGGCGGGGTTGCTGAAGCCCGACGTCAAAAAGTTCAGCCACGGGCTTCGGGATTTTCGCAATTACATTCACCCATACGAGCAAATGCTATCCGGCTTCACACCGGATCAGCATACGGCGAAAGTCTGTTTTCAGGTGCTTAAGGCGGCGCTTGCCAGCGTTGCTGGGGAAAGAAAATGAAGCCAGAAGCCAAATCCATCCCCTCCGTCTCTGTCACCTACGCGCGCAACGGCAGCTCGACGAAGGCCAATGCCCTCGGCATGAGGCCGATGCAAGAGCGCGCCTATGAGAAACGGGGCGAGCAATATCTTCTCATCAAGTCGCCGCCGGCCTCGGGGAAGAGCCGCGCGCTCATGTTCATCGCCCTCGACAAGCTCCACAATCAGGGCTTGAAGCAGGCGATCATCGTGGTGCCGGAAAAGGCTATCGGCGCGAGCTTCAACGATGAAGCCTTGTCCAAGTTCGGCTTCTGGGCCGACTGGATCGTCGCGCCGAAGTGGAACCTCTGCAACGCGCCGGGCTCGGACAATGGCGGGAAGGTGAATTCCGTCGAGGCATTCCTGAAAAGCGACGACAAGGTGCTGGTCTGCACCCATGCCACCTTCCGCTTCGCCGTGGACAGGTTTGGGGTGGAAGCCTTCGATGACCGGCTGATCGCGGTTGACGAGTTCCATCACGTCTCGGCCAACCCCGACAACAAGCTCGGCCTGCATCTCGGCCAGTTCATCGCTCGCGACCGCGTGCATATCGTGGCGATGACGGGCTCCTATTTCCGAGGCGACGCCGAAGCCGTGCTCGCCCCGCAGGACGAGTCGAAGTTCGACACCGTCACCTACACCTACTATGAGCAGCTCAACGGCTACGAATATCTCAAGCAACTCGACATAGGTTATTTCTTCTACAACGGCCCGTATACGGACGACATCCTGAAGGTGCTCGACCCGGCCGAGAAAACCATCATCCACATCCCGAACGTCAATTCCCGCGAAAGCATGGGCGACAAGATCAAGGAGGTGGAACACATCCTTCACGAGCTGGGCGAATGGCAGGGCCGTGATCCCGCAACCGGCTTCCAACTGGTCAAGACCCCGGGGGGCCGCCTTCTTCGCATCGCCGACCTGGTTGACGACGATCCCGCCAAGCGCGACCGCGTGACCGCTGCGCTCAAGGACCCAGCGCAGAAGAACAACCGCGACCATGTGGACATCATCATCGCGCTCGGCATGGCGAAGGAGGGCTTCGACTGGATCTGGTGTGAGCACGCCCTGACGGTCGGCTATCGGTCGAGTCTCACCGAGATCGTGCAGATCATCGGCCGCGCCACCCGCGACGCGCCGGGCAAGGTGCGCGCTCGCTTCACCAACCTGATCGCCGAGCCGGATGCGTCGGAAGAAGCCGTCACCGAGGCCGTGAACGACACGCTGAAGGCCATCGCTGCCAGCCTTCTCATGGAGCAGGTGCTTGCGCCGCGCTTCGAGTTCAAGCCGAAGAACCCGCAGAGCGGCCCGACGCCAGGCTTTGATTACGGTGAAGGCGGGTACGATCCCAATAAGACCAATGTCGGCTTCAACGAGGAAACCGGCCAGTTCCAGATCGAGATCAAGGGCCTTGTCGAGCCGAAGAGCGTGGAGGCGCAACGCATCTGCCAGCAGGACCTGAACGAGGTCATTGCCGCCTTCGTACAGGACAAGACCACGATCGAGCGCGGCCTGTTCGATTCCGAGCTGGTGCCGGAGGAACTGACCCAGCTCCGCATGGGCAAGATAATCAAGGACAAGTATCCCGAGCTGGACGAGGAGGATCAGGAGGCCGTGCGCCAGCACGCCGTCGCGGCCCTGAACCTCACGCAGAAAGCCAAGGAAGTCGCGCTTGGGGGAGCCGAGGGTGACGGTGAAAAGAGCCTCAATACCGCCTTCATTGAGGGCGTCCGCAAATACGCAATGGATGTGCGCGAGCTGGACATCGACCTGATCGACCGCATCAATCCGTTCGGCGAAGCCTATGCCATTCTCGCCAAGACCATGAGCGAGGAGAGCCTGAAGCAGGTCGCCGCTGTGATCGGCGCCAAGCGCGTCAACCTCACCATCGAGGAGGCGCGGGAGCTTGCCAAGCGGGCCTTGAAGTTCAAGCAAGAGCGCGGTCGGCTGCCTTCGATCACCTCGGCCGACGCTTGGGAAAAGCGCATGGCCGAGGGCGTGGCGTTCCTTCAACGTATGAAGGCGGAGGCCGCCCGTGGCTAAGGGCTTCACCGACGAGGATGACGCGCTTCTCGCCGAGCTTGGCGTCCAGGCCGAGGCGAAGAAGGAGTCGAGCCGGACGCCTCGCGAGGAGCGGATCATTGCCGGTTTCGAGGAGATACAGCGGTTCGTCGAACAACATGGCCGCGCTCCACAACACGGCGAGGACCGCGACATCTTCGAGCGCTTGTATGCCGTGCGCCTTGATCGCCTGCGCGAGTTGGCCGATTGCCGCGCCGTGATCGAACCCCTCGACCATCAAGGACTTCTAACCGGCGCGCAGCCCGCGCCGCTTGGTGTTCCTGAGGACATCGACGATGACGAGCTTCTGGCGCAGCTCGGCGTGGATGACACCACACCCGGCGGCATCACTGAGTTGCGGCATGTCCGGTCGGCTGCCGACAAGCGCGCAGCCGAGGAAATCGCCAACCGCCAGAGATGCGAGGATTTCGACGACTTCAAACCGCTGTTCGAGCAGGTGCAAAAGGAGCTTGGCGCCGGTCTTCGGCAGACCCGCCGCTTCGAGCGCAAGTCCGAGATCGCGCCAGGCCGCTTCTATATTTTGGGCGGTCAGAAAGCCTATGTCGCGACTATGGAACAGCCCACGGTCAACGAGCACGGCAATATCGACGCCCGGCTGCGTGTGATCTTCGACAACGGCACCGAGAGCAATCTGCTTATGCGGTCGCTCCAAAAGGCGCTGCAACAGGACCCGGCCGGACGGCGGATCGTCGAGCTCTCGGCCGGCCCATTGTTCTCTGATCAGAATGAAGAAGGGGATGAGGCCAGCGGCATCGTTTATGTGCTGCGCAGCAAGTCCGACCACCCGGCCGTCGCGGCCCACCGTGACGTGCTGCACAAGATCGGCGTGACCGGCGGCGATATTGCGCGCCGCCTCGCCAATGCCAAGCTCGATCCGACCTTCCTCATGGCTGAGGTCGAGGTCGTTGCCACCTACGAGCTGTTCAACATCAACCGCACGCGGCTTGAGAACCTGATCCATCGGATCTTCGGTCCGGCCCGGCTCGACATCGAGATCAAAGACCGCTTCGGACAGCCCGTCATCCCACGCGAATGGTTCCTCGTGCCCATTTTCGTGATCGACGAAGCAATCGAGAAGATCAGGGACGGGACGATCACCGGCTATGTGTATGACCCGAAATCAGCTCGGCTGGTTCAGCGCGAAAGTGGCCATACCAATATTGGGGGAGACACCGGATGACGACTGAGGCAGAGGCGCTTGCCAACATTCTTGCGTGGTCTGCCGATAGTCCGAACTGGCAGAAAGACGCGCTGCGGCGGCTTGCGACTCAGGCGACGTTGGAGCCGGCTGAGATCGACGAACTTGTCTCCATTTGCAAGGGAGAAAGCCAAGCGGCACCGCTGAATGCCGAGCATTTGCGCGATCCCAGCCGCGAGCAGGGCGAAGTCTACCTAAGGCAGGTGCATGGCGTCCGACATGTCAACGCCTTGGCCGCTGACCAGCGGCTGACGCTCCAGCGCCTCGGACTGACGATCATCTATGGCGATAACGGATCGGGCAAATCCGGCTATGCGCGCATCCTGAAGAAGGCATGTCGTGCCCGTATGCCGAGCCGTGTTGAGGAGATCATACCCGACATCTATGACCCAGCACCGGGCACACCCTGCGCTACGATAGAATACGCGATCAGCGGTCAGAATCGCACTTGCGCGTGGCAGCTCGGTCAGGCGGCCGATGCCGCGCTGTCGGCCGTTAGCGTTTTCGATTCGCGTACAGCCAATATCCACGTCGATGAAACCAATGACGTGGCCTACACGCCGTTCCCGCTCAAATTGCTTGGAGCGTTGGCCCAGATCTGCAAGTCGGTCAAAGATAAGCTGGCCGCCGAAATCACGCAGATTAAGGCACAGACGCCACAAAGCATCAAATCCCCGACGTGCAGCTCGACGACGGCCGTAGGCAGGCTTATGGCCCGACTTGCCGCTAACACCGACCCTACCACCGTCGAGAGACTGGCTGCGCTCACCCAAGCAGAGCAAGACCGGTTGGCCCAGCTCACGGCGGACCTTTCCGGCGATCCGGCCCGCGCGGCGCGTCAACTCGCCGCGCTAAAGTCCAAGGTCGAGGGACATATTGCGCGCCTCGATGTGCTGTTTGCTTCGATCGGCGACGATACGGCCTCCAATCTGCGTCGGCTCGCGGACGTCAGCGATACGGCGCGACGGGCGGCAGAGGCCGCGTCCGGCGCGCTCTTCCACGACGAACCATTGCCGCAGATCGGGTCAGATGTTTGGCAGGCTCTATGGGCGAGCGCGCGAGCATTTTCCGATCAAGAAGCGTATCCCGATCGACGCTTCCCTGTAATCGATCCTGGCAGCGTATGTGTTCTTTGCCAGCAGGAATTGACCCCTGTTGCCGCCAGTCGGCTCAACCGCTTTGAGGCATTCGTGCGCGACGATAGTCAGCAGCGCGCCGAGGCCGCGCGCGCGGCATACGATGAGGCGCTTGCGACATTCGAGGGTGCCGCGTTTTCGCTGACCGAGCTTGCAAACATCGTGGCGACCATCCGCGATGAGCTGCGGCAGGACACCCTGGCATTGGAAGTCAGGAATGTCGTCTTGCGCGCGCTGTGGCGTCATCGCCAGATCAGACGACGCCACGCGAGTCCTGCCGCCACGCTCGACGCGCCTATTGTCTCCTATCCGCGCCAAGCACTGACCGATCAGATCGCGGATATTGTAACGCGGTCGCACGCCTTGGGCGCCGAAGCCGACTCTCCGGCGCGTGGGGCGTTGCTTGCTGAAAAGGCCGAACTTGCCGATCGACAATGGCTTAGCGGTATCAAGGCGGATGTTCTTGCAGAGATCGACCGCCTGAAACAGATTGCGCGTCTTGAGACGGCCCAGCGGGACACCGCCACCAATCGCATCACGACCAAGAGCACCGAGATTGCGCAGGCATTGGTGACGGACGCGCTCCGCGCGCAGTTCGCGCGTGAGGTCGCGAGCTTCGAGATCGCTGGCCTGGCGGTAGAGCTGCGCCAGCAAAGCAGTGCGCAAGGCGCCCCTCGTTTCAAGGTCGCGCTGACCCGCAAGCCGAGTGCCGCTGTGGGCCAAGTCTTGAGCGAAGGTGAGCATCGTTGTGTGGCGCTCGCTGCATTCATGGCGGAACTTGCCACCACCGAGAATAAGTCCGGCATTGTTTTTGACGATCCAGTATCGTCACTTGACCACATGCACCGAGAGGCCGTCGCGAAACGCTTGGTCGCCGAAGCGGCACGCCGACAGGTTATCGTTTTTACGCATGACCTTGCCTTCTTGTTCGAGTTGAACCGTGCGGCGGATAACGCCGATCCAAAACCGCAAGTCGCAATCAGCTCTGTTAGTCGGGGCGCAGACAAGGCCGGCTTTTGCCGTAGCGAGCCGCCATTCAAAGCGCGGCGTGTCAGCGACATTACGGCGAGCCTAACTAATCAGCTCGCAAACGAACGCTACCACTTCGACCAGGGCAATGAGGACGAATGGCGCAAGGCCGTCAAATCCATCGCCGGAACGCTGCGCGACACCTGGGAGATCGCGGTTGAGGAAGTTGTCGGTCACGTCATCCGGCGTCTGTCTAACGAAGTGAAAACGCCTGGCTTGGTCAAATTGACCGCAATCACTGTTGCTGATTGCGAGGCCATGCGGGACGGATTTGGCCGCTGCTCTGAATTGATGCACAGCGCCGCCGCGGCACTGAATCGCCCGCTTCCGAGGCCAGATGTGCTCTCAGCCGAGATAAGCGCTTTGGCTGCTTGGGCGGATAGCCTCCGGCAGCGCCAGGGAGTTGCAAGGCTGCCCTGACTGCGGTCTTCCTGCAATGCCGCTTAGCCGATGATGCCGCTAACGGCGGCTGCCCTTCCTGAGAGGGGTTACAGTTGGCGCACCCAACAGGATTCGAACCTGTGACCTCCACCTTCGGAGGGTGGCGCTCTATCCAGCTGAGCTATGGGTGCATGCCGTGTTGCTTACGTGGTGCTTACGCGGGTTTCTTGCGAGTGAGAAGTCTCTGAGCACCGATCTCGCAAGTCCTTATTTTTCAAGCTCCTTTCGATCTCCTTTCCTGTGCGAACCGGCTTGACACCTGCCTTCGGAGGGCAGCGCTCTATCCAGCTGAGCTACGGGTGCCTGGTGCCTCGCGGCGCGCGAAAGCATTGCGTGCGGCGGCGCGCTTAGCAAGACCGGCGGCGCTGCGCCACACAATTTGTCGTTCCGGGGGCGGCCTTGCAGGCTGCAGGCGGGCGATTAACCAATCGGCAAGGAGGCGCTCCTAGCCTCTTGCCCATGGCCAGTCTTCCGCCTGAACCGATTCTCCCTCTGGCCGATCCCCGGCGCGACGGCGCACCGGCGCCGGCCGCGCTGGTCGCGCAGTGGGACGCGCTCCACGCGTGTGCGGCAACACTTGGCAAGCTGGCGCAGATCGGCCCGGAAGCTGCTCCGCCCGCCTTTGGCCGGCTGGTGCAAAGCGCGCGGCCGTGGCAGCTGACGCTCGCCGCTCAGGGTCTGGAGGATATCACCGCGATGCTTGCCGCCGGCTTGGCCGCACTCGACACGCTTACCGCGCGCGGGCAGGCAACCGCCGCTCCGGCGCTCGCGCTGTGGCGCGAGTTCCACGCGGCCCGCGCCGGTGTGCTCGCCGCGCTGGACGTTCCAGCCGCCGCCTGAACCCGTCCGCCGGCACCTCCGCCCGCTTGACTGTGTTCGCATTCTGTTCGAATTTCCTGTGATGTCGGAACCTGCCGCCGCCATCCATGATTCGCCCGGGCAGGCGAGCCTGCTGGCCGCCGATCTCGCGCGCGGGATCGCGCGGCTGTTTGCGCGCAACGACATTTGGTGCCTGTCGGAAGTGCCGCTGCGCAACGGGCGCCGTGCCGATTTGATGGGGATCGACGCACGCGGACAGGTGGTGATCGTCGAGATCAAGGTTAGCCGGGCCGATCTGCTGGGCGATGCCAAGTGGCCCGACTACCTCGATTTCTGCGATCGGTTCTTCTGGGGCGTGCCGCCAGGGCTTGATCGTGCGCTGCTGGACAGCGCGGCCTACCGGCCCGAGACCTGCGGGGTGATTGTGGCGGATGGCTATGATGCCGAGATCCTGCGCCCCGCCGCGCTCGAACCGCTGGCGGCGGCGCGGCGCAAGACCCAGGTCGAACAGCTCGCGCGGATCGCGATGCGCCGGCACACGGCGCTGCGCGATCCGCTGTGCGCGGCGCTCGATACGCTCGCCTGAACGGGGGGCGTGACGCCGGTCGGCGATTGAGGCTGTCGCACAGGTGCGATTTGCGCCATATCCGCCCGCAATGCTGCCTGCCGACCTGCCCGTTCCGCTTGCGCTCCTGATCGTCAGCCTGACCGTGACGGCGATTGTGGCGCTGCGCTACCTGCTGTCCTCCGGCCTGTTCGCGCTGGCCACGGCGCGGATGCGGCCGGGGCTGTACGCCGGTCGGGGCCGGCAGATCGGGCGCGAGATCCGCTGGTCGCTGATCTCGGCGGCGATCTACGGCACCCCGGCCGGGATCGTGCTATGGGGCTGGAACCACCACGGCTGGACCAGGATCACTGCGGATTGGGCCGCGCTGCCGCTGTGGTATCACCCCTTGAGCGTGCTGATCTACCTGGCCGTGCAGGACACCTGTTTCTACTGGAGCCACCGATGGATGCACCGGCCCAAATGGTTCCGGATCGCCCATGCCGTCCACCACGACAGCCGCCCGCCGACGGCGTGGACCGCGATGAGCTTCCATCCGATCGAGGCCCTTACCGGCGCCATGGTGGTGCCGGCGCTGGTGTTTCTGGTGCCGATCCACCTGTCGATGCTGGGGCTGGTGCTGACAATCGCCACGGTGATGGGGGTGACCAATCACATGGGGTGGGAGATGTTCCCCCGCTGGCTTGTTCACTCGGCGTTGGGGAAGTGGCTGATAACCGCCAGCCACCACGAGCGTCATCACGAGGAATACAAATGCAACTTCGGGCTTTATTTCCGCGTGTGGGATCGCTTGTGCGGCACCGACAAGGGGCTGTCGCGGCGGATCGTCGCCGAGGCGGGACACGCGCGCAACACGGAGCCTTCGTGAGGCGCGTGGCGCTGGCTCTTGCGGCGATCGCCGCGCTGGCGGCAGCGCCGGGGCAAGCGGGCGAGGTGGTGATCACCATCACCGATCTGCGCTCGGCCAAGGGGGTGGTGCGCGCCTGCATGACCACCCGCGCCGACATCTTCCCCAAGTGCGTCAAGGATCCGGCCGCGCATCGCGCCGTGGTTCCGGCGGCCGAAAGGGTGGTGATCCGTTTCACCGGGGTCAAGCCGGGCGACTATGCTGTCGCGCTGCTGCATGACGAGAACGACAACGGCAAGGCCGATCGGGCGATGGGGATGATGCCCAAGGAGGGCTACGGCTTCTCGCGCGATGCGCCGGTCAAGATGGCGCCGCCCAGGTTTAAGGACGCGGTTTTCCGTCAGGGCGAAGGCGCCACGCGCCTCACCATCAAGATGCGCTATTTCCTGTAAAGGCGAGGGCGCGGCGGGGCTGGCGTCCGGTTCCGGCCGAAGGCGGCCGGCTTAACGTGATGTTTACCACACCGCGCCACAACGGCTGCCGTATCTCTTCACCAAGGGGCGGAAATAAACAGCCATGGACACTTTGCGCGGCCCATTCGACACTGGCGAGCCTGCCGATCGCGGCTGGGATGCGCCCGAGGATGACAGCCCCGAAACCCTCGTCCCGCACGACCTGCCGCCCGAAGCGATCGGCCAGGACGAGCGCCGGATGCAGGTGCGCGCCTATAATCACTGGGCGAGCCAGCTCGGCGATCGGATGTTCCCGCTGATCGACGATCTCGATCCGGCCAACCTGCCCGATTTCGGCCCTTACAGCGTGCTGCTCGACTTCACCGCTGGAATCGAGAACCCCGCCGTCCAGTTCCTCGGCGAGCGACTCAGGCAGGAATGCGGCGGCCATGGCACCATCAAGCACCTGTCGGACGTGCCGCCGCGCTCGCTGCTCAGCCGAATCACCGATCACTACATGCAGATTCTCTCCAATCAGGCGCCGATCGGGTTCGAGGCCGAATTCGTCAACCAGCGCGGGGTGGAGATCCTCTATCGCGGCATCCTGCTGCCCTATTCCAGCAACGACGAGACGATCGACTTCATCTATGGCGTGATCAACTGGAAGGAGCTGGCCGACCAGCTGACCGCGGACGAGCTGCTGCTCGAGATCGACCAAGCGCTCGAACTCGGCAGCGAGCTGGAAGTGACCGGCGAAGCCTTGCGCCGCGCCGCCGATCCGGTCACCGACTGGGCGGATTCGCCCGCACACGAGGCCGAGGACGCATTTGCGGACAGCGGCCAATTCGACGCGGACGTGCGCGGGCAGGACATCCGCCCTCTGGCCGACTTCTCGGCCTATGCGCTCGACGCGGACGATGAGGAGTATGACGAGGACGAAGGCGAGGATAGCACCGCCGGCTACTCCTTCGCCTCGCTCGCCGATTATATCGAAGCGCCGGCCAAGAAAGCGATCGATCCGTCCAGCCTGCCCTATGATCCGGCGGCAGATGCCGATTTCGCTGCGCCCTATGCCGACAGCCAGGCTCCCGACTTTGGCGCTCCCGACTCTGGCGGGCAGGCCACGGGTCTGGCGGACATGGTGTACGCCGCGGCAGTGCTGCCCGAGGATGCGGGCCTCTACGACTGGCTCGCCGCAGCGCGCGAACTGGCGCAGGCCGCCGATGCCAGCGAGGACCGGAGCCGCAGCGCGCTCTATGCAGCGGTCAGCCGCGCCTATGACTTCTCGCTCGCCGCCGCCGCCGCGCCGGAAGACTATGCCGAACTGATCGCCGAAAGCGGCCTGACCGTGCAGGAACGCGCGCCGATGACGCCGGTGGTCAAGCTCGTGTTCGGGCATGACTACGATAAGACCCGCCTGACCGAATATGCCGCCGTGCTGACCCACGCCCACCGCCTTGGGCTGGAGCGCGGCACGCTCGCGCGCTTCCTCAGCGAGGCCGAGGGCGGGATCAAGGGCGTGGTCAAGGCCGAACGCCGCCTGCGCCGCGCGGAGCAGGGCGCGGCGATCGACGCGGAAAAGGGTATCCGCAAGGCGCTGGCTGAAAAGCTGCGCGCCCTGGAAGCCCTCACGCTCGCGGCGCTGGCCAGCGACGGCCCGGAATTCGCCCTGGTGATGGTGCGCCGTGATGCGCACGGCAATCTCGCCGTGCTCGGCGAGCTGCCCGAGGACGTGCCCCAGCTCGAACGCGCCGCCAAGAAGCTGGTGGGCTGAGGGTTCCTGTTTTCGGGTTCGCGAGCGCGAATCCCAGGCCACCGACGGTGGCGCGCAAACAAAGGCGCTTCAGTTTGAGTTCATCGGGAATCGCGATAGGGTGGCCGGGATGCCTCGCCCCCGCTCTCTTGTCGCCAAGGCCCTTGCGCTGCTGGCAAGTCTGGTCATGGCCGTGCAGCCGGTGGCCGCGCAATCGATCCTGCGCGATGCCGAGACCGAGGAACTGCTCAAGGACATGGCCGCCCCGCTGATCGAGGCGAGCGAGCTGGAACCCGGCAATGTCGAGTTGGTGCTGATCAACGACGGCTCGATCAACGCCTTCGTCGCGGGCGGGCAGGCGATCTATGTCCACACCGGCCTGCTCAACGCCGCCGACACTGCCAACGAGGTGCAGGGCGTGCTCGCGCACGAACTCGGCCATATCACCGCCGGCCACGTGATCCGCTTCGGGGAGCGCACCAAGGCCGCCACCGGCATCACCCTGCTGTCGCTGCTGCTCGGCGTCGGGGCGGCGGTGGCAGGCGCGGGCGATGCAGCGATGGGCGCGATCATGGCCGGCCAGCAGGCGGCGATGGGCAGCTTTCTCGCCTATAACCGCGATCAGGAAGCCGCCACCGACCTTGCCGGCGCGCGTTACCTTTCGGGCGCGGGCATCTCGGGCCGCGGGATGATCTCCTTCTTCGAAAAGCTGCGCAATTTCGAGATCCGCCGCGGCTACAGCCAGTCGGACGAGGCCACCTACATGCGCACCCACCCGCTGTCGGGTGACCGGGTTCAGACCCTGCGGAATCTGCTGGCCGAAGACCCCGCGTGGAACGCGCCCGACGATGCCGCGCTGCAGGAGCGGTTCGTCCGGGTCAAAGCCAAGCTCTACGGCTACCTCGCCGAACCGCGACGGGTGCTCAATGCCTATCCGCTGACCGACACCAGCATCCCGGCGCGTTATGCCCGCGCCTATGCCTATCACAAGGAAGCAAGGGTCGACATGGCGCTGGCCGAAGCCGAAGCGCTGCTCGCGGCCGAGCCGGACAATCCCTATTTCCTCGAGCTCAAGGGGCAGGTGCTGCTCGAATCCGGACGACCGCAGGAAGCGCTCGAGCCGCTGCGCCGTGCGACCGAGCTGACCCGCACCCATCCACTGATCGCCGGCCTGTTCGGCCACGCGCTGATCGCCACCGAAAACCAGGCCAACTACGCCGAGGCCGAGCGCGTGCTGCGCGCTGCCGTGGCGCGCGATCGCTACAATCCTTTCGCGTGGTATCAGCTCGGCGTGGTCTATGCCGCCAGCGGCGACATGGCGCGTGCGCACCTTGCCAGCGCGGAACAGCTGGTGATGAACCGCCGCTTTTCCGAGGCGCTGCAAAACGCCCAGGCCGCCGAGGCGGGCCTGCCCTATGGCTCGCCCGACTGGCTCCGCGCCCAGGATGTCGCGCTCGAAGCGCGCGCCGAACTGGAACGGATGCGCGACAAGCGCTAGGGTTGGCTATTACTGCCGCTGCCGACGGAACCCCGATGCCCCAGTCTTCGCTGCACAACACCCTGCTGACTGCGCTCACCGCGCTGGCGTTCGGCTTTCTCGGCGCGGCCATCTGGTCCTATGCCGGGCTGGCGGACAACCGCACCCGCCGCTTCCTGCTCGACAACCCCGACATGCTGCCACAGATGGTCGAGGCCTACGAGGCGCAGGAGGCCGAGAAACGGCTCGCCGGGATGGGCGACGAGGTCTTCACTCCCTTCCCTGGCGTGGTGCTCGGCAATCCGCAAGGCACCAAGGTGCTGGTCGAGTTCACCGACTACAACTGCCCCTATTGCGAGGCGAGCCTGAAGGACGTGAACCGGCTGGTGGCCGAGGATCCACAGCTCAAGGTGGTGATCCGCGAGTGGCCGATTTTCGAGGGCAGCGATGCAGCCGCGCGGATGGCGCTTGCGGCGGGCCTGCAAGGCAAGTATCGCGCCTTCCACGATGCAATGTTCCGGCTCGGCGACGTGCGCGCCGCCGCCAGCGCCGCCGGGCTCGACATGGCCCGGGCCGAAGCCGATGCCGCCTCGGATGCGGTGACGGCGGAGATCGCAAATAATCTCGAGCTCGCCCGCGCGCTGGGCTTCACCGGCACCCCGGCATGGATCGCGGGGCACAAGCCGATCGGCGGGGCGGTCGGCTATGACAGGCTCAAGGCGGCGCTGGACGAAAGCCCGCCGGGATGACGCGCGCCCTGTTGGCGGGTGCGTTGCTGCTGGCCGCTCCGCTTGCCGCCCAGCCCGCTCCCATGATCGACTATGCTGCCGAACGCGCCGTGATCAGTCGGTTTCAGGATGCCGACCAGCGCTTGCAGGACGTGGGCTGGCGCCTCGCGCGCGGCAATGCCGGCTTCTGCCCCAAGGTGGTGGCCTCGGTTGGCCTGCAGTTGCAGGACATGGCGAGCTACGGCGCGCCCGAGATTGCCCGCAAGGCGCTCGGCCTGACCGGCGACTTCGCGGTGCAGACCGCCGCGCGGGGATCGCCCGCCGCGCTCGCGCAGGGCGTGACGCGCAACCGCGAGATCATCCGGCTTGAGCGCCTCGACCCCAATGCCTGGCCCGCGGGCAAGGCGATGGACTGGCAGCGGCTGTTATGGGCGCATGATCACGTCGAGGCGATGCTGGCCGAGCAGGGCAGCATCACCATCGGCTTTGCCGACGGGGCCGAGGTGCAGCTCCGGCCGGTCGCGGTCTGCGCCAGCCGGTTCGAGCTGATGGGCGAGGGCGACATGGCGGTGGCCGATGGCAGCCGGGTGGTGATCGGGATCGACTTTCCCGCTTTCGCCTATCCCGAGGAAGACCTGTTCGCCGCGCTGGTGGCACACGAACTGGCGCACAACGTGCTCGGACATGACGCATGGCTCGACACGCACGGGCGCAGCCGCCGCCATGTGCGCCGCACCGAGCGCGAGGCCGACCGGCTGATGCCGTGGCTGCTCGCCAATGCCGGCTATGATCCGGCAGCCGCCGCGCGCTTCTGGGACCGCTGGGGCAGGAAACATGATTCCGGGTGGCTGATGCTGCGCAACCATGACGGCTGGGACGAGCGGGTGGAATTCGTCACGGCCGAACTGCCGCTGATCGCGGAACTGATGGCCCGCGAGGGCCGCGCCGACTGGAGCCGGCATTTCCGCCGCGAAATCGATCCCGCGGGCGGGCTGATGCCGGATGCGCGGCCATGACCGCTGCGCCGAGCCGTTGCGCGGGCGCGACCCCTTGCGCGAATTGCGGTGCGGTTTCGGACGAAATGGGTTAGACCGCACAGCCTATGGCAGTGCTCCAGCTCAAGCCGGCGCCGTTCTTCGCGAGCAAGAACCGGGCGTTCTGGAACCTCCAGCTGGCCGGCTGGGGCGCGGCTTTCCTGCTGCGCGCGGTCTCGGCACTGGCCAACCAGCAGCCTTTCGATCTGCTCGCGCTGATCCTCGTCACCACCATCACCGGCTTTTCGATAAGCCTGATCCTCTCGGTGATCTACCGCAAGCTGATCCACCAGCAGCCGCTGGTGACCTGGGGCGTGACCGCGCTGGTGCTGTTCGTGGCGGTGCTGCTGCACGCCTCGATCGATGCCTGGGTGCAGGGGGTCTATTACGGCGCCACCCGCGAGACGAGCTTCGTGCAGCGGCTGATCGGCCTGCTCTACCTGCCGCTCACGCTGCTGGGCGGGTGGAGCGCGCTTTACTACGCGATCAACTTCTTCCTCACGGTCGAACGGCAGGCCGACCGGCTGGAACGGCTGGAGGCGCAGGCGACCGCCGCGCAGCTGGCGATGCTGCGTTACCAGCTCAACCCCCATTTCCTGTTCAACACGCTCAATTCGATCTCGACGCTGGTGCTGCTGAAGCAGACCGAGCCGGCCAATGCCATGCTCACCCGCCTGTCGGGTTTCCTGCGCCACACGCTGGTCGCCGAACCGGGCAGTCAGGTCAGCCTCGCGCAGGAGATCGAGACCTTGCAGCTCTATCTCGATATCGAGCGGATGCGCTTCGAGGAGCGCCTGCGCACCCATTTCGAGATCGAGGATGCGGCGATGGATGCGCAACTGCCGGCGATGTTGCTGCAACCGCTGGTCGAGAACGCGATCAAATACGCCGTCAGCCCGCAGGAGGAAGGCGCGCGCATTTCGCTGACCGCGCGGGTGATCGGTGACCGGCTGCGCCTGACGGTCGAGGATACCGGGCCGGGGGCAGAGCAGCCGCAGCTCTTCGACCGGACGCATCCCGACGAGCTTCGGGCCGAGATACGCTCGGGTCACACGCCGGGCCGTCCGGTCTCGACCGGCGTGGGCCTCGCCAATATCCGCAACCGGCTGATGCAGGCCTATGGCGAGGCGCATCTGTTCGAGACCCGCTCGGAACCCGGCGGCGGCTTCACCGTGCTGATCGAGATCCCCTTCGTCCGCGCCGCCAAGTCCGAACCGCAGGCGCCGCCCGCCCCTGCCGTCTCCCCCGGCGCGCAGGTCATTGCCTTCACCCCCCCGCAACGAGCATCGGGAACCCCCGCATGACTATCAGAACCATCCTTGTCGACGACGAGAAACTCGCCATTCAGGGCTTGCAGCTGCGCCTGCAACCCTACGAGGACGTCGAGATCATCGACACCTGCGCCAACGGGCGCGAGGCGATCCGCAAGATCAAGACCGAAAAGCCCGATCTGGTGTTTCTCGACATCCAGATGCCCGGCTTCGACGGCTTTTCGGTCGTCAAGGGCGTGATGGATATCGAACCGCCGCTGTTCGTCTTCGTCACCGCCTATGAAGAGCACGCGATCCGCGCCTTCGAGGCCAATGCGGTCAACTACCTGATGAAGCCGGTCGACGAGCAGAAGCTGGCCGACACCATCGAACGCGTGCGCCAGCGCCTTGCCGAAAAGAAATCGGCCGAAGACGCGGGCCAGCTGCTCGACGTGCTCGCCGAAGTCGCTCCGGAGCGCGCCGCCGATTTCGTCGAGACCACCGCCGCCGCCACCGAAAGCGAGGGCCGCTTCGAGAAGCTGATCAACGTCAAGGACCGCGGCCAGATCTTCCGTGTCGAAGTGGACAGGATCGAGCATATCGAGGCCGCGGGCGATTACATGATCATCTCCACCGGCGACAATTCGCTGGTGCTGCGCGAGACGATGAAGGACCTCGAACGCCGTCTCGACCCGCGCAAGTTCCAGCGCGTCCACCGCTCGACCATCGTCAATCTCGATCTGGTGCGGCAGGTGCGCCCGCACACCAACGGCGAATGCTTTCTGGTGCTGGAAAGCGGCACGGAGGTAAAGGTGTCGCGTTCGTACCGGGACGTGGTGGCGCGCTTCGTGCATTGATCTTCGCGTGGCTGCCCCGGCGGGCGCAGCGTGGTGCTTGCGGTGCCTGCGGCTCGGTTTAATGTGCCAGCATGACTGATTTCACCCTCCCCGGCTTCGACCTCGCCGCCTTTATCCGCGCGACGCTGGCCGAGGACTTGGGCGAGGGCCTGCCCGGCGGCGGGCGGGATGTGACCTCGGAAAGCGTGATCCCCGCCGAGGCGCGCTTTTCGGGGGTGATGGACAGCCGCGATGCGATCGTCGTCGCCGGCCTGCCTCTGGCCGCAGCCTTCTTCCGGCACCTCGACCCCGATTGCACCATCGAGGCGGGCGTGCACGATGGCGACAAGGTGCCCGCAGGCACCGATCTGATGCGGATCGCGGGCAAGGCGCGGGCGCTGCTCACCGCCGAACGCAGCGCGCTCAACATCGTCCAGCATCTCTCCGGCATCGCCACGCTCACCCAGCAATATGTCACCGCGATGCGTGGCCCCGGCGGCAATCCCGCCTGCACGCTGCTCGACACCCGCAAGACCATACCGGGCCTCAGGGTGCTGGAAAAATATGCCACCCGCATGGGCGGCGCGCAGAACCACCGCATGGGGCTATGGGATGCGGCGATGATCAAGGACAATCACGTCGCGGTGGCGGGCAGCGTCGAGGAGGCGGTGCGCCGGGCGCGGCAAGCGGGGGTGGCGCGGATCATCTGCGAGGTCGACCGGCTCGACCAGATCGAACCCGCATTGGCCGCGGGGGCGGATCACTTGCTGCTCGACAATATGGACCCGCAGATGCTGGCCGAGGCTGTCCGTCTGGTCGCAGGCCGCGTGCCGACCGAGGCGAGCGGCGGGGTGAACCTCGATACCATCGCGGCCAAGGCGGCGAGCGGGGTGGACTACATCTCTGTCGGCCGCCTCACCCAAAGCGCGCCTGCGGCGGACATCGGACTGGATTTCAAGCCGCTATGATCGCGCTCTCGCGGCCGCGTCCGCGCAGCATCACGATCTTCGCGGTGATGTTCCTTGCCGCAGCCGTGCTTTCCTGCATCGATGGTTTGGTGCGGATTCCGGTGACGCTGAAATCGCAAGACGCCTATTCGTGGCTGACGCGGGATTTTCTGATCGTGTGGCACAGCGCATGGCTTTCGATCGCGCTGATTCCGGTTGCGATGGTGTGGCTGTCGGCCTTGCGCATCGCCCGCTGGCTGGTGGCAAGCGTTACGCTGTTCAAGCTGGCGGGCTTTGTTCTGATGCTGCCGGGCTTGCCGATGCTGTTGCGGATGCAACCGCTGGGGGTCGCCTCGCTCGCGCTGGGCGTGCCGGCGGCGGCGCTGCTGTTCACGCCCGCGAGTAACCGATGGTTCGCGCGCAAGGGAGGGGAAGAGGTTGCGGTGTTCGAATAGCGCTCTCGCTGCCCTGTTGCTGGTGCTGCCCGCCGCCGCCCCAACAACGGCGAGCGCGCAGGCCTACCAGTGCCGCGCCCCGCAGGTGCGCAGCGTGCCGCAGGTCGCGCCCGACGGCCCGCGCCGCTCGCTGCCGGTCACCGGCTACACCCTTGCGCTGAGCTGGAGTCCCGAATTCTGCAAGCCGCGCGCCGGGCAGCGCGCCCACGCGGCGCAGTGCTCCGGCACCACCGGCAGTTTCGGCCTCGTCGTCCACGGGCTGTGGCCGGAGTCCGGGCAGCGCTGGCCGCAGTGGTGCACCCCCGAAGCCCCGCTCACCCCGGCGGACATTCGCGGGGCGATGTGCATGATGCCGTCGGAACGCCTGATCGCCCGCCAATGGGCCAAGCACGGTTCCTGCATGGTCAGCAATCCGGCCGCCTATCTCAAGATTACCCGCATCCTGTGGGCCTCGCTGCGCATCCCCGATTACCGCCGCATCGCCTACGAGAAAGATCTCACCGCCGGTCGCATCCGCGCCGCCTTTGCCGATGCCAATCCTGGCATCCCGCCGGGCGCGATCGGCGTGAAGCTCAACCCGCGCGGCTGGCTGGAGGAGCTGCGGCTGTGCTACGCCAAGACCTTCCGGCCCGGGCGCTGCTCGCCCGCGCGCTTCGGAGCGAAGGACAGCGCCCCGGCCCAGATTTGGCGGGGGCTATAGCGCGCAAGGGCGCCGGTTCTCCACGAGCCATACCCGGATCGCGGATGCGAGGCCGGGCGGGGTGGGCGACTTGATCCGCTCGGCATCGATCCGCGCCACCAGCGCGGCCACGGCCACGCCTTCGGCCACGGCGGCCTCGCGCAGCAGTTCCCAGAACAGCGGTTCGAGGCTGATCGAGGTCTTGTGCCCGGCAATCGCCAGGCTGCGTTTGACCGGCGGGTGATAGGGGTTGGTCATCGCCGCAGGATAGGCGCTGTCGGACGGCAAGGAATAGGAAAAATTCGCGGTGGGGCGAGGCGGCCCGCCCCCTCAAAGTGCCGCGATGTCCGACCACCACGATGCCCTGGCCGACAAGCACAAGCACAAGCACAAGCGGGGCTTGCGGCCACCGGTTGGCCGGAGCGCGGTTCCTCCCCGCCTGGCTGCGCCAAGCGGCATCAATACATGTGCTGCCCGCCGTTGATGCTCATGGTCGAGCCGGTCATGAAGCCGGCGTTCTCGCTGGTGAGGAACGCCACGCCGCGGGCAATCTCCTCGGCCATGCCGAGCCGGCCGACGGGGATCTTGGCGACGATCTTTTCCAGCACCGGCGCAGGCACGGCGGCGACCATGTCGGTGTCGATATAGCCCGGCGCGATCGCATTGACCGTCACCCCGAACTTCGCGCCTTCCTGCGCCAGCGCCTTGGTGAAGCCATGAATGCCGGACTTGGCCGCGGCATAGTTGACCTGACCGTACTGCCCGGCCTGACCATTGATCGAGCCGATATTGACGATCCGCCCCCAGCCGCGCTCGCGCATTCCGGGGAAAGTCGCCTTGGCCATGTTGAAGCACCCGCCGAGATTGATGCGCAGCACCTCGTTCCAGTCTTCGAAGCTCATCTTGTGGAGCGTGGCGTCGCGGGTGATCCCGGCGTTGTTGACGACGATGTCGATCGGGCCGAACTCGGCCTCGATCGCCGCGCAACCGGCGAGGCAGGCCTCGTGATCGCCCACGTCCCAGCGCCTGGCGGGAATGCCGGTTTCCGCAGTGAAGGCGGCGGCCTTCTCGTCATTGCCGGCGTAATTGGCGATGACCATGTGGCCCTGCCGCTTGAGCCGCTTGCAGATCGCCTCCCCGATCCCGCGCGTTCCTCCGGTGACGATGGCAACCCGGCCCATGGCATTCTCCCCTTTGCGTTGCGCTTTCGGGAGGTAGCCTAGCGCGCCCTTTCCCTTAGGGAAAGCAGGGAATAGCTATGCGGTGGGAAGGCTGCGCGCGGTGGGCAGAGGCCGCCCGTCAGACCGGCTCAGGATCAGAACTTGATCTGGGTGCCGACGTAAACGGCCTGACTATCCTTGACCGAATTGGTCAGCGGATCGATCCTTTCGCGCTCCTGCGAGTAGCGCACGCCCGCCATCACGTTGAAGTTGGGCGAAAGGCGGAAGCTGCCGCCGACGCCAACCGTCTGCTGCCCGATCGAATCGAGCGTGTTGGGCGAACGACCGGCAATCTCGCGGTCTTCAAGCTCGATGCGCGGCTGGAGCCGGCCCGGCTTTTCGGCGGTCTGCGGGGCCGCAGGCTTGAACTGCGCCAGATCGGGCAGGGCCATGCGGCGCACTTCGACGGGCAGCTCGATCGGGCGCGCAAAGCTGCGATAGCCGCGCGCCGCGCCGAGCTGGAAACGGCTTGCGTCGAGGCCGCCAAGCCCAACGCCGCGGCCCGGTACCGCCTCGATCGCCTTGCGCACCGAAATCGCACTGGCGGCATCGCTGTCGACCCGCACCGCGACTGTCACCGTGCGCTCCCCCGCGACCGGAGTCGCCCCGGCGGGGGTGAAGCGGATGCCGTGCGTGCGCGCCTTGTCAGCGATGCGGGCGGCAAGCTCGGGATCGACCGCGGCCGGGGTAAAGACATTGAGGCCCATCGCCTCGAACGAACGCGATGCGAGCGGCGCGCTCTTGCCGACGAGCGCAAGGCCCGCGCTCGGCACGGCGAAGGCCAGCGCGCCGCAGACGGCCAGCAGCGTCAGCTTGCGCTGCGCCCTTGCTGTGCTGTCGGCCTTGCGTGCCATGGCGGTGCCTGCTTCCTTCTGTTTTGTTGCTGCTGTCAGGCATCTGCCTGAACATAGGCAACCTTAACCCGCGATGAGTCGCGCGGTGAATCCCGTCAAGTGATAGGCGCGCGCCTGCTGCTTGCAATGCCTTGCCGCAGGGGAAACCGGATTCCCGATCCACCTGTGGCCGCAAGCACACAGAATCCGCCCCGCGCCCGCCCATTTGCGGTTCAGCCGGGGTAAAGCCGGCCGGGCCGACGTTCCTCCCCCCGCGATCACCCGCGCATCGGCGCTTGCCGCAACGGCGTTGGGGGTTATAGAGCGTCAGGCACACAGACGATGAGGATTTTCCGGCAGTGACACGCGCCAACCCCGCCCAATTCCGCCCTGCCCTCCGCCGCACCCTGACCGCTGCGCTCACCGGCGGTGCGCTGCTCGCGCTTGCGGCCTGCGGCGGATCCGATCGGCCGCGCACCGAACTGGCGGCGGCCCGGATCAACACCATCGGTGTCAACGCCTACCTCTGGCGCGCGGCGCTGGAAACGGTGAGCTTTGCCCCGCTGCTGCAGGCCGATAGCAACGGCGGCGTGATCGTGACCGACTGGTATGCCAACCCCGCCAACCCGAACGAGCGGGTCAAGCTGACGGTCACCATCCTCGATCAGGATCTGCGTGCCGATGCCCTGCGCGTCGCAGCGAGCCGCCAGGTGGCCGAGGGCGGCAACTGGGTCGAAGCCCCGGTGCAGGCCGCCACCGTGCAGAAGCTCGAGGACATCATCCTCACCAAGGCGCGCGATCTGCGGCGCCAGGCGCTGGCTTCCTGACGCCGCTCGCACCCCGAGTTCACGCTACTTCGGATAGCACCGCATGACTGAAACCCGTTTCGATCCGTCCGTCGCCGACGGGCGATGGCAGCGTGCATGGGAGAAAGCGGGCACCTTCACCGCCGATTCCCGCAGCACCAAGCCAAAAAGCTATATCCTCGAGATGTTCCCCTACCCTTCCGGGCGCATCCACATGGGGCACGTGCGCAACTACACCATGGGCGACGTGCTCGCCCGCTATCAGAAAATGCGCGGGTTCGAGGTGCTGCACCCGATGGGCTGGGACGCCTTCGGGATGCCGGCGGAAAACGCCGCGATGGAAAAGGGCGTGCATCCGGGCGGCTGGACGCGGGCGAACATCGCGCAGATGAAGGCGCAGTTGCAGCGCATCGGCTTCGCGCTCGACTGGACGCGCGAATTCGCCACCTGCGATCCCGAATATTATGGTCACGAACAGGCGCTGTTCCTCGATCTGTATGAAGCGGGCCTCGTCTATCGCAAGGAATCGACCGTCAACTGGGATCCGGTCGACATGACCGTGCTCGCCAACGAACAGGTGATCGATGGCAAGGGCTGGCGCTCGGGCGCCGAGGTCGAGAAGCGCAAGCTCAACCAGTGGTTCCTCAAGATCACTGATTTCGCCGATGATCTGCTGGAGGGCTTGGAGGAGCTGAAGGACTGGCCCGAGAAGGTGCGCCTGATGCAGGAAAACTGGATCGGCAAGTCGCAGGGGCTGGAGTTCAGCTTCGAGCTTTCCGATGGCGGCAAGCTGGCGGTCTATTCGACCCGCCCCGACACGATCTTCGGGGCGAGCTTCTGCGCCATCGCCGCCGATCATCCGATTGCACAATCGCTGGCGGGCGATCCGGAAATTGCCGCCTTCATCGACCGGTGCAAGAAGGGCGCGACCACCGCCGCCGCGCTCGAAACCGCGGAAAAGCTCGGCTACCGCACGCCGATCACCGCGCGCCACCCCTTCACCGGCGCTGCTCTGCCGGTGTTCATCGCCAACTTCGTGCTGATGGAATACGGCACCGGCGCGGTGATGGGCGTGCCGGGGCATGACCAGCGCGACTTCGAGTTCGCCACGAAATACGGCCTGCCGATCCTGCGCGTGGTCGCCGCCGATCCCGCCCAGGCCGGCGCGCCCTTCGAGGGCGCGGCCGAGGTCGGCGACGGGGTGATCGTCAATTCCGCTTTCCTCGATGGCATGACCGTCGCGGCCGCCAAGGCCGCCGTGATCGCCCGCGCCGAGGCGGAAGGCTGGGGCCGAGGGCGCACCGTGTGGCGGCTGCGCGACTGGGGTGTCAGTCGCCAGCGCTATTGGGGCACGCCGATCCCCTTCATCCATTGCGATAGCTGCGGCGTGGTGCCGGTGCCGAAGGACCAGCTGCCTGTCACCCTGCCCGAGGATGTCAGCTTCGACATCCCCGGCAATCCGCTCGAACGCCACCCGACCTGGAAGCACGTCGCGTGCCCGAAATGCGGCAATCCGGCGCAGCGCGAGACCGACACGCTCGACACCTTCGTCGATTCCTCGTGGTATTTCCTGCGCTTTGCGAGTCAGCCCACCGACCAGCCCTTCGACCCGGAAGAGGTCGCCAAGTGGCTGCCGGTCAAGCACTATATCGGCGGCATCGAACACGCGATCCTGCATCTGCTCTACGCCCGCTTCTGGACGCGGGCGCTGGCCCGCATCGGCAGGCTCGCCGTGAAGGAGCCGTTTGCCGCGCTGTTCACCCAAGGCATGGTGACGCACGAAACCTATAGCCGCATCGACGCGAGCCGGGGCGTTCCGGTGTTCTTCGGCCCGGAGGAAGTCGCGCGCACTTCCGAAGGCGCAACCCTGCTGGCGGACGGCGCGCCCGTCGATGTCGGCCGCGTCATCAAGATGTCGAAGTCGAAGAAGAACGTCGTCGATCCGGATGCGATCATCGCCCGTCACGGGGCGGATGCGGTGCGCTGGTTCATGCTCTCGGACAGCCCGCCCGAGCGCGACCTGCCTTGGTCCGACGCCGGGATCGAGGGCTGTGCGCGCTTCGTGCAGCGCTTGTGGCGCCTGTTCAGCGCCCATGATGCCGCGGCCGAGGGGGAGGACAAGGCCTTGATGCGCAAGACCCACCAGACGATCGCGGCGGTGGCCGCCGATATCGAGGCGCTGGGCTTCAACAAGGCGGTGGCGCGCATCTACGAGCTGACCGGCGCGGTCGAGAAGGCTGCGCCCTCGGCCAGCCGAAGCGCAGCCATTCGGGCGCTGGTGCAGCTCGTCGCGCCGATGATGCCGCACCTGGCCGAGGAAGCCTGGGAGAAGATGGGCGGGCAGGGCCTGATCGCCGACGCGCCCTGGCCCGAGGTCGATCCCGCGCTGCTGGTCGAAGACGAGGTCACCATCGCCATCCAGCACATGGGCAAGCTGCGCGACACCGTGACCGCGCCCAAGGGCGCATCACGAGAGACGCTTGAGACGCTGGCGCTGGCCTCGCCCAACCTGCAACGCTCGCTGGATGGCGCCGCGGTGCGCAAGGTCATTGTCGTGCCCGACCGATTGGTCAATATCGTCACCTGATGCGCAAGGCTCTCGCCCTCCTCACCTGTCTCGCCCTGCCCGCCTGCGGCCTGTCGCCGATGTATGCCGGCAGCGGCTCGGCCAGCGTGGCGCAGGGGCTGGCGGCGGTCGATGTCCCGGCAATAGCGGGACAGAGCGGGTGGCTGGTGCGCAACGCGCTGCAGAACCGACTCGGGGTCGCGGGCCGCACCACCCCGGCCTATCGGCTCGACGTGCGGCTCGACGATTCGCTCGAAGCGCTGGGCGTGCTCAACGACGATACCATCAGCCGCGAGCGCCGCATCCTGCGCGCGCGCTACCAGCTGGTCGATATCGCCACCGGCGCGATCCTGCTCGATGCCACCGCCGGTTCGGACGCGGGGATCGACGTGGTCAGTTCCGAATATGCCACCATCGCCGCCGAGCAAAAGGCGCTGGAGAACCTCTCGCTCGAACTGGCCGAGCAGATGGTGACGCAGATAACGCTGGCGCTGCGCAGCCACGCCAGAACGGCGCGATGAAGCTCAAGAACAGCGATTTCACCCGCGGCCTGCCCCCCGGCATCGAACGCCACGCGATCTTCTTCTTCTGCGGCCCGGACGAGGCCGGAGCAAACGCCGCCGCCAACCGCCTCGTCGCCGCTCTGCCCGACGCGGGCGAGCGGGTCGAGCTGAGCGGTGCCGACCTGAAGAATGATCGCGCGCGGCTGGGCGACGAAGCGCGCTCGATCTCGCTGTTCGGCGGCAAGCGCCATATCTGGGTGCGCGCCACCGGCGACGAGGCGCATGACGCGCTCGAAACGCTGATCCAGACCAGCGAGGCCGGGGCGGGCGAAGCGGCCCCGGTGATCATCGTCGCAACCTCTGCCACCGACAAGTCGCGCACCGCCAAGCTGCTGGAAAAGCGCAAGGATGCGGTGGTGGCGATGTTCCACCCGCCCGAACTGAAGGACGTCGCGCAGGCGGTGCGCGGCATGGCCGACGCGGCCGGCCTCAGGCTCGGCGGGGATCTGGCCGAACGCATCGCGCGGGCCGCCGGGCTGGACCTGCGCCTCGCCCAGTCCGAGATCGACAAGCTCGCGCTTTATTGCGGGGCCGATCCGCAGTCGCCCCGGCCGGCCACGCCCGAGGATCACGCCGCGATCGGCGCGGCCACCGAGGAAGATGGCTTCGCCCCACTGGTCAACGCCGTGCTCGGCGGCGAGCTGGCGCGGGTCAGCAGCGAGATCCGCCGGATGCGCGAGCTAGGGCTCAATCCGGTCGGCCTTGTGCTGGCGCTGCAACGGCGTGCGGCCCAGCTGGCCCAGATCATGGCGCACCTTGGCCCGCGCGGTTCCCTCGACCAGCTCGACAAGGGCGCGGAACTGCGGCTCGGCATCTTCTTCAAGGAGAAGCGCAACATCCGCGTGCAGTACGACCGTTGGCGCCAGCCGGCCCGGCCCGGCGGACAGGATACCCGGCTCGACCGGCTGATTCCGCGCCTCATCGCGCTGCACCGCACCCTGCTCGCCAACAGCCAGGCGGCCGAGTTGCTGCTCGCCCAGGAACTGGCCGAAATCGCGCGGTTTGCGGCAAAGCGCTAGGGCGGCGAAGGGCGCGAAAGGGCTGAACGGTTCTCATTATGTGACAAGCTGCATTTCGCAGACGCACAAAAGCATCTTTTCTATGTAATGTTGCCTAGGTATTGCCCACAGGGGTCGCGCCTTTGGGGGAAGGTCCGAATGAACCGCTTGACACCGAAACTTGTGGAATCGGTTCGGCACGAGAATGTCGAGAAGGTGCTCGTGCCCTCGCTCGAACGGCGTCGCCTGCGCACCTATGTGCTGCTGCTTGTGGCTGACGCTATCCTGTTCAACCTAAGTTTCGCGTTTGCCAGTCTTGTGTGGGAAGGCCGCTGGGCCGAACCGCGCGCGATGCTGGCCGCACAGGCGATGCTGCCGGTGTTCTACACGATTGCCTTTTACAATGGCACCTACGGGCTCAATAGCCTCGCCGACTGGCTGTACGCCACCCGCAAGGCGCTGATCGCATTGCTGATCTCCGCCGGTCTCATCAACTTCGTCGCTTTCTACACCAAGTCCAACGAAGATTTCTCGCGCGCCGGGGTTACGCTCGGGCTGATGTTCACCGCGATCATGCTGGTGGCGGTGCGCCGCCTGGTCGCCGGGCTGGTGAAATGGCGCTGGAACGGACGGATCGCGAACCATCTGGTGATCGACGATGGCGGCTCGGGCTTTCCCTATCCTGGGGCGATGACGATTTCGGCCGCGGAATTCGGCTTCGATCCGGCCAGCCATGATCCTTTCATGCTCGATCGCCTCGGCAAGCTGCTGCGCAACCAAGATCAGGTGGTAGTGAGCTGCCCGCGCGAACGGCGCGAGGACTGGGCCTTGCTGCTCAAGGCGGCGGGAGTCCATGGCGAGATCGTGAGCGAGCCGGCCCACAGCCTCGGCGCGCTCGGGGTGCACCGTTACGAGGATCTCGACCGCACCACGCTGGTGGTCTCCACCGGGCCGCTGCGACTGCGCGCGCGGATCATCAAGCGGGCCTTCGATACGCTGGTGGCGGGTGCTGCGCTGATCGTGCTGTGCCCGCTGATGCTGCTGGTGGCGGCGCTGATCAAGCTCGAGGACGGCGGCCCGGTGCTGTTCGTGCAGCGCCGGCTGGGGCGCGGCAACGCCTTCTTCGACATGTACAAATTCCGCTCGATGCGCGTCGAGAGGCTTGACCACGACGGCAAGTGCTCGGCCTCGCGCGACGATGACCGCGTCACCCGGATCGGCGCCTTCATCCGCCGCACCAGCATCGACGAGCTGCCGCAGCTGATCAACGTGCTGAGGGGCGAGATGTCGATCGTCGGCCCACGCCCGCACGCGATCGGCAGCCAGGCGAACAACAAGTTCTTCTGGGAGGTGGACCGCAAGTACTGGCAGCGCCACTGCCTCAAGCCGGGCCTGACCGGCCTCGCGCAGGTGCGCGGCCACCGCGGCGCCACGGCCCGCGAGCAGGACCTCACCGACCGGCTGCAATCCGATCTCGAATATATCGCGCAATGGTCGCTGCTGCGCGACATCGAGATCATGCTCAGGACGGTTAGAGTCCTGAGGCACGAAAACGCTTTCTAGCGCGGCTTGGGCTAGTTCTTGTCGCGCCGCGGGACGGTGAAGCTGCCCGTCACCCGGCCCTTGCCCGCGCTGCCTGAGCCTGCGCTGCCCGCCGCGCTGCCGTCGACGCTCGACAATCCGCTGGCAAGGTCGATCACCAGCCGCCCGCCATTGAGCGTGTCGCTCCCGCGCCGCAGGCGAACATTGCCGGCCATGGTGATGACCCGGCGGTTGAAGTCGTAGATCGCGTTGTCGCCGCTGGCGCGCTCGTCGCCGCGGGTCACTTCGACCCCGCCCGTGGCGGTGATGCGCTGGATGGTCAAGGACCCGGCATCGGTGAAATTGACCAGTGTGCGCGCCGAGCGAACCGTGAGTCCGGCCTGCTCGATCACCACATTGCCCGACAGGATCACGCGGTTCTCGCGATCCTGCAACTCGATCCGGTCGGCGGCGTAATTGACCGGCGCGGTGGAATCATGGCTGGCGATGCCCTGCGCGTGCAAGGCCATGCCGCCCGCCAGCACGCTGGCAATAGCAAAGCCGCCCGCACCCCAGACCAGCGCGATACGGTGCAAGGAACTACGGCGAGGGGTGTGGGTGGTCATCACGGCATCCTCAACTTGCCAGGAATCATGGTCAGGCGCGCATTGCCCTCGAGCGTCAAGCTGCGCGCGCCAAGGTCGGCGCGGATCGAATCCGCAGAGAAGGTACCAGCCGGAACCTCGCCGGAAACGCCCGCATCGCCGCGCATCAGCTTGGCCCTGAGATCGACCGAGACCCCGCGCGCGACCATCGCGTAGCCGTCGCTCGCGGTCAGCCGCACCGGGCCGTCGATCGCCACGGTCTCGGCATTGATGTCATAGGTGCCGCCCGCGGCGCTGAGGCGCGCCGGGCCATCGGCCAGCACCATCTGCGCCACCAGGTCCCGCATCCGCACCAACCCCTCGGCACTGGAACGCTGCACCGCCTCGCCCGCCATCAGCGAGAAGGGGCGGCCCCGGTTGTCGCGCCCGCGATACATGGCGTTATCGACCGACAGGCGTTCGTCGATCAGCGCGACCTTGTTGCGATCGAGCAGGAAGCTCACCTCGCCGCGCGGCGAGAGCGGCGTGATCACCATCAGCGCGGCGACGATGCCCACCGCCATCGGCAGGGCGCGGGCGAGGAAGGCCACCAGCCGGTCATGCGTTCCGCCCGGCGCGGCGAAATGCTGCCGCCGGCTGCGCAGAGCGCGGGCCTCGCTGGTCTCGGTCTCGGGGTGGCTGCTCAGCATGGCCGCGCTGCCTCGTCAGGCGTGGGCGAAGATATCGGCGTCGGGCCAGCCAGCCAGATCGAGCAGTGCGCGCGTCGGCAGGAAATCGAAGCACGCCTGCGCCAGCTGCACCCGCCCCTCGCGTTCGAGCCGCAGCATCAGTTCGGCCTGCAAGCGGTGGAGATAGCGCACGTCGCTTGCGGCATATTCGCGCTGCGCCTCGGACAGCACCGGCCCGCCCCAGTCGGAAGACTGCTGCTGCTTCGACAGGCTCTCGCCGAGCAGTTCCTCGACGAGGTTCTTGAGACCGTGGCGATCGGTATAGGTGCGGGTCAGGCGGCTGGCGATCTTGGTGCAGAACACCGGCCCGGCCATGACCCCGAGATAGTGCTGGATCGCGGCGAGATCGAAGCGCGCGAAGTGGTAGATCTTGAGACGCGCCGGATCGCCCAGCACCGCCTTCAGATTGGGCGCGTCATAACTGCTGTTCGGGCCGAAGCGCACCAGATGCTCGTCGCCCGAACCGTCGGACAATTGCACCACGCAAAGCCGGTCGCGCGGGGTGACAAGCCCCATCGTCTCGGTATCCACCGCGATCGCGCCCGTGCCGGCGAGCACGCCGGGGGACAGGTCTTCCTCGTAAAAATACACAGCCATGGTGCCCGCCCTACGCCGATTGGGGAAAGAGGGGAAGGGGCCAGTAGCGCCGCGCGAGCAGGTGACCTAAGTCACCGTGGCAGAGCGCGGTCGGGGCAGTTCAGGCGACACCTCCCGATCGCGCTCGCCTGCGAGGGAGTCCAGGGTGACCGACGCCATTCCCGAAAGCTGGCGAAGCACGCTCGAACCCGTATTGGCCAGCCCCGAGGCGCGGCGGCTGGGCGGGTGGCTCAAGGCGGAGGAAAGCGCGGGCAAGGTGGTCTATCCCCCGCGCGGCCAGCGCCTTGCCGCGCTTGCGCTCACCCCGCTCGAGGCGGTGCGCTGCGTGATCCTTGGCCAGGACCCCTATCACGGCCCCGGACAGGCGCATGGCCTGGCCTTCTCGGTGCGGCCTGGCGTGCCCCTGCCGCCCAGCCTGGTCAATATCTTCAAGGAGCTGGAAAGCGATCTCGGCCTGCCGCGTCCGGCCAGCGGCGATCTGTCGAAATGGGCGCAACAGGGCGTGCTGCTGCTCAACAACACGCTGACGGTCGAGGCGGGGCAAGCCGGAAGCCACGCCGGGCGCGGGTGGGACGCGATCACCGATGCCGCGGTCGCCGCAGTCGCCGAACGCGAGGAGCCGACCGTGTTCATCCTGTGGGGCAGCCATGCGAGGAAGAAGGCGAGCCGGATCCCCGCCCTGGCCCGCAAGCGCACGCATCTGGTGCTGGCCTCGGCCCACCCCAGCCCGCTATCGGCGCATAACGGCTTTTTCGGCTCGCGCCCTTTCAGCCAGACCAACGCCTTCCTCGCGGCCCATGGGCGCGGCACCATCGACTGGAGCTTGTGATGAACGACGAAGTAATCCTGCTCGACGTGGCGGACGGTATTGCCACCGTCACCCTCAATCGCCCGCAAGCGATGAACGCGCTCAACCGCGCACTGCGCAAGCGATTGGCCGAAGTGATGCGGCAGGTGGACGCGGACGATGATGTTCGCGCAGTGATCCTTACCGGCGCGGGGGAACGCGCCTTCACGGCGGGACTCGATCTCAAGGAACTGGGCAGCGAGCAAGGCGCGCTCGGCAGCGCCAATGCCACCGACCCGGCGGACAATCCGGTGAAAGCCATCGAGCTGTGCAGGAAGCCCGTGATCGGCGCGATCAACGGCGTGGCGATCACCGGCGGCTTCGAGGTCGCGCTTGCCTGCGACGTGCTGATCGCCAGCACCAACGCCCGCTTTGCCGATACCCACGCGCGGGTGGGCATCGTGCCGGGCTGGGGCCTGTCGCAGAAGCTCAGCCGCATGATCGGCATTTCCCGCGCGAAGGAACTGGCCTTCACCGGCAATTTCCTCGACGCCGCCACCGCGCACAGCTGGGGGCTGGTCAACCACGTTGTCGCGCCCGAGGAACTGCTTCCTCTCGCCCGCAAGCTGGCGGGCGACATGGCGGGGATCGATCCGGCCTTCCTCGGCCTCTACAAGCGCCTGATCGACGATGGCTACGCGATGAGCTTCGGCGAGGGGCTGGCGCTCGAGGCCGAACGCTCCAGCCTCGCCAATTCCGCCGTGGCGCCCGCCGACGTCGAAGCCCGCCGCGCCGCGGTGCAGGAACGGGGGAGAGGGCAGGGGTAGGCAGGGCTAGCGCTGCAACGATACGAAAAAGGCCCATCGTGAGATGGGCCTTTCATCGATAGGCGGGGGGTCCGTCACTACAAAAGCAGCGCTGCCGACCTAATCCCCGACCTTTCACGTTTCAACATATAAACATTTGACAAGAATGCAAGCCCAAACGAAACCTCTTTGATATGAGCATCATAGAACTGATTTCGACCGAACGGCTCAACACTTACCGAGAGCTGACAGGTAGCGAGAAGCAAGCCATTGCGCTCCACAACCATACGCTCCAGCTTGCATCGTCGTTGATGTCGATGATCGCACTCTTGGAATTGGCACTCAGAAACGCGACCAATCAGCGGCTTATCGAAGATTTTGGCGATGGGGAGTGGTTGCTTCCATCGAGCTCGACCCTGCCTCTAAGGCCGCAAGAACGGAGAATGATCAGCAAGGCTCACTCGCATGCACAGCGGGCCATGTATGCTAAGTTGAGCTACAAGGAAAAAGCAGCGCTAGACTCCAAGGCTTTTCCCAATGGAGTCCCTACCGCGATCACTCATTCTAAAAAAGTCAAAGCGCGCCAAGCACTTTTTGAAGTTTCACACGGCCAAGTGATCTCACAAACGACAATCGCTTTTTGGAAAAGACTCTACTCGAGCGATTACGAGAATGATCTTTGGAAAACATCGCTCAAGCGGGTCTTTCCGAACAAAAAGCTCAAACGCAGCCAAATCTCAAAATCCCTTGAGGTGATTTATGCTGCAAGAAATAGAGTTGCGCATCATGAGCCTGTCTATGGCTTGCGCCTAGAGCAAACCATGGATGCACTTACACTCATTAGAAATTCAATTGGTACTCGTTCTTTCGAGCAAGACTCTTCGTTCAAGAGATTCTCAAAGGTGCTCTATTTGAGGCTCTTGATGGACTATGAGGGTTTCAAAGAGGCGTGGGACACGCTGACGGTCTCGACCTTACCAAACCAACCCCTTACCGCCGCTCCCTGAAAAACGCCTTGAGCATTTCCGCCGCCTCCGCCTCGCCGATGCCGGAATAGACCTCGGGGCGGTGGAGGCACTGCTCCTGCTCGAACACCCGCGCGCCGTGTTCGACCGCGCCGCCCTTGGGGTCGCTCGCGGCGTAGTAGAGCCGGGCGATGCGGGCATGGGCAATCGCGCCCGCGCACATCGCGCAAGGCTCCAGCGTCACCCACAGCTCGCAGCCGGTCAGGCGCTCGTCGCCCAGCGCTTTGGCGGCGGCGCGAATCGCCAGAATCTCGGCATGGGCGGTGGGATCGTGCAGGTCGCGCGGGGCGTTGTGCGCTTCGGCGATCACCACGCCGTCCTTGACGATCACCGCACCGATCGGCACCTCGCCGGCCGTCGCCGCCACCCGCGCCGCATCAAGCGCGCGCTGCATCGGCACAGGGAGCGGCCAGTGGGTCATGCCCGCCGCGCTACTCTGGCCTAAGCAAGGGTGCAACTTGCTTGACGATTCGGCGTCCCCCCGTTATGCGCGCCGCTTTCCCGGATCACACCCGAACCTTACAAGAAGAGACACACCATGTCGCGCATCTGCGAACTGACCGGCAAGGGCCGCCAGGTCGGCCACAATGTGAGCCACGCCAACAACAAGACCAAGCGCGTGTTTCTGCCCAACCTTCAGAACGTCACGCTGATGAGCGAAAAGCTCGGGCGCAGCTTCAAGTTCCGCGTCTCGACCCACGGCCTGCGCTCGGTCGAGCACAATGGCGGGCTCGACAACTGGCTGCTCAAGACCAGCGATGACAAGCTTTCGGCCAATGCGCTCAAGGTGAAGCGCGAACTGCTCAAGGCGCAGGCTGCCGCCTGATTTCTCGCCTGTCTCTCCGGACAGGAACGATACGATCAAGCGTCCGGGGTTCCGGGCGCTTTTTCGTTATGGGGCGCGGGCGGAACGCGCGTCCCAATCGAAGCGCACCAGCAGATTGCGCTGGAACACCGAGAAATTGTCGTCCGATACTAGCCACACCGCCCCGCGCGCCGGATCGGCCGGATCGGGGACGAAGGCGATGCCTTCGAAATTGTCGGCAAACAGCCCGCCGCTCAGGCGCTGGATGACCCGCGCCGGCCAAGCCTTGCCGGGCCGGACCGCGGCCGGATCGGCGATGGCGATGGCCGTGTCGAACCGCGCCGGCAGGGCATATTCGACCCGCCGCAGCAGGATCAGCACCCGCCCGTCGGGCAGCTGGGCAGCATCGACCGGATCGTAATCGGCCGGAGCAAGCAAGACGAAGGCAAGCGGCGCCAGGGCGCCCGTCTCGACCGGATCGCCGGAGAAGAGCAGCGCCTCGTGGTGGGTCTGGCTGCCACGCAGGGGCCCCTCGGCGATGATCAGGAAGCGGCCGTCCTCCAGGCGCTCCATCGTTTCCGCACCGCTGTTGGCGCTCCAGCGCCGCATGGCGTGCGGGGTGGTGCTGGTGCGGGTGCCGTCGGGGGCGAAGCGCGTCACGAGATTGAAGTTCTCGAACCCGCCCCACAGCGTGCCGCTGGCCGGATCGTACGCAAGCGATTCGAGATCGACGACTTCCTCGCGCCCGCGGCTGCTGTCGCCGACGAAGCGGAAGCTGCCCGGCACGGCGCGCGGGACGGGGCCGGCGAGATCGATTTCGAGCAGGAAGCCGCGGTCGCTCCCGGCGATCAGCCCGCGCCCGCCTGCCACCAGCGCCGAAAAGCCGCCGAACCAGCCATGCGCGGCGCGCATTTCCCATGCGCCGCTGAGCCTCAATACCCCGGCAACCCCGGCGCGCTCTGCAACCGGCGTGAGGCTGACCTGCGCCGTGTCGCTGCGCTGGCCGGTGGGCGCACGCCAGAACAGGCCCGGGCCAAGGCCCAGAGCCACCACAGCCAGCAGCAACCCGCGGGTAGCCCAGGCGCGCACCTAGGCGCGGTCGAGGCCGAGCAGGCGGCGCGTCGCGACCTCGCAAGAGGCATAGGCCTCCTGCCGCTCGGCGCTCCAGTAGCGCAGTTCGGAAAGCGGGATTTTCGCTCCGGTGACGGCGCACAGCACATGGCTGCCGGGACGCAGCACCCGGAAGCTGGAAGGGCCGTAGTAGAGCTTGGCGGTCTTGTCGGCGGAAGACATCAGCATGGCGCCTGCGATAGCACCACGCGGCTATCCGAACAAATCCTCTTGTCGCGGCGGCGGGGCGGGGCGCGGTCTGGGCGCCGGGCGCAGGGGCGGCGAGGTGCTGCCGGCAGGCACGGCATCCAGCGTCCCGTCGCGCCATTGCAGCACCAGACGTGCCTCGCCCGCGGCGTCGGCCCGGGTGGTCAGCGCCGCGCCATCGGCCCTCCGGATGATCGCGTAGCCGCGCTCGAGCGGCCTTTCGGGGTGAAGCTGGCTCATCACCCGTGCCAGCGCGGCGACGCGGTCGGCCCCTTGGCGCAAGGGCCGCTCGACCAGCGCCGGGACGAGCCCTGCGCGGTCGAGCCGGCGCTGCGCCTCACTCGCAGAGCGAACGAGCAGGCTCGGCGAAAGCCGCGCCGCCGCCCCGGCGAGCCGCTCGCGCCCTCTGGCCGAACGATCGCCCAAGGCGCGGCGCAGGCGTTCGGCGAACTCATCGAGCCGCTGGGCTTGGGGTGCAAGCAGGTTCTCCGGCCGCGGCAGGAGACGAACGCGGGCGGCGAGACGCTCGCGCCCCAGCTCGACCAGGCGATAGACCGCGCGGCGCTGACGGGCGGCGAGATCGTTGAGGGTGAAGACCAGATCGGCGCGCACCGGGACCGCCATTTCCGCCGCAGCCGTGGGGGTGGGCGCGCGGCGGTCGGCGGCGAAATCGGCGAGCGTGGTGTCGGTTTCGTGGCCGACCGCGGAAATCACGGGAATGGTGGATTCGGCGATGGCGCGCACCACCACTTCCTCGTTGAAGCTCCACAGGTCTTCGATCGACCCGCCCCCGCGCGCAACGATCACCACATCCGGGCGCGGGACAGGCCCGCCGGGCACAATCGCCGAAAAGCCGCGCACAGCCGCCGCAACCTGCTCGGCCGCGCCCTGCCCCTGCACCAGCACCGGCCAGACCAGAACGTGGCTCGGGAAACGGTCCGCCAGGCGATGGAGAATGTCGCGGATCACCGCCCCGGTGGGTGAAGTGACAACCCCGATGATGCGCGGCAGGAACGGCAAGGCGCGCTTCCTGCCAGCATCGAACAGGCCCTCGGCGGCCAGCCGGGCGCGGGTTTTCTCCAGCAGCGCCAGCAGCGCGCCTTCGCCCGCCAGCTCCATGGAATCGATCACGATCTGGTATTTCGAACGCCCGGGATAGGTGGTGAGCTTGCCAGTGGCGATCACCTCCAGGCCATCTTCGGCACGGAACTTGAGGCGGGCGGCGTTGCCCTTCCACATCACCCCGTCGATCACCGCGCCTTCATCCTTGAGCGCGCAGTAGAAGTGCCCCGAAGCCGCGCGCTTCACCCCCGACAGCTCGCCGCGCAGACGGACGAAGCCGAAGCGCTCCTCGACGGTGCGCTTGAGCAGCGCGGAAATCTCGCTGATGGTCAGCGGCTGGGCGTTGTCGCCCTGCCTTTCGCGCGCTACCAGCCCGGCATCGTCATCGCAGTTGGGCAGAGGGGCCATGAATATCCTGCTATTGGGTTCGGGAGGCCGCGAACATGCGCTGGCATGGGCGCTGGCGCAATCCCCAAGCCTCACCAAGCTCTACGCCGCCCCCGGCAATCCGGGCATCGCCGAGGAAGCCGAATGCGTGGCGCTGGATGTGACCGATCACGGCGCGGTGATCGCCTTCTGCGCGCGCCACGCGGTCGATCTCGTCGTCATCGGCCCCGAAGCGCCCCTGGTGGACGGGCTGTCGGATTCGCTCAGGGCCGCAGGCGTGCCGGTGTTCGGCCCCTCGCAGGCGGCCGCCCAGCTTGAAGGCTCCAAGGGCTTCACCAAGGACCTGTGCGCCCGCGCCGGAATCCCGACCGCCGGTTATGTGCGCACGTCCTCGCTCGATGAGGCCCGCGCCGCGCTCGCCCGTTTCAGCCCACCTTACGTGCTCAAGGCCGATGGGCTGGCGGCGGGCAAGGGCGTGGTGATCGCCGCAAGCCTGGCCGAGGCCGAGGAAACCCTCGCCGAGATGTTCGGCGGCGGCTTCGGCGAGGCAGGCGCGCAGGTGGTGATCGAGGAGTTCCTGGAAGGCGAGGAGGTGAGTTTCTTCGCGCTCACCGATGGCACCACGATCGTCCCTTTCGGCAGCGCGCAGGATCACAAGCGCGTCGGCGATGGCGACACCGGCCCCAACACCGGCGGGATGGGTGCCTACTCCCCCGCGCGGGTGCTGACGCCCGAACTGGAGGCCCGCGTCATGGCCGCAATCATCGAACCCACGGTGCGCATCATGCGCGCGGAGGGAACCCCCTATCAGGGCGTGCTCTTCGCCGGGCTGATGCTGACGGCGGACGGCCCCAAGCTGATCGAATACAACGCCCGCTTCGGCGATCCGGAATGCCAGGTGCTGATGATGCGGCTCAAAAGCGATCTGGTGGCGCTGATGCTCGCCTGCGCTACGGGCACGCTCGAAGGCACGCAAGTGGCGCTCAGCGATAAGACCGCGCTCACCGTGGTGATGGCCGCCAAGGGCTATCCCGGCACGCCGGAAAAGGGCGGGGCGATCGATCTGTCGGGGGTGGAACCGGGCGCTGCCAAGGTGTTTCACGCCGGCACCGCGATGAAGGACGGCGCGCTGGTGGCCGCCGGCGGCCGGGTGCTCGCCGTCACCGCGACCGGTGCGAGCGTCACCGAGGCGCAGGCCAGGGCCTATGCCGCCGTCGACAAGATCGCCTTCCCAAGCGGCTTCTGCCGCCGCGACATCGGCTGGCGCGAAGTGGCGCGCGAACGCGGCTAGAACCGCGCGGCGTAGGTTACCCCGCCGCCGTGGAAATCGCCCCACGGCAGCACGACCGCCACGCGCCCGTCCTTGTCGGGCTTGCGGTGGGTAATAACCAGCCCGACCCCCGTGCCGAGCGCCGCGCCTGCGACGACATCGTATCAGTGGTGCTTGTCCGCCTCGACCCGCGCGAGGCCGACGAAGCTCGCCAGTGCGAGCGCCGGGATGCCTTCGGCTGATCCGCCCGCCCGGAATGCGCCCTGCGTGTCGCCCTCGGCCGCCGGCACGCCGAGCGACCACAGCGCCAGCCCGCCGACCGCGATATCACTGGCAGTGGCCCAGTCGCCCTGCGCAGAGGCGTGCGCGCTTTGGCTTGTCGCCAAGAGCATGGGCGCGGCCAAGGCGAGGCTCCAGCGACGCAGACGCAGGTGCGTGGCGGAAAAGGGCTTCATGCAGAATGCTTCTCGCGGATGGGTGGAACGGGTCATGTCCGTGGCATCGCAACGCAGCAGCCCGCGGATGGTTGCAGCGGAATGCGATTGCCATCACGGGCTTTGCAGGTGCAAACTTGATCCCGATCAAGGAAATTCCGCCGGACAGAGGGGATAAGACCAGCATGACCTATCGCCTCTCCCTCGCCGCCGCAGCGGCGCTTGCGCTCGCCGCCTGCGCCACCGCGCCCGGCACCGACAACCCGCCGCCCATGCTTGGCAAGGCGACCTCGCCTTCGCCCGACACCCGCGCGCCCGCCTTCGTCGAGGCGGCCTGCGGGGGATGCCACGCGGTCGAACCGCCGTTCCTCTCAGCGAACCCCGCCTCGCCCAGCTTTGCCGCGATCGCCAACCGGCGCGGGCTGTCGGAAAAGTCGCTGGCCGACTGGCTGGCCGACGCGCACAACTACCCAGAGGAGATGGACTTCACCCTCACCCGCAAGCAGATCGACCAGATCGCGGCCTACATGGTGACCCTGCGCGATGCGGGCTACGTGCCGGACGAGTGAGCTTTCCTACAGGGCGGGCGGGCGGTTAGGCTGCGCGTCGCTCTTTGTCCCCGTTCTTTGTCATCGTCAGCCAGCCAAACCAGCGCACAAACGCTTCGCGCGCGCGAAGTTCTTGTGTCCGTTTGTGCCCGGACATGGGTTCAAGCTCATGATTTTACGAGATGAAACGGCGGGAGACAAAGTTGACACCCTGTCACCTTTGTCACCTTTGTTATTTTATTACGCAGGGGTTTGCGCTCCGCATCGCCTGCGCGCTGCGAAATCCTCGCTCTTGGGGCCTGAAGGCCCCGTCGCGGCGGACGGGCGCCAAAGCTGGCGCATCGCGCTGATTTCAGCCCGCAGGGCCGCGAGCGCAAAGCCTAAAGCCTTTCTTCCATCAGCTTGAGCATGTCGGCTTCGGGGCGGGGGCCGTAGTGCGAGATCACTTCCGAAGCGCAGATCGCCCCGCGCTTGAGGCACCGCGTCAGCGGCTCGCCCCGGACATAGCCCGAGAGGAATCCGGCCGCGAACTGGTCGCCCGCGCCGGTGGTGTCCACCACCTTCATCACCGGCACCGCGGCCACCTCGGCGCGCTCGCCATGGGCGATGGCAACCGCGCCCTTCTCGCTGCGGGTCGCCACCAGCACCGGCACCTTGCCCGCCACCGCCGCAAGGCCCGCCTCGAACGCAGATTCGCCCGTCAGCGTCGCCAGCTCGCTTTCGTTGACGAACAGGATGTCGATGATGCCTTCCTCGATCATGCTGCGGAAATCATCGCCGTGGCGCTCGATCACGAAGCTTTCCGAAGCGGTGAAGGCGATCTTGCGGCCGGCATTGCGGGCCACCGCGATCGCGCGGCGCATCGCCCGGCGGGGTTCTTCCGGGTCCCACAGATAGCCTTCGAGATAGAGGATCGCGGCCGAGGCGATCAGCTCCTCGTCGAGCGCCGCGGCGGGGAGGAACTGCCCGGCACCGAGGAAGGTGTTCATCGTCCGCTCGCCATCGGGGGTGACGAAGATCAGCACGCGCCCGGTTGCCGGTTCGCCCGGACGGGCCGGGGTGTCGAAATCGATGCCGGTGGCGCGCATGTCGTGGCGGAACACCTTGCCGAGCTGGTCGTCGGCAACCTGCCCGATGAAGGCGCATTGCAGCCCGAGCGTGGCGAGACCGGCCAGCGTGTTCGCCGCCGAGCCGCCCGAAAGCTCGCGCGCAGGCGGCATCGCCTCGTAGAGCTCTTCGGCCCGCGCCTCGTCGATCAGGGTCATGCCGCCGCGATTGAGCTGGAGCTCGTCGATCAGCTCCTCGTCGCAGGAAGCGATAACGTCGACCACGGCATTGCCGATGGCAACAACGTCGTAGCGGGGCGGGGTGGTGGCGGTCACGGGAGGTTCCTTGGGAATGACATCTGCGCGCCGCCTAGCTTTGTTCGGAGCCTACGCCAAGCATCTGTGTGCGGCGCCCCATCCCCGCGTTGACTTCGCTGCTCATGGCCCGCATCGGCTGAGGCCATGACCGCCGTTGCCGCCGCGCTTGCGAAGGCCCTTGGCCAGCTCGGCGATCGCCGCATCCTTGCGGTGGTCGTCAGAAGCGTGGCTTTGACGCTGGCGGCGTTCGGCGTGGCGGGCGCCGGACTCTATTGCGCCCTCGCGGCAGCGGGCGCGCGCTACGGGATCGACCAGAGCTGGGCCGGGATCGCCGCAATCGTGCTGGTGCCGGTGGCGATGTGGCTGCTGTTCCGGATGGTGGCGATGGCGGTGTTGCAGTTCTTCGCCGACGCGGTGGTGGCCGCAGTCGAGGCGCGGCACTATCCGGCGCGCGCAGCCGAGGCGAAGCCGCTGCCGTTCCGGCGGGATCTGGCCAATTCGGTGAGAGGGCTGCTGCGGGCGCTGGGCTACAACCTGCTGGCGCTGCCGCTGGCGGCGGTGGTCGCCCCCACGGCTTTCGGCCCGGGGCTGGTCTTTCTCGGGGTCAACGCGGTGCTGCTCGGGCGCGAGCTGACCGACATGGCATGGCTGCGGCACGCGCCGCGGGCGCCCGGCGCCAATCCGGTGGGCAAGGGGCAGCGGTTCGTGCTCGGCGCGTGTATCGCCGGCCTGATGCTGGTGCCGGTGGCAGGGCTGATCGCTCCGGTGTTGGGCGCGGCGGCGGGGACGCATTTGGTGCTGCGACGGCTTGAAGAAGGGAAGGCAGAGGCATGACCTCCCGTTCCGCCACCATGCTGGCCGCGCTGGCCCTGATGCTGGCCGGATGTGCCGGAGGCACTGTCCCCTCGCGGCCCGCCCCTGCCTCGCCGCCGCGCGGCAGCAGCATCGCGGTGGTGCCCGAGATGATGGCGCCGCAGGGGCTGGAGGGCGTGATCGGGCAGGACGCCGGCACCCTCGCTCGGCGGTTCGGGACGCCGCGGCTCGATGTCGCCGAGGGCGATGCCCGCAAGCTCCAGTTCTCGGGCCGCGACTGCGTGCTCGACATTTATCTCTACCCACTGCGTCCCGGCGCCGATCCGGTCGCCGCGCATGTCGAGGCACGCCAGCGACAGGGCGGCGCGGCGGTGGATCGCGGGGCCTGCATCCGCGAGGTGGAACGGCGGTAACCCGGCCTTAAGCCTGATCATGCCATCCCCTCAGGCGAGACCGGCAAGGAACCGACAGGACATGACCACGCACTTCATCGCAATCGCCGAGCGCGCGGCTGCCGACGGGCAGATTGCGGCCGACGAGTTGCTCGCGCTCCGCCGCGAAGGCTGGGGCGACGGGATCATCACCCGCGCCGAGGCCGAGGCGCTGTTCGCACTCAACAATTCGCTCGTCGAGCGCACGCCGGCGTGGTGCGACTTCTTCGTCGAGGCGATCGGGGAATTCGTGCTCAACGGCACGCCGCCGCGCCTGCAATGCAGCGACGAGGAGGCCGAATGGCTGATCGGCCAGATCGACCATGACGGGGTGCTCGAAAGCATGGTCGAGCTCGAAGCCATTGTGCGCATCATCGAGCGCGCCGAGAACACCCCCGAACGGCTCAAGAACTACGTCCTGGCACAAGTCGAACGCGAAGTTCTGACCGGCACCGGCCCGACCCGCTGCGGCGGCGATCTGTCCGCGACCCACATCTCCGCCGCCGAATGCCGCATCATCCGCCGCGTGATTTGGGCGAGCGGCGGCCACGGCCCCGCGGCGGTCTCACGATATGATGCCGAGATGCTGTTCCGCCTCAAAGACGCAACCCTCACCGAGGAAAACGCGGTCGAATGGGACGAGCTGTTCATCGACGGCGTTGCCAATTACCTCAAGGGCTTCGTCTTCGATCACGCGCAGGTCAGCCACGAACGCAAGCGCGAGCTGGAAGCCTTCATTGCCGATAATCGCGCCAATGTCGGCCGCGTCATCGGCGGTGTTTTGCGTGAGGTGCCGCATGTCGCCAACCACTTCGGCAAGGTGTTCGGCAAGAAGCAGCCCGGCACCGATTATGCCGCCAAGGCAGCCGCGGGCGCGCTCGTCACCGACGAGGAGAACGAATGGCTCGAGAAGATGATCGCCGCGGACGGGGAAGTCGACGAGCTCGAACGCCGCCTGATCGCGCGTCTGGCGGCGGAAATCTGAAGCGGCCCGCGCCGCTTAGACCATGAAGCTCTCGCCGCAGCCGCAGGTGCCCTTGGCGTTGGGGTTCTCGAACACGAAGCCGGCGGTGAAATCGTCCTCGCGCCAGTCCATCGTGCTGCCGACGAGGTAGAGCACGCTCGCCCCATCGATGTAGAACACTCCGCCCGGGGTGACGATCTTTTCGTCGAACTTCGCCTCGGTGGTGACGTAATCGACCGAATAGGCGAGGCCGGAACAGCCGCGCCGCGGGGTCGAGAGCTTGACACCGATGGCATCCGCCGGCGCCTTGCGCATCAGCTCGGCGATGCGGGCTTCGGCAGAAGGCGTCAGGGTGACGGCGGCCTTCGGAGCGGCGCGCGTGGTGGTGGTCGTCTCGGTCATGTCAGCCTCTTCTGCCAGAACAGCGCGTGCCCCGCGGCGGGATCGAGCTGGTAGTCGCCATAGCCGCAAGCGGCGTAAAGGTGCCGCGCCGGATTGCCGCTCAGCACTTCCAATGTGATCTTGCAGGCCCCGCGCTTCAAGGCTTCGGCCTCGATGGCGGCGAGCAAGGCCTTGCCGATGCCCGCACCGCGATGGCCGGGCAGCACCACGAGATCGTGGATATTGACCAGCGGCGCGGCGGCAAAGGTGGAATAGCCCATGAAGCAGTTGGCAAGGCCGACCGCCTCGTCATCGCGCCGCGCGAGCAGCGAGAAGGCGTGGCGGTTGGCTGCCAGATCATCGGTCAGCCGCGCCTTCACCGGCGCGGACAGAGGTTCGCCCCCGCCCATCGGATCGCGCGCATAGGCATCCAGCAGCGCGATCACGTCCGCCGCGTCGCGCGGGTCACGGTAGTCCGCCAAGGCAATCGTCAGGGCAGGCACGAAGTTCACAGCATCCCCAGTTCGAGCCGCGCCTCGTCGCTCATCTTGTGCGGACCCCAGGCCGGTTCCCATACCAGCACCACCTCCGCATCGCGGACACCGGGCACCGAAGTCACGCGCAGCTCGACCTCGCCCGGCATGGACTCGGCCACCGGACAATGCGGGGTGGTGAGCGTCATGGTGATGGTCACATCGGCGTTGTCATCGACCTCGACCCCGTAGATCAGCCCGAGATCGTAGATGTTGACCGGGATTTCCGGATCGTAGATCTCGCGCAGCGCCTCGATCACCGCGGCCTGCAAGTCACTGCCGGCACCGCCGACGGCGTCTTTCGCGGGCTTGGCGGCGAGGAAGCCCTCGAGATAGTCGCGGGTGCGCGGCGCCTCGACATCAGGGTCGATTGCGTCCTCGACGCGGGCGCGGGGGGGCTTGCTGACAGCGGTCTCGGCGTTTTCGGGTGAACGGTCCATCACTCAGGCCTTTCCAAAAATGCGACGGGTGCGGGCGATCCCGGCGAGCAGCGCGTCGATATCGGCGGCGCTCGAATAGAGCCCGAAGCTGGCGCGCGCGGTGGCGGGAACGCCGAGGAAGTCCATCAGGGGTTGGGCGCAGTGGTGCCCGGCGCGGATCGCGACGTTGCTCTCGTCGAGGATCGTGCCGAGATCGTGCGGGTGGATGCCGTCGAGCGCGAAGCTGACGATCCCCGCGCTATCGGCGGGGCCGAATAGCATCACATCGTTCATGGCGCCCAGCTCACGGCGCAGGCGGGCGACCAAAGCGCGTTCATGCGCGTGGATGCGGTCCGGGCCGATGGCGCTGACATAGTCGATCGCGGCGGCGAAGGCGATGGCTTCGGTGATCGCGGGCGTCCCGGCCTCGAAGCGTTGGGGCGGCGGGGCATAGGTGGTGCGCGCGAAGGTGACCCGGTCGATCATCGCGCCCCCGCCCTGCCAGGGGGGCATTTGCGCGAGGATCTCCGCCCTCGCCCACAGCGCGCCGATCCCGGTGGGGCCGTAGAGCTTGTGCGCGCTGAACACATAGAAGTCGCAAGCCAGCGCGGCGACATCGACCCCCATGTGCGGTGCAGACTGGCACCCGTCGAGCAGCAGCTTCGCACCCACCTTGTGGGCCAGCGCCGCCGCGCGCGGCGCGTCGAGCACCGAGCCGAGCACGTTCGAGACATGGGCAAAGGCGACCAGCTTGTGGCGCTCGGTCAGCATCGCTTCGGCAGCTTCCAGATCGATGCAGTGATCGGCGGTCAGCGGGCAGACATCGATCACCGCGCCGGTTTCCGCTGCGATCATCTGCCACGGCACGATGTTGGAATGGTGCTCCAGCTGCGAGAGCAGGATGCGATCCCCAGCCTTGAGGTTGGCGCGGCCCCAGGTCTGGGCGACAAGATTGATCGCCTCGGTCGCCCCGCGGGTGAAGATCACCTCGTCCTCGTGCCCGCCGATGAAGCCCGCGACCTTGCGCCGCGCCGCCTCGTAGGCGAGCGTCATCTCGGCCGAGCGAGCATAGACCCCGCGGTGGACGGTGGCGTAATCCTCGCCCAGCGCGCGGGCCATGGCGTCGATCACCGCGCGCGGCTTGTGCGCGGTGGCCGCAGTGTCGAGATAGTGCCATGGCTTGCCTTGCGCCGTGACCATGCCGGGGAAGTCGGCGCGAAGATCGCGTTCGAGGGTGACAGATGCGTTCACAGCCCCGCCCCCTCCAGCGCCGCCAGCGCAGCATCGAGCAGCGTCCCGCGCTCGGCCTCGTCCTCCAGCGCCACGAAGGCATCGCCGATGAAGGCCTGCACCAGCAGCCGCTGGGCGGTGGCGGAATCGAGCCCGCGCGCCATCATGTAGAAGCGCGCGCCCTCGTCCAGCGCGCCGACCGTCGCGCCGTGGGCGCATTTCACGTCGTCGGCGAAGATCTCGAGCTGCGGCACGGCATTGGCGCTGGCCCCGGCTTCGAGCAGCAGGCCCTTGAAGTCCTGCGCGGCGTCGGTCTTCTGGGCATGGCGCGCGACCTTGATCTCGCCGAGGAAATTGCCGGTCGCCCCGGCCCAGTGGACCGCGCGCACGGTCTGGTTCGAGGTCGCTTCTGGCTCGGCGTGGACAACCTGGGTCACGAATTCGCGGGTCACACCGCTGCCGCCGATGGTCACGCCGCCGAATTCGAAATGCGCGCCCCGCGCGAGCCGCACTTCCAGCTCGAAGCGGGTGTAGTCCGCGCCGCGATTGGTGACGAAGAAGGCGGCTTTGGCGCCCTCGCCGAGCGTCACCCGCATCCGGTGAACTTCGGGCGCATCCGCGCCGACCACAAGGCAGCGCGTCACGCTTTCGCCCGCGGCCACGTCCAGCGTCTGCCACGTATCGAGCGCCGCCGCGCCGAGCCGCGCGAGCGCGTCCATATCGGCATAGCGCCACGCTTCGTCGCGGCGTGTGGGGAGGGTCGCTGTCGTCACGCCATCACCGCGTCATAGCCTTCGGCCTCGAGCCGCAGGGCGAGTTCCGGCCCGCCGGTCTCGACGATGCGGCCGCCGGCGAGGATGCTGACCTTGTCGGGCTTCACCACATCGAGCAGGCGCTGGTAGTGGGTGATCAGCAGCACCGCCTTGCCGGGCGCGCGCATGATCGCGTTGATCCCCGCGCCGACGATCCGCAGCGCGTCGATGTCGAGGCCGGAGTCGGTCTCGTCCAGCACCGCGAAGGCGGGATCGAGAATGCCCATCTGCACCATCTCGGCGCGCTTCTTCTCGCCGCCCGAGAAACCGACATTCACCTGCCGCTTGAGCATGTCCATGTCCATCTTGAGCAGCGCGGCCTTGTCTTTGGCGAGCTTGAGGAAATCGCCACCCGACAGCGGTTCTTGCCCGCGCGCCTTGCGCTGGGCATTGAGCGCCTCGCGCAGGAACTGGACGTTGGAGACGCCGGGAATCTCGACCGGATACTGAAAGCCGAGGAACAGCCCCGCGGCGGCGCGCTCATGCGGTTCGAGCGCGAGCAGGTCCTGCCCGCGAAAGGTGACGCTGCCCGCCGTCACTTCGTAACCGGGCTTGCCGCCGAGCACGTTGGCCAGCGTCGACTTGCCCGCGCCGTTGGGGCCCATGATCGCGTGCACCTCGCCCGCAGGCACGTGCAGCGACAGGCCCTTGAGGATCGGCGTGTCGCCGACGCGGGCGTGAAGATCGGTGATGGTGAGCATTACTGGCTGTCCTTGTCCTGTTCGGCCGCAACAGCGGCACTCGCGTCGGTGCGGGCCTTGACCACGCTGGCGTCATGCAGTTCGATCACCAGTCCCTTGGGGCGACCCGCTTCGTAGGCAGCGCGAGCCGCCTCGGCCCCCGCGAGGCGCTGGCGGAACTGCCGGTCGAGATCGGCGCCGCGAGCGATGTGGATGCGGCCGATAGTGGCGAATAGCTGGTCGACCTCCTCGGGACTCATCGCCGTCTTGGCGCCCGCAAGGGCAGCGTTGGATTCGGCAATCGCCTTGGCGCGGCGTTCGGCGCAGCGGGGCAGATCGGCGGCGTGCTGCGCCTCGAAATTGGCGATGCCGGTGACGGTGCGGTTGGCGACCTTGAGGCAGCGGCGATAGTCCTGCACGAAAGGCTGGATCAGGCGCGGATATTCCACCGTCCAGGTTTCGGGGTTGTCGTTCTTGACCGCGACAACGGCCTCGCCGACGGCTTGGAGCACGAGCAGCGGGGCAATGAGCGTGGCGAACATCAGCTGCGGCTCCGGGGTTTGGGGCGGGAATAGGTCTGCTTGGGATTGGCCGCCTTGTGCGCGCGGGCGGCCTCCTTCTTCTCGGCGATGCGCTCGCGCATGGCGAGGGTAAGGCGCGCAAGCACCGCGTCGAGGTTTTCGAGGATGTCCCTCGCCGCGATGCGCAACACCTTGATGCCGACGCTTTCGAGGCTCTTGTCGCGGCGCCTGGCGAGGCGATCGTTCTGCCCCTCCTCGTCGATCGCGAGCGCGAGGCCAAGGTTGTGGCAATTGAAATCGACGATCGCCGAGCCGACCACGGCGTGGCGCTTGAAGCTGTAGCGGCCCAGATCAGCCTTGCTGAACTTCTCGGCCAGCGCCTTGTGCGCCGCGGTCGAATGACGGCGCAGCTCGCGCGCCTGTTCGTGCAGCGCATCGAGCCGCTTCGCCGAAATCTCCCACCCGCGCCCCTTCCGCTTGAGCGCGGGGGCTTGGGCAATGGCAGCTTCGGGGTTGAGGGCGAGGGTTTTGCGGGTAGTCACTTCAGCTCCTCCTCTCATGGGGAGAGAATCTGGCGCGCTTTGGCGCATCGCTCAGTGTCAGGATCATCCCACGCTCCCCTCAAGCGAAATCGCCAGCAGCTTCTGCGCCTCGACCGCAAACTCCATCGGCAGCTCTTTCAGCACGTCCTTGGCAAAGCCGTTGACGATCAGCGCCACCGCCTCCTCTTCGCCGAGGCCGCGCTGCATCGCGTAGAACAGCTGTTCGTCGCTGATCTTGCTGGTGGTCGCCTCGTGCTCGATCTGCGCGCTGGGGTTCTTGACCTCGATATAGGGCACGGTGTGCGCGCCGCACTGGTCGCCCAAGAGCAGGCTGTCGCACTGGGTGAAGTTGCGCACGTTGTCGGCGTTCGGTCCGACGCGCACCAAGCCGCGGTAGGTGTTGCTGCTCTTGCCCGCCGAAATCCCCTTGGAGATGATCGTCGAGCGGCTGCCGCGCCCGTTGTGGATCATCTTGGTGCCGGTGTCGGCCTGCTGGTAGTTGTTGGTGACCGCGACCGAGTAAAACTCGCCGACGCTATCCTCGCCATTCAGCACGCAAGAGGGATACTTCCACGTCACCGCCGAGCCGGTTTCGACCTGCGTCCAGCTGACCTTGCTCCGGTTCCCCTGGCACAGCGCGCGCTTGGTGACGAAGTTGTAGATCCCGCCCTTGCCCTCGGCATTGCCGGGATACCAGTTCTGCACGGTCGAATATTTGATCTCGGCATCGTCCAATGCGACCAGTTCCACCACCGCGGCGTGAAGCTGGTTTTCATCGCGCATCGGTGCGGTGCAGCCTTCGAGGTAGCTGACATAGGCGCCCTTGTCGGCGATGATCAGCGTGCGTTCGAACTGGCCGGTGTTCTCGGCATTGATGCGGAAATAGGTCGAAAGCTCCATCGGGCAGCGCACGCCTTCGGGGACATAGACGAAGGTGCCGTCGGAGAAGACCGCCGAGTTGAGGCAGGCGAAGAAGTTGTCGCGCATCGGCACGACGCGCCCGAGCCACTTCTGCACCAGATCAGGATATTCGCGGATCGCCTCGGAGATCGAGAGGAAGATCACGCCGGCGCGCTTCAATTCCTCGCGGAAGGTGGTGGCGACGCTGACAGAATCGAACACCGCGTCCACCGCGACCTTGCGCGCGCCTTCGACCCCGGCGAGCACTTCCTGCTCCGCCACGGGGATGCCGAGCTTGTCATAGACCGCCTTGATCTCGGGATCGAGTTCATCGAGGCTGGCGATTTTGGCCTTCTTCTTGGGCGCGGCGTAGTAATAGGCGTCCTGATAGTCGATCGGCGGATAGCCGACCTTGGCCCAGTCCGGCTCCTCCATCGTCTGCCACAGGCGGAAGGCCTTGAGACGCCATGCGAGCATCCATTCGGGCTCGCTCTTCTTGGCGCTGATGAAACGGATGGTGTCCTCGTTCAGCCCCTTGGGCGCGAACTCGGTATCGATATCGGCCGACCAGCCGTGCTCGTAATCGGCAACCTTCGCCGCAGCCTCGCGGGCTTGCCGGTCGAGTTCGGGGCGATCCTGGATTTCGATGTCTTCGCTCATGCCGGGTGTTCCTCGACGGTTTGGTGACTCGGGGCGGGGCTGCGCAGCTGGGCGAGGGTAACGCTGGCCAGCGCGCGACGCAGCGCGTCGTTGATGATCGGCCAGTGCGGCTTCATGCTGCATCCGGCCTCGAAATCGCACGGCGCATGATCGACGCAGGCGGTGAGCGCGATCCGGCCTTCGACCGCCTCGACGATATCCGCCACGGTGATCGCTGCCGCGGGCCTGCCGAGCTGCAGGCCGCCATGCGCCCCGCGCACCGAACGCAGCAGACCCGCCGCGGTGAGGCGCGAGACGAGCTTTTGCACGGTCGGCACGGGCAGGCCCGTTTCCGCCGCCAACTCGGCCGCGCTGACACGCCCGCTGCCGCAGTGGAGCGCAGCCTGGCTCATTGTAATCACTGCATAATCAGCAAGGTTCGAGAGGCGCATTGCGAACGGTTCTCAAATCGGACAAAATCGTTCCGATTTGTAATTACGAGCGAATCGTTCGGATTTCAACCGCTATCCCTCGCGCCTCCCGCGCAGCAGGCTTGCCGCATCGCCGTGCCCGTTGGGATCGAGCAGCCCGGTAGAGAGCGAGTTACCCCGCAACTGGGTCGGTGTGCGCCCGGTATAGCGCCGAATATCGTGGATCAGATGCGCCTGATCGAAGAAGCTTGCCAGCATTTCGTCGCGCAAGCCATCGGGCAGCGCCGGGTTGGCGAGCACCATCGCCGCGCGGATCGCCCGGAAGCGCTTGAGCACCTGCGCCGGTGGCACTCCGAAATAGCGGCGCGAGAGGCGTTGCAGCTGGCGCGGCGAAATGTCGACCATGGCATGGAGTTCTTCCAGCGAGGGATCGAACCCGCTGCCGAGCCAGCGCATGATCACCTCGATCACCGCGACATGCTCCGGGCGCAACCGGTAGCGGGGTACCGACAATATGGCCGCAAGCTCGGCACACAGATCGCGCACCGTCCTGCGACCGGCAGCGCAATCGGCGGCCATGGCTTCGAGCTTCCTGATATCGGCAACCGAAAGGACGGTGTCGGCCGGCAGCAGCCGATCATGCACGATGTCGGCCGGGAGATTGGCGATCGCTTGCCAGCCGGCCTGGGTCAGCGAGGCGCCGACGAGCAACGCCGGCCCTTCCAGAACACAAGGCGCGATGCCGAGCTGCGGGGCATTGATGGCCACGCGGCCGGCTGCCACGGGTGCATCATCGGGCCGGTCGAAGATCAGTCGCCCGCGGATCATCACCACCAGCTGCGCCGAATAGGCCGGTACGATCTCCTCGATCCGGGCATCCTGCGTCTCGATCACATAGAAGGTGTTGACCGGCGCGGCTGCCTCTGGCGGGGGCGCGATGATCTCAAGCTCGAACTGCAACTGTGCCCTGCCCGCTTGCGCGGCCCCCCTGCCATGCGGCGCGATACCTAGTTCTTGAGGCGGGCAGCGATCCACTGCCCGACATTCTCCTCCATGATCGACAGCGATACCGGCCCGCTTGTCAGGATCACATCGTGAAATTCGCGTATGTCGAATTTCGTTCCCAGTTCGGCCCGCGCCTTGTCACGCAGCTCCATGATCTTGAGCTTGCCGATCATGTAAGCCGTCGCCTGTCCGGGATAGACGATATAGCGCTCGACAGCCTTTTCGATATCTCCCTGCGGATTGGGCGTGTTCTCGGCGAGCCAGGCGATCGCCTGCGCGCGGCTCCAGCGCTTGTGATGGATGCCGGTGTCAACCACCAGTCGCCCGGCCCGCCACAGTTCCATCGCGAGCCGTCCGAAATCGGAGTAGGGATCGGTGTAGAAGCCCATGTCCTTGCCCAGTTCCTCGGAATAGAGGCCCCAGCCTTCCGAATAGGCCGTCACCCCGCCGAAGCGGCGGAAAGCGGGCAGATCGCCGAGCGCGCCCTGGATCGAGCGTTGCAAATGATGCCCGGGCAGGCCTTCATGATAGGCCAGCGCCTCAAGCTCATTTCTGCTCATGTCATTGAGATTGTAGAGGTTGACATAATAGGTGCCAGGGCGCGAACCATCGGGCGCGGGGCTCTGGTAGAAAGCCTTGCCGGCGCTCTTCTCGCGGAAGGCTTCGACCGGCTTGATCACCAGCGGGTCCTTGGGAAGCGTGTTGAAGAATTCGGACAGCTTGGCCGTCATCCGCGCCAGATGGCCTTCGGCCTCGGCGAGATAGGCCTCGCGGCTGGTGTGGAAGAAACGCGGATCGGTGCGGGTGTATCGGAAGAATTCCTGCAAAGTGTCGGTAAAGCCCACCTTGGCCATGATCGCGCGCATCTCGCCATGGATGCGGGCAGTTTCCTTGAGGCCGAGCGCGTGGATCTCGTCGGCGGTGAGATCGGTGGTGGTATAGCTCTTGAGCAGCGCGGCGTAGTATTTGTCGCCCCCGGCAAAGCGCCAGATGCCATCCTCGGTGGACGCGAGCTGCTGCTGGCGCTGCATTTCGGCAAGTAGCCGCGCATAGGCGGGGGCAGCCGATGCCTGCCATGCCGCAGCCGCCCGCGTCGCGAGCACGGCCTTGTCCTCATCGGCGATGTCGAGCGCGGCGAGCTTCTTGGCCAAGTCCTCCAGCACGGCGTTGGTCTTGCTGGCATCCAGCAGGTTCGCGATATCCGAGATGACGTAGGGATAGACCCATTTGGGCGGCATCACCCCCTTCTCCGCTTGGGCGCGCGACTGCGCGGTGAGCGCGTCGAGCAACGGGCCGAGCCCGGCGATCCGCGACACATAGGCTTCGGCATCGGCCGCGCTCGCAACCCGGTGGATGTTGATGAGGAAGGCGGGCAGATCGCTCTGCGCACCGTTCATCTGGTCGAAGATATAGCCGTAGTCGCGGTAGGGGCGCAGGCTCGCGCTGCGCGCGGCCAGCTGTTCGAACAGGCGGTAGGACAGCGCCTGCTGCGGCGCGAGCGAGGCCGGATCATAGCGCGCCCGCATCGTCGCCAGCGTCGCGTCGAGCAGGGCGTCGGCCCGGGCTTCGGCCTCGGCGGAAGGGTCGTTCCACTTACCGTAATCCGCATCGCGGATGCCGCGATAGGCCTTGCCTTCGGGCGACTGGGCAAGGCTGGCGGCATCATAGGCGGCGAAAAGTTCGTCAATGCCAGCCTCGGGCGCAAGATCGAGGACGGCCGGGGCCGGCGCAGGAGCCGCCGGCTGGGCGGCGAGCGGCACGCACCACGCGCTCGCCACTGCCAGCACGGATATTGGTTTGGCAAGCAAGCGGATGGATTTCATGATATTTCCCTGATTGCTCATGCATTGGCGACAGCCCTGAGGAAAGGGTTTAGCCCTGCCCGTGGCGGTCTGACAACTGCCGCAAGGGGGAGGAGGGATCGGGGCAAAAAAGGGGCGGCGATCCGAAACCGAACCGCCGCCCATCTGAGTTGAGGAACTCTTAGCATTGCTGCTCCGAGCCCTTCGGGTCGCACGCCATCCTATAAAGAGCGAATCGCCCAATGGATTGTATGCAAGCGACATGCCCAATCCCCGCGCAGGCCAAGCGATCAAGTGCTTGGAAGATATGGCTGATCGACCGCCAGCAAAGGTTTGCAAGGGAGCGATGCTCGACAGCGCCGCCCGCCTGCCATAGGCGCTGGTGACATGATCTTCCGCCTGCTCAAGCCCGCCCTGTTCGCGCTCGATTCGGAGACCGGACACCGTCTTGCCCTCACAGCGCTCAAGGCCCTGCCCCTGCGCGGTCCGAGGCCGCAGCCCGCATCGCTGGCGATCCGCGTGGCCGGGCTCGATTTTCCCAATCCGGTCGGCGTGGCGGCGGGCTTCGACAAGGATGCCGAGGTGGCCGACGCGCTGCTCGGCCTCGGCTTCGGCTTTGCCGAGGTCGGCTCGATCACTCCGCTGCCGCAAGCGGGCAATCCCAGGCCGCGCCTGTTCCGGCTGATCGAGGACGAGGCGGTGATCAACCGCATGGGGTTCAACAACAGCGGGAGCGAGGCGGCGCTGGCGCGGCTGCGGGCGCGCGCCGGGCGGCCGGGCATCGTCGGGGCCAATATCGGGGCGAACAAGGATTCGGCCGATCGCATCGCCGATTATGCGGTGATGGCGCGGCTGATGGCGCCGGTGGCAAGCTATCTGTGCGTCAACATTTCCAGCCCCAACACTCCGGGCCTGCGCGCGCTGCAGGACGAAAGCGCCTTGACCGGCTTGCTCGATGCGGTGATCGCCGCCCGCGACGCAACCGGAAGCGCCGCTCCGATCTTCCTCAAGGTTGCCCCCGATCTTGCACCTGCCGACATCGACGCGATCGCCCGCATTGCGCTGGACAAGGGCCTGGGCGCGCTGGTGGTTGCCAATACCACGATTACCCGCCCCGCCTTGCGTTCGCGCCATGCGGGGGAGACCGGGGGGCTTTCGGGCGCGCCCTTGCGCGCGCTGGCCACCCAGCGCCTGCGTGACTTCCGCAAGGCGACCGGCGGCGGGATTCCCCTGATCGGCGTGGGCGGGATCGCCAGCGCCGAGCACGCTTGGGAGCGCATCCGCGCGGGCGCGAGCCTCGTCCAGCTCTACTCGGCGATGGTCTATGAAGGGCCGGGCCTCGGAGCGCGGATCGTCAAGGGGATCGAGGCGCTGATGCAGCGTGACGGCTTCGCCAGCATTGCCGAAGCGGTGGGAAGCGGATAGCACGCCGGCCCATGCGCATCTTCCCTGCCCTGATCGCCTCGCTGGCGCTGACCCTTTCGGGCTGCGCGACCAGTCAGACCCTTTCGCGCGTCGAACCGGCTCCGGCGGCTGCGGTTGGCGCCGTCAGCAGCGCCGATCCGCGCGCGAGCGCAGCAGGCGAGGCGATTCTCGCGGCGGGCGGCTCGGCCACCGATGCCGCCATTGCCGTGATGCTGGCGCTGACCGTGGTCGAACCGCAAAGCTCCGGAATCGGCGGCGGCGGGTTCATGCTGCGCGCAGACGGCACGACGGGCGCACTGGTCAGCTATGACGGGCGCGAGACGGCCCCGGCGGCCGCCACGCCGAACCGCTTCCTCGACGAGAGCGGCACGGTGCTCCCGCGCGAGCCGCGCGTCTATTCGGGCCTCAGCGTCGGGGTCCCGGGCAATATCGCGCTGGCCGCCAAGGCCCATGCCGAGCACGGCACGCTGCCTTGGGCCAAGCTGTTCGAGCCCGCCATTGCGCTCGCCGAAGATGGCTTCGTGATGAACCGGCGGCTGTATGATTCGCTCGCAGGCAACAAGGGGCGCGCCGACAAGTCCGACACCGCGCGCACGGTGTTCTTCGGCGCGGATGGGGAACCCTTGCCGGTGGGAACCACCATCAGGAACCCGCAGCTCGCCCATACCCTCCGGGCGCTCGCGGCTGAAGGTCCGAAGGCGATGTATGGCGCCGCGCCCGCCGCCGCGCTCGCCGCCCATGTGGCAGCGCAGACCCCGCAGGACGGGCGCATGACTGCGGCCGATATTATTGCCTACCAGCCAAGGCAGCGCGATCCGGTCTGCATCCGTTATCGCATTTACCGCGTGTGCGGCATGGGTCCACCATCCTCGGGCGGAATCGCCGTGGCGCAGATGCTCGGCCAGCTCGAGCGCTTCGATCTCGCCGCGCTCGGGCCAGACAGCCCGGTGTTCTGGCACTTGCTGATCGAGAGCCAGCGCCTCGCCTATGCCGACCGCGAACTTTATACGGGCGACGCCGATTTCGTCAGCGTGCCGGTGGCGGGGATGGTGGACAAGAACTACCTCGCCGCCCGCTCGGGCCTGATTTCGCCCGATACGAGCCTCGCCAAGGCCGAGCCGGGCGTGCCGCCCGGCGCTCCGCTGGCGCGCGGCGACGGGCCGGAGGAGCCGGAGCACGGCACCACCCATTTCGCGGTGGTGGACGCGGTCGGCAATGCCGTGAGCTACACCTCGACCATCGAGGGCGCCTTCGGATCGGGCCTGTTCTTCGGCGGCTTCTACCTCAACAACGAGCTGACCGACTTCACCCTCATCCCCGAGGCCGGCGGCAAGCCGGTGGCCAACCGGGTCGAAGGCGGCAAGCGTCCACGCTCGTCGATGGCACCGACCATCGTCTATGACCAGAACGGCAAGGTGATGCTGGTGATCGGCGCGGCCGGGGGGCCGACCATCCCGGTCACCGTCACTCGCGCGATCATCGGCGTGCTCGATTTCGGCCTCGGCGCGCAGGAGGCACTCGCGCTGCCCTTCGCCATGGCTTTCGGCGACGCGCTGCTGATCGAGGAAGGCACCGCGCTGGTGGCGATGAAGGCGGATCTGGAACGGCTCGGTCACAAGGCAATCCGCATCGCTCCGGCACCGATCAAGGCCAACGCGCTGGGTCGCGGCGCCGATGGGACCTGGCAAGTCGCCACCGAACCGCGGCTCGCCAGCCTGGTTACGCCCTGATCCGGAGGCGGGGAACAGGTGCTCCCCGCTTGCCGCTACGGCACTGAGCCTCTAATCAAGCCCGATACGGGGTCGCACCTCAACCCCGCAAGACATGCTCGAAGGGATCAGGAGCCTTTGCCAGTGCATTCCCCCAGCCTGCCGCACGCCGGCCGCGCCGTGGTCAATCCGGCGGATGATCCGCTGCTGCAGGACATCGATGGCGCGCAGAACCTTGTCGAACTGTTCCTGAAGCGCGCCGATGCCAAGGGCGATGCGCCCTTTCTCGGCCACAAGACCGGCGGGCAATGGGTGACGCAAAGCTGGCGCTCCGCGGCCGAGCAGGTGTGCCTGCTGGCCGAATCGCTGCGCCGGATGGGGCTGCAAGCGGGCGACCGGGTCGCGCTGATCAGCGAAAACCGCCCCGAATGGTGCATCGCCGACCTCGCCATCATGGCCGCAGGCTGCATCACCGTGCCGACCTACACCACCAACACCCGCCGCGATCATGCGCACATCCTCGACAATTCGGGCGCGCGCGCGGTGTTCGTCTCGACCGAGAAGCTGCTGGTGCCCGTGGTCGGCGCGATCGGGCAGACCGGCATGGTCGAGCACGTGATCGGATTCGACGATCTCAAGCGCCAGCAATCGGGCAGCTTCGAATATCACGACTGGCGCGCGCTGATCACCGGCGATGCCGCGGCCGCGCGCGCGGCGGTGGACGCGCGGATCGCGCGCATCGATCGCGCGCAAACCGCCTGTCTGATCTACACCAGCGGCACGGGCGGCGCGCCGCGCGGGGTGATGCAGCATCACGGCGCGATCCTGTGCAACGTTGCCGGCGCGGCGGACATTCTGGTGAGCGATTTCGGGATCACCGACGAGCGCTTCCTGTCCTTCCTGCCCCTCAGCCACGCCTATGAGCACACCGGCGGGCAATTCCTCCCGATCGGGGTGGGCGCAGAGATCTTCTATTCCGAAGGGCTGGAAAAGCTCGCCTCGAATATCGAGGAGACCCGCCCCACCATCATGGTCGTCGTCCCGCGCCTGTTCGAGGTGCTGCGCACCCGCATCATGAAACAGGTCGAAAAGCAGGGCAAAATCGCCAATTTCATGATGGATGCGGCGCTCAAGATTTCCGAGCACACCAAGGAAGGCAAGAAGCGCCTGCGCGACAGGCCGCTGGATTTCCTCGTCGAAAAGACCCTGCGCCCCAAGATCCGCCAGAAATTTGGCGGGCGGATCAAGGCGATGGTCTCCGGCGGCGCGCCGCTCAATCCAGACGTCGGCAATTTCTTCGACGCGATGGGGCTGACGATGCTCCAGGGCTACGGCCAGACCGAGGCCGGCCCGGTGATCAGCTGCAACCGCCCGAAGGTGGGCCTCAGGATGGACACGGTCGGCCCGCCGATGCGCGGGGTCGAGGTCAAGATCGCGGAAGATGGCGAAATCCTCGTGCGCGGCGAGCTGGTGATGCACGGCTATTGGCGCAACGAAGCCGAGACCGCACGCACGCTCCAGCATGATCCGGCCGACCCCGAGGGCGCGCCGTGGCTTCACACCGGCGACATCGGTCACCTCGATCACAAGGGCCGGATCGTCATCACCGACCGCAAGAAGGACATGATCGTCAACGACAAGGGTGACAACATCGCCCCGCAGAAGGTGGAAGGGATGCTGACGCTCCAGCCTGAAATTGCGCAGGCGATGGTGAGCGGGGACAAGCGCCCCTATGTGGTCGCCCTGATCGTGCCGGATGCCGAATGGGCGCTCGAATGGGCGCGCGCCAATGGCGAGAAGTTCGATCTCAAGGCGCTGCAGGACTTGCCCGCCTTCAGGAACGCGGTGCGCGCCGCGATCGATCGCACCAATGCCGATCTCTCGGTGATCGAAAAGGTCCGCCAGTTCGCCTTCGCAGACGAGGCCTTCACCATCGAGAACGAGGAAATGACGCCGTCGATGAAAATCAGGCGGCACAAGATCCGCGAGCGCTACAATCAGCGAATCGACGCTCTCTATCGGGCCTAGAGCCCGCCCGCTCGATCACGCCCCACTTGCTGCGGGGGTCGGCGGCTTGAGCTGGGCCAGTACCGTCCGGTTTTGCAACAGATTGCGGATTTGATCCGCAATCGAACGCCCGTCATTGTTTGCAACTCTGAGCAATTCCCGACATTCCGCTTCGGTCCAAAGCCTGTCCGGTGTCACGTCGTAACGGTCGAGGGGCAGGTGGCGCGTCACTATGAACCGATTGCCGGCAACGTCATGCACGGTCATGATCGAAGCATGGGCAAGCAGATGGCGCAAGGGACGCAATGAGCGCCAACGTTCGATCCGCCTGAGCAAGGCCTGGCTTCTTCTGTCGCTGCTTCGGGCCAGGATGTCGCAAAGTTCTTGCAGGCGCGACAGCGGGCCTTTGTCGACCGGCAGATCAAGCGCGATGCACAATTGCCCGATGGCCCGCTCTGCTGTCGCAAAATGCGTCAGCACCCGGCCCAGCCAATCGAACGGTTCGATCGGCATCAGCGCGGTGGGGGCCGGGATGACGGGAAGCTGCGCGGACACAAATCCTTCTTGGCGACAAGCCCTTAAGCTTTCGTCACCGGCTCACGCCGCCTCGAAATCATCGACATATTCAGGATAGAAACCCGGTTCGCGCTCCGACCAGCCTGCGGCGGTGGCGGCGGCTTCAGAGAGGCTCTGGAGCAGCATTTTGCGGCGCTCCGGGCGGATCGCGGGCAGGGCGCTCGCGGCGCAGAAAGCGGCCGGAAGATAGGGGCGCACCTTCGCGCCGAGCAGGCGTTCGTAGAGGAAGCGGAAGGCGGAGAAACTCGCCAGCCGTTCCTGCTCCAGATCGAAGACGGCCAGACGCACCAGCTTGCCAAGGAAGCGCTCCACCTCGTTGGGGCTGCCCTGCATCGGGATCAGCGTGCGCAGCGCCTTCAAATCCTGATAGGCGACATATTGGCGGCGGATCGCGGTGTTCTCCGCCTCGCTGCGGCCCCAGCGGCGGAAGGCATCGCAGCGGGCAAGGCCGATATCGAGGCTGCGCTTGATGTAACGCTGCTCGGCCGGAGCGAACCCGGCAAATTCCCGCATTTCGGCAATGGGCATCATCATCGCGCCTGTCTCCTCCAGACCGGGAGAAGGTCGCATCACATGGTTAATTTAGCGTTAGGCAGGAGAAATGCGGCGCTGAAAGGCAATGCTTCGGCCCGCCGAAGGACGGACCGCAAGGGCGACCGCCCGCCCGAAGGGGTGGCCCGCAGGGCCGGGCCCCGGAGAAAAGCCAAGCGCGCGGATGCGCGCGCCGGCGACTGAGGCCAAATCAAATAAGCCCCGCCAGCGGCGAGGAGGGATCGGCATACATCCGCCGCGCCATGCGGCCGGCGAGATAGGCCGCGCGCCCCGCTTCCACCGCCAGCTTCATCGCGCGGGCCATGCGGACCGGGTCTTTCGCTTCGGCGATGGCGGTGTTCATCAGGATGCCGTCGCACCCAAGCTCCATGCCGACCGCGGCATCGGACGCCGTGCCGACCCCCGCATCGACCAGCACCGGCACCTTCGCGGCCTCGACGATCAGGCGGATAGTGACGCGGTTCTGAATCCCCAGTCCCGAGCCGATCGGCGCCCCCAGCGGCATGATCGCGACCGCACCGGCATCTTCCAGCTGCTTGGCGGCAATCGGATCGTCGGTGCAATAGACCATCGGGTGAAAGCCTTCCTTGGCGAGCACCTCGGTCGCGCGGATGGTTTCGACCATGTTGGGATAAAGCGTGCGCGCTTCGCCCAGCACCTCCAGCTTGACCAGATCCCAGCCCCCCGCCTCGCGCGCCAGACGCAGCGTGCGGATCGCGTCATCGGCGGTGAAGCAGCCGGCGGTGTTGGGCAGATAGGTGATTTTCTTGGGGTCAATGAAGTCGGTCAGCATCGGCGCCTTGGGGTCCGAGATATTGACCCGCCGCACCGCGACCGTGACGATCTCGGCCCCCGCTGCCGCGACCGCCGCGGCGTTCTGCTCGAAGCTCTTGTACTTGCCGGTGCCGACGATCAGCCGCGAACGGAAGGTGCGGCCCGCCACGGTCCAGGTGTCCTCGCCCGCATGATCGCCCCCGCCGACGAAGTGGACGATCTCCAGCGTGTCGCCCTCGGCCAGCGCCGCCTCGCCCAGCGTCGAGCGCGGGACGATCGCACCGTTGCGCTCGACCGCGACCTTTTCGGGCACGAGTTCCAGCTCGCGCACCAGATCTGCGATCGTGTCGGCTGCGGTGCGATGCGGGGCACCGTTGAGGGTGATGGTCTTGCTCATGGCGCGTGACATAGGGCCTTGCGCCGCGGCTGCAAGTTCGCGTTTTGCGCGGATCAGCGCACGGCGCGCAGGTTCAGCACATGGCCGAGCGAGACGAGCGTGACGCCCGCCAGCGTCAGCAGCAACTCGTCCGATCCGTGCCGCACACCCAGCGCGGCAGCCATCAACACCAGCCCGGTCAACGCCAGCACGAAAGGCAGCATCCGCCGGTGCCGCAAGACACCCCAGCCGATTGCGACCGCCGCCACGCCCACCGCCAGGGCGAGGCCGACGCGGTGGATGTTTTCCTCGAGAAGGAGCTGCCCGCCAAGGCCAAGCACCCAGACCGCCACCAGCGTCACCATGCAATGCAGCGCACACAGGCCGGCCAGCCCGATTCCGAACTGGTCGAGCCGACGGCGCAGCGAGGTTCGACTCGGGGCAGAGGCTGGGTGGAGATCCATGCTGGCACGCGACATATGTAATGTTGTCACATTCTGCAAGCGCGATGTGGCGGGAGAATGGCCCGGGCTGCGGCCGTTTGCGCCGCGGGGCTTGCGCCTCAGGCACCTGCGCTTGCGCCAAATGGGCTTGCGCAAGCAGGCGCGCAGGCACAAAGAGCAGGCCGCTATGGCCACATCTGCCTCCTCGAGCCTGTTGCAAAGCGCCCCGCGCGGGCGCGCGCGGCCGCGCGCGATTGCCCGCTGGCTCGAGCTGGTCGCGGTGCTGGTGGTGCTGATCGTGGTGGTCGGCGGGATCACCCGCCTCACCGAAAGCGGCCTGTCGATCACCGAATGGAATGTCGTCAGCGGCATTCTCCCGCCGCTGTCCGAAGCCGCATGGCAGGCCGAATTTGCCAAGTACCAGACGACCGCCGAGTTCCGCTACGAGAGCGGCCCTGCGGGCATGGATTTGGCAGCGTTCAAGTTCATCTTCTTCTGGGAATGGTTCCACCGCATCCTGGGCCGCGTGATCGGCCTTGCCTTCCTCGTTCCGCTCGTGGTGTTCGCGTTGCGGCGCGCGGTGCCGCTGGGCTATGGCTGGCGGCTGACGGCGATCTTCGCTCTGATCTGCGGGCAGGGGGCGCTGGGCTGGTACATGGTGTCCTCGGGCGTGGGCGAGACCGACCTGACCGACGTGAGCCACTTCCGCCTTTCGGCGCACCTGCTCACGGCGCTGTTCCTGCTGGCTGGCCTTGTATGGACCGCGCGCGACCTGCGCCAGCTGGCGCGCGATCCGGCGGCGCGCCCGGCGCGGCTCACCCCGGCAGCGGCGGTGGCAGGCTGCGTGCTGTTCATCCAGCTCCTGCTCGGGGCATGGGTGGCGGGGCTCAACGCCGGGCATGCCGCCTATGACTGGCCGCTGATGAACGGGCAGTTCCTGCCCCAAGCGGACTGGTCGAAGGGGGCCTTGTGGGCCTTCACCAATGATCCCTTCCTGCTGCAATTCCTGCACCGCTGGTGGGCATGGGTGGCGGTCGCCGCGCTGGTGTGGCTGGCGCGGGTCGTGCGCCGCAAGGATCGCTTCGCCAGCGTCGCGGTGCATACCGCCTTCGGCACGATGGTGCTGCTCGGCATCGCCACGGTGATGAGCGAGGTCTCGCTGTGGATCGCCGTCTCGCACCAGCTGTTCGGCGCGCTGACGGTCGCCGCCACGGCACGGGCGATGCACAGTGCCGGAGTCGCGGAGTGACGAAGGCTTCCGGGGAAAGCGCAGCGCTGATCTGGTGCCCCTTCCCCGACCGGGAGAGCGCACGTTCAATCGCCGGCGCCTTGCTGGACGAGGGCCTGGTCGCCTGCGCCAATATCATCGGCGAAGTGGAATCGCTTTTCATCTGGCAGGGCGCGCGTGACAGCGCCTGCGAGACCGGCGTGCTGTTCAAGACCACGGCGGCGCGGCTCGATGCGGCTGTCTCGCGGTTGGGCCGGCTGCACCCCTATGATACACCCGCCATCCTGGGCTGGCGGGCAGATGCGGTTTGGCCGGCAACATCGGCATGGCTGGGCGCGATCACGCAGCCGGAGACCCAGAGCGGCGTCGCGGCTGCGAAGACAGGGGGGAAAGAGTGACGACGCCACTGGCGGCGACAGGCGCCCTCGGTGCCCTGGTGCTGCCGACGGTGCGGCGCAGGACGACATGGCCACCGCCCTGCGCGCGGCGAGGGCTGGCGGCTCGCCCGATCTGACCCGGCCGCGCCATGTGGTATTATTTTACCGCATGACGAAACGGCGCTTTTGCTTGACTTTCGCGGGGCCGAAAGACATTTGCGCCCCACTTCTCCCGCCGGGCAAGCGCGCGGCGGGTGATTCTCCTGCCGGACAATGCCGGCACGGACTGTTTCGAACCAAGGACACAAGCCATGAAGGCGCTCAGCAAGCAGACCCGGTCGATCAAACCGGCCGAGGTCGAAAAGAACTGGCACATCATCGATGCCGATGGTCTGGTGGTCGGCCGCCTCGCCGCGATCATCGCCAACATCCTGCGCGGCAAGCACAAGCCGAGCTACACCCCGCATGTCGATTGCGGCGATCACGTGATCGTCATCAACGTCGACAAGGTGAAGTTCACCGGCAACAAGATGAACGACAAGGTCTATTACAAGCACACCGGCCATCCCGGCGGGATCAAGGAAACCACCCCGGCCAAGGTGCTCGGCGGTCGTTTTCCCGAGCGTGTGCTGGAAAAGGCTGTGGAACGCATGATTCCGCGCGGGCCGCTCGGCCGTCAGCAGATGAAGGCGTTGCACCTCTACGCCGGCGCCGAGCATCCGCATGACGGCCAGAAGCCGCAGGTGCTCGACGTCGCTTCCCTGAATCGCAAGAACAAGGTCACCGCATAATGGCTGACGAAACCACCACCGTCTCGGATCTCGCCGATCTCAAGGACATCGCCGCCGGCGTCCCGCAGGGTGACGCCGCCGAAATCGCCCGCGTGTCCGCGCCGCTGCGTCAGCAGGAACTCGACAAGCAGGGCCGCGCCTACGCCACTGGCCGCCGCAAGGATGCGGTCGCCCGCGTGTGGGTCAAGCCCGGCACCGGTAAGATCACCATCAACGGCCGCGATCAGGAAGTTTATTTCGCACGCCCGACCCTGCGTCTGATCATCAATCAGCCCTTCGCGATCACCGATCGCGCCGGCCAGTATGATGTCGTTGCCACGGTGCGCGGCGGCGGCCTGTCGGGCCAGGCAGGTGCGGTGAAGCATGGCATCGCTCAGGCGCTCAGCAAGTACGAGCCCGCGCTGCGCAGCACGGTCAAGGCGGCCGGCTTCCTCACCCGCGACAGTCGCGTGGTCGAGCGCAAGAAGTACGGCAAGGCCAAGGCCCGCCGCAGCTTCCAGTTCTCGAAGCGTTAAGACGAACCTTCGAATTTCGTCAAGAATTCAAGGGGTTGCGAGAAATCGCAGCCCCTTTTTTGTAGCACTATCCTAGCAGCTTCTTGGGATCGTTGGCGATCTGGGTGCTCGGATATAGCAGTTTCGTAGCATTCAGGGCATCTTCACGGGCCTAGGCTCAGGACCTATTGAACTGCTTGCCTTGGCGGCGAAGCCTTGATTCACTTGCGGCACCAAGGCGGTGCTGCTGGTGTCGGAGCTTTGGTTGTTGAGCGAGGCGCAGATGCGCCGGATTGAGCCCTATTTTCCGCTGTCGCATGGGATTCCACGGGTCGATGACCGGCGCATCGTGAGCGGCATTATCTTCGTGATCAGGAATGGCCTGCGCTGGCGCGATGCACCGGCAGGTTATGGCCCGCACAAGACGATCTACTACCGCTTCATCCGCTGGAGCCACCTGGGCGTGTTCAACCGTATTTTCGCCGAGCTGGCCGCCAAGGGCGGCAAGCCCAATCAGCTGATGATCGATGCTACCCACCTGAAGGCGCACCGGACGGCGGGGAGCCTGCTAAAAAAGGGGGCTCTACCCCGACGTATCGGGCGCACCAAAGGCGGCCTGAACTCCAAGCTCCACGCTGTCTGCGATAGCAAGGACCGCCCCCTGATCATGCTGCTCAGCGAAGGGCAGATGAGCGACTACAAGGGCGCTGCGCTGATGATCGATGCCTTCCCCAAGGCCAAGGCCTTGCTCGCCGACCGGGGCTATGATGCCGCCTGGTTCCGCCATGCCCTGGCCGAGCGTGGCATCACCGCCTGCATCCCATCAAAGGCAAACCGCAAGGCGCCCATCCCGCACGACACCGCCCTCTACCGCCAGCGCCACAGGATCGAGAACATGTTCGGCAAGCTCAAGGACTGGCGACGCATGGCTACCCGCTACGACAAACCCGCCCGCAACTTCCTATCCACCGTAAGCCTCGCCGCTGCCGTCGCCTTCTGGCTGTGATGGAGTCTCGACCCTAGGCTCTTGGTCGGTGAGCACCGCGTGCGGCTCGCAACGGGTCGTGCGCGGGGCCGATTGTTACACCTCGGGGAAACATGGCAGTGGAATCTTGAACCCTTTGCAACTATAGCGTGAACATGGCGACGCCAATCTATGAATTCGCGCAAATTCCCCGGATGGACGCTGCGGTAGCGGCGCAGGCCCGCGCCAGCAGGGCGCGCAGAGCGGGTGAGGCACCCACGGTCGGCGTGATTTACAATCCGCGCAGCCACCGCAATCTTGGGGCCGATTTCGATTGCGGCCTGTCGCCCCATGTCCACATTGCCCGGCCGGGCGACCGTTCGCAGCTCCCCGTTGCGCTTGCCGATTTCGCCGCGCGTGGCATCGATCTGTTGGTAATCAACGGCGGCGACGGCACGGTGCGCGACGTCCTGACCTGCGGGCGACCGATCTTTGGCGACAACTGGCCCGCGATCGCGGTGTTGCCCAAAGGCAAGACCAACGCGCTGACGGTCGATCTCGGGGTTCCCGACAACTGGACGCTGCAAGATGCGATCACCGCGCTCGACCATGGCGGGCGGGTATGGCGCCGGCCGATCGAGGTGACGTCGCTGGGCGAGGGTTCCGGACTCTCGCGGGTGTCGGGCTTTATCCTCGGCGCCGGAGCCTTCACCACCGCCACCCGCGCCGGCCAGAGCGCGCATAAGCTGGGCGCCTTCAATAGTCTCGCGGTTGGCGTGACGGCGCTCTGGGCGCTGGCGCAATCGCTGTTCGCCGGACGCTCGAACCCCTGGCGCCGGGGCGCGCGGATGCGCATTCTGCTCGGCCCGGGCGAAGTGCCGATGGCGCATAGCGGGCTGGGCGATCCCGAATGGCGGCAGGTCTTGTTCGCCTCCACGCTCGAACGTCTGCCTGCCGGCATCCGCCCCTTCGGCTTCCTCAAGAGCGGGCTGAAGCTGGCGGCGCTCGACCAGATCTCCCGCCGCACCACCGCGCTGCTGCCGCTGGTGGTGGCCGGCAAGCTGAACAACGGTCTGCGCGAACGCGGCATCCACCAGATTGCCGCGAGCCAGTTCACGCTGTTGATCGATGATCAGTTCATTCTCGACGGGGAGGCCTTCCCGCCGGGCAATTACCGCGTCGAGCAGGGGCCGGAGCTCGCCTTCGTCAGGCCATGAGCGCCCAAACCGGCGCGCTGGCACAGCGCATCGCGGCCCAGCTGGCCGCGCCCGTCGCACCCGAAGTCACCGCCTTCGCCGCCGCGCTCGGCGCGGCCGCCGGGGCGCGCGCAGTGCTGTTCTATGGATCGAACCTGCGCACCGGCGCGCTTGAAGGGGTGCTCGATTTCTATGTCCTGCTTCCGGGCACGGATGAGCCGGCGATCTGGCCAAGGGTCAGCTATCACGAGCGTGCCCATGACGATCTGACCCTGCGCGCCAAGGTTGCCACAATGCGCCTGGCAACCTTTGCGCGCGCTGCTGGGGGCACGCTTGCCGACACCACCATCTGGGCACGCTTCGTCCAGCCTTGCGCGCTGGCGTGGAGCGCGGACGGCGAGGCGCAAGACGAGGTTGTCGCGGCGATCTGCGCTGCCTGTATCACTGCGGCGCGGCTGGCAGCGGCGCTCGGCCCCGACCGCGGGACGGCTGAGGATTACTGGCGCGCGCTGTTCCGCGCCACCTATGCCGCCGAGTTCCGGGTCGAGAAGAGTGGGCGCGAGAACGATATCCTTGCCGTCAACGCCGCCCATTTCGCCGGCCTCCTGCCGCTGGCATGGGAGGCGGGCGGCATCCCGGTGCAAGCCGAAGGTGAACGGCTCATCCCCGATCTGCCGCATTGGCAGCGCGGCGTCATCCTCAAGTGGTGGGCGAAGCGGCGGCGGCTGGGCAAACCGCTCAATCTGCTTCGGCTCGTCAAGGCCAGCACCACCTTCGCAGGTGCGGCGCGCTATGCCGCGTGGAAGATCGAGCGGCACACCGGCATGGCGGTGGAGGTGACGCCGTTCCGCGAACGCTATCCCTTGCTCGCCGCGCCGCAAGTGTTGTGGGCGCTCTGGCGTCACCGCCGCGGCAAGGCCTAGCTCCGGTATTTCACCTGGATCGCGATCCGGGTCACCCCCGGACCGGCGCTGAACCGCGCCTTGTCGAGCCCCGGAGCGCGGGGGATGCCGAGAAAGGTCTTGATTTCGGGATTGTTCGACATGCCGGCCCCGTCGCTCGAAAAATCCTTCTCACGGTTGCCATTGGCGTCATGCTGGACGACGATCGCGTAGTCGCCCGCCGCCGGCAGCGGCACGCATACCGTCATCGCCCCTTTGCGCGGCGTGGTGTCGATCCGGTGGAGATAGCGGCGGCTTTTGAGCCAGTCGCTCTCCCGCGCGCGGTAGGTGCGCACGAACAGGTTGCCGCTTGATGATCTGATTCCGCTGATTTCCAACCGCACCGCCGGGCCCTTGCCCGGGGCGCACAGGCTCATGTCGTTGTCGATCTTCGCGCCCAGCGCCTGCGCGCCGAGCGGTGCGGCGATGCCGCCAAGGACAAGCGCGGCACCGGCACCGGCAGCCAGCGCGAAACGCGTCAGGCGACGGGCTGGGGCAGGGGCGCAGACAGGAGCGGGCATCGGCAATTCCAGTGCGATAGGAGAGGTAAGGGCGCGACCCGGGTTACGTTCGGTGCCGCTTATCGCCCCGTGATTGGCATGGCGCAATGGCAGAGGGGGTCTGAATTGCGGCTTAACCATGGGCAAATCGCGGATTTCCGATCGATTGCTGCCCATCACCGTGGAAAACGGCGCACCCGCGCTTGTTCCTCGATTCGCGGCGCCCTTATTGCTGAGGATGCACCTTTGCACGGGGGCCACGCGCCGCATCATGCCCACGCCGCTGATTTCGCCATCGATCCTCTCCGCCGACTTCGCCCGGCTGGGCGAGGAAGTGCGCGCGATCGATGCTGCCGGCGCGGACTGGATCCACATCGACGTGATGGACGGCCATTTCGTGCCCAACATCACCATCGGCCCCGATGTCGTGAAAGCGCTGCGTCCGCACAGCACCAAGCCGTTCGACGTCCATCTGATGATCGCGCCGGTCGATCCCTACCTTCAGGCCTTCGCCGAGGCAGGAGCGGACATCATCACCGTCCATCCCGAGGCCGGGCCGCACGTCCACCGCACGCTCCAGGCGATCCGCGCGCTCGGCAGGAAGGCGGGCGCAGTGATCAATCCCGGCACGCCGGTCGAGGTGCTCGACAACCTGATGGATCTGGTTGATCTGATCCTCGTGATGAGCGTCAACCCCGGCTTCGGCGGGCAGAGCTTCATCGCCTCGCAGCTCGCCAAGATTTCCCGCATCCGGGCGATGATCGACGCGACCGGGCGCGACATCCGCCTCGAGGTCGACGGCGGGGTCAATGCCGAGACCGCGAAGCTGTGCGTTGCCGCCGGGGCGGATGTGCTGGTCGCCGGCTCGGCGACATTCAAGGGCGGGCCAGATCATTACGCGGCCAATATCGCCGCATTGAAGGGGCAAGGCTGATGGCGACATTGCTGCGCACCCCTGCCGGCCGCCGCGCCGATGCGCTGGTGGAGCGGGTGGGGGATGGCCCGGTGCTGGTGCTGGCCGCACAGACCGAACCACAGGCCGCTCCCGCCTCGCCGCCACCCGAGCAAACCGGTCGCGCGCTGGCGCTGAGCGATGTCATTGCCGTGCCGAGCGGTCCGGGCGCGGCGCTGATTCGCTGGGCCTATCGCCTTGGCGTGCCTGGCCATGCGATGGCCGCTCCTTTCCGCCGCCCACAGCCGCTGCGGGTGCTGGCGACGGTCGAAAGCCCCAATCGTGGTGACCGCGCCGCGGGCACGGCGCTGCGCGCCGGGCATTTCCTCGTTCACGGGGTGCGACTGCCGATCAGCGGCCTTGATTTCACCGGTTCGGCACGGCCAGCGCCTGGCGTGGAGCGGGTGCTGCATTCCTTCGCGTGGCTGGCCGATCTCGCCGCCGCCGCTCCGCGCGCCGAAGCGACGCCGCTCGCCGAGCGCATCACCGCGCTGTGGCTCGATGCCCACCGCGAACCGGGCAAGGGACCCGCTTGGGATGTCGAATTTGCCGGCCTCAGGCTGGTGGCATGGCTGGTTCACGCCCCGCTGGTGCTGTCCGGCAATGACAAGCGCCTGAAATCGAAAATTCTCGCCGCGATTGCCGATACTGCCCGATGGCTCGACAAGCGCGCTCCGCGCGAGACCGCAGGGCTGGGACAGGTCGCGGGCTGGGCGGGCGTGGTCGCCGCGGGGCTGCTGCTGCCCCATGGCAAGCCGCGTCGGCTGTTCGGCGAGGCGGGCCTCGTCAAGGCATTGGGCGACATGGTGGGCGAGGATGGCGGGGTGCTGTCGCGCTGTCCTGCCGCCCAGCTCGATGCGATCCGGCTGCTGACCGATCTCATCGCCTGTTACGCGGCGGTCGCGATCGCGCCCCCGCCCGCGCTGATGGTGATGCGCGAGCTGCTGGTGCCGCCGCTGCTGGCGCTGCGGCATGGCGACGGCGCGCTGGGCAGCTGGCAGGGGCAGGCGGCGATCCCGGCCGACCGCGTCAATGCCGTGATCGAGGCTTCGGGCGTACGCACCCGTCCGCTTTCGGCCGTGCAGGGCTGGGGCTATCAGCGCATCAAGGCCGGCGACACGCTGGTGCAGTTCGACGCCGCCCCCCCGCCGCGCGCACGTCATGCCCGCACCGGCTGCGCCTCGACGCTGGCGTTCGAGCTTTCGGACGGACCGGCGCGGGTGATCGTCAATTGCGGCGGCGCAGCGCTGGCGGGCGGGCAGGTGCCGGCGCGGATCGCGCAAGGTCTGCGCGCCAGTGCCGCCTTCTCGACGCTGGTGCTCGACAATGCCAATTCCACCGCGGTGCTGCTGCACGGCCAGCTCGGCAAGGGGGTCGAGACCGTCGAGCTCGAACGCCGCCAGATTGCAGGGCGCGGACGCGAGGCGACCCGGATCGAGGCCGCGCATGATGGCTATGCCCAGCGATTCGGCCTGATCCACCAACGCATCCTGACGCTGAGCGGCGACGGCACCGAGCTGGCGGGCGAGGACATCCTGATCCCGACTTCAAGCAAGGGCAAGCGCGGCAAGATCGGCTTTGCGATCCGCTTCCACCTCGGGCGCGGGGTCGAGGTGCAACTGTCGGGTGACAAGCGCGGGGCAAGCCTGCTGCTTCCCGGTGGCAGGCTCTGGCAATTCCGGCTCGGCGGCGATAGGGCGGGCACCGGCGAGATCACCCTGTCTGCCGAAGACAGCCTGTGGGTCGACGGCGACGGCCGCCCGCACGCCACCGAGCAGCTGGTGATCGAAGGACTGGCATTGCGCAGCGGGGGCCAGTTCTCCTGGCTGCTGAAGAAGACAGGATAGGTTATCCATGAGCGACAAGGCGATCACCCGGGCGCTGCTTTCGGTGTCCGACAAGACCGGCTTGGCCGACCTCGGCCGTGCACTGGCGGCCATGGGGGTGGAACTGGTCAGCACCGGCGGCACCGCCAAGGCCTTGCGCGATGCCGGCCTTGCCGTGCGCGACATTGCCGATCTCACCGGCTTTCCCGAGATGATGGACGGGCGAGTCAAGACCCTGCACCCCAAGGTGCATGGCGGCCTGCTCGCCCTGCGCGACAATGCCGAACACGTCGTCGCGATGGAGGCGCATGAGATCGGGGCGATCGATCTGGTGGTGGTCAACCTCTACCCCTTCGAGGCGACCGTCGCCAGGGGCGCGAGCCGCGAGGAGATCATCGAGAACATCGACATCGGCGGGCCGGCAATGGTGCGCTCGGCCGCCAAGAACCACGGCTTCGTGACAATCCTCACCGATCCCGCCGACTACCCGACGCTGATTGCGGAGATGCAGGCCCATGGCGGCGCGACCAGCCCGGCATTCCGCACCCGGATGGCAGGCAAGGCCTATGCCCGCACCGCCGCCTATGATTCGGCGATTGCCAACTGGTTCGCCTTCTCGCCCGCCGCTTCGGACGAGCCGACGCTGCTGCCCGACACGCTCCCGCTCGCCTTCACACGGGCCGAAACGCTGCGCTATGGCGAGAACCCGCACCAGCAGGCGGCGATCTATGTCCCGCAGGTGGCGGGCAGCGCGGGCGTCCCGCAGGCGGCGCAGCTGCAGGGCAAGGCGCTTTCCTACAACAACCTCAACGATGCCGACGCGGCGCTCGAACTGGCGGCGGAGTTTGCCGGGCAGGCGCCGGCGGTGGTGATCGTCAAGCACGCCAACCCTTGCGGCGTGGCGCAAGCGCCAGCGCTGCTGGCGGCGTGGGAAGCGGCGCTGGCGTGTGATTCTGTCTCGGCCTTTGGCGGGATCGTCGCGGTCAACACCGAACTCGACGCCGCCACCGCCGAAGCCATCAGCGCGATCTTCACCGAGGTGGTGATTGCCCCCTCGGTGAGCGAGGAGGCCAAGGCGATCTTCGCCAAGAAGAAGAACCTGCGCCTGCTCGAATGCGGGGCTTTGCCGAACCCGCGCCGCGGTGGCCTTGCGCTCAAGACCATCGCCGGGGGTGTGCTGATCCAGTCGCGCGACAATGGCGCGATCTCGGCCGATGATCTCAAGGTGGTGACCAAGCGCGCACCCACAGCGCAGGAGCTGAAGGACTGCTTGTTCGCCTGGACGGTGGCGCGCCATGTGAAGTCCAACGCCATCGTCTATGCCAAGGACGGGGCCACTGCCGGAATCGGTGCGGGGCAGATGAACCGCCGCGATTCGGCCCGGATTGCCGCGATCAAAGCGAAGGAAGCCGCCGAAACCCATGGCTGGGCCACCCCGCGCACCGTGGGCAGCGCGGTCGCTTCGGACGCTTTCTTCCCCTTCGCCGACGGGCTGCTGGCCGCGGCCGAAGCGGGTGCGACCGCGGTGATCCAGCCGGGTGGCTCGATCCGCGACGACGAAGTGATCGCCGCTGCCGACGAAGCCGGCCTCGCCATGGTCTTCACCGGGATGCGGCATTTTAGGCATTAATTCTTGTCCTACCGCTTCGCTACTTGAGGACGTGAATTCTTGTCCTACCGCTTCGCTACTTGAGGACGTGAATTCTTGTCCTACCGCTTCGCTACTTGAGGGCGGGATTTGCTTTGCGAAGGCGCCTGTGCGCCTTCCTCCTCGGTGCTGTTCCTTCGCTTCGCTCCGCGCCCCCGCGAGCGGCCGGGCGGCCTTGCGGCGCTGCGGGTCGGTTGGCTTGCTCCGCGGCAACGGGTGCGAGGGCTGCAACCTTTTCTTGCGGCGTGCGTAACTTCACGCGCGCGCAGTTTCGAAACTTCACCTGACCGGAGCGTTCATCGTCAGGCAATTCGGCCTCGGGCATGGGACGAACGCACCGAAAGAGCACTTACTTCGAGCCAGTCCGATGCGCCTTTTCTCTTCCGACCTCGTCCGCAATTTCTCGATCGGCTTCCTGCTCGGCGCCTTGCTGGTGGCCGGGGCCAATGCCGAGAGGCTGAGCGAGCAGATCGCTTCGCCTGCGCTTGCCGCGCCGATGGTGGAGACGCCTCAGCCCACCGCCGAATTCGTGATCGCCCCTGCGCAGCACGGCGAATGAACCGTCTTGCCGCCCTTCTCCTTGCCGGTTCGCTGGCACTTTCGGCCTGTGCCGGCCCTGCTACCGCCGCCGAGGATGCGGTCGAGGCGCCCGCCGCCACCCGCATCGCCAAGGAAAAGCCCGGCCTCAAGACCGCGATCTTCGCGGGCGGGTGCTTCTGGGGGGTCGAGGGGGTGTTCAGCCATGTGAAGGGCGTGACCTCGGCGGTTTCGGGCTTCCACGGCGGCAGCGCGGCAACCGCGCAATACGACACCATCACCGCCGGCGGGACGGCCCATGCCGAATCCGTCAAGATCACCTATGATCCGACGGTGGTGCGCTACGACCAGCTGCTGCAGATCTTCTTCTCGGTGGTGGCCGACCCGACGCTCAAGAATCGTCAGGGGCCGGACGTCGGCAGCCATTATCGTAGCGCGATCGTGCCGATGAACCCCGAACAGGCCGCGGTGGCCAAGGCCTATCTCGTCCAGCTCGGCAAGTCCGGCCTGTGGTCGAAGCCGATCGTCACCCGGATCGAGCCCTACAAGGCCTTTTACCCGGCAGAAGCCTATCATCAGGACTTCATGGCCAACAATCCGCGCCACGGCTACATCCTCCGCTGGGACGCACCCAAGGTCGCGGCACTCAAGGCGATGTTCCCGACGCTCTACCGCGCCAGCTTCCTGAGGGATGCCAGCTAAAACCGGCTTTGCGAAGCACCGCTCTCCGACTATAGTTGCGCGCATGGGACAGCACGCGCACCGTCACCTTGAACATTGCGGTGCCGAACTGGTTGCCGAAGCCGCCCGCGCGCTGACAGCCGCGGGCGAGCAGTGGACCGCGATGCGCGAGGCCGTGTTTGCCGAGCTTGCGCGGCATGATCGGCCGGTCTCAGCCTATGACATTGCCGACAACCTTTCGGCAGCGCGCGGCAAGCGGGTGGCGCCCAATTCGATCTACCGCATTCTCGATGTGTTCGTGAGCAACAATCTCGCGATGCGGGTGGAAAGCGCCAATGCCTACCTTGCCAACACCCATCCGGGCTGCGCGCATGATTGCATCTTTCTGGTCTGCGACGAATGTGGCGAGGCTGCCCATGTCGATGACGAGGAAGTGAGCCGCGCGGTGCGCGCCATCGCGGCGCGCCGCCAGTTCAAGGCGGAACGGCCGGTGCTGGAAATAAGGGGTCTGTGCAAGTCCTGCGCGTGAGGCTGCTCGTGCCTGCGCATTGATCTGCCTCAACCCTTCATCGACAGGCGCATTTACAATGTGTAAAGCTGGCCGGATGAATCAACCGCCGCACACGCCTTTGCTCGATCAGGTTGACACGCCTGCCGATCTGCGCCGCCTCAAGCCCGAACAGCTGCGCCAGCTGGCCGATGAACTCCGCGCGGAGATGATCGACGCGGTGAGCACCTCGGGCGGTCATCTGGGTTCAGGCCTCGGCGTGGTCGAACTGACGGTCGCGATCCACTACGTGTTCAACACGCCGGAGGACAAGCTCGTCTGGGATGTCGGGCACCAATGCTATCCGCACAAGATCATCACCGGCCGGCGCGACCGGATCCGCACCCTGCGTCAGGGCGGAGGCCTGTCGGGCTTCACGAAGCGATCCGAAAGCGAATATGATCCCTTCGGCGCGGCGCACTCCTCGACTTCGATCTCGGCCGCGCTCGGCTTTGCCATCGCCAACAAGCTCCAGAACAGGCCGGGGCGCGCGATTGCGGTAATCGGCGACGGCTCGATGAGCGCCGGGATGGCCTACGAGGCGATGAACAACGCGGCCCAGGCTGGCAACCGCCTGATCGTGATCCTCAACGATAATGACATGTCGATCGCCCCGCCTGTGGGCGGGCTGTCGGCCTATCTTGCGCGAATGGTGTCGTCGAGCGAATATCTCGGCATCCGCAGCCTTGCGAGCCGCGCGGTCAAGAAGATGAGCCGCCGCCTGCACGACACCATCGGCAAGGCCGAGGAATTCACCCGCGGCATGGTGACCGGCGGAACCCTGTTCGAGGAGCTGGGATTCTATTATGTCGGCCCGATCGATGGCCACAACCTCGATCACCTGCTTCCGGTGCTGGAAAACGTGCGCGATACGTCCGAAGGCCCGGTGCTGATCCACGTCGTGACCGAAAAGGGCAAGGGCTATGCCCCGGCGGAAAATTCGGCCGACAAGTATCACGGCGTGCCCAAGTTCAATGTCATCACCGGCGAGAAGGCCAAGAGCGCGCCCAGTGCGCCAGCCTATCAGGACGTGTTTGGCGAAACGCTTGCCAAGCTCGCCAATGACGATCCGCGCATTGTCGCGATCACCGCGGCGATGCCATCGGGCACCGGGGTGGACAAGTTCGCCAAGGTGCACCCGGCGCGCAGTTTCGATGTCGGCATCGCGGAACAGCACGCGGTGACCTTCGCGGCCGGCCTCGCGGCGCAGGGGATGCGCCCCTTCGCGGCGATCTATTCAACCTTTCTCCAGCGCGCCTATGATCAGGTGGTGCACGACGTGTGCATCCAGAACCTGCCGGTGCGCTTCGCAATCGACCGCGCGGGTCTGGTGGGTGCCGACGGTGCGACCCATGCGGGCAGCTTCGACATCACCTATCTTGCGACGCTTCCCAACATGGTGGTGATGGCCGCCGCCGACGAGGCCGAGCTGGTCCACATGATCTACACCGCCGCCGAGCACGATTCCGGCCCGATCGCCTTTCGCTATCCGCGCGGCAGCGGCACCGGCGTGCCGCTGCCCGAGGTGCCGGTGAAGCTGGAGATCGGCAAGGGCCGGTTGGTGCGCGAAGGCACCAAGGTCGCGATCCTCTCGCTGGGTGCGCGTCTGGCCGAAGCGCTCAAGGCCGCCGACCAGCTCGAAGCCAGAGGGCTTTCGACCACGGTTGCCGACCTGCGCTTTGCCAAGCCGCTCGACGAAGATCTGATCGCCCGGCTGATGCGCAGCCACGAAGTGATCGTGACCGTCGAGGAAGGCGCCATCGGCGGGCTGGGCGCACATGTGCTGACCTTCGCTTCGGATCAGGGGCTGACCGATGGCGGCCTCAAGGTGCGCACCATGCGCCTGCCCGATATCTTCCAGGATCAGGACGATCCGGTAAAGCAATATGACGAGGCGCGGCTCAACGCCCCGCACATTGTCGAGACCGTGCTCAAGGCGCTCAAGCACAACAGCGCGAGCGTCGAGATCGAGGGAGTGCGGGCCTGACCTAGCGCGTCACCGGGGCGGTGCGCGCGGTGATCTGCACCTGCTCGATCAGCGACAGCGGCGGAGCGTCCGGTGCGGGCGGCTCGGGCGCAGGTTCGGGCGCAGGGGTTTCCTCGTCCACCACCTCGCCCTTGAGCGCCGCGATCTCGCGTTGGCGCTTGGCGAGGTAGGTATCGCGCCGCATCGCATAGGGATCGTCCGAGGCCGCGATCTCGGCCAGTTCGGCATCGAACTCCAGCCGCTGGTCCAGCCCGTTCACCACGAAATAGGTCACCGCATATTCGGGCTGGTTGAAGGGCTTGCCCACCGCGAGGGGCAGCAGCGCCTGATCCAAGGTGCTGCCCACCAGATCGCGCACGGTGGTCGCGCCGCTCACCGGCAAATAGAGATAGGCCCCCGGCCCGACCCCGTAATAGCCCATGGTATTGGCAAAGCCGTTGCGGCGATAGGGAATGCCAATGCCCGGCTTTCCCGCCACGTCGATCAGTCCACCAATCCCCAGCGTCGAATTGATCGCCATCCGCCCGAGCGCACCGAAGGCCTTGCCAACCTTGCCTTGCAGCAGGAAATTGAGCGCATTGCTCGGCTCGCCAAGGTTCTTGACGACATTGCCGAGCCCGTCGCGCAGCGGCTCGGGCAGCCCGTCGCGGTAGGCATAGGCAACCGGCTCGATCACCGCTTCGTCCACCGCCTGCGTGATGCGGTAGCTTTCGGCGTTGAACTTTTCGACCGGATCGCCGGCGGGCGGGCCATATTTGCCCTCGACCACGATCTCGCCGCTGTCTTCGTCAGGCGGGGTCTCACCGGCCTCGGGCGGAGTATCGGCGGCGGCGGCTTCCTGGAGCGACCAAGCCACTGCCGCAACCCGGACTGGTTCGGGCGCAGGGGCAGGCTCCGGTGCTACCGCCAAGGCGGCGCCGAGCAAGGGCTGCGAGACTGTCAAAAACGCAAGGCTGGGCATGGTAATCCTCGGTTTTCTCCTTGCACCCCCACGCCTATACGCAGGGTGAACCTGCCATAGACTCAAGGCCAAGGCGTCCATGTCGCTGCTTCACATCCTCCGCGAAGGCCCTGTCACCATTCTCACCATCAACCGCGCGGAGACGATGAACCCGCTCGGCGCGCCCGGCGACGGGGACGCGTTCACCAGTGCAATCAATGCGATAAACCGCGATCTGGCGTGCCGGGCGGTGATCCTCACCGGCGCGGGCCGCGCCTTCAGCGCGGGCGGCGACATCAAGGCGATGCGTGACAAGACCGGCACCTTCGGCGGCACCGCCCCGGCGATTTCGGATGGCTATCGCGACAATATCCACCTGATGCTGCGCGCGCTCTACGGCTTGCGCGTGCCGCTGATCGCGGCGGTCAACGGCCCGGCGATCGGCTTGGGGTGCGATGTCGCCTGTCTTGCCGACATCCGCATCGCCAGCGAGACCGCCAAGTTCGGGGTGACCTTCCTCAAGCTCGGCATCATTCCTGGCGATGGCGGAACCTGGATTCTCCCGCGGGTGATCGGGATGAGCCGCGCGGCCGAGCTGTTCTACACCGGCGACGTGATCGATGCGGCGACCGCGCTGGACTGGGGACTCGTCAGCCGGGTCGTCGCGCCCGAGGCATTGATGGACGAAGCCCGCGCGCTGGCAGGCCGGATCGCGCAGCAGCCTCCACACGCGCTGCGCCACACCAAGAACCTGCTGCGGCAGGGGCAACAGGGGAGCTACGACTCCGCGCTGGAGATGGCGGCGAACACGCAGGCGATGATGCACACCACCGCCGACCATGCCGAGGGCGTGGCCGCGCTGATCGAAAAGCGGCCGGCGCATTTCACCGGGGCGTGATCAGCCCAGCCACTTCCACACGCCCGCCGGGATCCCGGCCTGCCACAGATGGAGCCAGCTGCCTGCCAGCCACAGCACCGTCCCCGCCACCAGCGGCACCGCGCCCACCACCGGCAGCTTGTGAAGCTGCGGCCAGTAGCTGGTCTTGCGCTCCCATTCGGCCCAGGCCTCACCCATCAGGGCTTCCTTCTTCCCGTCCTGCAACTTCGCCCCGACCAGCGCGAGGATGCCCATGGCGAGCGCGGTCACCATCGTTCGGGTGCTCCACAAGAGCGCCATGTGCGAGAGCGCCCACAGCCCGATCCCCCACATCATCGGGTGGCGGGTGAGTTTGAACACGCCCTTGGGCTGGCTCCGGGCCTGGGCTTCGGCCATCGGGGTCGGCAGCGCGGGATTGCCGATCAGCGAGCCGGCCAGCAGCACCATCGCAGGCCAAGTCAGGACAGTGGCGATGATCCAGCCGAAATCGCCCGATCCGCCAAGATCGGCAGGGGGCGCGGCCTTGAAAGCGACATAGACCCAGCCCAGCGTCGCGAAGCTGACCACGCTGTAGGCCGCGCTGAAGCCCCCTGCCCCGAGCGCCTTCACCATCGCTGCGCGCAAGGGATGCGACATCGCGAAATGGGTGCCGACAAAGGCGGCATTGGCCGCGACGAGAGTAACGATTGCGCCGTCCATGCTGAGGTCCCCCAAGGCCTGACAGCCTAGCCTTCGATGCCGATCAGTTCTACCTTGAAAACCAGCGTCGCATTGCCGGGGATCGGCCCACGCCCGACCGGGCCATAGGCCATGTCAGCCGGCATCGCGATCTCGATCGTCTCGCCCACACCCATCTTCGGGATCGCGACCTGCCAGCCTTTCACCAGCCGCCCGAGCGGGAAGGTCGCCGGCGCGCCGCGCGCATAGGAGCTGTCGAACACGGTGCCGTCGATCAGGCGCCCCTCGTAATGGACAGTGATCTGGTCAGTGACCTTGGGCCGCTTGTCCGAGGCGAGATATCTGACCCAGCGCCAGCGCACTCCGCCCTGTTCCAGATGCCAGCCGTCCGCCGCGGTCAGCCCGAGCAGATAGAGCTGCTGCTGCGAATGCCACGCCCGGTCTTGCCCGGCGGTGGTGCTCGGGGCCTCGCGCGCTTGCGCCTGCGCCCCCGATGCCGGGAGCGCAAGCATCAGCGAGGCCGCAAGCGCGGCACCGAACGGCCTTTGCATCGCCATCCTCACCAGTCGTAGGCCTTGGGCAGATCGCTCTCGTCAAGGTCACGATAGCGGTTGCGCAGCCGGCTCTGGTGGCTTTCCAGGCTCTGTTCGACACCGCCGATGAACACCTTGGTTGGCACCGACCCAACTTCAAGCGGATCGCCGTCCCACAACACCACGTCACCAAGCGCACCGGGCTTGAGCACGCCCGCCTTGCCGCCCAGTCCGCTGATCTCGGCGGGGACCGAGCTGATCGCGGCGAAGGCCTGGTCCCATTCCATGCCGCTCGCACCCGGCACACGGGTCAGCGCGACGAGATTGCCCGCCACCTGCTGCAACCGGCGCGGATCCTGCATCGTGGCGGCGTTGATCGCCACCTTGACCCCCGCCCGCGCCAGGCGGCCGGCGTTGGACTGGGTCGCGCCGAGTTGCTCGAAGCTTTCGGGCAGATCGGTCAGACCATTGGCGATTACCGGAATGCCAGCGGCAGCGATTTCTTTGGCTACCAGCCAGCCCTCGCTCGCGCCGACCAGCACCAGATCGAGCTTGGGGTATTCGGCCTTGAGCGCCAGCACCGCGCGAATATCCGCCGCCCGGTCAACCGCGATGTAGAGCTTCTGCTGCCCCGTCACCACCGGCACCAGGGCCTCGGCATCGAAGCGGCCAAGGAACAGCGCGTCATCCTTGGCGATCTCGGTGGTCTGCGGCGTGCCAGCCTTGCCGATCAACGCCTGCGCCTCGCGCAGGGCTGCGCGCAGCAGCACATGGGCCGCCACTCGGCTGCCTCCGGCACGGGTACCGCCGTTTTCGCCGAGGACGATCATCTGGAACGCGCGCGCCTGCATCACCGGCTTGGCATCGCCATCCAGATCGATGATCGCGCCCTGCCCGCCGAAGATCGAACCCGACGGCAGGGTGGTGGTTGCTGCTCGGGTGATCCCCGCTGCGCGGTGCACGAGGATGTGCTGCGAGGTGGGGTTGATCGCTGCCGAGGCATCAAGCGCCGCGCTGAACGGGCTGCCGTTCGCGGTGATGTCGTTCGATTCGCCCACCGCCGCGACATCGGCGAGACCGAGGGTTGTGACGGTGGCGAACAGGCCGGGCGTGACCCAGGCCCCGCCCGCATCGATTGTCATGCCGCCCGCAGGCGCGCCGCTTGCCGGGCCGGCATAGACCACTCTGCCGCCGCGCACGACGACAGCGCCGCCCTCGATCGGGGCGGAGCCGTCGCCGATCACCAAACGGGCGTTGGTGACGGTGACATCCTGCGCCAGCGCGGGCGTGGCGGTGAGCGCGAGGCCGGAGAGGGCGAGGGTGAGCAGGCGCTTCATTTCACGTCTCCTTCCCCGGGCTGGCCGAGCTCGAAATCGCTCACCGGACGGCGCTTGGGATCCATGGCGTCGAACATCAGCGCACCATCGATCCACACCTTCTCAGGCCGCGAATAGACGCTCAGCGGGTTGCCATTCCACAGCACTACATCAGCCATCTTGCCTTCCTCGAGGCTGCCGGTCATCTTCTCGATCCCCATCGCCTTGGCGGCATTGTAGGTGATCCACTGGATGGCCGTGCCTTCCGAGATGTCGATCCCCATGCGCAAGCCCGCCGCGCGCGCCTTGGCCGCTTCCTGGTTGAGCCGCTGGATGTCATTGGCATCGTCCGAATGGATCACCACGCAGGCACCCTCGCGCTGGAGGAAGGCGGCGTTTTCGAGAATGCCGTCATAGCTTTCCATCTTGAAGCCGTACCAGTCGGCCCAGATCGCGCTGCACACGTCGTTCTCGCGCAGCAGATCGCCGATCTTGTAGGCTTCGACCGCATGGTGGAAGGCACTGACGCGGTAGCCCATCTCCTTGGCCATATCCAGCACCAGCGCCATCTCGTCGGCACGGTAGCAGTGGTTGTGGACGAGGATTTCGCCCTTGAGCACGCCGACCAGCGTCTCCTTGCCGAGATCGCGTTTGGCCTTCTCGTCATTGGCGTAGTCGATCGCGGCGAGCCAGGTCTCGCGGTTGACGGCGAGATTGCCCATCCGGGTCGATGGCATCCGCCCGCGGCTGCCGTAAACACGCTTGGGGTTCTCGCCGCAGGCCATCTTCAAGCCATAGGGCGCGCCGGGGAATTTCATCGCCTGCGTGGTGCGCGCCGGCACGTTCTTGAGCGTCACCGAGCGCCCGCCCATCAGGTTGGCCGAGCCGGGGAGGATCTGGAGCGCGGTGATCCCGCCATTGACGAGCGCGCGGGTAAAGCCCGGATCCTGCGGCCAGACCGAATGTTCGGCCCACACCTCGGGCGTGGTCGGAGCGGTCGCCTCGTTCCCGTCCGAATGGGCCTCTACACCCGGCGAGGGGTAGTCGCCGAGGTGCGAGTGGATGTCGATGATGCCGGGTGTCACGAACTTGCCGGTGCCATCGAGCACCGCGATGTCGGCGGGGATCGGGGTATCCGGCCCGCCGACCGCGACGATCTTGCCGCCCGACATGAACACCACGCCGTTGTCGATCCGGTTGCCGCGCCCGTCGAAGATGGTCGCGCCGCGGATCGCGGTGGCGATGCTGGGAAAGGGCTTGTAGGTCGAAGCGAACACGCCCTCGCCCGGCTTGGCGGCGGCAAGGGTTGATGCCGAGGTTTCCTCGTCCTTGCCCTGCTTGCGGTCCTTGCCGCGCGCCCTGGCGTCAGCGACGGTGACAGAGGCGATCAGCGCCAGCGCGCTGACCAGTGCGGCAAGCCTGCCCAGCCGGGCAGGCACAGTCTTGTCTGCGAACATTCAAACCTCGCGTTATTCCGGTTTGCCGTTGGAACGGAAAACGCGAGGTTTGTCCATGCCGCTTGCCGATTTATCGCCCGCGGGGGCTTACTCGGCCGGACGGGCAGTCGCCGGATAGGCCTCGTCCACGCCATCGGCAGCCGGTGCATCATCCTTGAGCGTGTCGAGGTGCATCCACTTCTTTACCATCGGGCTGACCAGCAGCACCGCCACGGCCGCACCGATCGCGATCCAGCCGAACAGCTCGTAGATGTCGAGCAGGCCCTGCTTGGTCATCTCGCCATCATGCCCGCCGGTTGCCTCGCCGATCTTGCCGGCGACGAAATTGCCGACCGCGGTCATGTAGAACCACGCTCCCATGATGAGCGAGGCGAGGTGTCTGGGCGCCAGCCGGTTCATCGCCGACAGGCCGACGGGGCTGAGGCACAGCTCGGCGGTGGTGGCGAAGAAGTAATAGGCGAACACCAGGAACACCGGGGTCATAGCGGCGACGCCATAGGCCTCGGCACCCCACACCAGGACGAGATTGGCAAAGCCCATCTGCGCGAGTGCCAGCCCGAACTTGGCCGGGGCCGAGGGCTCCTTGCCCTTGTTGCCGAGCCACTGCCACAGTCCCGCAAACACCGGGGCCATCAGGATGATGTAGATCGGGTTGATCGACTGGAAGATGCCCGCAGGCACCCCGGCCCGGTCGACGAAGCGATCGGTGAACAGGTTCATCGATCCGCCCGCCTGCTCGAACAGGCCCCAGAACAAAGGGTTGAGACTGATCAGGAACAGGATCGCGAACATCCGCTCGCGCGGTTCCTTTTCGAGCTTGAAGCTTTCGAACAGCACATAGCCGAGCAGCGCCACGCCCGAGATCGTCAGCAGGTTCTGGATCACGTCCTGATATTGCACCAGCCCCCAGATCACCGCGACCGCGGCAAAGCCGAGGCCATAGAGCGAATATTCGAGACCCTTGCCGATCGGCCGCGGCGCCTCGCCCGCGCCGTTGAGCGTGGCCTTGCCGAGCACGAAGACGATGAGGCCGAGCAGCATCCCGATGCCCGCCAGACCGAAGCCATAGCCCCAGCCGAGCGTCTGACCGAGATAGGCAACCAGGATCGTCCCCAGCGCCGCGCCGACGTTAATGCCCATGTAGAAGATCGTGTAGGCCCCGTCGCGGCGGGTGTCGGTCATCTTGTAGAGCTGACCGACCATCACCGAGATGTTCGCCTTGAGGAAGCCTGAGCCAACGATGATGAAGGCGAGCGCGGCCCAGAACACGTTGATCGTCGGATCGTCCTGCCCGCCGGTGCCCTCCACCGCCATCAACGTGTGGCCCGCCGCCAGCAGCAGCCCGCCGAACAGCACCGCCTTGCGCTGACCGAGATAGCGGTCAGCCAGCCAGCCGCCGAGAACCGGGGTGATATAGACCAGCGAGGTGTAGGCCCCATAGATCAGGTTCGACTTGCCGTCGCTGAACAGCCAGTGCTGGGTGAGGTAGAAGATCAGGATCGCGCGCATGCCGTAGTAGGAAAAGCGCTCCCACATCTCGGCGAAGAACAGCATGTAAAGGCCCTTGGGGTGGCCTGCGAATTCAGGATCCTTCTGGACCGCGATCTTGCCGCCGATCGCCAGGAACACGATCAGGACGGCCACGGCGATGGCCGCAATCCATTCGGCCTCCGCCCACTGCGAGATTTCCATCATGTATTCGATCCCCATCGAATGGTTAGGGGGAGGTGCCTCACCACACCGCCGCAATGGAGGCGCACCCTAGCGCCTTGTGCGCGGGTGTGAAGCTTTTGTTGCGCTCGGGCGCAACGGAAAGCGCGCTCCAGAATATTGGCCGCGCAGTTCATCGGCCCGCCGAAGGGCAGGCCGCAAGGCGCAATGGCCGCCCGCAGGTGCTCGATCCTGAAGCGATCGAAACGCACCGAAGACATGCTCGCGCGGGCGGGCACGCAAAAAAATTGACCGCATGGCTGTATTATGGCACTGATGCACCTCATGGCCACCAACCCCAATCGTCCCGTCTATCTCAAGCTGCGCGACCAGATCGCGGCAGCGATCATCGACGGGGTCTATCCCGAAGGCGAAATGCTGCCCTCGGTACGGGCACTGGCGGCGGAGCATGGGGCCAACCCGCTGACCGTCGCCAAGGCTTACCAGCAGTTCCAGAACGACGGGCTGGTCGAAGTGCAACGCGGCGTCGGGATGTATGTGGTCAAGGGTGCCGCCGAACGCCTGCGCGCGCGCGAACGCGAAGCCTTCCTGCGCGACGAATGGCCCGAAATCCGGGCACGCATGGCACGCCTTGGCCTCGATCCGGCCGATCTTGCGATTTTCACCTGATAAAGGCGGGCACTGACAATCGTAGTCGTTGCGCGTGAAACCAATTTCTGACAGAGTGTTAGAGTAGCCGCGTCGCCGGATTGAGTCTTGCGGGGGGCTACGAAATGGGGGGCGCCTCACGGGTCGGAGGCGAGTTGAGGAAACGACGGGGCAACCCGCATTGACGGCGCGATATGGCGGCTTGACCTCCGTGCGCGCCGGGAGATCGCCATGATCAGATCCGAGTTGTTGCAGGAATTGCATAAAGACAATCCCGACCTGCGTGCCGAGGAAATCGAGCAGGTGGTGGATATCTTCTTCGACGAAATCGCCCAGCGTCTGGCCGAAGGTGGCCGAGTGGAGTTGCGCGGCTTCGGTGCCTTTTCCACCCGCAAGCGCGAGGCCCGCAGCGGCCGCAACCCGCGCACCGGCGAAACGGTGAAGGTGCCCGCCAAGCGCGTGCCCTATTTCAAGGCCGGCAAGGAAATCCGCGAGCGCCTGAACAGCGGTTGATGCCCCGCGCCGCGGCTCAGGCGGCAGTGCTCAGTCCTCCTCCGTCCGCCCAGCCCGGCACCGGGAGCCTTTGCTCGCGCCCGAGCGAGGCGAACACCAGATCGGCGAGCCGCTCCACCAAGGGCGAGTAGCAAGTTCGATCGGCGTCTTGCCGGGCGCGATGGCCCCCTCGATTGTCTCTGCGCCGCCCTCCGGCGCGATCACCTGAGCCATGCCGGGTAGCTCATGCGCGAGGGAGTAGCACCCGCCTGCGGGCAAGTTCTGGCAATTGCCTGCCGATCTGTGGCAAGGGCGCTTGCCATGCGGGCGTGGCGGAATGGTAGACGCCGGGGACTTAAAATCCCCTGAGCTTGGCTCGTGCGGGTTCGAATCCCGCCGCCCGTACAGCGTGCCATCGCCCACCGCGAGGGGGTGCCTCCCAATCAAGGATCACAGTCCGCGCATTATCCACCCCTTAACCTGTGGCACATACATTTTTCCGGGCAATCATGGGATACGCGCGCCCCGTTGTCCCCATCGCCAGGAGAGGCGCGGCGCGCAGGGCGATAAGGGCATGGACAAAGCTGCGGGTTTCGCGCGAGCGGGGAACAGGCCGGATCGGGATGGCGCGGAACAACGCATGGCGCCGCGCTTCACCCTGCTGATCCGTGCTGCCAAGCTGGTGTCGGCACAGGGCGAATTCGTCTGCGTGATCCGCGATGTCTCGGAAAGCGGCGTGAGCGTGCGCCTGTTCCACGCCCTGCCGGGCTGCCGCGCTTTCGAGCTGCACATGCCCGGCGGCGCGGTCTACCCGATCGCGCGGGTGTGGAACCGCGACAATGAAGCCGGCTTTGCCTTCGCGCAACCGGTCGATGTCCAGCAGCTGATCAACGAATCCGGCGACTATCCCAAGCGCGGGCTGCGGCTCGGCCTGTGCTTCCCGGTGCGGGTGCACACGCTGACACTGTCCTGCGAGGCGGTGGTGGAGAACCTGTCGCAGCAGGGCGCGCGCATCGAATGTCACGCACGGCTGGCAATCGACCAGACGCTCCGGATCGCAGCACCCGATTTCCGCGGCACAATGCGCGAGATCCGCGCCAAGGTGCGGTGGCGCCGCGGGCAGCACTACGGGGTAGTATTCGACGACACCTTCACCCTCGGCGATTTCGCGCGGCTGGCGGCGCGGCTTCAGGCGCCGGCCTTGCTAGAGGGGTAGGCGCGCCCGCTCACGCCGGCACGAATCTCAGCGCAAGGCCGTTGATGCAGTGCCGCTGGCCGGTCGGCTGCGGGCCGTCGCCGAAGATATGGCCAAGATGGCCGCCGCAATCGGCGCAATGCACTTCGGTGCGGGGATAGCCGATCTTGTAGTCGGTGCTGGTTCCCACTGCCCCCCAATCGATCGCGCGCCAGAAGCTCGGCCAGCCGGTGCCGCTGTCGTATTTGTGCGCCGAGGCATAGAGCGCATTGCCGCAGCCTGCGCAGATGAAGGTGCCCTTGCGCTTCTCCTTGTTGAGCGGGTGGCTGAAGGCACGTTCCGTCCCTGCCTCGCGCAAGATGTGGTATTGGTCGGGAGTGAGGATGCGGCGCCATTCGGCTTCGGTCTTGGTGATGCGGAAGCTCTTTGCCGCGGCGGGCGAGGCGCCGCAGGCGGCGAGCAGCGGCATCACCGCGCCGATCCCGGCAGCGGCAAGCACGGTGCGGCGGTCGGCAGCAGGCAGAGGCATAGGCGTATCCTTCCGTGTTGTCCGGGCAAGATACGCGCATGGCACCGGCGCGGTTGCAGCGGCTCAGAAGGTCGTTATCTCGACTTCGAGCTTGCGGAAACCGTGGACGAAGTTCGCCCGCACCCGCTCGACATTGCCGGCAACGTGGACGCGCATCCGGCGCCGGTGCATTTCCTCCAGCAGGACGCGCAGCTGAAGTTCGGCCAGCCTAGCCCCGACGCAGCGGTGGATGCCATAGCCGAAAGAGAGGTGGCGGCGGGCATTCTCGCGGGTGATGTCGAGCTTGTCGGGGTTGTCGAATACCTCCTCGTCGCGGTTGGCGCTGATGTACCACAGCACCACCTTGTCGCCCTGCCTGATGGTCTGCCCGAACACCTCGGTGTCCGCGGTGCAGGTGCGGCGCATGTGGGCGAGCGGGGTCTGATAACGCAGACATTCCTGCACCGCGTTGGGGATGAGCTCGGGGTTATCCTCGAACAGCTTTCGCTGGTCGGGGAATTTGTCCATCGCGTGGATGATACCGCTCATGGTGTTGCGGGTCGTGTCGTTGCCGCCGACGATAAGCAGCACCAGATTGCCCATGAATTCCTCGGGGCTCATCTGGTTCATCGCGGGCGAGTGGATCATCATCGAGATGAGGTCGTCACCCGGCTCCTTGTCCATCGTGCGCTCGATCCACAGCGACTGGAAATAGGCCGCCATCTCCTGGAGGATGCTCCAGCGCAGATCGTCGAGCGCACGCACCGAGCCAAGCTCGGTATCGCCCGACCAATCCGACCAGAAGGTCAGCAAACGACGGTCTTCCCAAGGGAAGCCGAACAAGATAGCCAGCATCCCGGTGGTCAGCTCGATCGATACGGCATCGACCCAGTCGAACACCTTGCCGCGCGGCAGTGAATCGAGCAGCTCGCCGGTGCGGGTGCGGATTTCCGCTTCCATCTCCTCGACCGCGCTCGGGGTGAACTTGGGTGCGACGGTGCGGCGCTGACCGGTGTGCTGCGGGCGATCCATGGCGATGAACATCGGCAACTCGCGCCGCTCGATATTCTGGGCCGCCAACTCCTCTTCGGACAGGCGGTTGAGGATGGTGATGCCGCCATATTCCCAGCTCGACGAAAAGATCTCCGGCAGGGCCTCAATATGCTGGATCGCCTTGTGGCCGACCACCGCCCAGTAAGGTCCATAGGGACTTTCCGGAATCCAGTGCAGCTGACCGGCCTTGCGCATCTCGGCGAAGATCGGCTGCCACTTGTCCTCGAAATAGATGTCCGAGCGGCTCACATCCCACGGATGCGTGTGCTGCAAACGCTCTTCCGGGTGAGTTTCGAGGTGCTGCTTGAGCGCTTCATAGGCAGTCGGTTCACGGCGCACCTGCGGGCGCTTTGGCGGGGCAATCGTTGCCATGTCTCTCTCCCATCCGGCGCGCTCCTGCACAGGCAAGGGACCGCGCAGATCCGATTCGCATCCTGCCTTAACTGACAGCGATGTCAATAGTGGGTTTCGATTTGGAACCTATTGCCCTGCTTCGACCCGGCGGGAGGCGCGACGGGCGCGCCAGCCAAGGCTTCCTCCGCCGCGCGGCGCGCGTCCGGCCCCGCCCGACTTCATCACCCGCTTGCGGAACAGCACTGCGCCGCCCTTGACCAGTGCCAGCACCCCCAGCCCCTGCCATGCCAGCGCCAGCGCATGGGTCCACAGCTGCGGCTCCATCGCCGCGCGCGCCAGCATTGCGAAGGGGGAGGATAGCGGGAAGATGATCGCGGCCAGCTCCAGCTGCGAACCGGGCTGCTTGATGGTGTAGGCGGCAAGGAAGAACACCATGAGCTGCATCATGGTGACAGGCATCGAAAGGGTCTGCACCTCGCGCACCGTGTTCGCCATCGCGCCGATGGTGAGGAACAGCGCGCCGAGCAGCAGATAGGCCATGGCGAAATAGACTACGCCCAGCAGCAGGAACAGCGGCCAGCCCACCGCCGGGGCGGGCAGGCGGGCGATGTCGAACCCGCTCGCCGCGGTGAGCGCATCGCTGCCCAGGCTCCACAAGCCATAGGCCGCCAGCCCCCAGACGCCGATGCCGACGAAGGACACCGCCAGCATCGCGAACAGCTTGCCCATGAACACCGCGTCCATCGGGATCGCGGCAGCAAGGATTTCGATGATCTTGTTGGCCTTCTCCTCGACGAGGTTGGACAGCACCATGCCCGCCAGCAGCATCGTCAGCAGGAACAGCACCATCTGCGCGACCTGCGCGGTCTGGATGCGGCTGGAGCGTTCGGCCGCAGCGCTGGTGGTCACCACCGCGCTGCCCACCGTGGGGAAGGCGGCCGCTTCGGCGCTGGTGGCATGGCCCGCGAGCAGGCCGACCGGCCCTTGCCAGCGGCGCAACTGCCCCTCGGTGCCCACCAGTTGTGGACTGGCCAGCGTGCCGGTGAGGATCGCCGCATAATTGCCGCGCCGCGCTTCCATGAAGGCCCGCGCATCGAAGGCGGGATCGCCCTTGGCCTCGGGCACTTCGCGCAGCGACGGCAGCGCGCTGCCGAGCTGGGGGGCGAGGCGTTTGCCCGCCGCGATCATGGCAGCATTATCCTGCGGCGACATGGCGAGGCCGATCTCCACGCTCACCGCCTCACGCTGCACCTCGCCGCCGATCGCGCCGGCCAACCCGCCGACGATCACCGGGAACAGCGGCCCGAGCAGGAAGAACAGGAAGGCGCGCGAGAACAGCACTGCGACGAAGTCCCGCCGGGCGATAACCCATGCAGCTTCAAGCGCGGAAAGGTGGGGGCGGATGGCGAGGTCGGTCATGCTGCGGCCCCTTCGCTGTCGGCCTGCAATTGGCGGGCGGCGGCCTCGCCTGCGATCGCGACGAAGGCATCGTGCAAGCCCGCCCGCTCGATCGAAAGCGAGAGGATCCCCGCATCGCCTTCGATCAGCTGCCGCAGCAGCGGCTCAATCCCGCTTTCGGGCAGGGGGAAGTGGAAGAAATCGCCGTTACGGCGGGTTTCGGGGGGCAGCGCGGCCATCCACGCGCCCTCGCGCGCCCGCGTCTCCAGCCGCACCTGCGCCGGGATGCGGTCTCGCGCTGCCTCGACGCTCCCTGCATAGGGCACCTTGCCCCCGGCGATGATCGCCACCCCTTCGCACAGCCGTTCGGCATGGTGAATGACGTGGGTCGAGAAGATCACCGTCACCCCGTCATCGGCAAGTGTGCGGATCGTCGTTTCGAGCTTGCCCTGATTGATCGCATCAAGGCCCGAGAAAGGCTCGTCGAGCACCACCAGACGCGGCTGGTGCACCAGCGTCCCGAGCAGCTGCACGGTCTGCGCCATGCCCTTGGAGAGCTGACGGATGGTGCGGTTGGCGACATGGCCGAGGCCGTGGCTTTCGAGCAGCTCGAGCGCGCGCTTGCGTCCTTGCCTGAGCGGCAGGCCCCTGAGCGCGCCCATGAAGGCGATCGCCTCGACGCATTTCATCGCCGGGTATAGCCCGCGTTCCTCGGGCAGGTAGCCGATCAGCCGGCCGATATCGTGCGGGCGATCATGCCCGAACACGCGGCGCACGCCGGCGTCGGGATCGATGATGCCGAGCAGCATCCGCAGCGTCGTGGTCTTGCCCGCGCCGTTGGGGCCGAGAATGCCGTAGATCGCGCCCTCGGGCACCAAAATGTCGACCCCGTCGACCGCGCGTGTCCCGTCGAAGCTCTTGACCAGCCCGCGGGCCTCGATCGCCAGCGGGCGTGCATCATCGGGAATGGCGCTGAAGCCATCACCGCGATTGCCCGTCCGGCTCTGTTCGCTTACCGCCATGTCCATGGCCTAGGCGGTTAGCGGTCAGGATTGAACGGGAGCCTCTCCAACCATGGTTAACGCCCCGGCAACCGGTGATCTGGCGGCGCGCATTGCCGCAAGGGCCGAGGCGCTGGGGTTTGCCGCCTGCGGGATTGCTGCGGCGGAAGAAGATCCGCTGCGCGCCGATCGGCTGGAACAGTGGCTGGGCGAGGGCCACCACGGGTCGATGGAGTGGATGGCGACGCGGCGCGATCACCGTCGCTCGCCGCAGGGGCTGTGGCCCGCCGCGAAAAGCGTGATCGCGCTGGGCATGAGCTATGCCCCAGGGCATGATCCGCTGGCGCTGGAGGGCTCGGCCACCCATGCGCGGATTTCGGTCTATGCGCAGGGACGCGACTATCACGACGTCGTGAAAAAGCGCCTCAAGGCGCTCGCCCGCTGGCTGGTCGAAACGGTGCCGGGGGCTGAGGTCAAGGTCTTCGTCGATACCGCGCCGGTGATGGAAAAGCCGTTGGGCGAGGCGGCGGGAATCGGCTGGCAGGGCAAGCACACCAACCTCGTCAGCCCAACCCATGGCAGCTGGCTGTTTCTGGGCGCAATCTACACGACGCTGGAACTCGCATCCGCCGAGGGCCACCGCGACCGCTGCGGCAGCTGCCGCGCGTGCATGGACGCCTGCCCTACGCAAGCCTTCCCCGCGCCCTACCGGCTCGATGCCCGGCGCTGCATTTCCTACCTCACCATCGAGCACAAGGGGCCGGTTCCACATGATTTGCGTGCGGCGCTGGGAAATCGCATCTACGGCTGTGACGATTGCCTTGCGGTCTGTCCGTGGAACAAGTTTGCCAGCAACGCGCAGGCGATCCGCGAATTTCTTCCCCGCGCCGAACTGGTCGCGCCGCGGCTCGCCGAGCTGCTGGCGCTGGACGATGCGGGTTTCCGCGCGCTGTTTGCCGGTTCGCCAATCAAGCGCATCGGCCGCAACCGTTTCGTGCGCAACTGTCTCTACGCGGCGGGCAACAGCGGCAATCCGGCGCTGGCGGCACAGGTTGAGCCACTGACGGGCGATCCCGACCCGGTGGTTGCCGAGGCGGCCCAATGGGCGTTGGCGCGGCTCAGATCAGATCCTTGAGGGCCACTTGCGGATCGGCCAAGAGCGCCGGATCGATCCGGCCGACCCCGCTTTCCAACAATTTGCGCGCCTGCACGTAATCCCTCATCGTCCCCACGCAGTCGAAGGCGATCGGTACGCCGTTCTTCAGATAGACAAGGGTGAACTTGCGCTCCGAGGGATCGCCGCGCAGCACGGTCTGGTCATATCCGAGGTTCAGTCCTGCGGTTTGCAGTTTGAGATCATACTGGTTCGACCAGAACCACGGCAGCGCGTTGTAGGGTTCTTTGTGGCCCATGATCGCCTTGGCGACGGTGTTGGCCATGTCGTGCGCGTTCTGCACCGATTCCAGGCGGATCACCGCATTGTCGGCGTAAGGGTTGGCGTGGGCGGCGCAGTCGCCGATGGCATAGATGTCGTCGAGCGTGGTGCGGCAACAGAAATCGACATCGACCCCGTTCGAACCTGCCGCACCGGCTGCGATCAGCGGCCCGACCGCGGGGACGATGCCGATGCCGACCACCACCATATCGCAGGCGACTTGCGTGCCGTTGTCGAGGCGCGCGCCGGTCACCTTGCCCTGATCTTCGCCGAGCACCGCCTGAATGCCGGTGTTGAGCCGCACATCGACGCCCTGACGGCGGTGTTCTGCCGCATAGAAGGCCGAGATCTCTTCGCCCGCCACGCGCGCAAGCAGGCGCGGCAGCATTTCGACCAACACCACCTCGCAGCCGAGCTTGCGCAGCACCGCGGCGGCCTCGAGGCCAATATAGCCCCCGCCGACCACCAGCACACGCTTCGGCCCATCGGCGAGCGCGGCCATCATCGCGTCGGCATCGGATTTGTCGCGCACGTAGAACACCTGCGGCAGCACCGCACCCGGTACCGGCAGGCGGCGCGGATCGCCCCCGCCCGACCAGATCAGCTTGCAATAGGCGACCTGGCTGCCGTCGCTGAGGGTGAGGCGATGGGCGTGCGGGTCGATCGCCGTCACCGCCGCGCCGAGCTTGAGGTCGATGCCCTTCTCGGCCCAGAACTTCTCGGGCCGGATCATGATCCGCTCGAACCCCTTCTCCCCGGCCAGATATTCCTTCGAGAGCGGTGGGCGTTCATAGGGCGGGGCATCGTCGCGGCCGATCATCAGGATCGAGCCTTCATACCCATGTTGGCGTAGTGCAATCGCCGCCTGCGCGCCGCCATGGCCGGTGCCGACGATCACCACGTCGGCGTGCTGATTGGGTGATGTCATGGCCTGCCTTTGCCCCTCCGGCGCTGTGCGGCCCTTGCCTTGCCGCAAATTGCCCTAGGGTCAAGCCGCTCATGCAGCAGAGCGGCAAAGCGCCCCGCCTACCTCTCCAGCAGGTTCCGCGCCTGACTGGCGATCTGGGCGAGCATGACCGCACCGACCGGCGGCTGGGCCTGGGCACGGGCGATCATCGCGCGCAGCTGGCTCACGCCCGTCTCGTTGCGCGTCGCCCAGTCATTGACGGCTGCAAGCGGATCGGACTTGCCGAGCCGGGTGCGCATCAGCCGCCGCAGGAACTCGATTCGCATCTGCTGGAAATCACGCGCCAGGCCCGATACCAGCAGCCGCTCCCACACGTCCGAGGGAATCATGTGCGCCGCCGTGCCCTGCGCCCAGTCGAGGCCGAGCCGCGTGCCGATGGCGGTGAAGGCGTGGGTCAGCTGCTTGGCATCGATCCCGGTATCCCGCGCGGTCTGGGCAAGGCCCACCGCCCCGTCGAAATCGAACAGGTTGGCAACCCGGGCCGCCAGCGCTTCGGAAGCGCCGAGGACCACAAAGCTGTCGCGCAGCGCCAGCGAGCGCGCGCGCGGCTCGGCGGTGAGCAATTCCTCGCGTCCCGCCACAAGTTCGGTCACCGCACCCGACAACGCCGCGACCATCGCTCCGGCAGCGACCTTGCCGGCCGCAGTGCGCAGCACATCGGACATGAGATTGCCGACCGCCGCCGCCAGCCGGTCGAACAGCGCAAGCCGCGCCGCTTCCGGGATCGCCGCCTCGTCGAGCTCGCGCCACAGCGCATCCAGCCCGAACAGCTGCTCGGCCACCACGAAGGCGCCCGCGACCTCGGCCAGGCCCACGCCTTCCTCCTCGGCCAGTTCGAAGGGATGAACCATCCCGACCCGGTTGACGATGCGGTTGGCAAGGCTGGTCGCGATCATCTCGCGGCGCAACCGGTGGGTGCGGATCTCGGCGGCATAGGGCTTGCGCATCGCCGAGGGGAACCGCGCGATGAGCAGCGGTTCGAGCACCGGATCGTCGGGCAGGGCGCTCGCCTCGATGGCCGACTGGAGCGCCAGCTTGGCCGAGGACAGCAGCACCGCCAGTTCGGGGCGGGTCAACCCCTGCCCGTCGGCAGCCCGGCGCAGCAGCGTCTCGCCATCGGCAAGGCCTTCGGTGCGACGGTCGAAATCGCTCACTTCCTCCAGCCGCTCGATCAGGCGGACATAGGAGGCGCTCGCCGCCGGCCCGCCGGTTTCGGCGACCGACAACGCCAGCGCCTGCAGGCGGTTGTCCTCGAGCACGAGCCGGCCCACCTCGTCGGTCATCGCCGCCAGCAGCGTGTTGCGCTTCTTGCCCGACAGCTTGCCCTCGCGCAGCGCGGCGGCCAGCGCGATCTTGATGTTGACCTCGTTGTCCGAGCAGTCGACCCCGGCGGAATTGTCGATGAAGTCGGTGTTGATGCGCCCGCCCTTCAGCGCAAAGGCGATGCGCCCGGCCTGGGTCACGCCGAGGTTCGCGCCCTCGCCGATCACCCGCGCACCGACTTCGTCCGCATCGACGCGGATCGCGTCATTGGCCGGATCGCCCACCTGGATGTTGTTTTCTTGCGGGGCCTTCACATAGGTGCCGATCCCGCCGAACCACAGCAGATCCACCTTGGCGCGCAGGATCGCGGAGATCAGCGCCTCGGGCTCGATCTCCTTTTCGGCGATGCCGAGCAGATCGCGCGCCTGCTTCGACAGCTTGATGCGCTTGGAGGCGCGGGAGAACACTCCACCGCCCTTCGAGATCAGCGCGGGATCATAGTCCTCCCAGCTCGAACGCGGCAGTTCGAACAGGCGCTTTCTTTCCTTCCAGCTTGCCAGCGGATCGGGCGAGGGATCGAGGAAGATGTTGCGGTGATCGAAGGCGGCCACCAGCTTTATCGCCTGGGACAGCAGCATCCCGTTGCCGAACACGTCGCCCGACATGTCGCCGCAGCCCGCGACGGTAATGCTGTCCTTCTGGACATCGATCCCCATCTCGCGGAAGTGGCGCTGCACGCTTACCCACGCGCCGCGCGCGGTAATGCCCATCGCCTTGTGGTCATAGCCGTTGGAGCCGCCGCTGGCGAAGGCATCGTCGAGCCAGAAACCGCGCGACTGGGCGATGCGGTTGGCCACGTCGGAGAAGGTCGCGGTGCCCTTGTCGGCGGCGACCACGAAATAGGGGTCTTCCCCGTCGAGCACCTGCACCGCCTCAGGGTGCACCACGCGCCCCTCGACGATGTTGTCGGTGACCGACAGCAGCGCGCGGATGAAGATCTCATAGGACGCGCGGCCCTCGGCGGCCCAGCCCTCGCGATCCAAGGCGGGCGAAGGGAGCTGCTTGGGATAGAAACCGCCCTTGGCACCGGTTGGCACGATCACCGCGTTCTTGACGCGTTGGGCCTTCATCAGGCCGAGGATCTCGGTGCGGAAATCGTCACGCCGGTCCGACCACCTCAGGCCACCGCGCGCCACTGCGCCGGAGCGCAGGTGGATCCCCTCGACGCGGGCGCTGTAAACGAAGATCTCGCGCCACGGCACCGGCTTGGGAAGATTGGGGACCAGGCTCGAATCGATCTTGAACGCCAAGGCCTCCGCAGCCGCAGGGGCGAAGGCATTGGTGCGCAGCACCGCGTCGATCACCGCGCGGTAGAGCCGCAGCAGGCGGTCATCATTGATCGCGGTGACCTTGGCAAGGCCACGGGTGAAGGCGCCTTGTGCGGCCGCGACGGCTTCCCCGCGGTCGCCCTTGAAGGCGGGATCGTGGCGGGCGGTCAGCAGATCGATCATCGCCCGCGTCACCGAAGCCGCGCCGGCGAGCGCATCGACCACGGTGTAGATCGTATAGCTCACCCCGGTCTGGCGCAGGTAGCGATAGATCGCCCGCAGCCAGTTGGCCTCGCGCGGGGTCAAGCCGATGGCGGTTATCAGGCGGTTGAAGGGATCATCCTCGGCCACGCCATTGAGCACGTCGGCGAGCGCATTCTCGATCAGGGTGGCGCGCGTCAGCAGCGTGCTGGCGTCGAACCCGGCGGGGACCGCGAGCTGGAAGTCGTGGATCGATCCGAGTGCCGGATCGGTCAGGAAGGTCGGGATTTCGGCGGTCACGCGGAAGCCGAAATGCTCGAGCGCCGGCACCGCATCGGACAGCGCGAGGCGGCCGCGCGCGACGTAGATCTTGAGCCGCAGTGCATCCGCGCCGTCGCTGTCCATCCGGTAAAGGCGCGTCGCGCGGTCGGCCGCGGGGTGGGCTGCATCGCCCCCGCGCTCGCTATCGCCAAGCGCCAGGGTGCGCAGTTTGGCGATGTCGCGCGCGGCTTCGAGAGGGCCGTAGTCGAGGCGGTAGCCGGTCGGGAAGGCAGGGGCGTAGCGCACGGCCAGCATCGCGGCGCGGCCCTCGTCCCCGTCGGCGGCGAGGTGGGTCTCGACCGCCTCGTTCCAGCCGCGCAGCATGTCCACCAGCTGCGCCTCGATCCGCGCCGGATCGGGAAGATGATCGCAGGCGCGCACGTCGATCAGGAAGCGCAGCAGCGCAAGGTTGCTGCCCTCGACCTGAAGGCTCCAGTCGAGCAGGGCCGTGCCCGGCGTCGCCAGCAGCATCGCCTGCACCCGCAGGCGGACATCGGTGGAGAGCTGGTCGCGCGGGAGCCACACGAAGGCGAACAGGTGACGCTCGAGCGTTCCGGGCAGCATCACCAGTCGCGGGCGCGGCCGGTCGATCAGCGCCATCTTGGTGGTGGCGAGTTCGGCGATGCGTCGCGGGCCGAAGGCGATCAACAGGTCATTGGGCAGCGAGGTAAAGGCGTGCACCAGCGCCTTGCCGTTGTGGCCTGATGGATCATAGCCCAGTTCGGCGGTGAGATCGGCGAGCGCGCGGCGCAGCACCGGGACTTCGCCCGGCGGCGCGTTGAGCGCGGCGCTGGTCCACAGCCCGGCGTGGATCGAAAGCGCGGTGATGCCCCCCTCCTCGCGCACCGGGACGACGAACAAGTCGAGCGGGCTGGCGCGGTGGACGCGCGACTGGATGTTGGCCTTGATCACCAACAGCGTCCGCGGCCGGCCCTCGGCCTCGTGGCGATCGAACCAGTCGAAAGCGCGCGCGATCGAGGCTTCGGCCAGCAATTCGCGGGCCGAGCCGCGGCAGATGCCGAGCACGGCGTCCTCGTGCTTGTCGCGGTAGCGGGTGAGGTGGCCGAGCTGGGTCAGCATCCCGCCACCCAGCCAGGAGAGCAAGGCGCCCGCTTCGGGATCGAGCCGGGCGGCGCGTGCGGCATCCTCGGCCATCACCGCCTGCATCGCCCCCCAGTCGCCGACAGCGGCGCGCACGTCGGCAAGGGTGGTTTGGAGGGCTTCATGCAGCTCGCGGCGCTGGCGTGCATCGGCGCGCGGGGTTTCGACATAGATCAGCGATTCGCGCGCGCCCGCGGCGTTCTTGCCTTCCGACCTGCCCAGCGCGGTGATCACCCCTCCGGCGTCGCGGGTGACAGGCACGACGGGGTGCAGCAGACGGTCAATCGCCAGCCCCTGCGCCGCGATGGTGGCCGCGACCGAATCGACCAGAAAGGGCATGTCGTCATTGATCACCGCGATCCTGAGGCGGCGCTCGCCGGTGTCCGATGCGATGTGGACCAGCGATCCGCCTTCAGCGCGCGGGCTGGCGACACCAAGCAGGAACCGGGCGGCATCGTCCAAGCTCGCCTTGTCGGACGGGCCGTCGCCGGGCAATAGCGAGGCTTCGAGATGTAGGCGCAGGGCCTTGATCAGCGCGGTTTGCGCCGCTGCTGCAGCGGTCTTTGACCCCATATTCGGCTCCTGCCCATCCTGCCTGACCGGCTTGCTCGTCTGTAATTATATTGTGCCGGTTTATTGTAATCGTGTTTTGCGCGATACGCCTTTCGCTTCGTCCTGCCAAGCGTGACGATAAGGTTAGCTCTAGCCAACCAGCGCCTTTTCGCACGCCTCCAGCGTCAGTTCGAGGCTGCGGATGCGCGCTTCGGGTTCGTAGGTCGCGCCGCACAGCATGATCTCGTCGGCCCCGGTGCGGGCGATAAGCGCCGCGATGCCTTCGCGCACCTGCGCCGGGGTGCCCACCGCGCTCGCCTGCCCCAGATGGGCGAGCATCGCTTGCGCGCTGGCGGGCAGGGTGTCGGCATAGCCCGCGACCGGCGGCGGCAGCTTGCCCGGATTGCCGCTGCGCAGCCGCACGAAGCTCTGCTGCTGGGAGGAGGCGAGCAGCCGCGCCTCCGCTTCGGTGTCGGCAGCAAAGACGTTCATGGCGACCATCACCTGCGGCCTATCCAGCGCCGCGGACGGCTGGAAGTCGCGGCGATAGAGAGCGAGCGCTGCGTCGAGATGATCGGGCGCGAAATGGGCAGCAAAGGCATAGGGCAGGCCGAGCCTCGCAGCAAGTTGCGCGCCGAACAGGCTCGATCCCAGCATCCACAGCTCCACCTTCGCACCCAGCCCCGGCGTGGCGGTGATCGGCAGGGCGCAGTCGCCGGTCAGAAGCGCGCGCAGTTCGATCACGTCCTGCGGGAAATATTCGGCGGCCTGATGGAGGTTCTTGCGCAAAGCGCGCTGCAATTCCGGCCCCGCCCCTGGCGCGCGGCCCAGGCCGAGGTCGACCCGCCCCGGGAACAGCGCGTCGAGCGTGCCGAATTGTTCGGCAATCTGGAACGGGGTGTGATTGGGCAGCATGATCCCGCCCGATCCGATGCGAATGGTGCTGGTGGCATGGCCGACATGGGCGAGCACCACCGCGGTCGCCCCGCCGGCGATTCCGTCCATCGCGTGATGCTCGGCCACCCAGAAGCGTTTGCAGCCGATGCGCTCGGCAGCGCGCGCCAGTTCGGCGGTGGCGGCAAAGGCTTCGCTGAGCGTGCCGCCCTCGCGCACGGGAACGAGATCGAGCACGGAAAAACGGGTCATACAGGCGGCTCCTGTTCCTCGGGCGCAGGTTGCGCGGGGGCGGGCGTTTCGGGCGGCGGCCCGAGCTGGGCCAGATAGTCCCTCGCCAGCGTGGCCGCGCGGCTTTCGGGCTGGAGGTTGAGCACCGATTGCCAGCTTGCCCGCGCGGCCTCGTCACGGCCGGAGAGCACGGCGATGACCCCCGCTTCCAGCCCGACTTCGGGATTGGTCGGGGTGAGCTTCGCCGCCGCCTCGATCGCTTGCTGCGCCAGCCCGAGCCGGTCGAGCCGCCGCAGCAGCGTGGCCTTGAGCAGCCAGCCTTCCGCGTTCTCGGGCGCGCGCGCGGTCGCCGCATCGAGCGCCGCGAGGCCTTCCTCGCTGCGCCCGAGGCTGACCAGCGCGCGGGCGCGGTCGATCGCCGCAATCGCTTCGAGCGGGGCTGATCCCGCGGCGCGGGCCTCGGCCTCGGCCTGGGTCAGCAGCCCCACGGCACCGGCCGCATCGCCGCCGGCCAGCGCCGCATTGCCCGCCAGCGCGGCGAACCGGGCGCGGGCGCGCGGCTCGCCCTGCGGCGTCTCGTCATGCGCGGCGAGAAAGGCGATGCGGGCGTCCTCCCACCGGCCCAGCGCGCTGGCTGCGGTGCCGAGGCAGTGGTTGGCAAGCACCCGATCGGCCCCGCTGGTTTCCTGGCGCCGGATCTGCGCCATGGTGTGCGCGCGGGCGGGATCGGCGGCGAGCTGATCGAGGCAGGTCTGGAGCCAGGCGCTGGTTGGGCTGACAACTTCTTGCTCGGCCCTGTCCCGGCGCGCGGGCCGGCTGCGCACCAGATCATCGTCCGGCATCGCCCCGCCGGTGGGATCGGGGCCAACCTGAAGCAACAAGGCGAGCAACAACGACACGCTTGCGTCCTATTCGTAGAAGCCGGCCACGATGGCCTTGAGAGTGGCAATATCGCTGTCACGCGACAGGCGATGATCGCCGTCCTCTATCAGCGTCACCTGAACGTCAGCCGACCGGAGCGCGGCCTTGAGCCGCAGCGAAATCTCCCACGGCACCTCGGCATCCCGCTGGCCGTGGATCAGCCGCACCGGGCAGGTGATGTCGATCGGCCCGTCAAGCCGCACATGGCATTCGGCATCGGCGAAGAAGCCGGGGTGGGTCGGGGTCGGCTCGGGCCCGTAGGGGTTGGGTTGATAGAGGATCTTGCCCGCCGCGAGGCTAGCACGCTGTTCCTCGGAATAGCCCCAGCGGGTGAAATCGGGGGCAGGGGCGATCCCGATCAGCCCTGCGAGGCGGTGCCTGAGATGCTCGGCCACCAGCAGCATCAGCCACCCGCCCATCGAGGAGCCGACCAGCAGCACCGGCCCGCTGACATAGGAGGCGACCAGCGCCAGCACCTCGTCGCGCCACCGGCTCAGCTTCCCCTCGGCAAAATCGCCCGCGCTCTGCCCGCAGCCCGAATAGTCCATCAGCAGGCAGGCGCGCCCTTGCGCCTGTGCCTCGGCGAACAGCGCAGTGGCCTTGGTGCCGCTCATATCGGACATATATCCCGGCAGAAACACCAGGCATGGTCCGGTTCCGGGGGTGAAACGGAAGGCAATCTGCCGGCCATCATAGAGCCTATGGTGCATGACATCGCTCATGGCTTGCTCCATGCCTTGCGCCGATGGGCTGGCGCAAGCATTGTCATGCAAGCGCAACCGGAAAGGATTATTCGCGCCGCCATGCTCAAGACCGACGATCCCGTTGCCCAACCGGCGGCCGCACCCACCGCGCTCACCCGGCGCGGCCTGTTCACGCTCGCGGGCGCATCGGCGGCGCTGGCCGCTACCCCGCTCGCCGCGCGCAGCTTCGGCACCGGTTTCACCCACGCGGTGGCCAGCGGGGAGCCTGCAACCGACAGGGTGCTGCTGTGGACCCGCTACGTCTCGGATGCGCCGGCCTATCTCGCCTGGGAAATGAGCGAGACCGAGGATTTCGCCCGCATCGTCGCCGAGGGCAGCAGCGGCAGGCCCGCCGGGCCGGACAGCGATTATTGCGTCAAGGCCTGGGCCGACGGGCTCGCGCCGGGGCGCTGGTATTTCTACCGCTTCATCGCCCCCGACGGGACGAGCTCGCCGGTCGGCCGCACCCGCACCCTGCCCGCGGCCGGCGTGCAGAAATTCCGAATGGCGGTGTTTTCCTGCTCGAACTACGGGTTCGGCTGGTTCAATGCCTATGGCCATGCCGCCGAGGCCAATGACTGCGATCTCGCGGTGCATCTGGGTGATTACATCTATGAATATGGCGCCGGCACCTATCCCGATAGCAGGCAGGGCGTTGCCGAGCGGATGATCGAACCGGCCTGGGAGATCGTCACCCTCGTCGATTATCGCCTGCGCTACGCCACCTACCGCGCCGATCCCGACTGCCAGCGCCTGCACCAGGTGCTGCCGATGATCGCGGTGTGGGACGATCACGAGACCGCCAACGACAGCTGGAAGGACGGGGCGCAGAATCACCAGCCGGATAAGGAAGGCGACTGGGCTACCCGCAAGGCGATTGCCAAACGGGTCTATCGCGAATGGATGCCGGTTTCCGATGAAGCCTATGGCGCCTATCAGGTGGGCGATCTGGCCACCCTGTTCAAGCTCGACACGAGGCTGGAGGGTCGCGAGCAGCAGTTCAGCCTTGAACGCGTGCTGGCCGGACAAAAGGATCCGCACGGCGCGATGCAAGCCCTCAATCGATTCCGCGACGGGGACTGGGCCAATCCGGATCGCCAGTTGCTCGGACAGGCACAGGAAGCCTGGCTGGTCGAGGGTCTCAAGGCTTCGCGCGCGAGCGGGACCGCGTGGCAGGTGCTGGTGCAGCAGGTGCTGATGGGCAATCTCAGAACCCCGGTCAGCCTTATCGACCAACTTGGCGATGCACTGCCCGACTTTATCAGCCAGCGTCTCAAGGCCGCGGCCATGGCGAGCCAGGTCGGGCTGCCGTCGAACATGGACGCGTGGGACGGCTACCCCGCCGCGCGCGCGCGGGTATTCAGGGCCGCGCTGGATGCCGATGCCAACCTGCTGGTGCTGGCGGGCGACACCCATAACGGCTGGGCCTTCGAACTGGCGCAGGATCGGGCCAGGGTGGGCGTGGAACTGGGGGTCTGTTCGGTCAGCTCGCCGGGGTTCGAAACCTATCTGACCTTCATCAAGCCCGCCGATCTGGCAAGCGCGCTGGTGAGCACCAACCCCCAGCTGCAATGGGCCGACACCGCGCAGCGCGGCTACATGGCCGTGGAGCTGACCCCGACGCGGGCTGTCACCGAATACCGCTTCTCCAGCAGTGTGAAGCAACGTTCGACCAAGCTCGCGGGGACAAGGCTGATCGCCACCGAGAAGGGCTCGCGCAAGCTCGCCGTTTAGGCGGCACATCCGATAATGACATCGCCAGCCTGTGCGTCTAGAAGGCGGCCCATGGCCGCGTTGGTCCCCACCGCCCTGACCACCACCACCCGGACGACCATCCGGGGGCGGCGGCGCGCGGGTTAGGCCCGGCCGCCCGTCGCCCGGATCGGGGCGGCGCGGTGTCCCTCCCGAACCGGTTTGCGTGCAACACCGCTCTTCCGGTGCGCCCCTGCTTGTCCTAAGGCGCGCCAAACCAGACGGATGTGAACGATGACGCAATTGCTCAAGATCAGCCTGCCCGACGGCTCGGTGCGCGAAGTGCCCCCCGGCTCGACCCCGGCGGACATTGCCGCGGCGATCGGTCCGGGCCTTGCCAAGGCGGCACTGGCAGCGCGCGTGAACGGGGAGCTGCGCGATCTTGGCCGTCCCTTCGACGGCGATGCAGAGCTTGCGCTGGTGACCAGCCGTGACGAGGCCGATGCGCTCGCACTCGCGCGCCATGACTATGCCCATGTCCTGGCCGAGGCGGTGCAGGCGCTGTGGCCCGGCACCCAGATCACCTTCGGCCCGGCAACCGAGGACGGGTTCTATTACGACGTCAAGGCGCCCGACAGCCGCGAGCCTTTCGGCATGGATGATCTTCCGGCCATTGAAGAAAAGATGCGCGAGATCATCCGTGCCGACAAGCCGCTGCGCCGCGAGGTGTGGAGCCGTGAACAACTCATCGCCAAATGGAAGGCCGAGGGTGAAACCTTCAAGGCCGAATGGGCTGCCGAACTGCCCGAGGGCGAGGAGCTGACGGTCTATTGGTCCGGCGATGACTGGCTCGACATGTGCCGCGGCCCGCACCTGCCCAGCACCGGCAAGCTCGATCCCGATGCCTTCAAGCTGATGCGCGTCGCCGGAGCCTACTGGCGCGGTGATCAGAATAATGCCCAGCTGACCCGCATCTACGGCACGGGCTGGCTCAACAAGAAGCAGCTTCAGGCACACCTCACGCGGCTGGAAGAGGCGGCCAAGCGCGATCACCGCAAGCTGGGACGCGAGATGGGCCTGTTCCACCTGCAGGAAGAGGCCCATGGCAGCGTGTTCTGGCACCCCAAGGGCTACCGCATCTGGCGCGAGCTGGAAGCCTATATGCGCCGCAAGATCGACGCTGCGGGCTACCGCGAGATCAAGACCCCGCAGCTGATGGACGTGCGCCAGTGGACCCAGTCGGGCCACTGGGGCAAATATGCACAGAACATGTTCGCTGTTCCCGACATCGTGCCCGAAGTTGATGAAGAATCGGGCATTGCCGCGCCCAAAGTGGCCGATGATGCTTCGTGGATGGCGATCAAGCCGATGAACTGCCCGGCGCACGTGATGGTGTTCAAGCAGGGCATCACCTCCTATCGTGATCTGCCGATCCGGCTGGCCGAGATGGGCTGCTGCCACCGCAACGAGCCGCACGGCGCGCTCCACGGGCTGATGCGCGTGCGCCAGTTCACGCAGGACGACGCGCATATCTTCTGCACCGAGGGACAGGTCGTCTCGGAAGTGCAGGCCTTCATCGCCCTGGCGGATTCGGTCTATCGCGACTTCGGCTTCAGCTATGACATCAAGCTCGCGCTGCGTCCCGAAAAGCGCTTCGGCTCGGACGCCGATTGGGACAAGGCCGAGCAGGAACTGCGCGATGCGGTTGCGGCCAATGGCCTTGCATGCGAGGAGCTGCCGGGCGAGGGGGCCTTCTATGCCCCCAAGCTCGAATGGCACCTGACCGATGCGATCGGACGCACATGGCAGGTCGGCACGATCCAGTCCGACCGCGTGCTGCCCGAGCGGCTCGATGCGCATTACATCGGCGAGGATGGCGAAAAGCATCGCCCGGTGATGCTCCACCGCGCGATCTTCGGGAGCTATGAACGCTTCATCGGCATCCTGATCGAGCATTTCGCGGGCAAGCTGCCGACATGGCTCGCCCCGGTGCAGGCGGTGGTCGCAACGATCGTCTCGGACGCGGATCCCTATGCCGATCACGTCGCGCGCCAGCTGCGCGCGGCGGGCATCCGGGTCGAAACGGACCTCCGCAACGAGAAAATCAACTACAAGGTGCGCGAACACGCGCTGGCGAAGGTTCCGCACCTGCTGGTGGTCGGCAAACGCGAGGCCGAGGACGGCACCGTTGCGCTCCGCACGCTGGGTGCCGAACACCAGAAGGTGATGCCGCTGGCCGAGGCCGTCGCGATGCTCAAGGCCGAAGGCACGCCGCCCGATCTCGCCGCAGGCTGAAGCACAGGCCATGGGCCTGCTGGCGGGCTTCACCGCGCTGCAACTCGCTGTTGCAGTGCTCGCCGCGCTCGGCGCAAGTTTCGTGCGCGGCCTGACCGGCTTCGGCATGGCGATCCTGCTGGTGCCGGTGCTGGCGCTGGCGCTGCCGCCGGTCGAAGCGGTGGTGATGGGCAATGGTCTTTCGTTGCTGATCGGCCTCACCGAAATCCCCCGGCTGGTGCGCGATGCCGAGCGCAGCGCGTGGAGCATCTGCGCGCTGGTGGTGCTGGCAACCCCGCTCGGGCTTGTCGCGCTGACGGTGACCGGTGCGGACACGGCGCGGCTGGTGATCGCGCTGATCGCGCTGAGCGCCTTCGCCGCTATCCTGCTGCCGCGCCGTTCGGCTGCGGTGCCGGGGCCGCTGGCGACCGGTGCGGTTGGCGTGGTGAGCGGGTTGATGACGGGCTATGCCGGGATGCCGGGGCCGCCGGTGGTGCCCTATTACGCGGGGCGCGCTTTGCCGCGGATCACCATAAAGGCCTCGATGCTGCTGATCTTCACCATTGCTGCCGGAGCGGGGCTGGCCGCGGCGGGCTGGATGGGGCTGCTGCGTGCCGAGCTGATGCTGTTCGCGCTGGCGCTCTTGCCCGTGATCCTGATCGGCAACCGGATTGGCCTGGCGGTATCGGGACGGATCAGCGATCCCGTCTGGCGCGGGTTGGTGGGGGTGGTGCTGGGCGCGGCAGCGGTGGGGGCAGTGGTGCGGCTGCTCTAGCTCAGAGCGGCAGAAAAGGCTGGCGCGCGAGGATCAGCGCGGCGGCGCAACCGAGCACGATCAGGGCGCGCGCAACTTCAAGCCGGTCGATCCGGCCGGAGGCAGCGGCAAACGGGGCAGCAAGGGCGATCGCACGATTCATCCACCGCACCATCGCCCCAAATTCCTAACGAAGCGTTAAGCAGTCGGCATCTGCTGGCTGGCGCAGTGGAAGCCCCCGCCACCCGCCAGCACCGCCTCGCCCGGCAGACCGATCGTCTCGCGATCGGGGAACAGCGCGGCGATCGCGGCGACGCCTGCGGCATCGTGGGGGCTGCCGAAGGTCGGCACCACCACCAGATTCGTGGTGATCGCGAAGTTCACATAGCTCGCCGGTTCGATCGCCCCGTCGCGGGTCAGCAGGCCGGGCGAGGGGATGCGCACCACTTCGCAGCCGAATGCCTCGGCGCGCGCGGCGGCATCGGCATAGATCGCGGCATTAGGATCGTCCTTGCCGGTGGCCACGGGCACCACGAGACGATTGGGGGCAACGAAGCGGGCGAGATTGTCGACATGGCCGTCAGTATGATCGTTGATCAAACCCTCGCCCAGCCACAGCACCCGCCTGAAGCCGAGCTGCGCGGCCAGTTCCACCTCGATTTCAGCGCGAGACATGTGCGGATTGCGGTTGGGGTTCAAAAGGCATTGCTCCGTGGTGGCCACCAGCCCCGTCCCGTCGCCGTCGACCGCTCCGCCTTCGAGGATCATCGGCGTGGTCGTCACCTCCAGCCCGGCATCGCGCGCCAGCTCGGCGCCGATCTCCTCATCGCCCGGCATCCGATATTTGCCGCCCCAACCGTTGAAGCCAAACCGCCGCGCGCTGCGCGTGCCGTCCGCCGCGCGCACCACCAGCGGGCCGGTGTCGCGCAGCCAGATATCGCCATAGACGCGGCGTTCGAGGACCACCTTGCTGCTCAACAGCTGGCGCGCGCGGGCCTCGTTGGCCTCGTCGCGCACCAGCAGTCGCACTGCCTGCCCGCTCTCTGCCACGGCGCTGGCAAAGGCAGCGATCTGCACCTGTGCGGGTTCGAGCCAGCCGGGCCACTCCTCGGCGAGATGCGGGAAGCCGATCCAGATCCAGTCCTGCGGCGCCCATTCGGGGGGCATCAGCGCGGTCATGCGATCAGCAGCCCTTCTCGCTCGCCTTGCAGCTTTCGTCCCGGATCGCGCGGAATTCGTCGCCCTCGTTCCAGTTCGGCCAGCTAGTGCTCATCGCCATCATCCGCCCCAGCCGGTAGTAGAGCTGCAGGTCGGCCATCACGCCCGACCAGTCCCAGCTCTCGTCGAACTCGTCCTTGGGACCGTGATAGCGCCTTTCGGTGTAGTCTTTGGCGATCGCCTCGCCCGCCGCGCGGCCGCCTTCGATGAGGTCCTGCCCGCCATCGATATAGAGCATCGGCACGCCGAGCTTGGCGAAGGCGAAGTGATCCGAACGGTAGTAGTAGCCGTTTTCGGGCTTGGGATCGGGGGTCACGCTGCGCCCATCGGTCTTGAGCGCGGCATCGAGGAACCGGTCGAGCGCCGACTTGCCGAAGCCGACTGCGGTCACGTCCTTGGCCGGGCCAGCCATCTGCAGCGCGTCCATGTTCACCCCGCCGACGGTCTGCGCCAGCGGAAAGATCGGATGGGCGGCGTAGTAATGCGCGCCGAGCAAGCCGGATTCCTCGGCCGTCACCGCGAGGAACACAAGGCTGCGGCGCGGCGGGCCGGCCTTGGCGTGGGCCTCAGCCAGGGCGACCAGCGCGGCGGTGCCGGTGGCATTGTCGATCGCGCCGTTACAGATGTCGTCCCCGTCAGGCGCAGGCGTGCAGCGCCCCAAGTGATCCCAGTGCGCGGTGTACAGGACATATTCCTCCGGCGCCTCGCTCCCCGGCAGGATGCCGATGATGTTGTGCGACTTGAAGCTGCGCACATCGTTCTCGAAGCTGGTCGAGGCTGTGATGCCGAGCGGTACGGGCTTGAAACCCTTCATCTGCGCGGCCTTGGTGAGCGCGTCGAGATCCTGCCCTGCCGCCTTGAGCATGGCACGCGCCGCGCCTTCCGTGATCCAGCCATTCATCTGGGTGAGCGGCGGGGCATTGTCGCCGCGCTGGGCATAGGCCTGCGGGCCGGTCCACGAGCTTTCAACGACATTCCAGGCATAGGCGGCCGGCGCGGTCTGGTGGATAATCAGCGCCCCCGCCGCGCCCTGCCGCGCGGCTTCCTCGAACTTGTAGGTCCAGCGGCCGTAATAGGTCATCGCCCTGCCGTTGAAGGGCCCGTCCAGCCCTTCGGTCTGCCAGTCGGGATCATTAACGAGGATCACCACCGTCTTGCCCTTCACGTCGAGCCCGGCGTAGTCGTTCCAGCCCTTTTCCGGCGCATTGATGCCGTAGCCGACGAACACCAGCTCGCTGTCCTCGAGGCTGGTCTTTGCCTCCTCGCGATAAGTGACGCCGACCCAGTCCTTGCCGAAAGCGAGGGATTGCGTGCCGGCTTTGCCGGTGACGGTGAGCGGGGCGTAGTTCTTGCCGGTAATCTCCACCAGCGGGACTTCCTGCACCCAGCTCTCGCCATTGCCGGGCTTGAGGCCTGCCGCCTTGAAGCGTTCGGTGAGCAGGGCGATGGTCTTTTCCTCGCCCGGGGTGCCCGGCATCCGGCCTTCGAAGGCGTCGCTCGCGAGCAGGCGGGTGACATCCTTGATGGTCGCCTCGGCGATGTCGCCCGCGTCCACTTCGGGAATGTCGAGCGCAGCAGGGGCGCCGGAAAGGCCGGGCATCGCATCGCAGGCCGCCACCGCCAGCGCGCCGGCCAGCAGGGTTCCCAGGACAGTCCACTTTTTCGTCATCACGCTTTCCTCTGTATCGCTGTCGCGCGCCTCAATTGCAGAGGCAGGGGCGGGGCGCAAGCACGCCTCGAGCCGGTGCGGCGGCACGGTGCGAACCGCCTCTTGCAGGGATCGCCCGCTGCGGCCAGAGAGGCGTTTGATGGGAGACAGCTCAACCCCCGACTGGCACGGCGCGCTCGCCCGCGCCCGCGCCCATGCGCCATTTCTGGCACGCGCGCTCGATCGCCAGCCCGAACTCGCGGCACTGCTGGCGGCGGGCGAGGGCGAAGCGGCGCTGGCGCTGGCGCGTTCCCACAGCGCCCATCCCGACACCGGAGTGGCGCTCAGGCGCGAGCGGCTGGCGCTCGCGGCAGCGCTGGCGGTGGGCGATCTGGCCGGCGCTTTCCCGCTGGCACGGGTGGTGGCGGAGCTGACCGCCTTTGCCGACCGCGCGCTCGAACGCGCGATCCGCACCGCGATTGCCGAACGCGCGGGCGAGGAGCGCACCGACGGTTTCATCGCGCTCGCGCTCGGCAAACAGGGCGCGGGCGAGCTCAACTACTCGTCCGACATCGATCCGATCTTCCTCTACGACCGCGAGCGCCTGCCGCGTCGCGCCAGCGATGATCCAGGCGAGGCGGCGCAGCGCTATGCCCGGCGGATCGTCGCGCTGCTCGCGGCAAATACCGACGAAGGCTATGCGCTCAGGGTCGATCTGCGGCTGCGGCCCGCCAGCGAGATCAGCCCGCTTGCCGTGCCGGTGGGCACGGCGCTGGCGCATTATCAGGGGCAGGCGCTGGCGTGGGAACGCGCCGCCTTCACCCGCGCCCGCGCCGCGGCGGGGGACATCGCCGCGGGCGAGGACTTCCTCGCCCAGATCCGCCCTTTCGTATGGCGCAGCCAGCTCGATTTCGGCGCGATCGAGGAGATCCGCGTGCTTACCCAGCGCATCCGCGACAGCTACCAAGGCCCGCCTGCTCCCGGTCCGCATTTCGACGTCAAGCGCGGGCGCGGCGGCATCCGCGAGATCGAATTCTACGCCCAGACCCACCAGCTGATCCACGGCGGGCGCGATGTGACACTCAGGGTGCGCGGCACCCGCCATGCGCTCGATGCGCTCGCCGCTGCGGGCTGGATAACGCCCGAAAATGCGCTCGCCCTTGGCGAGGGCTATGATCGGTTGCGCAGCGTCGAACACCGGCTGCAGATGGTGAACGACCGCCAGACCCACAGCCTGCCCGAGGGCGCGGCGCTCGATCAGGTCGCGCGGCTCGACGGGCTGGCCGATGGCGCGGCGCTGGTCGCCGAGCTGACCGCGCTGACCGCCCGCACCGCAGCGATCTACGAACAGCTGATCGGCGCGCCCGAGGCGGCCCCGGTTCCGGTCGCCGTTGCCAGCGATCTGGCGCACGAACTCGCTGCGCTCGGGTTCGAGGAGCCTGAAACGCTCGCCGAGCGGATCGAGAGCTGGCGCGACGGGCGGCACGCGGCGATCCGTTCGCCGCAGGCTGTGGCGGCGTGGGACCGGCTGGCCCCGGCGCTGCTCAAGGCCATCGCTCGCAGCGACGATCCGCCCCGCGCGCTGACCCGGTGGGAGCGGATACTCGAAAGCGTGCCGAGCGCGATCACCACTTTCCGCCTGCTGGTCGCCCGCCCGCACCTTATCGACCGGTTGGTGGCTGCGCTCACACTGGCGCCGGTGCTCGCCGATGAACTGGCGAGGAAGCCCGATCTGCTTGACACCCTGCTCGATCGCGGCGCGCTCGATCTGCCGGGCGACATTCCCGCGATCGCCGCAAGGATGCGCGGCGCGGCGGTGCGCGAGGATTACGAGGCGCTGCTCGACGCGATCCGGGTGATCACCGGCGAGATCCGTTTCGCGCTCGGCATCCAGTTGATCGAGGGGCTGGCCGATCCGCTCGACATCGCCCGCGCCCTGTCGCGCACCGCCGAGGCGGCGCTCGATCTGGCGGCGCAGGCCACCATCAGCGAATTCGCCGCCAAGCACGGACGTGTGCCGGGTAGCGAGCTGGTAATCCTCGGTCTCGGACGGCTGGGCGGCGGTGCGCTGACCCACGCTTCCGATCTCGATATTGTCTACCTGTTCACCGGCGATTTTTCCGTGCAATCGGACGGCCCGAGACCGCTGGGCGCGACGGTCTATTACAACCGCCTGGCCAGCCGGGTTTCCGCCGCGCTTTCGGTGCCGACCGCGCAGGGCGCGCTCTACGAGGTCGATACGCGCCTCAGGCCGCAGGGCAATCAGGGGCCGCTGGCGGTGAGCTGCGAGGCTTTCGGCAAATACCAGCGCGAGGCGGCATGGACCTGGGAGCACATGGCGCTGGCCCGCGCGCGGGTGCTGTTCGGCTCCGAACGCGCGCGCGCGGAACTGGACGCGGTGCTCAAGCAGGTGCTTCAGGCCCCGCGCGGGCAAGCCGAACTGCGCGAGGCGGTGCTGGCGATGCGCGCCGAAATGGCCCGCCACAAGCACCCTGGCGGGCCGATCGACGCCAAGCTGCTGCGCGGCGGGCTGGTCGACATCGAATTCCTCGTCCACTACCTGCAGCTCAGGGGGCAGACGGCGAGCGGCGCGCCGCTTGGCGAGAGCCTGCCGCAGGCACTCAATCCCGATCTCGCGGTCGCGATCGGCGGGCTGGTCGAGGCCGGGCTGCTGCCGGCCGAGATCGCCGGACCCCATGCCTTGATGAGCCGAATGCTGGTGGCCGGACGCCTGCTCGCCCCGGACGGCCGCGAGCCCTCGCCCGGCGGGGCGCGCGCACTGGCGAAGGCCTGCGGGCACACGAGCTATGCCGCGCTGCGCGATGCCTTTGCCGCCGCCCGCCAGCAGGTGGCGCAGGCGTGGAAACAAATTCTGGGCACGGACATTCTCGCAAGCGAACAGGAGAACCCCGCATGAGCACCTTCCCCGGCGTCGGCGACGCCATCCCCGACATCGCCATGGAAACCCCCGAGGGCGGCAGCGTGAGGCCGTCCGACTTTGCCGGTTCCAAGCTGGTGATCTTCTTCTATCCCAAGGACGATACCCCCGGCTGCACCACCGAGAACAAGGACTTCTCCGCGCTCAAGGACCAGTTCGAGGCGGCGGGTACCAAGCTGCTCGGGGTCAGCAAGGATCCGCCCAAAAAGCACGCCAAGTTCATCGCCAAGCACGGCCTTACCGTCCCGCTCGCCACCGATGCGGAAGAAGGGGGGCTGTCGGACGCGCTCGGCGTCTGGGCGGAAAAGCAGATGTACGGCAAAACCTACATGGGCATGGTCCGCGCGACCTATCTGGTGGGGCCGGACGGCAAGATCGCGCAGATCTGGGACAAGGTGAAAGTCGCAGGGCACACCGAGGAAGTGCTCGCCGCCGCCAAGGCGCTTTGACACCGCCCATGCAAACCGTCGCCGCGGCGATCCGTGCCGCGCTGCTCACCGCCGGGCCGCGTGCCAAGTGCTTTGCCGCGCGCGAAGTGGCGCGGGCGTGGCGCCGAGGCGCGCTGGCATGGCGGTTTGACGTCGCCATGCCGGATCAGCCCGCCTGGCCCGATGCGCCCGCGCTGCTCCCGCCGAACCGGATGCCCAAGCGGGGCAAGTTCGGATCGGAGCGTGCGCGAATCGCGCTGTGGCACAGTCTGGCGCACATCGAATTCGTCGCGATCGATCTGGCCCTCGACATGGCCGGGCGATTCGGCGCGCAGATGGGCGAGGCATTCGTCGGCGATTTCCTCAACGTTGCCGCCGACGAGGCGATGCACTTTGCGCTGCTGGCACGGAAGCTCGAATCGCTTGGCAGCCATTATGGCGCGCTGCCTGCCCACGCCGGGCTGTGGGAGGCCGCGCACACCACCCGAAACGATGTCGCCGCGCGGCTGGCGGTGGTGCCGATGGTGCTCGAAGCGCGCGGACTCGACGTCACGCCGGCGACGCTGGAGCGGGTAGCCGCGGCGGGCGATGCGGGTGGGGCAAGAATTCTTGCCCGCATCCTTGACGACGAAGTCAGGCATGTCGCGGTTGGCACCAAGCATTTTCTTCGCTGTGCCGAAATGGCGCAGGAAGCGCCGGAGCCCCTGTGGCAGAAGCTCGTAAAACAGCACTTTCGCGGGGTCATTAAGCCGCCGTTCAACGACTCGGCGCGTCTTGCTGCCGGTTTGTCGCGCGAATTTTACGCGTCGATTGCGTCTTAGCGACTCACCCGCATAACCACGATCCCACCAAGGCACGGGTCAGACGTGCTCAATCAAACGAGCGACCCGCCAGTCCTGGCCGGGCCGAAATCGAGGATCGGGTCAGTTATGAAGTTTGCCGTGCGCCAGATGTCGAAAATCGCAGCCTTGTGCTGCGCTGCATTGCTTACCGCCGCCGGCACCACGCCCGCTCTCGCCAATACCGCCAGTTCCGCCAGTGCCAACGCCAGCGCGGATGTCGCCGCGCCGGTGAAGCCCGATCAGGCCGATCCGCTTGCCGCTGGCGACCAGCGCTTCAAGGCGCTGTTTGCCAGCTGGACGGCGCTCGAACGCACCAGCCCGAATGTGGGGGTCGGTGCCCTTGCCGAAACCGCCTATTCCGCGCCCGTCACCCGTCCGACAGTCTCGGTGCCCTCGCGTATGCCGCTGGAGGGCGCTGCGCTGACCAGCGGCTTCGGGATGCGCACACACCCGGTTCTCGGCGGTCGCCGCCAGCACGCCGGGATTGATCTTGCCGCGCCGACCGGCACCCCGGTCTATGCCACCGCCGATGGCCTTGTCGGCCGTGCCGACTGGTATTCGAGCTACGGGCTCTACGTCAGCATCAATCACGGCGCCTCGATGGAAACCCGCTACGCCCATCTCTCGCGCCTCGCGGTCGCTGCCGGCGACAGTGTCAAGAAAGGCGATCTGATCGGCTATGTCGGTTCGACCGGTCGATCGACCGGCCCGCACCTTCATTACGAAGTCCGCATCGATGGGGTTGCAGTAAATCCGATTCCGTATATGGTAGAGAGCGAAGCACAGCTGGCATATGCCCGCGATGCGCGCCTCACCGGCCAAGGTGGTGAGTGAATCGGACGAGATTGCCCGCTGTAAGCGGGCCGGACATTGGAGAGGGTGTCCGAACATGGCGGCGGGTTATCCCGCCGCCTTTTTTCTTGTCCCCCCCCCCGGCAGCCGTGGCACCGCGTTTTCGGTAGCATTTCCCATACCGATTTTGCTTGCGGGCTGTTGCGCTACCGCTAGATTTCATGCCCGAGAATGCCAGCGCGCGCCGCCTACCGGCGCGCCGCTGCGAGGGAGAGAGATCATGTCGATGCACCCGATCGCGCACGCCGCGGCCCGTCCGGATCATCCCGCCGTCATCATGACCGGATCAGGCAAGCAGATCACCTATGGCGCGATGGACGCCGAATCGAACCGCTTTGCGCACCTGCTGCGCGCCCACGGGATCGGAGCGGGCGACGCCTTTGCGGTGCTGCTCGAAAACCGGATCGAATATTTCACCCTGATCTGGGGCTCGCAGCGTGCCGGGACGATGCTGGTGCCGATCTCCTCGCGCCTCACGGCGCCGGAAGCGGCCTATATCATCCGCGATTCGCAGGCGAAGCTGCTGATTACCAGCGGCTCTTTCAGCGGTCTGCTCGATCACATACGCGCCGAGTGCCCCGGTCTTTCGGTGCTGGTGATGGATTCGGGGGACCACGAGGATTTCGCTGCTGCACTGGCGGCCCAGCCCGCCACCCCGATCCCCGATCAGAGCGCCGGCCTGCTGATGCTCTATTCCTCTGGAACCACCGGCCGACCCAAGGGCATCCGTCCGGCTCCGCCGGAAGATCCCGATCCCACCGCGCCGGTTCCGCTGCTGGGCCTTGCGACGCTGGGGATGGGGATGCCAGCGGATGGTTCAATGGTCTATCTTTCCCCCGCCCCGCTCTATCACGCCGCGCCGATCGGCTGGTGCTCGGTCGTCCACCGCCTCGGCGGCACAGTGGTGATGATGGAAAAGTTCGATCCCGAAGCGGCGCTCAAGGCGATCGAGACATACAAGGTCACTGACAGCCAGTGGGTGCCAACCCATTTCGTGCGTTTCCTGCGGCTCGATCCCGAAGTGCGCAGCCGTTACGATCTGTCCAGCCACAAGCGCGCGATCCACGCCGCCGCGCCCTGCCCGGTGCCGATCAAGCGCCAGATGATCGAATGGTGGGGTCCGATCGTGAACGAATATTACGCCGGGAGCGAAATGATCGGGATGACCCTGGTGAAGTCCGAACAATGGCTGATGAAGCCCGGCACGGTCGGGGTGGCGGTGCACGGCAAGATCCATGTCTGCGGGCCAGACGGCGAGGAACTCGGCCCCGATCAGGACGGGTTGATCTTCTTCGAGAACGACAATCTGCCGACCTATCACAACGATCCCGAAAAGACCCGCGAGGCGATGCATCCCAAGGGCTGGATGACGCTGGGCGACATCGGCCATCTGGACAAGGACGGCTTCCTGTTCCTGACCGACCGCAAGAGCCACATGATCATCAGCGGGGGCGTGAACATCTATCCGCAAGAGATCGAGAATCTGCTGGTCACTCACCCCAAGGTGATGGACGCCGCCGTCATCGGCGCGCCTTGCCCTGATCTGGGCGAGAAGGTCGTCGCGGTGGTGCAGCCGCGCAACATGGCTGACGCAGGGCCGGAACTGGAGGAAGAGCTGCGCGCATTTCTCGCGCCGTCGCTTTCGAAGATCAAGATGCCCAAGCTGTTCGACTTCCGCCCCGATCTCCCGCGCGAGGCCAACGGCAAGCTCTACAAGCGCGAACTGCGCGATGAATACGCCGCCAAGGCGAAGGAAGCAGCGGCGTGAGCGGGGTGGCGGTTCTGCCCGGCGACATCGCCCGCCGGGTGATCGATCCGCACGCCTATGCGCAGTGGGACGGGCTGCTCGACACCTTCGACGCGATCCGTGCCACGACCCCGGTCGCCAAGGTCCAGCCGGACACGCCCGGCCTGTTCGAGCCGTTCTGGCTCGTCACCGCCTATGACGATGTGATGCGCATCTCGAAGGACAATGCGACCTTCCTCAACAACCCGCGCCCGGTGGTGTTCAGCTTCAACGAAGCGATCGCGTTCAGCCGCGCCGCGACCGGCTCCAACATGCTGGTCGATTCGCTGGTGGTGTTCGACGCGCCGATCCACCCGAAATATCGCAGGCTGACACAGGACTGGTTCATGCCGAGGAACCTCGCGAAGCTTGAGGGCGAGCTGCGCGCGCTGGCGGCACGGACGATCGACCGGATGATCGAACAGGGTCCGCAGGTCGATTTCGTCAAGCTCGTCTCCGGCCCCTATCCCTTGCGCGTCGTGATGCAGATCCTCGGCGTGCCGCCTCAGGACGAGCCCCGGATGCAGATGCTCACCCAGCAGCTGTTCGGCGGGCAGGACAAGGATCTGTCAGGCTCGGGCATGGAGAACATGACACCCGAACAGGTCGTGCAGATCGTCGCCGGAGCGGTGAAGACCTTTGAGGACTATTTCGCCGCTCTGGCAGAAGATCGCCGCCGCAACCCAACCAACGATGTGGCGAGCGTGATCGCCAATGCGCTGGTGGACGGCCAGCCGCTGCCGCCGCGCGACATGGCGGGCTATTACATCATCGTCGCCACCGCCGGGCACGATACCACATCGGCAAGCACCGCGGGCGCGATGCAGGCGCTGGCCAATGATCCCGAACAATATGCCCGTGTGCGTGCCGATCGCTCGCTGCTCCCAGGCATCGTCGAGGAAGCGATCCGCTGGACCAGCCCGGTGCAGCACTTCATGCGCACCGCTGCCAAAGACGTGGAGATCGGCGGCCAGCAGGTGAAGAAGGGCGACTGGCTGATGATCAACTATGTCGCGGCCAATCACGATCCTGCGCAGTTCCCCGATCCGCGCCGCTTCGACGCCGCCCGCTCGCCCAACCGCCACCTTGCGTTCGGGGCAGGGGCGCACCAGTGCCTTGGCCTGCATCTGGCGCGGCTGGAAATGCGAATCCTGTTCGAGGCGCTGCTCGACCGGGTCGCGGCGGTCGAACCGGCCGGTGAGGCCAAACGCGCCAGCAGCACCTTCGTCGGCGGGCTCAAAACTCTGCCCTTGAGGGTGACAGCGGCCTAGGCAAGGCGCAGTCTGACCGGAAGCGGCGACGGCGCAAGAGCGTTATTCTGGCCTGACTTCCTCGTGGCTGCGCTGGCACCGGCATCCGTGCGCCGCGCCTGCGTCCAGCGCCGGGGCCGGGATTGTGGTCAGCAGCACAGCGAACCGCTGCGGCAACGGCCCCAAGCGCGGCAGAGCCGAAGCGCGCAGCAATCATCGAACGCGCCATCCGGCGCCGGATCGCGTGCATTCCGAGGACGCCGGCAGGAACAGCCAGCGCCGTTGGACGCCGAGATATCCCGCATAGACGGCGGAATTTCACGACTTCCGGCAATGTCGAGAAACAGGTGGGTGGTGCCGCTTACGTGACTCGAACACGTGACCCCATCATTACGAATGATGTGCTCTACCGACTGAGCTAAAGCGGCATTCCGGCCTTGCGGACTAGGCCTTGTGGCCCGTTCGCGCAATCGCAAAGGTGGAGGCCCGAGCCGGAATCGAACCGGCGTATACGGATTTGCAGTCCGCTGCGTCACCACTCCGCCATCGGGCCGAGCCTCCCGAGACAATCGCCCGGGCGGAAGCGGCGCACTAGCGATTCGGGGACTGCTTGGCAATCTGTGATTGCGCTGCAGGCCGCCCGCCCCTCCTTGCGCCAGCAGACCCGACATGACGCAACGTCAGTCTGGACGAGGGCCGCAGGCCGCGGCATGGCGAGCGGCATGACCATCGCCAGCCTGCTCGCGCCCGTCACCGGCCAACCCGGCCCTGCCCGCCTTGCCCATGCCGCCGACTGGATGCAGGGGCGCACGCTCTATGGAGGGGCCTCGGCGCTGATCGCCTACACCATGGCAACCCGCGCCTTCCCTGGCCTTCCGCCACTGCGCGCCGGGCAGATCGCCTTCGTCGCACCGGTCGGTGAGGCCATCGAACTCTCCGCCGAGATCGTTCGCCAGGGCCGCCATGTCACGCAGGTCCGCAGCGAGATCCGCTGCGAGGGCAAGGTCGCCCTTTCGGCCTTCTGGGTGTTCGCCGAGGGCCGCGAAGCCAATGCCGTCCACCCATCCGCGCCCCCCGAGGACTGGCCCGGCCCGCCCGAAGAGAACGAGTGCGTGACCCACCCTTTCGCGCCCTCCTTCGTGGCCAAGAACTTCGAACTGCGCTACGGCCAGCGCAAGGGCGCCGCGCACGGTGCGGCTGTGCGGCGCTGGGCGCGCCTGACCGAGGCGCACGATCTCGATCCGGTCTCCACCCTGGTGCTGATGGGCGACGTCATGCCGCCCGGCGCGATGCGGGCGATGCGGCGGCAGGGTCCGATCAGCTCGATCAACTGGTCATTCACCGTGCTCGATCCGGAAAGCCGCTCGCGCGATGGCTGGTATCTCGCCGAGAACGCCAGCCAGCATGCCGACGCGGGCTATTCTTCGGAACGGCTGCGATTGTGGGATGCGCAAGGGCGGCAGGTGCTCGACGGCATCCAGTGTGTGGCGGTGTTCGGCTGAAAGCCTCCCGCAACAAAATAACAAAGTTGACGAAGTTGACACCCCGTCACCTTCACAATTTCCGGTATTTCGTCTTTTTTTCAATTTGTTGTACAGGGTGGCGGCGCTGGACGGACACCGGCCCAGCGCGCGCCCCTGACGATCGCAATCGGGGTCTGACAATGCCGAAGATCCGCGCGCAAGCTAGGCGCCCGGCCGCCTGTAGGAAAGGGCTGCGCGGGCCAAGGCCAGCCGCCTTGACCCACCCCCAAGCTTGCCCTTCCGGGACAGGCGTTGGGGGTGGGCATTCCTGCGGCTCAGAACTGCGCGGTCAGCCTTGCCCAGACACCACGGCCCGGGCCGGGCAGGCGTTCGAGCAGAGGGACGTCCGATGCCCCCACCCGGCTGCGACCGGCGAGGTGCGGGGCATAGGCCGCGTCCAGCAGGTTCTCGACCCCGGCTTCGAGCGCTAGCCCCTCGGCAAACCCGAAGCGCGCGAACAGGCCGATGGTGGCAAAGCCTTCGCCGGGCTGTTCGCCATTGGTGCGCGAGACGCGGTTCTGGTCGGCCGCGGCGAACAGCTCCGTCCCCACCGCCAGCCGCCCGCTGGTCCTGGTGGCCGACAGCCGCAGGTTGGCCGGGGGAATGCGGTAGAGATTATCGGCAATGTCGCGCCGCTGTCCGCGCACTACGCTCGCCGTACCCGCCAGTTCGAGGCGCGCCAGCGGGCGCAGCACAAAGTCGAGATCCGCACCGTAAAGTTCTGCATCGGTGTTGCGGAACATCAACGGGGTGGGATCGCCGCTCATGCTCGCGACCATCTCGACCGGCGTGTTGATCACCCCCGGCGTCGCATCGAAGGGCGTGCCCTGGATGAAGCGATCGACCCGGCGGTAGAAGAGGGTCGGGCGCAGCGTCAGCCAGTCATTGTCCCAATCGAACCCGGCTTCGGCAATCCAGGCAACCTCCGGCTTCAGCGCCTGATTGCCGACATAGATATTGCCGTCCGCCAGCCCGAAACTGGCCTCGGTCGGCAGCCAGGCGAAGCGTTCGAGCACGCTCGGCACGCGGGTCTTGCGCGCCAGCGTCAGGCGCGGAACGAAGGTGCCGCTCTCGACCCATAGCCGCGCCACGCCGTCGAAGGTGGTATCGGAGGCCTGCCGCCCCGAAGCGATGAAGGCATTGGCCAGCCCGCGCGGCCCCATCGGCACTGCTGCGCCCAGCAAGGGGATGCCTACCGATTGTTCGGTCCGGTCAATCCGCCCGCCCAGCTCAAACTGCACCGCGCCCAGTTGCCCGCGCCACTGAAGATAGGCGCCGTAGCGTTCGGCCTCCACATCGGGTTGGGACTGGATGAAGAAGGCCGGGTTGGTGGGGTTGGTAATGGTGACGAAGCGGTCGGTAAGCTCGGCATCGGCACCGAACTCGAAATAGGCACGGCTGCTGCCGAAGCGCAGCGCGGCTTCCGCCGTCATGGTGTCGGCTTCGGCAAAGGTCGCGCGCGCCTGTGCCGGGGCGGCGCGGGGGCGGCGCAGGGTCTGGTTGTCCATCAGGTGCCGCACCGCGACATGGCCGAGCCGCACCGTCAGGCCGACATCCTCGGCGATTTGCCCACGAAATCCGCCCTGGACGAAGTCGGTGTTGAAATAGACCATATCGAGCGCGAAGGGCGGGTTGCCCGAGGGGTCCGTTTCCGAACGGCGATACTCGACGAACAATTCGCCCGCGCCGGTCTGCAACCCGGCGTGGACGCCATAGAGGTTGCGTTCGAACCGGGTGCCAACCGCAGTGCCGCCGGGGAAGCGGTAATCGTCCCCCTGCTCGCGGCTGGCGCTGAGGCCGAAACGCCAGCGCGCGCTCGCAAGCCCCGCCAGGCCGCCGACGGCGTAGCTGTCATCGACGCTGCGATATTGGCTGGCGAGGGGCGAGGCGCACCTGCGGCGAGAGGCTGGCGCTATCGGTGAACTGCGCCTGCACCAGCTGGGCATTGATCGCGCCGCCCAGCGACGGCCCCTCGGCCACCGGAGCAACGCCGCGGGCGACATCGATCCGTTCGACCAGGATCGAAGGTGCGTAGTGCAGCGGCGGGTCCATCGCGTTGGGGCCACCGGTGGCGAAGCGCTGCCCGTTGACGCGGCCGAGCACGCGCTCGCCCGCCAGCCCGCGATAGCTGAGCTGGCCGGAGAGCGCGCCATTGCCGAAGATGTCGCCGCCTGCAACCCGCGCGGCGATCGCGGCGGCATCGGCAGGCAGCGCGATCTGGCGCGGCGCGGCGACAGCATCGCTGGCAATGGTGTCACCGCGCTGGGCGGTGACGATGATGGTATCGGTGAGCCTGTCCTCGCGGTCCTGCGGGGTGGTGGCGTGCTCGGCCAGCGCCGGGCTGGCAATGGCGAGGGTGCATCCGGCAAGCAGGCTTGCCCGGACCATGCGGGTAAAGTTCATTGGAAAACTGGCCTTTATCGAAAAGAGTAGACAACCGCGGCACCGCCATCGATCCGGAACGGGCGGGTGCGGGTGCGCGGCGCGTGACGGTCAGATGCGCGGCGAAGGCGGCCCGCGCAGGGGCGGGCGCAGGAAGGGCGCGTCACGCGCAGGCAGCGCAGGGCGCAGCGCCAATCCGGGCAGCCGGATGAAGGCGAGCGCCGCGGCCAAGAGCAGCGGATCGGCCCCGCCGAGCATGGCATGACCAAGCCCCGAAAAGGCGCAGGGCTGGCCCTTGTCCGCCGCCCCTGTCCGATCGCCGTGCCCATCGTACCTGTCGGGGATCGCGATGCGCATCTGCTGGGGCACGCCGCTGGCATCGGCGCAGATCGTGACCGTGAGGTAACGGTCCGCCCCCGGCGACAGCATCAAGCCCGCCGGCACCAGCGCCTTGGCCGCCAAGGCGAGCGCCAGCAGCACCAGCACGCGCCGGGCATGGTGAGAGACAAGGGCGCGCAAACGGGCCATGACGGCGAGGCCGTTAGCCCAACCGCCGCGCCCTGTCATCACGCAACTGCGGCAATACCGCTTGCGCGAAACGCCGCGCGGGCGCGTGCGCCTTAGAGATCCTCGAAGTTGGGCTTGCGGCGTTCCATCTCGGCCATCACCGCTTCGATCTGGTTGCGGCTGCGCATGATCGCGTGCTGTTCGATGCTTTCCTCCATCAGGATCGCGTCGGTATCGTTTTCGACCATCGCGGCCTGAAGGCGCTTGGCAGCGCGGATGGCGTGGGGGTTCTTGAGCGCAATCGTGCGGGCCAGCGCCAGCGCGCGTTCACGCGGACTGTCGTCCACATAGGTCGCCAGACCAAGCCGCTGCGCTTCAGCCCCGGTGAATTCGCGGTTGGTGTAGATCAGCTCGCGCAGCACGTCATCGCGCACCAGCCCGCGCCACAGGGCATAGCCGCCCATGTCGGGAACGAGGCCCCACTTCATTTCCATGATCGCCATGCGGGTTTCGGGATGGACGATGCGGATGTCCGCCCCGCTCGCGATCTGCAGGCCGCCGCCGAAGCACACCCCGTGCACCGCGGCGATGACGGGCACGGGCAGCTTGCGCCACTGCATCGCCACCTGCTGCGCGCGGTTGGCATTGCCATAGGTGCGTTCGGTCAGCGGGGGTTCGTCCGCGGCCGGCGGCTTCGAGAAGTTCGCCAGATCGAGCCCGGCGCAGAACGCCCGCCCCTCGCCCGACAGCACCACGGCGCGCAGGCCCTTCATCCGCTGGAGCGCGCTGCCCGCCTCGATGATGCGCTGAAACATCGCCGGGTCGAGTGCATTGAGCTTGTCGGTGCGCACCAGGCGCACGTCTGCCACGCCGTCTTCGCCCAGTTCGATGGCGACGCGATCATTGACGATGGTGGTAGCGGTGGCCGTCATGGTGCTCTGATCCCTCGAAACGCGCTGTGTGCAGCCTCAGCCTTGCCGATTCCGGCCGCCAAGTCCAGTTGCTCTAGGCACCCATGCTCCGCGTCAGCCGGTAATCGGCCGGGTCGAGCGCAGTGGCGAGGTAATAGGCGCCGTCGGGATGGGGCGCGACCATCCGCGCAAGCCCGAAAGGCTCAAGCCTGGCCCGGCGCCGCGCGACGAGCACCGCAAGGCCGGTGGTCTCCCGCTCGAAGGTGATGCGCCCCACCTCGGCCAGGCAGCGCGCGGCAGTCCATGCGCTCGCCCGGCTGCTGCGCCCGCCCCCACAGCAGCGCGAATTCGTGCGGATGCAGGCCCAGCCAGCGATCCGCGACCCGGCCATCGCGGTGGAGCAGATCGCGCGTGACCTCGCCAGTCTCGCGAAAACGCGGGATCAGCGTGTCGCGGTCAGACAACGAGCCGTTGGCGGAATGCGGCATCTCCTTCAAACCCGACCCAACCTCGGCTGACTACCTAACCCATCCGGCAATCCGATGCCCGCGGGTTTGGCGAAGATGACAGCTCACGCCGCCGAGGAGTTGACGCCGAGCGACTGGAGGTAACGCCGGATGTTGCGCGCGGCCTGCCGCAGGCGCTGCTCGTTCTCGACCATGGCGATGCGGACATAGCCCTCGCCGTTCTCGCCATAGCCCACACCCGGCGCGACCGCGACTTGCGCCTCGGTCAGCAGCTGCTTGGAAAATTCGAGGCTGCCCATGCTCTTCAGCGCCGGCGGCAGCGGCGCCCAGGCGAACATCGAGGCCGAAGGCGCGGGGATTTCCCACCCGGCGCGGCCGAAAGCCTCGACCATCACGTCGCGGCGCTTGCGATAGAGCGCGCGGTTGGCCTCGACGATATCCTGCGGGCCGTTGAGCGCGGCGCAGGCCGCCGCCTGAATCGGCGTGAAGGCGCCGTAGTCCAGATAGGACTTCACCCGCGTGAGCGCCGCGATCAGCTGACGGTTGCCCACCGCAAAGCCCATCCGCCAGCCCGCCATCGAATAGGTCTTGGACATCGAGGTGAACTCGATCGCGACATCTTTCGCGCCGGGCACCTGCATGATCGAAGGTGTGGGATTGCCGTCGAAATAGAGCTCGGAATAGGCCAGATCGGAGACCACCCAGACCTGATTCTCCTTCGCCCAGGCCACCAGCCGCTGGTAGAAGGCCAGATCGACCGTCTCGGCGGTGGGGTTGGACGGATAGCTCACCACCAGCACCGAAGGGCGCGGCACGGTGAAATTCATCGCCCGTTCGAGCGATTCCCAGTAATATTCATCGGGCGTGGTCGGCACCGAGCGGATCGTGGCGCCGGCAATGATGAAGCCGAAGGTGTGGATCGGGTAGCTCGGATTGGGTGCCAAGACCACGTCGCCCGGCGCGATGATCGCGGTGGCGAGGCTGGAAAGCCCCTCCTTCGAGCCCATCGTCACCACTACCTCGGTTTCGGGATCGAGTTCGACCCCAAAACGGCGCGCGTAGTAGCCCGCCTGGGCGCGGCGCAGCCCGGGAATGCCCTTGGACTGCGAATAGCCATGCGCATCGGGCTTGGCCGCGACTTCGCACAGCTTGTCGATGACATGCTGAGGCGGGGGTTGATCGGGATTGCCCATGCCCAGATCGATGATGTCCTGCCCGGCCAGACGGGCGGCGTGACGCATCGCGTTGACTTCGGCGATCACATATGGCGGCATCCGCTTCATCCGGTAGAACTGATCATTCATCGACGTTCTTCTTCATCCTTGGTGGCTCGCATGGCCTGCACGCTGGGGCGACACATCTCCCCTAAGCCAATAGCCCTCGCCGAGGGAAGGCGTTTTCGCTAGATTGCCGCTGGCGCGTCAGGGCCGGCGCGGCCATGATCGCGGCGAGACGCGGAAACTCGGGACATTTGCGGAAAATGGCGGACGACAAGGACTTGACGGCGGGGGCCGAAGCGGCGGCGGAAAGCATCCGCGGTTTCTTCGATATGCAGGGCGAGGCGCTGCGCGAACTGCTCGCCAAGGGGCTGGGCGGCGCCACCTCGCCCGACGCGCTGGCGGCGCTGATGCCGCAAGGCATCGACGTGGGCGAGCTTGGCGAATGGGCCAACGCCAGCGCGCAGCTCCAGCAGCTGTGGCTCGATTTTGCGGCCCATCAGGCCAGCAAGGCGGCCGAGCAGGCCGCGCAGGGCGCCCATCCGGTCGATCCGGCGCAATGGCTGGTGATCTCGCAGTCGATGCTCGCGCAGATGCCCATGGGCCTGCTCGGCGCGCAGGCCAAGCTGGCGCAGGAGGCGTTCGAGCTGTGGCAGGGGATGGCGCAATCCTTCCTCGCCGGCGCGGCGAGCGAGGCCCCCGAGCCGGAGGCCCTGCCGCTGCATGACCGGCGCTTTGCCGATCCGGCGTGGCGCGAACATCCGGCCTTCCTCCTGCTGCACCAGACCTATCTGATGCTGGCCGAATATTTCCGTAACAGCGTGAAGGCGATGCAGGGGCTCGATCCGGCCAAGCGCGAGCAGCTCGAATTCGCGGTGAGTGCGCTGGCCGAGGCGATGAGCCCGGACAATTTCCTGCTCACCAATCCGGTGGTGCTGAAACGCACGGTCGAGACGCGGGGGCAGAGCCTCGTGCGCGGGATGCGGCACCTCATCAACGATCTCAAGCGCGGGCAGCTGACCCATACCGATCCCGACGCCTTCCGTCTGGGCGAGAACCTCGCGGCGACGCCGGGCAAGGTGGTGCACGAGACCCCGCTCTACCAGCTGATCCAGTATTCGCCTGCCACCGAACAGGTGTTGGAGGTGCCGCTGGTGATCTTCCCGCCATGGATCAACCGTTTCTACATCCTCGACCTGACGCCCAAGAAGAGCTTCATCAAATGGGCGGTCGATCAGGGCATTTCGGTGTTCGTGGTCAGCTGGAAGAGCGCCGATGCAACCATGGCTGACGTGGTATGGGACGATTACATCCGCGCCCAGATCGAGACGATCGACCATGTCCGTGCGCGACTCGCCGTACCGGCCGTGCACACCATCGGCTATTGCGTCGCCGGAACGACGCTGGCTGCGACGCTGGCGGTGCTGGCCCGGCGGGGCGAGGCGGAAAAGGTCAAGTCCGCGACCTTCTTCACCGCCCAGGTCGATTTCGAGCGCGCGGGCGATCTCAAGCATTTCGTCGATGAAGGGCAGCTGCAGATGATCGCGCAATTGTCGCCGCAAGGCTATCTCGACGGGCGCTATCTCGCCGCGACCTTCAACGCGCTGCGGGGCAAGGATCTGATCTGGAACTACGTCGTCAACAACTATCTGCTGGGCGAGGATTATCCCGCCTTCGACTTGCTCCACTGGAACGGCGACGTCACCAACCTGCCTGCCAAGTGGCACAATGCCTATCTGCGCGATCTCTATCGCGACAACAAGCTGGTGGTGCCCGATGCCCTGTCAGCCGACGGCACGCCGATCGACCTGACCCGCGTCACCACCCCTGCCTATGTGCAGGCGGGACGCGAGGATCACATCGCGCCGGCCGAAAGCGTGTGGCGGATCACCGAGCATTTCAAGGGGCCGCTGGAATTCCTGCTCGCCGGCTCCGGCCACATTGCCGGGGTGGTCAACCCCCCGAGCGCGAACAAGTACCAGTACTGGACCGGCGACAGCAGCGCGCCGTCGTTGAAGGCCTTTATCGCGAGCGCCGAGGAACATCCGGGCAGCTGGTGGCCGCACTGGCTCGGCTGGCTGGAGCGTCAGGACAATACCCGTGTTCCGGCCAGCGGCAAGCGGGTGCCGGGCGGCCCGGGCGACAGGGTGATCGAGGACGCCCCCGGCCGTTATGTCAAGATGAGGTGAGGCTAACATACTGAATCAATGCTATTAATCGCTTTTTTGTGCGCTGCACAAAAAAGCTTGACTTCGCAGTCGCACTCACTATTTTGTGCAGTGCAACATGAAGCGAGGTCATCATGTCCGAGGTTGAAACCCCTGCTGCCGCTCCCAAGGCTGCGCCGGTCGCCAAGATCGACGCGGCTGCCGAGAAGGCCTATGCTGAAGCGGCCGCCAAGGTCGTCGCTGCGCCCAAGGCCGAAACCTCGGCTGGCGTGAAGAAGCCCGCCGCACCGCAACCGACGCTCGCCACGCGCGCGGCCAAGAAAGCTCCGGCAAAGAAGGCTACGCCAAAGAAGCCCGCCGCGCCCAAGAAGGCTGCCGTCAAGCCGAATGCCGCGAAGAAGGCCGCAAAGGTCGCCGCGGCGCCCAAGACCAACCCCGTCATCAAGCTCAAGGATACGATCATGGCCACCACCAAGAACACCGACATCACCGCCACCGCCAAGGAAATCATCGCCGACGTCCAGGCCCGCGCCAAGACCGCCTACGACAAGACCGCCGCGCTGGCCAGCGAAGCCACCGAATTCGGCAAGGCCAATGTCGAGGCCATGGTTGAAAGCGGCAAGATCTTCTTCGCCGGCGCGCAGGACATCGTGAAGAGCGACATCGAGACCGGCAAGGCCGTGCTCGAGACTGTCGTCGAAGACGCCAAGAAGGTCGCCGCGGTCAAGTCGCCGACCGAGCTGATGCAGCTTCAGGGCGAAATCGCCCGCCGCAACTTCGACGCGCTGGTCTCCTTCGGCTCGAAGCGCACCGAAGCCTGGGTGAAGCTCTACAACGATGCCTTCGCTCCGATCTCGAACCGCGTCAGCGTCGCTGCCGAGAAGATCTCGAAGGCGGCCTGAGCCACGAGTTCCTGGACCGGTCCTCTCTCCTCTCTCTCCCAACCCGGTCCACGAGAGCGCGCCGACCGGCGCTGGCCGGCCAGACCTTTGCGTCTGGCCGGCCATTTCTTTTGGCGCGCCACGCGCACCAACTGCTTGCACAGATGCCAGCGAATCCCATAATGATGAGCTATGCCGTGCATGACTGTTCCCCAACTCGCCGAGAGTGCCGCGCTGCCGCTCGCCATGCGCCCCCGCGCGGGCGAGGATGATGGCGGCAGGGACGCGGACGGCGCCGGCCAGATCGGCATCGCCACCAAGACCCGCGCCAAACCCAAGAAGCCGAGCCAGTACAAGGTGCTGATGCTCAATGACGACTACACCCCGATGGAATTCGTGGTGATGGTTCTGAAGCGCTTCTTCGGCATGGATCTGGAACAGGCCACCCGCGTCATGCTCCACGTTCACCAGCGCGGGGTCGGCGTGTGCGGGATCTTCCCTTACGAGATCGCCGAGACCAAGGTGAACCAGGTGATGGACTTCGCGCGCCAGAACCAGCACCCGCTGCAATGCACGCTGGAAAAGGCGTGATCGGCGCGCGCTGATGCGCCTGCCCCATCACCCCGCACCCGATCGGGCTCTGCCCGGACAGGAAAGCGTGTGGAACTACCCCCGCCCCGCCGTCGCCGAACCGACCAAGCGCCATGTCCGCATCATTCACAAGGGCCATGTCTTGGCCGACAGCCGCGCGGCCTGGCGCGTCCTCGAAACCGCGCACCCGCCCAGCTATTACATCCCGCCAGATGACATCGCGATGGCGCACCTCGTGCCGAGCCCGGCGTGCTCGATCTGCGAATGGAAGGGAAGGGCGATCTATTGGGACGTGACGATCGGCGGCGAGACCATCGCGCAGGCGGGCTGGTTCTACCCCGCGCCCGCGCCCGCCTTTGCCGGGATCGCGGGCCACATCGCTTTCTACGCCGCCCCCTTCGACGAAGTGACGCTGGACGGTGAACAGGTCACGCCCCAACCCGGCGGCTTCTATGGCGGGTGGATCAGCCCGCGCGAGGCCGGGCCGTTCAAGGGCATACCCGGCAGCAGCTGGTGGTGATGGCGCTGCTGGTAATTGCCCGCAGGGCGCGCTAGGGCCGCGAGGGTCATCGACGGATACGCCCCTTGTTCAAGCTCGTCCCCAGCATCGATCGCTATATCCTGCGGCTGACCGTGGTGCCGATGCTGGGCGTATTCGCGCTCGCGGCGAGCCTGCTGATGCTCGACAAGATGCTGCGGCTGTTCGATTTCGTCGCGGTCGAAGGCGGGCCGGTGGCGGTGGTGTTCAAGATGCTCGGCGCGCTGATCCCGGAATATGCCAGCCTCGCGATTCCGCTCGGGCTGCTGCTCGGCGTGCTGCTCGCCTTCCGCAAGCTCGCCGTGACCAGCGAGCTCGACTCGATGCGCGCGCTCGGCCTGTCCTACAACCGGCTGCTCAGGATGCCCTACCTCATCACCCTGGCGCTGATGGCGGTGAACGTGGCGCTGGTGTTCTACATCCAGCCGGTCAGCCGCTACTACTATGAGCAGATGGAATACGAGCTGCGCTCGGGCGCGCTCGGGGCCTCGATCAAGGTCGGCGAGTTCACCACGCTGGCCGACCGCATGGCGCTGCGCATCGAGCAGAGCGAGGACGAGGGCCGGCGCCTGATCGGCATCTTCGCCCGCGTCTCGAATGCCAAGGGGCAGGCGCTCAGTATCAGCGCGCGCGAGGGGGCTTTCCTTGCCACCCGCGACAATCCCGACACGATCATCCTGCGCCTTACCGAGGGCACGATCATCCAGGAAACCGGCAGCAAGACCCCGCGCGTCCTGAGCTTCAGCCGCCACGATCTGCCGATCGATCTGCCCGCGATCGAAAAGTTCCGCGCCCGCGGCGATGCCACGCGCGAATATATCCTGCCCGAACTGCTCAGCATCGGCTGGAGCGACAAGAGCGCCCCGCGCGAACGCGATGCGAGCGTGGCCAGCTTCAATTTCCGGCTGGTCGAAATCGTGATGATGGCGCTGATGCCGCTCTTGGCGGTGGCGCTGGCGATTCCACCCAAGCGCTCGACCAGCGCATTGGGCGTGTTCGTCTCGATCGTGATGGTGGTCGCCTATCACAAGGTCAACCAGTATGGCGAGGACGTCGCCGCGCTCGGCCGGCTCGATCCGATCCTCGCGCTGTGGGTGCCCTTCGTGATCTTCGCCGCGCTGATCGTGTGGATGTATTACCGCGTCGCCTATGTCCCCGGCGGGCAGGCGATCGGCGCGCTCGAGACCGCCTTTGCCAAGCTGTCGAAGCAGGTGGTGAAACTGTTCACCCGCCGCCGCCCGCGCAGCCATCCGGCGGCGCCGCAACTGGCGCCAGCGCAATAGGCCTGAGCGATGCAGTTCGAATTCTTCCCCTCGCGCACGCTGACGCTCTACCTTGCGAAGATGTTCGTGGTGCGCATCCTTGCGGTGCTGGTGATGTTGGTGCTGGTGCTGCTGGCGCTCGATCTGCTGGCGGCGACGGGCGACATCCTCAAGGTGCCGGGCAACGGGCAGGCGGAGATCCTTCACTATGCCAGCCTGCGCACGCCGCAGCTGGTAAGCCGCTTTCTGCCCTATTCGGTGCTGCTGGCCACGCTGATCACGCTGGTAACGCTGAACCAGAACAGCGAGGTGGTGGCGATGAAGGCAGCCGGTCTTTCCGCGCACCAGGTGCTCGCCCCGCTGCTGCTGACAGCCGCGCTCGTGGCGGTGGTCAGTTTTGCCTTCAACGAGCGCATCGTCACCCGCGCCAATGCGACGCTCAAGGCGTGGGAGGCGGCCGAATATGGTGCCAAGCCGCCGCCGGGCACCGGCGCGGGCGGGGTGCGTTCCAACGTCTATCTCAGCGACGGGCAGAACATCCTCGCGGCGGCGCGCCTTGCCGGACGGGGCGAAGACATCGTGCTGACCGGCGTCACCTGGTACGAACGCACGCCATCGGGCATCATCCGCGCCCAGATCCGCGCCCCGCGCGCGACCTATGCCGCGCCGGGCTGGCGGCTGGAACAGCCGGTGCGCTTCGACGTTGCCGCAGCCGCCACCGAACGACTGCCGGAGATGGTGGTGGGCAGGGGGCTCAGCCCGGCGCAGATCGGCCTGCAATCGGTCGACCCGGATTCGCAGAGCTTCTGGGAGCTGTCCAGGACGATCGATGCCTTTGCCGCCGCCAGACGCAACACCGAGGAATTGCGCGCCAAGTGGTGGCACCGCCTTTCGGGGCCGCTCTCGGCGCTGCTGATGCCGCTGCTCGGCTCGGTCGCCGCCTTCGGGCTGGCGCGTTCCGGCCAGCTGTTCTTGCGCGCGATCATCGGCATGGCGCTCGGCTTTGCCTATTTCGTGGTCGACAATGCCGCGCTGGCGATGGGCAGTTTCGGCGGCTACCCGCCGCTGCTGGCCGCCTGGGCGCCGTTCCTGCTGTTCCTGCTGCTCGGCGAGACGGTGCTGATCCGGACCGAGGAATGAGCTGCGGCCTCTCGCCGGGGTGCAGGCTGACCGATCGTCACCGCGCGCCGATCGCCCTTGCTCCGGCCTTGCCGGCGGCCGGGGTGCCGTCTTGCTGCAGGCAGGTGGTGCCCGTGCTTCGACCAGCCTGCGGCCGAGGCGAGGGTGTTCTAGGCCCGCTTGCCCATCGTGCTCCTCGCGATCCGAGCGACGAGCACCAGCATGCCGGGGTGGTTCGCGCTCTCGTAGGTCGAGCCGGTGCCGAGCGCGCGGGCCAGACGACGGTGGGCTTCGGGCAGGTCGTGATAGGGCATCGAGGGCATCAGGTGATGGAGCGCGTGATAGCGCAGGCCGACCGGTGCCCAGATCTCCGCGGCGAGGCCCGGCGGCGGAACGTTGACCGAATCGAGGAACTGCGCGGTCACCGTCATCGGCTCGCCCTCGTTCTCCCAAAGATGCGCCACCAGCGTGCGCAGCTGGTTGAGCAGCGCGGTGAGCGAGACGATGCAGAGCGCGATCGCCAGCGGTCGCCAGCCGAACACGAAGGTGCTCGCGATCAACGTCCACGCCCATACGAACACGCCCGCTTCCTGCCAGCGCACGCGCTTGGCGAAGTCGCCTTCGGGCGGGCGGCGGCGGAACTTGGGGTTGATCTGGAGCGCGGAGAACCTTTCCCATGTCAGCCGCCGCACCGCCGGAATCAGCACGCCGAGCGGCACCAGCACCGCCGCACGAATGATCAGCGCCACCGGTGCCAGGATGGCAACGATCACGAACAGCGGCAGGCTCCATGGCTTCATCAGCGCCAGCGGGAGATATTCGGGATCCGCCTCGGTCCCATATTGCGTGCGCTTGTGATGAATCGTGTGCACGCCCTCATACATGAAGGAGGGCGTCAGCAGCGGGATGCCGACGATCAGGTTCCAGCCCGTGCGAAAGCCCGGCAGCGCGTCGCGGTGGATGTGGGTCAGCTCGTGGATGAACATCAGCGCGCGGTAGAGCGCGAGCGCGCCGACCAGGCCCGCGGCCAGCTGCATCACAAGGCTCTCGGACAGGATCGTCACCGCGATCGCGGCATAGCCCATCCCGGCGGAAAGCAGCATGTCGGGCCAGTAGATCCATGGCTTGGCCTCGCCCAGCCCCTTGGTCAGCTCACGCGCGGCGCGCAGCAAGTCCTTGTCATCGGCCGCCATGAACTGGATGCGGGTCGCGCGCGGGGGCGCGGCGACGCGGCGGGCGGGATCGAGGGTCTGGTGCATGGTCATGTGTGCGGCCTGTCGTGTGGCCCGCCCTAGCCCAATTCGGCAGGCAAGCCAAACCTGTCTATGTGCTCAGTGTAATCGATTGGCTTGCGTCAATGGCGCGGGCACGACACAGACGCCTTGACCTGAAGCAAATACGAAGGACCCCTGCGTGCCGGATGCCCTTACCCACCTTTCGGACATAAGCATTGAGCCTGTCATCGACAAGCGCGGGCGCGCGGCCTTCGTCGATTGCGGGCGGGCCTTTTCCGACCGGCTTGCGAATTTTGTCCCGCAGCTGCGCGGCGAGCAGCTCGAACTGGTCGATCCGGACAAGAACCCGTTTTTCGGCCACGCACGGGTGCAATTGTTCATCGCGCGCCGCGCGGGCAAGGCGGTGGGACGCATCGCGGCGCATATCGACGAACTGGCGCTGGCGATGCCGCCGGAGCAGGGCTTTGGCCCCGGCACCGGCTTCTTCGGCTATTTCGATGCCGAGGATGAAGATGTCGCCCGTGCGCTGCTGGCCGCCGCCGAAGGCTGGTTGGCGCAGCAGGGCATGACCCGCGTGCTCGGCCCGATCTCGCTGTCGATCTGGGAGGAGCCGGGCTTGCTGGTGCGCGGGCAGGATCATCCGCCGATGATCATGATGGGCCACCACCCGGCGCATTATGCCGGCTGGATCGAGGCGGGCGGATATGTCCGCGCCAAGACGCTCTACACCTATGATCTCGACATTTCGAAGCCCTTTCCGCCGCTGGTGCAGCGCATCGTCCAGTCGGGCCACAAGAACGCGCGGATCAAGGTGCGGCGGGTGGACAAAAGCCGCTGGGATGACGAGGTCGCGATCGTGCTCGGCATTCTCAACGATGCCTGGTCACACAACTGGGGCTTCGTGCCCTTCACCCCCGAAGAAGTCGCCTATGCCGGCAAGAAGCTGCGCCCGCTGATCTTCGAGGAGCTGAACATGATCGCCGAGGTGGACGGGCGGCCGGTGGCCTTCATGCTGACCTTCCCCGATGTCAACGACGCGCTGGCCAGGATCAAAGGCAAGCTGCTGCCTTTCGGCTGGATCACCATGCTGCGCTGGCTGCGCCATCCCAAGGGGGCGGGGATGCGGGTGCCGCTGATGGGGGTGCTCAAGCAGCTCCACAACACCCGCCTCGCCAGCCAGCTCGCCTTCATGATGATCGAGGCGATCCGCCAGCAGGCACACAGCAAGTTCGGCTCGACGCGCGGAGAGATCGGCTGGATTCTCGAGGACAATCAGGGCATGGTCGCCATTGCCGACACCATCCAGAGCAAGATCAACCGCGAGTATGCGATCTTCGAGAAGCGGTTGGGGTGAGCGAGAAAAAAGGCCTCCGTTGCATGGCAACGGAGGCCTTTCGGGATCGTATCACCAGCCGCTTGGACGGGAGGGGGGGTCTCGGCGGTGACGACAGCAAAATGCACGTCCCCGCCGCCGGTTCCCGCGACGCGAAACTTTTTTCAGTCACGGCCGAGAGGGGCCAAGCGCGGGCGCGACGGGGCGTCCCGGAACCGCTAACCTTGCGAATCGCTTGTGTCCCTGCAAGCCCAGCATGATGCCCACCCAGCGGAGCCGGACAATGAGCCTCGGAAACCAGATCGCCGCCAATCTGCCCTATCTCAGGCGCTATGCCCGCGCGCTGACGGGATCGCAGAGCACCGGCGATGCCTTCGTGCGCGCGACGCTGGAGGCGGCGGTGGCCGATGCCGGAGTGATGGAATCGCTCGGTGGCGGGCGCGTGCCGCTTTACCGCGCCTTCACCCGCGTCTGGTCGAGCGCGCAGCTGGCCGAGGTGCCCGTCGGGGCAGCGTCGGGCGAGCACGAAGCCGGCGCGCAGCGCCGGCTCGGCGCCATCACCCCGCCGGCGCGCCAAGCGCTGCTGCTGACCACGCTGGAAGATTTCACTCCGGCGCAGGCGGCCGAGATCATGGAGTTGACCACCGCCGAAATCGACGCGCTGGTCGCAGCTGCGGTGGCCGAGATCGAGGCGGAACAGAAAACCAGCGTGCTGGTGATCGAGGATGAACCGCTGATCGCGATGCAGCTCGAAGACCTCGTCGCCGGGCTTGGGCACAGGATCTGCGGCACCGCCGCCACCCGCAGCCAGGCGCGCGAAGTCGTGGCCGAGCGGATGCCGGGCCTCGTGCTGGCCGACATCCAGCTGGCCGATGGTTCATCGGGTCTGGATGCGGTGGACGACATTCTCGCGCTGGCCAGCGTGCCGGTGATCTTCATCACCGCCTATCCCGAACGCCTGCTGACGGGCGACCGGCCCGAGCCGACCTATCTGGTGACCAAGCCGTTTCAGGAAGCAACCGTGCGCGCCGCGATCAGCCAGGCGCTGTTTTTCCAGTCGAGCCGGCCGCTTTCCTGAGCGGCGGCGGGCCAATCACGGGTTCTGCCTGATCCGGAACTCCCCCGGTCGGCGGATCGGCACGCGCAGCCGGCACACCACGCCTTCGGGACGGAAATCGAGCACCACCGGCTGGCGCAGCTCGTGGGCGACGATCTTCTCGATCAGCTCGGTGCCGAACCCGCGCCGGCGCTCGGCGGCGACCGGCGGCCCGCCGGTCTCCCGCCATTCGACCTCGGCGAGATGTTCGCCCGCCATCTTCCAGCGGATCGTCACGCGCCCGCCGGGGGTGCTGAGCGCGCCATATTTGGCCGCATTGGTCGCCAGTTCATGCATCGCCAGGCCAAAGGAGAGCGCATCATTCGGCGCCAGTTCCAGCGGCGGGCCTTCGAGCAGGATAGCGTCGTCGAAGTCGATCCGGAAATGCTGCAATTCCGCCTCGATCACCGCGTGGATCGGGGTGGTGCCCCAGTCGGTCACTGTGAGCAGGTCATGCGTCGCCGACAGTGCGCGGATGCGCCCTTCGAGACTGTCGGCAAAGCTGTCCAGATCCTTCGTCCGTCGCCGCGTCAGGGAGAGGATTGAGAGCACATTGGCAAGCGTGTTCTTGACCCGGTGATTGAGTTCGCGGGTCAGCGAATTGCGGATCGAGTGCTGTTCCTCGAAGAAGGCGAGGCGCGCCTGGTCCTCGTAAGCCTGCTGGGTCAGCAGCCGCGCCAGCAGCATCAGCAGGCTCGCCAGCGCCAGGCCGAACAGCAGCGTCACCATCGACAGCGGGCTGAGCACCTCGCGATCGGCGGATTCGACCACCAGCAGCAGCTTGCGGTTGGCGATGGTCACCTGTTCCTCGACCTGCTTGTCCCCCGCATCCGCGATCGAACGGGTCACTAGCAGATGCCCGGTGCCGGCCTCGCCGTCATAAAGCCGCACGCCGAATTGATCGCTGCGGGTGGTGTCGATCGCCGAATCGAGAAACTCGCGGGCGCGGAAGGGGGCGTAAACGAAGCCGAGCAGCCGCCGGTCGTCCTCGCCGAAGGTGCGGAACACCGGCATGTAGATCGCGAAAGCCGGCAGATTGCCCGATTGCTCCTGCTCCAGCACGATCCGTCCCGATGCCGTCGGGCTGCGCGCCAATTCGGCCTCGGCCATGGCCGCAGCGCGGGCCGGGTCGGAATACATGTCATAGCCCAGCGCCCGGCGGTTGCGCGGGCTTTGGGGCGCGAACATCGTCACCGGCGCAATCCGCCCCGTGGTGGAGACGGGGCGCGGGTGGATTTCGGGAAAGCCGGGCTGGCTGGCGCGGGTGCGGGCCATGAAGGCGGGGAGATCGGCAGGCTCGATCACCGGCAGCCAGCCGATGCCCTCGGCCCCGGGATAGTCCATGTCGAGCCTGAGCGCGCGCACGAAGCTGTCGAAGGTTTGCGGGCTGACGTCCGCGCTGCTCGCGAACAGCGCCGCGCCCGAGCGCAGGTAGGAGGAAAAGCTGTTGCTGCTGCGGTCGAGCGCGGCGGCGACGCTGCGGGCATATTCGCGCATCTGCGCAAGCTCGCGTGCGCGGGCGTTGCTTTCGATCGCGAAGACGCTCAAGGCCGTAATCGCGGTGATGGCAAGGAAGATCGCCAGCGGAATCGCACGCGGATAGAGCACCAGCCAGCGCCGCGCGCGACTATCAGCCGCAGCGCTCAAGGCTTCGGCAGGCGCAATGGCGGCGGAGCGGTCGATCACGCTTGTCCTCACGCGAAGAGCAGGCCACCGGGCCTGCCGCAGAACACGACCTATGCCGCATCGTTCCCCAACAGTCCAAGCGCGTTTGCATGGGGCATTTGGCGAAACGGTGTGCTATGCTGCGCGCCGGCGCCACGCCAACCGCGCTGCCTGTCCCTCGCCGGGGTGTGGCGGCACGGCTTTGCCGGCGCTCCGGGATCAGGGATAACCGACAAGACCATGGCTTCAGATCGCAAACCCCCTTCAGCCGGCGGCAAGCAGGCGCAGCGTGTGCCGGCATGGGCGGATGGTCTCAAGCAGCTGTATGATTCGGTGGTCGAGGAAGACCTGCCCGACAGCTTCAAGACCCTGCTTGCCCGGCTCGACGAGCTTGATCCGCGTCGCCTCGGCGATGGCCTGGCTGGTGGTGGCAGGGCCTCGCCATCCCCGGACGACCGGGAAGCGCAGACGTGAGCGACAGCGATCCGCCCGAACCCCGCCGTTCGGCCGGCGAAAAGGCCGATTTCAAGCGCGAGCTGACCGCCGTCGTCCCGCACCTGCGCGCCTTTGCCCGCGGCCTGTGCGGCCGGCCCGACATGGCCGATGATCTGGTGCAGGAAACCCTGCTCAAGGCATGGGCCGCGCAGGACCGGTTCGAGCCGGGCACCTCGATGCGCGCCTGGACCTTCGTGATCCTGCGCAACGCCTATCTCACCGACATGCGCCGCAACCGCTTCCGCGGCGAATATGACGAAGGCGTGGCCGAACGCATCCTGACGGCACCGGCCGGCCAGGAGGAACCGATCCACCTCTCCGATCTCCACCGCGCGCTGATGACGCTCCCGCCCGAACGGCGCGAGGCGCTGCTGCTGGTGGGTGCGGGCGGATTCTCCTACGAGGAGGCCGCCGAAATCTGCGGCTGCGCGGTCGGCACGATCAAGAGCCGGGTGGGCCGCGCCCGCGCCGCGCTCACCGAAATGCTCGCCAATGGCAATGTTCCGCGCCGCTCGACCGACGACGAGGTCGCCCACCGCGCGATCCTCGAGGAGCTCGACGAGGTGGCCGCAGGCAACGGGGTCAGTTCGCGGGGGTAGAAGAAAAAGGCCCGGAGGATCGCCCCCCGGGCCTTGCTTTTTTCATCTGGCGGGAAAGCTCAGGCGTAGGTCCACACCGTCCCGCGCGCGAGGTTCTCGCTGGCGAAGGCCCAGTTGAGCTTGTTCTCGACCACCGCGTCGAGATAGGCGGGGCGCTTGTTCTGGTGATCGAGGTAATAGGCGTGCTCCCACACGTCGAGCACCAGCAGCGGGTTGAAGCTGCTGTCGGCGAGCGTGTCGGCATCGTGGGTTTCCTCGATCGAGAGCTTGCCGTCCTTTTCGGCCAGCCACACCCAGCCCGAGGCGAAGTGGCCCACCCCGCGATCCTTCAATTGCTGCTTGAGGTTGTCGAGCGAGCCGAAAGCCTCGTCGATCTTGGCGGCAAGTTCCGCCGAGGGCGCGGTGCTCTCGGGTGCCATCGAGTGCCAGTAGAAGGCGTGGTTCCAGGTCTGCGCCGCGTTGTTGAACAGGCCCTGATTGGTCCCGCGCGAGGCGGCGATGATCGCTTCGAGCGAAGCATCGGCGTGCGGCGTGCCTTCGATCGCGGCGTTCATCTTGTCGACATAGGTCTGGTGGTGCTTGCCGTGGTGGAACGACAGCGTCTCGGCCGAGATCGCCGGTTCGAGCGCGGTGTCGGCATAGGGCAGCGGGGAAAGTGCAAAAGCCATGGGTCGTCCTCCAAAGGGCAGGGTTGAAGCTCGGAGCGGTAACGCAGATGTGGGCGAAGGGTTGCCGCTTCAAGTCGTCCCGTTACCGTCCTGCGCGGCCCGGTCAACCGCGCTTGTGACAGCCACGTTCATCGTGACATTGCCGAGCGTGCGCATCAGATCGGGCAGCATCTCCACCGCCACCAGCAGCGCCAGCGGCTCAACCGGCACGCCCATGGCAAGCGCGATCGGGCCGATCGAGACGACGAAGCTGATCGAGCCGGGCAGGCTCACCGCGGAGAGGCTGATGACGCTGGCGATGAGGATGCCGGCAATGGCGATCGCCGGAGAGACCTCGATCCCCGCCAGCGCGGCGATGTAATAGACCACCGCGAGGTTCATCGCCGCGCTAGTGGCGCGGAAGACCACCACCGCCAGCGGCAGGACGAATTCCGCGGTCGAGGCGCGCAGCGACAGGCGGCTGGCCGAATCGAGCATCGCCGGCAGGCTCGCCAGCGAGCTTTGCGTGGACAGCGCCACTGCCTGCGCGGGCAGCACCGCCCTGGCGAAAGCGGGCAGTCCCCTGCGCCCCAGACCCGCGGCGATGGCATAGGCCAGCACCAAGATGAAGGTGCCCATCATCGTGACGGTGAGGACATAGTGCCCCAGCGCGGCAAAGGCCCCGCCCCCGCTCTGCACTCCGACACCATAGGCCAGCGCGAAGACGCCGATGGGCGCGATCGCCAGCACCCAGCCGATGATCAGCAGCATGACATTGCCGAGCGCGTGGAACAAGCCGAGCAGCCTTTCGCCCTGATCCGCGGGCAGGCGGGTGATCGCGACCGCAAACATCACGAAAAAGATTGTCAGCGGCAGCATCGCGGTCTCGGCGGCGGCAGCGATGATGTTGGGGGAGACCAGCGAGGCGAGGAAATCGAGCACCTTGGGCACCTCGCCCACGTCCGAGGGCGTCTGTGCGAGAAAGGCCTCGGCTCCGGCGGGCACCGGGAAGGCGCGCAGCAGCGGGGGCATGACGAAGGAGGTGAAGGCCCCGCCCGCCAGCTGCACGAACACCATCAGCGCGATCATCCGCCGCGCCACCGTGCCGACCCGCGCGGCCATGATCATCTGCACCAAGCCGAGCACCAGCAGCGCCGCGACCAGCGGGATGATCGTCATCTGCAGCGCGCGCAGCCACAGCCCGCCGATCAGCGCGGCGATCTCGCGCACCGCCTCCGGTGCGCCAGCCGCGGCTCCGGCGATCCCGGCCACCAGTCCGCCGACCAGCGCGGCAAAGGTCAGCGTCACCGGCAGGCGGATCGATACCAGCGCGAACTTGCCCTGCCCGCCTGCCTGCGCAGCACCGGCCTTTTCATTCTCCAGCAATATCGTGTCCTCAAAACGCGTCCTGCGCCCTTTCCTTCGGGCGATAACCGCGCCAGAAGCGCGAGACAATCTTGCCGCACCGGGGGATGGGGAATTCATGGCACGCAAGCTGTTCGGGACCGACGGGATCAGGGGCCGCACCAATGCCGGGGTGATGACCGCGGCAACGGCGATGAAGGTGGGGCAGGCGGCCGGACGCCACTTCGTGCGCGGTGGCCACCGCCACCGCGTGGTGATCGGCAAGGACACGCGCCTGTCGGGCTACATGATGGAAAGCGCGCTGGTGGCGGGGTTCACCAGCGTCGGGATCGACGTGATCATGACCGGGCCGCTGCCCACCCCCGCGATCGCCCTGCTCACCCGCGAGATGCGCGCCGATCTCGGCGTGATGATCTCGGCCAGCCACAACCCCTTCGCCGATAACGGCATCAAGCTGTTCGGGCCGGATGGCTTCAAACTCTCGGACGAGGCCGAGGCCGAGATCGAGCGGCTGATGGAAACCGACATTCCGCTCGTCCCGGCCGAGAAGATCGGCCGCGCACGCCGGATCGAGGACGCGCGCGGGCGCTATATCCACGCGGTCAAGCAGTCGGTCGCCGCCGAGCTGCGCTTCGATGGCCTCAAGGTGGTGGTCGATTGCGCGCACGGCGCGGCCTATCAGGTCGCCCCTTCCGCGATCTGGGAACTGGGGGCAGAGGTGGTCGCGATCGGCGTCAGCCCCAACGGCACCAACATCAACGACGGGGTCGGCTCGACCGCGATTGCCGCCCTGCAAGCCAAGGTGGTCGAGGAAGGCGCGGATATCGGCATTGCCCTCGACGGCGATGCCGACCGGCTGATCGTGGTCGACGAAAAGGGCCGCGCGGTCGATGGCGACCAGATCATGGCGCTGATCGCGGGGCGGATGCAGGAGCGCGGTTCGCTCAGGGGCGGCGGGATCGTCGCGACGGTGATGAGCAACCTCGGGCTCGAACGCTACCTCAATGGCATCGGCCTCGATCTGGTGCGCGCCAAGGTGGGCGATCGCTATGTGCTCGAGGCGATGAAGGCAGGGGGATACAATGTCGGCGGCGAGCAGTCGGGGCACATGATCCTGCTCGATTATGCCACCACCGGCGACGGCACGGTTGCGGCCTTGCGCGTGCTCGCCAGCCTCGTGCGCTCAGGCAAGCCGGCGAGCGAGCTGCTCCACGTCTTCGACCCCGTGCCGCAGCTGCTCAGGAACGTGCGCTACGATGGCGGCCAGCCGCTCGAAAGCGCCAGCGTCAAGGCCGCGATCGTGGCTGCCGAGGCCGAACTGGCCGGCAAAGGCCGGCTGGTGATCCGCGCCTCGGGCACCGAACCGGTGATCCGCGTCATGGCCGAGGGCGACGATCAGGCGCAGGTCGAACGGGTGGTCGACACCATCTGCGAAGCCGTGCGCGCGGCGGCCTAGGAGGGCACGCGATGCTGGAAATGCGCCCCGATTGCGAGGCCTGCGGCGCGGATCTGCCCGCCGAGGCGCCCGGTGCCTTCATCTGCTCGTTCGAATGCACCTTCTGCGCCCCATGCGCCGAAGCGCTCGATGATCGCTGCCCCAATTGCGGCGGCGAGCTGATGGATCGCCCGACCCGCGCCAAATCGCTCCACGCGCAATATCCGCCGAGCACCGAGCGCAGGTTCAGGGGCTGAAAGCGCGCGCTCCTTGCAAAAACCATCCCCGCAAGCCGGCGGGCTTGCTATGGCGCTGGCCATGACCACCCGCGCCCCGCCCCGCATCCTTGCCATCGCCGGTTCGGATTCGTCCGGCGGCGCCGGCATCCAGGCCGATCTCAAGACCATCGCCATGCTCGGCGGCTATGGCATGACCGCGATCACCGCGGTCACCGCGCAGAACACCGTCGGCGTGCAGGCGATCGCACCGATTGCGGGCGACATGGTGGCCGAGCAGATCGCCTCCTGCGTGGCGGACATCGGGGTCGATGCGGTGAAGATCGGGATGCTGCACGATGCCGACATCATCGGCCATGTCGCCCGTGCGCTGGTGGGCGTGAAGGCGCCTATCGTGCTCGATCCGGTGATGATCGCGACTTCGGGCGCGGCGCTGATCGATCCGGCGGCCATCGCGCTCTTGCGCGAGGCGCTCTTCCCGCGCGCGACGCTAATCACGCCCAATCTGCCCGAACTCGGCCATCTCGTCGGTCGCAGCCTCGAAACCAGCGCACAGATGGTCGAGGCGGCCGAAGAACTTTCGCGCATGACGGGGGCTGCCGTGCTGGCCAAGGGCGGGCACACCTCCGACGCGCGGATCATCGACGTGCTCTACCTGCCCGGATCGATGGCGGGTGAGGCACAGGCGCTGCATTTCGAGCACGCCCGGATCGACACGCCCCACACCCACGGCACCGGCTGTACGCTCTCGTCAGCGATCGCGACGCTGCTCGGCCATGGCCAGCGGCTCGAACACGCGGTCCGGCTGGCGCGCCACTTCGTCATTCGCGCGATCGAGGCCGCGCCCGGCTTCGGCGCGGGTAACGGCCCGCTCGGGCATCACGCGGTGCGCAGGCGCGATTAGCCTTCGGGCAGCTCGTAAAAATCGGCGATGCAGGCCCAGGCCTCCTCGGCGGTTTCGACCCAGGTGAACAGGTCGAGATCGCCCTTCGAGATCACGCCCTCTTCGGCCAGCGCCTCGAAATCGACCACCCGCGTCCAGAATTCCTTGCCGAACAGGATGATCGGGATCGGCTTCATCTTGCCGGTCTGGATCAGGGTGACGAGTTCGAAGAATTCGTCGAAAGTGCCAAAGCCCCCCGGGAACACCGCCACCGCGCGCGCGCGCAGCAGGAAGTGCATCTTGCGCAGCGCGAAGTAATGGAACTGGAAGGAGAGGTAAGGCGTGACATAGGGGTTGGGCGCCTGTTCGTGCGGCAACACGATGTTGAGCCCGATGGATTCGCTGCCCGCATCCGAGGCGCCGCGATTGCCCGCCTCCATGATCGACGGCCCGCCGCCGGTGGTGACGACGAATTGGCGCAGGCCATTTTCGATCAGCCCCTTTTCGCTGACCAGACGCGCCAGCCTGTAGGCCTCGTCATAATATTTGGCCTTTGCGGCGAGGCGCTGGGCGACCTTCTGATCATATTCGGTGCCGTTCTTCGCCGCCTCCAGCCGCGCCTCGGCCTGCGCCGGCGAGGGAATGCGCGCCGAGCCGTACATCACCAGCGTCGAGCCGACCCGCGCCTCGTCGAGCAGCATCTCGGTCTTGAGCAATTCGAGCTGGAAGCGCACCGGGCGCAGCTCGTCGCGCAGCAGGAAGTCGGTGTCACGGAAGGCGAGCTTGTAGGCGGGATGCGCGGTCTGCGGGGTACGTTCAGGGCCCGCCTCGGCGAAGCGGGTCTCCTCGCCCGCGCGGTAGAATCTGCGTTTCGTGAGTTCTTTATCAGCCATCGTCAGGCCTCTAGGCGCGCGCGCACAGGCCGACAAGCGGTTTGCATCAGGCACGCTGCCCTGCCCCTGACAACCGGGCCATTTCCGGCCAGACCTGCGACTCGTGCCGCGGCGCGCCCGATGCAGGTGCAGCTGGGTTTGACGGCGACGAGGCTGTTTTCGGGGCACTTGGGTAAGGGGGCGGCGATGCCCCGGAAGCGCGTGATGCAGTTGAAGAAGCGCGCGATGAGATTGCGCTGCCGGTAGCGCCAGCCCGAAAGGGCAAATCTTTGCCTGCGGTTGGCGCGCGACAGTCGGCCAGCAGCTTGGCGCCATCGGACAGGGCATCGGGCACGGCCCCGGCTTTCTCGCCGTCATGGATCTGGCCGCCGGCTAGGCACGGGGCGAGGGTGCGACCATCATCGTCACAAGGTCGAGAACATGTTCGGATAGGCAAGGGACTGGCGGCGCATCCACACCCGCTCCGACCCTCGCGCTCGCACCATCATGTCCGCCATCTGCATCGCTGCAAGCGTCATCTTCTGGCTGGCGCAACGGGTCCTGGCCCGGAGCAGCGGACGAGGCGGCTCACCGCGCGGCAGGGCTTATGCTAAAATTTGTTTTAATTTCAAGGATTTAGAGGGAAACTGGTTCCTCAGCGCCATGAGGCCGAATGGCTGCGGTATTATGACGCTGAGGAACTAACTCATCCATAAGTAACTGATTCTTCGATTAAATCAGATGAAGATAGTGCTGGGTTTTCTCTAGACGTCGTGAGCCTTTGGGAGGCATCAAATTCCTGGGCCGCGGTTCCTGTGGAGGAATGCGAGTTGCTCCGGTGTCAGTGCAGAGGACTGTTGCCTCTCTCTGCCCTCTTTGCCTTCTCGTAGAACCTCTATGTATTCCTGCATGTTCTTGATCAGCCTGAGATGCATGAACTCTTGGAAAGCCGGGGCTTGAGCATCGCCGTTGATCTGAGCCTCACGTATCGTTGAAAGGTATTCGCTCCGCTGCTCGGGGCCGATCGTGACGGGAACATAGCCTCCCCTTAGCAGAATCATATTCATAAGGAGACGTGCCGTGCGTCCGTTCCCATCATCAAATGGATGAATCGACACCAGCCGATGGTGGAAGCTAAACGCTTCAGCGGGAGTGTTCGACGAAGATGACAGTTCGCGCCCTAAATTCTCCATCAAAGTTGGGATCTTTAACGGATTGGGAAAGATTACATCCGATCCGTAGATCCGGCGCGCTGACTGGCTATACATTCCCGCAATTTCCTTGCGGCTGCTAGCCACGATGCGGCGGTGGAGCTCCAAGATGGTCTTTTCGCCGATTGGATTATCAGAGGATGCCACGCTTCGCATCCATACCAAGGCGTCATAATGATCCTTGGCTTCCAGATGCTCATCGAGCTTTTTGCCGCCGACTGTTATGCCATGTTGAATCAGCTCTGAAGTTTGATCAAGAGTAAGAGTATTACCTTCGATTGCGTTAGAAGTGTAAGTAAGCTCGATATCCTTCAAGAGTTGCTGATCGTCTGTCAGAAACTCTTTGCGGTCACCTTTGAGGGAGTTGAGCTCATCCTTCAGAAGAGCGATCTGATTTTGAAGTTTTTCCATCAAATGCTCCTACATTCAAATTTAGCGTGTTGAGCGATATATATATCATTATAGTGATTATTTTGCCATGGAGAATAGCAGCCCTATTGGAATGCAATGGAATTCTAGATGGAGGTCGGCGGCGCCTTCTTTGCCAAGGACTGCGCGCCGTGCTTGCCGGCACCGTCTTCAAGATTCTTGGGGAGATGGATCCACTCTGCCCCGAGCACGTGAAGGCATTGCATTAGGAACACAGCAGTGAACCTGCCCCGGCTGACCTTGTTGCGCAGGTTGAGCTCGTTGTCCTCGACGCCAATCGCCGACAGGCGCTCTGCCAGAGCGGCATAGGATACGCCTTTGCTCATCATGGCACCCCGCAGGGTGTTCTTTGACAGCTCTTCCCAGATCTTCTCGTCACTCGACACTCTGCGCACTCCAAGCTGACTCTCTGCCTCTTGTAGGAGAGCCGACCAGAATCGCAAAGGACGCCGTCACGCAAAACGATGGCGGGCATCATCAAATTTGGATATTTCCACTGGACAAATGATTAACATCATCATATGTGATGACGTAGAGCATCACATTTCATGGCGCAGCACTTTCTCCTTTCTCCACAGGCGCGATCGGTCAGTATCCTGTCCGTTGCCTCGATGTCGGAGAAGCGCGCCTACGCCAAGCTCAAGCGGATCATGTGGGATGCGAATGGCGGCAAGCCGATCTGCCCTCACTGCGGCGGCCTCGATCACTGGGAACTCGAAGATGACAGGAAGTGGCGCTGTAAGGGATGCCGCAAGTCCTTTTCGCTCACGAGCGAGACCATTTTCAAAGATCGCAAGCTCTCCTTCCGCAAGATCCTGGCGGCCTGCGTAATCTTCGCGAATGGTGTGATGGGCGTGTCAGCCTGTCGGCTCTCTCGCGAGCTGGACATCAGCTACAAATCCGCCTGGGTGCTTTTGCAGAAGGTCAGAGACGCTCTGGGTCAGAACGAGGAAACGGCTCAGCTTGCGGGTGTCGTAGAGATCGATGGCGCGGTGTTTGGCGGCAGCATGCCGAGGCTCCCGAACAGCAAGAAATTGTGGGAGGAGTTCAAGAGGAAAAACAAGGCGGCGGCCAAGAAGCGGCAGAAGCTCATCGTCGTCATGCGCGAGAGGGATGACCCGGAGACCGGCAAGACCGGCAAACTGCGCACGTTCCTGCTCCCGAAGGAGGGAGACGCAATCCCGATCGCTCGCGACATCCTCCTGCCAGATACGATCGTCCACGCTGATATGAGCCCTCAATGGGAGCCGCTTCAGCTGCTGTTCGAGACCAAGCGGATCAACCATTCGGAGCATTTCTCGCACGATGGTGCCTGCACCAACATGGCGGAGAGCTTCTTCGAGCGGATGCGCAGCGCTGAGCGCGGCGTCCACAAACATATCTCGGGAGCGCATTTGCACCGCTACGCGATGGAACTTGCCTGGAAGGAACAGAACCGGCGTGTCTCGAATGGCGAACAGGCTGCCATGATGATTAGCGCAGTCGGAAAGGCCCCACCTTCGAAGACGCTTGTTGGCTACTGGCAGGGACGCAAGGGCAAGCCTTCAGGCAATGGCAATTCGTCAGGACCAGCAAACGACCAGGATGACGATGCGATCGCATACCTCACTGGCCGGACGGCGGTGTAGGCCGGCCATCCTGAATGATGAACCAGGTTCGGCTGTATCGCTCACCATGGTGATCGACATACTCGCCCTTCTTGGTTTTCAGGCTTGCATCGACCGCGATCTTGACCTGATCGACCAGCATTCGATCCGAAGGATCAAGACCCTTTTCTGCAACCACCAGCTCCGAAATCTCCCTCGACCCCATCGGCCGAGCTTCTCGCCGCATGACGTCGAATGCCATGCGCGTCACTTCACCTGGCTTGAAAGGTAGCTTCATCGCGTTCCTGCGGCTCGGCCGGACCGATTCCGGCCGCCAGTGTGGAGCGATTTCCTTCATGATCACCTTGGTGCTCGCGAGAAGGGCTTCGACCGTCTCAAGCCGCTCGCGCTTATCGCCCAGCGCCTCATAGGCTGCCGTCACATCTGCGATGTGCTTTTCGAGATCCTTCTGCTCGCCAAGCCAGTCGGCGAACTTTCGCTGAAGGTTTTCTTTGAGATTTGTCAGACCCATAGCCCGAGCTTAGGCGCCTAGTGTTTCCCGGATCAATCGTCCGGCCTCAGGAAAACTCCACAGATCATAGGTTCTTGTGGAAACAGGCAGAGTTAGTTCCTCAGCGCCATAATACCGAA
>NZ_MUYJ01000007.1 GCF_002155695.1 Erythrobacter tepidarius
AGACCATCCGCGCCCTCATCAGGCCGAAAACAGCAGGTTCTTCGAGGTGTCCACCTGAGGCCCTGCGAATTCTCAGAGTGAATCAAAACGCCTTCGGTGGTTTCGTCGATGTCTTCTAGCTCCGCGACAAGTCTATCCCGAAAGTCCGCGCCGAAGAACCCAGTGTCTACAATAAGCGTGCGGTTCGATTCCAGAAAATCGTCCGTTAGCGGTTCTGAGTAGCCGTCGATTTCATCAATTGCGAACAGCCGCACCCAAGCCTCTCGCTGCATGTCATTGGCCGCGATCTCGGGATAGAACTCCTCCGGAATACGGTCGAGCGTAATGCAGTACTGGGTGTCGACGACAAACTTCTTCTTCAGCCACAGCTTTTTCTGAAAGTCCTCGAGCTGGGCGAGGAAGTCGATCAGATGATGCGCGATGCGCCGCAGCACTTTGATCTTGGCAAGGTACGTTTCCACGCGCGGCGCGTCGGCGGACTCGATGTCGTCGAGCCGCATGACCTCGTTCTTGATGTAAAAGTCCAGCTCGCGCCGCAGGAACCCGCCCAGATCCTTGTGAATGAAGTAGTCCATCGTGTTCCGGGCGGTGTACTGGGCCAGGTACTTCTCCAGCAGCGTCCGGTCCTTCTCGGCCTCGGTCGGTGCCGGGGTCATCAGCGCGGTCACATAGTCGTCCGCGCCGTCCAGCTTGGGCAGCAGCGCCTTCACCATGTCCGCCGCCTCGGCGAGGCGCTTCTTGCGCCAGGTACCTTCCTGGCCGGTCTTTTCGGGGTCCGGGCGGTACTGGAACTGGATCACCAGCTCCGGCTCGCCGGTGTCGCCCGTCTCGATCTTCACCGGCTCGGGCTCGTGGATGATGAAGTAGCGTTCGGTCTGTTCGGACGCCTTGACGTTGTTGTGCTCGCCCTCGGACGCCGAGACGATCCGGCAGTGGACTTTGAGGGGCTTCTGCTCGACCAGCGCGCCGTGATGCGCCTGGAACTCCTTCGCCTGCGTCGGATCGAACGTGAAGTTGGTCAGGTACTCGGACGTCTTGATGTAGTACTGGTCACGGTTGGCCCAGTGCAGATAGACCTCGCGCCCGTCATAGGGGACAGCATAGGGGGCCGCCTTGCCATCCGTCTCGCGCGCGAAGTAGCGGCGACTCATGAAGTCACCGTTGTCGTAATAGCGCTCGAAGAAGCGGTAGAGGTGGTCGTAGACGTCACCCTCGTTGCTGCCACTTTCCCTGGCCGCATCCCAGGCCGCCTTGGCTTCCTTCACTTTCGGAGCGGCATCCGGATCGGGCGCGCCGAATTCTTCTGCTTGCTTCCGCGCGGCTTCATAAGTGGCCTTCGCTTCGGCGATGCGCGCCTCGTCCGCCTCGCCGAAGGCATCGCGGATGATGCCGAGCAGGTCTTCCTCGAGAAACTTGGTCACCTGACCGGCCTTGGCATGCATGATGCGATAAAAGCCAAAGTCCAGGTCGGGCTGGTCGAGCTGGAACAGCTCCTTCAGCAGGTTGATCAGACGTTCTCGTTGTTTCTCGACGTTCGGCATGTGACGGGTTTCTCCTGCGTTCTGTCGGCTCACACGACCGCCCAGCGGACGGCGAAGAGCTCTTGTTTGCTGATATCCTGTTGGAGGCGGGCTTCCAGGTCGGCGATCATCTGATCTCGTTCCTCGATGATCTCGTCCTCCACCTCGAAGATTCGTTGGCGCAAACGGCGCTTGGACTTTTCCAGCTCCTGGATCTGCGTCTGGATGCGATGCTGCTGCTCTGGGGATTCGGCCGTACGCGCCTCGCGCTTGAGCTCAAGGATCCGCGCCTTCGCGTCCTGCAATTCCTTCTCGGCGGCAAAGACCTTGTCTTCGGCCCATTTCTCCAGCTTCCGGCTTTCCTCGGCGAACCACTGGGCGTTCTGTTGCTTCAGCGCCTCGATGACGTCCTGTTCGCGTTGCGCAAGGATGGGTTCCAGCAGAGCACGTCCATCTCCGATCTCGCCCTCGGCTTTTCGGCAGGGCATTTCGAACAGGCGTCGAACAATGTCAGGGTCGATATCGCGCCCATCATCCGTCCTGGCTGCAAAAAGAATGTGGTCCTGCTCGTCAAATCCGGAGAAGCTGAGGCATCGTGCGGCGAGGATACCTGACTGCCCGACCAACGGCTCGATGCTGACCGCCTTGGCCGGCCATCCGGAATAATCGAACACGAGGGTTGCGCTGTTCAGATCGCGCTCGCGCGCCTTGGCAATCACGTGCTGTGCGAGCGGGTGCCCCAGGCGGTATCTGTGTTCGCTCAGGCCATTTTTGGCGATGCCGTAGCCCCCGGTCGGGACGTCCAGACCGTTTGGCGCGCGCTTCAAGGTGAAAGTGAGGTGTTCGTCATCAAAGCTGGCGTGTTGCCGCAGCTCATGCCGGGTTAGCGCCCACAACATTCGCTCATAGCGTCCGATATATTCCCGGCTCTTGTCCAGATTGATCTTGAGGCGGTCATGGACCTCGGCGTCGAAGTTCTCCAGCAACTTCCGGCGCGTATCCTCCATGGCAGCATTGATGCTCTCATCCATTTCGGCACGCAAGCGTTCGAATTCAGCCTCGATCTCTTCGGTGGTTCGACAATTCTGATAGATGTTAACGATCCGCTTCTCAAATTCGACGCCAGACTCAACGGCTCCGAGTACCTCGTCCGAAGCGCCGAACACGCCGGAGAACAGCTGAAACTTCTCGGCCAACAGCTCGTAGACGCGCTGATCGGCCGCATTGTTCTTGTTGAGGAAGTTGATCACGACCACGTCGTAAAGCTGGCCATACCGATGGCAGCGCCCGATCCGTTGCTCAATTCGCTGCGGGTTCCACGGTAGGTCGTAGTTCACGACGATGGAGCAGAATTGCAGGTTGATGCCTTCGGCCGCGGCTTCGGTTGCGATCATGATTGACGCGTGTTCGCGGAAATGCTCCACCAGTGCGGCACGCATGTCGGCGGTACGCGAGCCGGTCACGCGGTCGGTGCCTTTGTGGCGCTCTACCCACTCTTCATAGATTATCTTCGATTGGGCGTCGGAGTTGGATCCGTTGAAAAGCACAAGCTTGTCGGCGTACCCGTTCTCCGAAAGCAGCCGTAGGAGATACTCCTGCGTGCGACGCGACTCGGTGAAGATGATCGCCTTCTCGGCGCTGCCAAGTTCAGCCGCCTTGGCGAAGCCTGCGCGAAGCGCCTGCAATAGCGCCTGACCCTTTGCATTTTCCGATATCGATACCGCAAGATCGCGGAACGCCCGCAGGTCGGCGATCTCCTGCTCAATTGCGGCAATGTCATCGGCGGATAGAAGCTCCGGTTCGGCGCCGTCCTGTCCCCACTCGTCTGCGACCTCCTCGAATTCCTCGTAGTCCTCGGCGATTTCCTCTTCGAGCTTCTCCCGAAGGTTCGTGTCATCCTTGAGCTGGCGTTCCAGCTTCCGGGCTAGGGAGTCGAGGGCGCCCGCAATTGCGAACGTGGAAGAAGCCAGCAGCTTGCGCATGATGAGGGTCATCAGCGTCCGCTGGCTAGACGGCAGTGCCTGCAGAGACGGTCGCCGAAGGTATTCCGACACCATGTCGTAGAGCGACTGCTCCGCCTCGCTTGGAACGAACTCCTGGGTGATGGGTATCCGGTTGGTGTAGCGGATGTATTCCAACACCTGTCGGCGCAGAGTACGGTGGCAAACCGGCTGAAGGCGATGCTTCAACTCTTCATACTGGCCGTCACCGGTCAAACGCGCATATTGCGCTCGAAAGCTCTTCACATCGCCGAATGTGTAGTCATCGATCAGGCTGACGAGACCGTACAACTCCATCAGTGAGTTCTGAAGCGGGGTCGCCGTCAGGAGTACCTTCGGAACATTTGCAAGCGCGCCCTTCAGTGCTCGGCCGATCCGGTTGTCGGGCCTATAGACGTTTCTAAGCCGGTGAGCTTCGTCGATGACCACCAGATCCCACGGGATGACCATCAGCTCGTCGGCATGTCGCGCGGCGAACTGGAACGAGCAGATAACGAGCTTCTTCTGTTCGAATGGGCGCCGCGCACCATCTTTGGCCAATTTATTGTAGTTCTTTGCCTCTAAGATCAGGGTTGGCAGAAAGAACTTTTCTTCGATTTCCTGCGACCACTGCTTACGCAGATTTGCCGGAGTAATAACGAGGATACGGCGGCGGCCTTCGGTCCATTTTTGGGCGAGCACGAGTCCGGCTTCAATCGTTTTTCCAAGCCCTACCTCGTCAGCAAGAATGGCACCCTTTGACAGCGGTGATTTGAATGCAAAAAGGGCGGCTTCCACCTGATGCGGGTTCAGGTCCACTTGCGCGTCCAAGAGAGCACCAGTCAGCTTTTCGGCATCAGCAACTGAGTGCCGCTTACTGAGCTCGAGTGCAAATAGCTTTGCATGGTATTCAGTAATCAATTGATCACGCCCCCCGGCTGGAATTCTAGGGTTCTAACCATGGTCAGAACCCGACGTGGGCAGGGGGCGCATTTGGCCGATCGCGCTTTTGTTTAAGAGTCTGATTCAAAATTATTCCGCGTAAATTCATAGTCTTGCGATACGGCGCACGAAGAGTTGGACCGAAGCGATGAAGAGCCATGCGGTGGCCGATGCGATGGTTTGCTCGAAGTCCTTGGCGAGGCGGCGGTTTCGATTGAGCCAAGCGATGGTTCGCTCGACAACCCAGCGGCGCGGGAGGACGATAAACCCTTTTGTGGTATCGGACCGCTTGACGATCTCGACGGTCCATTTGCCGATCCGACGCAGCGCCTGCCGAAGCTTGTCACCGGCATAGCCGCCATCGGCGAACACATGGCGCAACCACGGGAAGCGGCAGATGATCTCGGCGAGCACCAGCGGCGCGCCGTCGCGGTCCTGGATGTCGGCGGTGTGGATCACGGCGTGAACCAGATTGCCCTCGGTGTCGGTCAGGATATGGCGCTTGCGTCCCTTGATCTTCTTGCCTGCGTCATAGCCGCAAGGGCCGCCGCTTTCCGTGGTTTTCACGCTCTGGCTGTCGATCACTCCGGCGCTGGGCGAAGCCTCCCGACCAACCGCCTCACGCCCGATCAGCAACAGGGCATGGTTCAACGACAACCACAGTCCGTTGTCCCGCCACAGGTAAAACCAGCGTCGCACGGTCGAGACCGGCGGAAAACACGGCGGCAGCATCCGCCACGGCAGGCCGCCGCGCAGCAGATACAGGATCGCCTCGACAATCCGCCGCAGCGGCCATTTGCGCGGACGCCCGACATGGGAGGGGAGCGGAAAGAGCGGTTCCAGCACCGCCCATTCGGCATCGGTCAAATCGCTTGGCAAAGCCAGTTCCGCGCGGGCATACTGCGCCCGAGTGGTATCGGTCCACATCGTTGATCTCCGGGAGTTTTCGCAAAAACCCTGAATCAACGACTTGGGCTGGCGTCAAGCTAACCCGCTGATACCACCCAACTTAGTTTCGGATCAGGCTCTAAGAGTACGATCTGCTGGTCTTGCGGCCGGCGGGCAGATGGGTCGGTGTCGAGACCTAGCCGCTTCAGCGCGTAGTACAGAAGCGCCTTGCGGACCGGGATCGTGGCCCTTCCGCTGCGCATTCCGTAATCGAGCGCGATGACCTTTTGCTGCGTCTCAGACAGTTCAGGATGCGGTCCGATCTCCAAAGTGACATGCTCGTTCCAGTCGGCATCCCCTTCAGCGCTGATCTCGCTCGGCTTGGTGCCGCGGGTCTCGATGATCCGCGAGAGCAGGAAGTCCTTGAAGCTCTGATCGGTGAGACAGAAGGCCCTTGTGTGCCAGCGGAAACCGTCGAACCCGATCGCGTGTGGCGCAATCCAGCGCCAGCGCGGCTCCGGCTGGGACAGCGACTGATACTTGACCTCGATGGCTTCTGATCGGCGGATTGCGGCGACCACCGAACGCAGGGTCTTGGCGTTGACGCCCCGCACGGGCGTCGGCGCGGAGTCGTAGGACGGAAATTGCCCGATCCAGGCATCAGCCCGGTCGAGGATGCCATCGGCGACAGAACGAAGCTGAGAGAGGTATCGGTTAGCGTCCGGCTTCAGAAACAGTGGGTCGAACTTGCTGCCTCGGATGTAGGCCCGGGCGCTCTTGTCGTAGGTCATGTTGTCCGGAGCCATGCCGATGTAGCGGTTCAGGTCGGTAGACGCCTGGTTCACCGACACACTGAACGCATCCATCAGATCGCCCCGATTCACATGCCCCTCCCAAAACAGGCGGAACTCGATGAATTCGAGCCGACGCTCGACGCCCCACCGAAGATCAGCCTTCTCTGTTCCCACCATGCACTCCCAGTGACATGATCCGTCCCGAAACTAGGCCAGCCCAGTTTCTGGATTTTCGATCAAGCTATCTGAGAAGCGGTGTGGGTTCAATCGAAATTGGTAGGGTATGCAAGCAGGGGAGAGGGCGAGGATGGCGGCAGCGCCTCGGCCAACCGCCATACCGGGGCTATGGTCACGCGCCCGCTTGCTCGGTATGAACGTTGTCCGAGGTGCTCGACCGTATCATCGCCTGCTCGTACTCCTCGATGTCACACAAGCGGTAGACGACCCGGCCGCCGAGTTTGACGAAACGTGGCCCGTCCCCAATCCACCGCCATCGCTCAAGAGTACGAGGGCTGATCCGCCAGCGTTCGGCCAACTCCATTTGGTTCATGTGTACTGCCTTCATTTCCACTTCCTTTCGCTCAGGCCCGTTTGACTGCGAAACAACGAAGGCGTGGACGGAAAACACTATCAAGGTAATACTGCCGGGAGCCACAAAACCGGGGTTTTGCTGCACCTTGTCTTGAACAGAGAAGTTCCTCGAAGGCGAAGATTCACCTACGAATACGAGGGCATGCTGGCGCGATGTGGGGCATACTTCGAGCGAGTTTGTCGAAGAGTCCTCCCGCTCCGCCAGCCCTTACAAAAGGATGCGCCACTGGCGCCCCACGGGTTTGTGACCGAAAGGGCGTTGTTCCTGCGCTGGCAGAACAGGCGCGGCGGTTGCGTCCCGGAACATCACGCCCCCTCTCCGAGTTCGGCCAATTCGCTCACATAGTCCAGATCGAGCAGCACCAGTTCGCGCCCTTCGCGCGCTATCACGCCCTGCGCTTCCCATTCCGACAGCAACCGGCTGACATTCTCGCGCGCGAGTCCGGCAAAGGCGCCAAGTTCGCTCTGGCTCAGGTTGAAGCGCAGCCTGCCCTTGCCCTGCTCGTGATCGATCAGACGCACCAGCGCCCGCGCCAGACGCGGCGCCATCGAGAAGGTGCGGTCGCTCTCGATCACCAGATTGAGCTGCCGGATTCGGCGCGCCAGTTCGCGCATCACCCCTGCGACCGAAGTCGGATTGGCCATCGCGGCAGAAAGGAATGTCGGCCCCGGCAGCAGCAGCACGGTCGACGGCACCGCAGCAGTAACCGTGGCAGTGCGCGGACCCTTGTCAAGCATCGCAATCTCGCCAACGATCTCGCCAGGGCCGCAATAGTTGAGAATGATCTCGCGCCCGCTCGCGCTGACCATGCTGATCTTCAAACCGCCAGCCAGCAGGCAAACCGCGAAGTCGCCATCTTCGTCGCCCTGATTGATGATCGCCTCGCCCCGTTTCAGCTCGCGGCGGGCGGCGTTGGCCAGCAGATCGTGCAGCTGGGCCGGTTCAAGGGCCCGCAGCAAGGTCCCTGGTGCGAGCTTCGCAATCAGATCATCGATTCTGTCCATCGCGCCTCGCTTCATTGGTCGGTCTTGCTTGGCCTGAACCTTCTTCCCGCGCCGCTTCCTATCAAACATTTTTTTGGCCCCGCGTGATGCCCATCACAGGCGGAGGCAATGCATTCGCTTATGCACCTGACCAGACGCCGCCCGGCAATAAGTCCGGCGGAACCGAGTTTGACCGAGCGACCCGGCGGAAGGGGCCTCCCCTTCCGTGACCCTGGGCCCACACTGTGCAACGGGTGTGGGCCCATTTTGTCGCGCGTCAGGCGCTCGCCTGCACCAGCAATGCCTTGCAGGCCAACATCACGCCCTCGCCTTCGACATGGCAGCGGGTGAACAGATCAACCAGATCGCTCCGCGCCGCCGAACGGGTGGCCTCGCCCGCCTCGTCGAGCGCGCGGCCGACCGCCATCGACGACAGCACGAAATCAGCCGCTTCCTCGGGTGTCGCGCCCGGCCCGCCCACTGGCTGGCGGCCTGAGTAGGGCACCGCATCCATTCCCGAAAAGCCCGCGCCGGTCAGGATCTCCTCAAGATAGGCCAAGTCCTCGAAGGCAAAGGGCCCCGGCGCACGTGGTGTGGCGGGCGGGATCTCGATATGCTGGCGCACCACGCCAATCACTTCCATCATCCACAGATTGTCGCGTGGGTGCGCCCATACCGCCAGATCGATCCGCGCGGCCGGCTTGAGCATCCTCCTGAGGTTGGCGAAGGCGGCAACCGGTTCGGGGAAGAACATCGAGCCGAAACGTGAGAACAGCCGGTCAAAGGGAGGTTCATCGAGATCGGCACTTGCAGCATCGGCGCAGATGAAGCGTGCAGCACTGCCCGCCGCGGCCGCACGGCGGGCAGCGGCCTCGACCAGCATCGGCGCGATATCGAGTCCGATGGCGGCCCCGTCCGGGCCTACCGCCTCGGCTATCGCCAGCGTCGTTGCCCCGCCCCCGCAACCCAGATCGAGCACCCGCTCGCCGGGCTGATAGGCCGCACGTTCCAGCAGGGCTTCGCCGATGGGGGCAATCATGCCCTCGAAGCGTTCGAGATTGGCGAGCCAGCGGGCGCCCATCTCGCCGGCCCAGTCCTCGCCCTTGAGCGCCTCGACTGCCTTATCGCCCATCAGAAGTGCAGCGCTCGGCCATAGGCATCGAGCACGCTTTCGTGCATCATCTCGGAGAGGGTGGGATGCGGGAACACGGTCTGCATCAGCTCGGTCTCGGTGGTTTCCAGCGTCTTGCCGACGGTGAAACCCTGGATCAGTTCGGTTACTTCCGCGCCGACCATGTGCGCGCCCAGCAGTTCGCCGGTCTTGGCGTCGAACACGGTCTTGATGAAGCCCTCGGCCTCGCCGAGCGCAATCGCCTTGCCGTTGCCGATGAAGGGGAAGTTGCCGACGCGCACCTCGTAGCCCGCTTCCTTCGCCTTGGCTTCGGTCAGGCCGACCGAGGCAACCTGCGGGTGGCAATAGGTGCAGCCCGGAATATTGCTGCGGTTGAGCGGATGGGGGTGAACCTCGGTATTGCCCAATTCCCTGGCGATGGCCTCGGCGCAGGTGACGCCTTCATGGCTCGCCTTGTGCGCGAGCCATGGACCCGGGGTGCAGTCACCGATCGCCCACAGGCCCTGGGACTTGGTGCGGCCATAGGGGTCGACCTGGATGAAGCCGCGATCCATCTCAGCAAGACCTTCAAGGCCGATGTTCTCGGTATTGGGCACGATCCCGATGGCGACGATCACATGGGTGAAGTCGTCGCTGATGGTCGTGCCCGTCTTGTCCTTGATGGTGGCGCTGACGCCTTTGTCCGACACCGTGATCGCCTCGACCCCCGCCCCGGTCATGATGGTGATGCCTTGCTTCTTGAGGCTCTTTTCGAGGAAGGTCGAGACATCAGCGTCTTCGACCGGCACGATGCGGTCGAGCATCTCCACCACGGTCACCTCGCTGCCGAGATCGTTGTAGAAGCTGGCGAACTCGATCCCGATCGCACCCGATCCGATCACCAGCAGCTTGGCCGGAAGTTCGGTCGGGGTCATGGCGTGCCGGTAGGTCCACACGCGCTTGCCATCCGCCGGAGCGAAGGGCAGTTCGCGCGCGCGCGCGCCAGTGGCGACGATGATGTGGCGGGCGGCGAGGGCTTCCTCGCCCTTCTCCGATTTCACCGTCAACGATGTCGCGCCGGTCAGGCGCCCTTCGCCCATATGCACCGCGATCTTGTTCTTCTTCATCAGGTGCGCCACGCCCTGATTGAGCTGCTTGGCCACGGAGCGGCTGCGCTTGACGATGGCGGCAAGGTCGGCCTCGATTTCCCCTGCAACCTTCAGGCCATAATCGCCCGCATGGCGCATGTAGTGGAAGATCTCGGCCGAGCGCAGCATCGCCTTGGTCGGAATGCAGCCCCAGTTGAGGCAGATGCCGCCCAGATTCTCGCGCTCGACAATCGCGGTCTTGAGCCCGAGCTGCGCGCAGCGGATCGCAGCAACATAGCCACCAGGGCCGGAACCGAGCACGATCACGTCATAGGAGGCGGTCATTCAGATGATCCCTTTTGAAGCTGAACGATGAGACATTTGAGACACAGTCCAGAAACCGAAAACCTGCCCCGGCAGGTGCTGGATGCGCGCAGGCGACTGCGCGGACAAAGGTGCGGCGACGGATCATCGCGGCGATGGTGCCCGCACCGCAAGGTGTAGGACAGCCTGATCGAGCATGATCGGGGGCCGCGCCGGGCGCGCCGCGAGCAAGACCGCCAGCGCAGGGGCGCTCGTCACACCACCAGCCCCATCGGGTTCTCGACGAGGTTCTTGAACGCCTCCATCAGCTGCGCACCGTCTGCCCCGTCGATGGCGCGGTGATCGAAGCTGCCGGTGGCGCTCATCACGGTGGCAGCGACGATCTGGCCGTCTTCCACCCAGGGACGCTGTTCGCCCGCGCCGACCGCAAGGATCATTGCCTGCGGAGGATTGATCACCGCGTCGAATTGCTTGGTGCCGAACATCCCGAGGTTTGAAAGGCTCGCCGTGCCGCCCTGGAATTCGTGCGGTTGCAGCTTGCCTTCCTTGGCCTTGTTCGCCAGCGCCTTCATCTCGGTGCTGATTTCGGCCAGACCCTTGCGGCCCGCGTCGCGAATGATCGGGGTAATGAGACCCGAGGGCGCGGCCACCGCCACCGAAATGTCCTGCCGCATGTACTGCAGCAGCGTATCGCCCTGGAAGCTGACATTGCACTTTGGCACGCGCTGGAGCGCGCGGGCGAGCGCCTTGATCAGCAGGTCGTTGACCGAAAGTTTCACGCCATCGGCTTCAAGCGACTTGTTGAGTTCGCCGCGCAGCTTGAGCAGCGCATCGAGCCGGATATCGACCGTGAGATAGATGTGCGGAATGGTCTGCTTGGCCTCGGTCAAGCGGCGGGCAATGACTTTGCGGACATTGTTGAGTTTTTGCACCTCGAATGGCGCATCGAGATCGCCGCCAAGGCTGGGTGGCGCCATCGGCGCCGGCGCCGCGGCAGGTGCAGCAGGTGCAGGTGCCGCATCCGCAGCGGGCGCCGCGGCCGCAGATCCCGGCGTGAAGTTCACGACATCGTCCTTGACGATCCGGCCATTGGGGCCAGTTCCCCTGACAAGCGCCAGATCTATGCCCTTTGCCGCGGCAATCCGCCTGGCGAGTGGCGAGGCAATAATGCGCTCTGCCGAAGCCGCAGGGGCAGGAGTCGATGCGGGGACAGCAGGCGCAGCAGGCACAGCCGCAACCGTCCCGCCGCTCTTGACGACCGCAGCCTCGACATCTTCCTTCGTGATCCTGCCCTTGGGGCCGGTGCCGGTGATGCTCGCAAGATCGATGCCATGCGCCTCCGCCAGCTTGCGCGCCGTGGGTGTCGCGGCGGGGGCGTCGTCCGCGGGCGCAGCCGCGGCAGCAGGCGCCGCGGAGGCCACCGGCGCGGCTTCTTCACCTTCCACCGCCAGTCGCGCGATCACCGTGCCGACTTTCACGCCCTCGGTCCCTTGCGCGACCAGGATTTCCGTGATCACACCTTCGTCGATCGCCTCGAACTCCATCGTCGCCTTGTCGGTTTCGATCTCGGCCATAACGTCGCCCGAGGCGACTTGATCACCGACCTTGACCAGCCAGCGCGCCAGCGTGCCTTCTTCCATGGTGGGCGACAAGGCCGGCATCTTGATGTCGATCGCCATGATCCGCTGAAACTCCCGTAATCGATCCGTGCCCTTCCTCTGGCCAATTCGCTGACATCGGGCAAGGCCCAACAAGGCCGGATGGCGGCGAGGACTTGCCATTCCATACGAATGCATCGATACCTCCCGACCAACGGGGCGACAGGACATGCGCACATTTCTGGTCATCATCGACGAGAGCGAGGAAGCGACTGCGGCCTTGCGCTATGCCGCCCGGCGGGCGGCAAGCGTCGGTGGCGCGGTGCATTTGCTCGCGCTGGTGCCGCAGCAGAACTTTTCGGCCTTCGGGGCGGTTCAGGCGACGATTGAGGCCGAAGCGCGTGACCGGGCCGAGATGCTGGCGCATGGCGTGGCGGGCAATCTGCTCGCCGAAAGCGGCATCATGCCGACCATCTCGGTCAAGGTCGGCCAGAGCCAGCGGATCGTCAGTGAGTTCCTTGCCGAGCACAGGGAAGTGGCCGCGCTGGTGCTCGCCGCGGCGCGTGGCCATACGCCCGGCCCGCTGGTAACGCACTTCTCGGCAATCGCAGGCACCCTGCCCTGTCCGCTCTACATCATCCCCGCTGATTACGACGAGATGAAGAGCGACCACCGCGCCTGAGCCCCTTTCGGCTACGACCTGCGACCCTGATGGCGGATATTGCCCGGTCGTCCGCGCTTGCCGACCATGAATTTGCCCGCCTTGACCGGCCCGCGCTGCCGCTTCTGGATGCGGGCGCCGCGCGGTTCGATCACGCCGGGTTGCTGATCGGGCAGCACGAACTTGAGCGCGCCGGTGAGCGGGTTGGCCTCGGCCAGCCTGAGCCTGAGCCGGTCACCGCTCGCATAGGTCGTGCCGCTGTCGGCGCCGACCAGGGCCTGCGCGGCCTCGTCATGGCGAAAATGCTCGCTGCCAAGGGTGGAGATCGGCACCAGCCCATCGCCGCCCAGGCCCACGATCGTGGCGAAGAAGCCAAAGGCCTGCACCCCGGTGATACGGGTGTCGAACACCTCGCCCACACGGTCTGATAGCCAAGCGGCGACATAGCGGTCGAGGGTGTCGCGCTCGGCCTCCATCGCGCGGCGCTCGGTCTGGCTGATCGCGTCGCTGACTTGCTGAAGGCTGGCGCGGTCGCGCTCGGAAAGGCCACTGGTCGCTGGTATCGTTCCGGGCGGTGCGGGCTGCTCGAGCTTGTATGCGTCAACCAGCGCGCGGTGCACCAGCAGATCGGAATAGCGCCGGATAGGCGAGGTGAAATGGGCGTAGGAGCCAAGGCTTAGCCCGAAGTGCCCCGCATTGACCGGCCCGTAATAGGCCTGGGTCTGGCTGCGCAGCACCGCTTCCATCACCAGTGCCTTTTCCCCCTCGTCGGTGACGTCCCTGAGCATTCGGTTGAACAGACCCGGCGTCACCACCTGCCCCAGCGCCAGCTTCCTGCCCATCGTGGCAAGGTAATCGCGCAGCGCGATCAACTTCTCGCGCGAGGGCGGCTCGTGGATGCGATAGACCACCGGCGCGGCCCTGGCCTCGAGCGCCTTTGCCGCCGCGACATTCGCAGCGATCATGAAGTCTTCGACCACGCGGTGCGCATCGAGCCGCTCGCGGATGGCAATCTCGGCAATCCGGCCTTTCTCGTCGAGCACCACCCGGCGCTCGGGCAGTTCGAGTTCAAGCGGATCGCGCGCATGGCGCGCCGCGGCAAGTGCGCGCCAAGCAGCCCAGAGGTTGGCGAGGAATTCGGGCGGATTGCCATCGTCCACCGCCTGCTGCGCGTCCTCATAGGCGATATTGCGCGCGATCCGGACAAGCGCGCGGGTGAAGCGGAAGCGAGTCACCTTGCCTTCAGCGTCGATGTGCAGGTGGCAGGCCATCGCCGCGCGGTCCTCGCCCTCTTTCAGCGAGCAGACATCGGCGCTGAGCACCTCGGGCAGCATCGGCACCACCCGGTCAGGGAAATAGACCGAATTACCGCGCTTGCGCGCCTCGCGGTCGAGCGCCGAGCCAGGACGGACGTAGAAGGACACATCGGCAATCGCGACAATGGCATTGAAGCCGCCCTGCCCGTCAGGCTCGGCCCAGATTGCGTCATCGTGATCGCGCGCATCGGCAGGATCGATGGCAATGATCGGCAGATGGCGCAGATCTTCGCGGGTCTTCTCGGACAGTTTGAGCTTCGCCACACGGCGGGCTTCATCGAGCACTTCCTCCGGGAAGATGTGCGGGATGCCATGCTTGGCAATGGCGATCAGGCTGAAAGAGCGCGGGGCGAGCGGATCGCCCAGCACTTCCACCACCTTCACCCCTGCGCGCTCGGAGCGCCCCACCCGCTCGGCGATGACAAGCTGCCCCGCCTCGGCCGCGCCGCGATCGGCAATCGGGGCCGAGTGGCGCACTCGCTTGTCGACGGGCGCGAGCCATGCCTTGCCGGTCTTGTCGATCTCGACGATGCCCATCAGCCCCTCGGTGCGCGCGGGGAGTTTCTTCATCGGATGGGCGATCCAACCCCGCTCGGTTTGGTCGGTGCGGGCAAGGATACGATCCCCGCGCTTGAGCGCCGCAGACCGCTTCGCCCCGCGCGCTCCGGATTCGCGCACGATCAGGCGCGGCGGCTTGCCGGGGGCTTCGGGGTTCCAGTTGTCGGGCTCGGCGAACAGCGCGCCATCATCGACATCGACGATCCTGAGGGTCGTCACCTTGGGCACCCCGCCCATGCGGTGGTAGGCGCTTTTCGAGCCGTCGATCAGTCCTTCCTCGGCCATGTCCTTGAGCAGGGCCTTGAGCTTGATCTTCTCCTGCCCTTTCAGCCCGAATGCCTTTGCAATCTCGCGCTTGCCGGCGGGAATGCTCGAGGACTGGATGAAGTCGAGCACCTGCTGGCGCGTCGGCATCCCTTGGGGAAGCTTTGGGGGTTTGGCCATAATCACGGCTCTAGCCCATATGCCGCTTGATTGCGAGCAGAGCCAAGCCATCCCGAGCGGCATCCACGGACGCCGGATTGCCGCAGCCCCGGCGCGCCGCGCAAGGACGAGGGCTATTCCTTCGCCACCGGCCCGAACGCTCCGCCGGGAACCGCGCTGGCGACCGGGGAGCAGAACATTCCCGCGCAAGCGGCCACGCCGAACATCCAGTCGTCACCGCGCAGTTGCTTCACATGGCTGAAGCTGCGCCCGCTTGCGACCGCCGCCGCGTTGTCAACCTGCGAACCGTCGATATAGACCAGCGTCAAATCCTTGCGCCAGGCCGGTTCATCCGTGGCGCGAATCACGACCGAATAGACCTGCGCCCCGGCGACCGCGTTCCATTTGATCTCGCTATCTACCCGCACCGCTGCATCCACCGTCACCTTGGGCGGCATCGGCGCGCGGGCGAGCGCATCGAGCGCGCGGACATTGAGCTTGGTCACACCTGCGAGATAGGCGAAGTCCATTGCGTCGATGGTGTCGCCATAGGCCACGCCATCCTCGGTGCGCAGGTCCTGGTGCTGGTGGTTGTAATCCTCGACCCCGACGCTGAAGCGGATCGCCGGATAGCCCTTTTGCAGGAACGGCACGTGATCGCCGCCGCGCCCCATGCGGTCGGTGCGCCAGACCTGGCGAACCTGCATTTCTTCGGGGTGCTTTTGCGCAAGATCCGCAACCCAGCGCGAAAGATTGCGCGAAGGCGTGTCGTTCTCGCCACCGAAGCGGGTCTGCGCGGCGCGCAGGCTATCGGTCAGGTCAGAACGCGGGCCTTCGGAAAAGACGCGCACCAGCTTGGGCTCGCAATAGCCGTCGCTCCCGCAGGAATTGCCGACGATGTCGTTGTTGAGCACCGCCTTCACCGTAAAGCCCTGCGCCTCGACCCAGTCTGCCAGGATGCGCGCGCCTATCAAGCCCTGTTCCTCGCCCGAAAGCAGGGCGTAGATGATGGTCGAGGGATATTGCGTGCCGCTGAGCAGGCGCGCGGCCTCAAGCACCAGCGCGGTGCCGCTGCCATCGTCATTGGCCCCCGGTGCGTCCGAGGTCGCATCCATCACGTCGCTGACGCGGCTGTCGATATGGCCCTGCACGATCACGACCTCGTTTGGACGCTCGCTGCCGCGCTGGATCGCGACCGCGTTGCGCACCAGCGTCGCGGCGGGGATGCGGCGACCATCGGGCTGGACCACCTCGCCCACCGGCAGCACCTCGAGGCAGCCGCCGCACTTGGCGCCGATGCGCCGGAACTGCTCAAGACCCCAATCGACCGCCGCGCCGATCCCGCGCTTGGGGTCGGTCTGCGAAGAAAGGGTGTGGCGGGTGCCGAAGCTGACGAGCTTGGCGACATCGTTCTTCAGTCTCTCGATGGAGACCGCGTCGGCAGGGTGAGCTTGGGCAGAGAGCGGGGCGGCCGCAAGGGCGGCGAGCAACAGGGCGCGTTTCAACATCAGCCCTGTCTGCACGCCGCTTACCGCAGACGCAAGCCTAGTAGGCGCGCGCCACCAGGATGCGCTCAACCGCGGGTTCGCCGGTGAAAATGCAGGCGCCGCGGGCAGGCGCGCCGCCGCGCGGCACGTTGCGAATGGTGAGCTTGACCGCCTTCAGCTTCTCGACGACCTTTTCGAGCGTCTCGCCCGTCGGTTTCGACCACTCGACCTCGACCCAGCCCGGATATTTTCCACCCTTTTCGAAGTGATCGACCACAGCCTGCCACTCGGTAAGGCCGCGGGTGATGTTGGCGTCGCGCCGCGCGCGGGCTTCTTCGTACAGAGCCTGCTGGATGTCCGCCAGCAAGGCCCCCGCCGAAGCGGCAAACGCCTCGCGCGGGACAAACTGCATCGCGGGCTTGCCGTTGGCGGCGTTCCACAGCCGGTCACGGCGCAACACCGCGACCTTGCCTTCGGCCATGTCTCGCGGGCCGACTTCAAGAATGACCGGGGCACCCTTCCTGACCCAATTCCACCGCTTGGCCGCCACCTTGCCGGGCGACCTGTCGAGCAGCACGCGCAGCTTCTCGCCCAGCCCGATCTGGCCGGCGAGCATCACGCGCAGCTCTTCGCAATAGGCGATCAGCGCCGCATCCTCGGGAGCGTCACGCAGCATGGGCAGAATGATGATCTGCTGCGGCGCGATCGCGGGGGGCACGCGCAGCCCGTCATCATCGCCATGCGTCATGATCACCCCGCCGATAAGGCGCGTCGAGACGCCCCAGCTGGTGGTGTGGCAAAATTGCTGGCTGCCCTCGCGGTCCTGATACCGGATGCCCGCAGCTTGGGCGAAGTTGGTGCCGAGATAGTGCGAGGTGCCGGCCTGGAGCGCCTTGCCGTCCTGCATCATCGCCTCGATCGACCAGGTCTCGACCGCGCCGGGGAAGCGTTCGTTTTCGGGCTTTTCACCGGCGATAACCGGCAGGGCGAGGTCTTCCTCGGCACAGGCGCGATACATTTCCAGCGCGCGATGCGTTTCGGCAAGCGCATCCTCGCGCGTCTCGTGCGCGGTGTGGCCTTCCTGCCAGAGGAACTCGCTGGTGCGCAGGAACATCCGCGTGCGCATTTCCCAGCGCACCACATTGGCCCACTGGTTGGTGAGCAGGGGCAGATCGCGCCACGACTGCACCCAGCGCGCCATGGCATCGCCGATAATCGTTTCGGAAGTCGGACGCACCACCAGCGGTTCCTCAAGCCTGGCGGCCGGATCGGGGATCAACCCGCCCTTGCCATCGGCGATCAGGCGGTGGTGGGTGACAACTGCCATTTCCTTGGCAAAACCCTCGACGTGCTCGGCTTCGCGGGTAAAATTGGCGAGCGGGATGAACAGCGGGAAGTAGCAGTTCTGCACGCCCGCGGCCTTGATCCGATCATCCATCAGGCGCTGGATCCGCTCCCAGATGCCGTAGCCCCATGGCTTGATCACCATGCAGCCGCGCACGCCGGATTCCTCGGCAAGTTCGGCGGCGCTGATGACTTCCTGATACCACTTGGCGAAGTCGTCTTCGCGCTTGACGGTGAGCGCGTGGCGAATCTGGGACACGGACGGCAATTCCTGAATAAGTGAGAGCGGCGCGCGCTATCGGCGCTATTTGCTGAGTTCGTCCAGCTTCTTTTGCATCGCCGCCATCTGTTCGCGCAGCTCGGCAATCTCGTCGCGGGTGTCGGCGGAGGCGGACTTGTCCCTGGCCTTGCCCATGCCGGGAAGGAACACGTCCGCCGCGGCGCGCATCATCGCCATGTTGGTTTCGTGAATCGCGGCAAAGGGCGTGGCGCTGATACCCTTTTCAAAGGCCTCGCGGATCTTGCTCTGGTTGTCGCGAAAATTCGCCATGCTGGCTTCGAGATAGGACGGTATCAGTGCCTGCATCGAATTGCCGTACATCCCGATCAACTGCCTGAGGAAGCTCACGGGAAGCATCTGGTGCCCGCCACTGGCCTCCTCGTCCATGATGATCTGCGTGAGGATCGAGTGGGTGATATCGTCGCCGGTCTTGGCATCGAGCACCTGGAACTCGACATTCTCACGCACCATCTTCGCCAGATCCTCGAGCGTGATGTAGCTTGACGAGGCGGTGTTGTAGAGCCGGCGGTTGGCGTATTTCTTGATGATAACCGCCTCATCCGCCCCGCGCGATGCGGCCTTCGACCTGCCGACCATTTTCTTGTCCCGATAATTGACCCGCGAGCAGCTTAGCACCTGCACAATGTGCAGCGCAATATCGCCCGACGAAGGGTTCAACAACCGCGCAGCCGTGCACCGATTACAGTCAGCAATTCGTACGGAGAAAGCGCGCTTTGCTGCGCCGCATCGTTGATGTCCCAAGGCACGGTCAGCCAATCGCCGGCCAGCAGATCGGGTGCGGCGGACAGATCGACCACCACCATGTCCATCGACACCTTGCCGAGAATCGGCAGCCGCCGCCCGCCGTGATGCAGGGCATTGCCCGTACCGCGCTGACGCAGGAATCCGTCGGCATAGCCGATCGACACCGTGCCGACCCGCATCGGAGCACTGGCGGTGAAGGTGGCATTGTAGCCGACGCTCTGGCCCGCCGAGAGCGTGCGGCATTGCAGGATGGCCGCCTCGACCGAGGCCACGGGCCGGATGGTCGCGGCAAGCTCGCCGCGCGGCACCCCCCCATAGAGTGCGAGACCCGGGCGGGTAAGATCGAAGGCATAGTCCGCACCGAGCGCAATCCCGGCGCTGTTGGCAAGACTCGCCCGGCGGTGCGCGATGCGTCCGGCAACTGCCCTGAATGCGGCCAGCTGCGCGGCGTTCATCGCGCTGTCATCGTCGGCGCTGGCGAGATGGCTCATCAGGATGTCGATATCGAGCGCTGCGATCTCCGGCGCGCCCGCTTCCTCCGGCGCGATCCCCAACCGGTTGATGCCGGTATCGACCATCAAGTGGCAGATCCCGCCTCCGCTCGCGGTCCAGCGCGCCGCCTGTTCGCGCGAATTAATCACCGGCACCGCCCCGGTCGCGCGGGCATAGGCGCATTCGGCATCATTGGTCGGGCCGTGCAGCACCGCGACCCGGCCGGGCGAGACATGGCGCGCAACTGCGGCAACCTCGCTCCAGTGCGCGACAAAAAAGGTCTCGCACCCCGCATCGCGCAGCGCCGGCACGCAGGTCTCGACCCCGAGGCCATAACAATCCGCCTTGACCGCTGCGCCCGCCCGCGCTGTCCCCGAAAGGGCGTCGAGCGCGCGCCAATTGTGCGCCAGTGCGGCGGTGTCGACCACCAACCGCAGCTGCGGCGGCGGCGCTTCAGTCATCGGCGAAGTCTCGCGGCGGGCCGCCGGGGATGCCCCACCATGCGACCACCAGGCCGAAAGCGACCACAGCCCACGTGTACCACAGCCCGGAATAGATATCCCCGGTGCGGGCCACGATCACACCCGCGATCAGTGGCAGGAACCCGCCGAGATAGCCGGCGCCGATGTGGTAGGGGATCGACATCGAGGAATAGCGGATCCGCGGCGGGAACAGCTCGGACAGCAGCGCCGCGACCGGGCCATAGGTCAGCGCCGAAAGCATCCCCAATCCCAGCAGCACCGCGATAATGCCGAGGATATTGGGAAGCGGCGGCTGCTGCTTGGAGAAATCAAAACCGTATCGGCCAAGCGCGGCATGGATACCCGCCTTGCGCGCGGCAGGATCGGCAAACCATGCCGGATCGACAAACACGGGATCGCCACCGACCATGAGGCTGACTGTCTCGCCTGCCTCGAGCCGGTAGGGCACGCCTGATGCGGTCAGCGTTTCCAGCATCTTGCCGCAATCGGTCTGCTCGCGCTGAAACAGCTCGGCGAAGGGATCGGTCTCGCAGGCGGGGCCGCGCACCACCACCGGCGCCTTCTCGGCCGCGGCGGCAATGCCGGGGTTGGCAAAGCTGCCCATCGCCCAGAACAGCGGGAACAGCAGCGCCAGGCTCAGCCCCGCACCGATGATGATCGGCAGCTTTCGTCCGACCCTGTCCGACCATTTGCCAACGATGATGTAGAAGCCCATCACCACCAGGCCCGAGATCAGCAGCACCAACTCGACCGTCAGATCGTCCACGTGCATCGGCCCGCGAAGGAAGCTCATCGCCGAGAAAAAGCCAGTGTACCACACCGTCGTCAGAATCCCGGTGATGCCGAACAGGGCGACGAAGATGCGCTTCTTGTTGCCGGGATAGGTGAAGCTTTCGACAAAGGGATTGCCCGAGGTCTCGCCCGCTGCCTTCATTGCCTGGAACACTGGGCTTTCCGAGAGCTTGAGCCGCATCCACAGCGAGATGGCGAGCAAAGCGATCGACAGCAGGAACGGCACCCGCCAGCCCCATGCCGCAAAAGCCTCGGCCGGGATCAGCGCGCGGCAAGCGAGCACGACGATGATCGACAGCACGAAGCCGCCCGCCACGCTCGCCTGGATGAAGCTCGTATAGAACCCGCGCTTGTCAGGCGGCGCGTGTTCAGCGACGTAGATTGCCGCGCCCCCGTATTCGCCGCCCAGCGCCAGGCCCTGAATGACCCGCAGCAGGATCACGATGATCGGCGCGGCCATGCCGATCGTGTCGACTGTGGGGATCAGGCCCACGCCCGCCGTGGCGATGCCCATCAAGGTGACGGTGACGAGGAAAGTGTATTTGCGCCCCAGCTTGTCCCCCAGAAAGCCGAACAGGATCGCCCCCAGCGGACGGAAGGCGAAGCCGACCGCGAAAGTCGACCACACCAGCAGCAGGCCCAATGTTTCGTTATCGGTGGCGTAGAAGGCATCCTTGAGGATGTACGCAAGCGTGCCGTAGATGAAAAAGTCGTACCATTCGAAAATGGTGCCCGCGCTCGACGCGCCGATCACCAGACGGATTTCCTTCTCGGACGGCTCGCGGTCCGCGAGCGTCTGCGCCTGTGCCATGTCGCTCAATCCCCAATTATCGCTGCATCGCCATCAGCGGTGTCTCTCGGACGCACCCCTAGCCCGCTGTCACGCTGCTTGAAAGCGCCTTGCGAGCCGCCTTCCACGGCAAGAGCAAGGCCGCGTGCCGGCCCGGATGATCGCGGGCTGGAACCAGCGCTTCGATCCCCCGCCAGCGCGGCAGCTCGCTCTCGCCCGCCAGCCAGCGTTCCAATGCGCCGCCCATCCAGCAGACATGAGCGGGATCGACGCCTCTGATCGACTGCGCCAGCAGCGCTGCCGAAGCCTGTCCGATCGCACAGGCGCTGACCTTCATCCCCACGCCGGACACAAGGCCCTTGTCATCCAGCGCAAGGCCGAGCGCAATCGCACTGCCGCAGGTGCGCGAGCGTTCCTCGGCGCGCAGAGGCAGATCATCGGTCAGGGGGAAGCTCGCCAGCCCGGTCGCCAGAGCGAGCAATTCGGGCGTGTAAAGCTTGGAGGAGACGCGCGGACGCACGCGCTTACTTGGCGGCCCGGGCCGCTGCGGCTTCCTGTGCCTCGGATTCGCGGCGCAACTGATCGCGGCGGATCGCGATCATCGGCACAAGCTCGCGCGAGAACGCATCAGCGGCTGAATAGGTGCGCGCCTCGGTTATCCAGTTTGGTCGACCCTTGTAGCCCCAGCGCTCGTCAAACCCGAGCGCCAACAGCGAAAAGGCAAAACCCGCGATCAGCGCGCCCTTGACCGCACCGAAGCCGAAGCCGAGCACGCGATCGACCGGGCCAAGGATCGCGCCGTCCGAGGCCCCGGAAATATTCGCTGCGATCAGCTTCATCGCCGCATAGGGGATCAGCAGCAGCAGCACGAAGGCGAACACCGGCGTCAGCCGCGAAGAGTGGAAAAAATCGCTGAGCGCCGGCGCCAGCACGGGGTGCAGGAAATGCACCGCCAGCGCGGCAAAAACCCACGAGGCAAGAGAGAGCACTTCCTGCACCAGCCCGCGCATGAAGCCGCCGATCGCGGCGACCGCAACGATGATGAGAATTATGATGTCGAGCCCGGCCATGCGCCGGTCTGTCTATGCATTGCCCATCACTTGGTCAACGAGGTTCGCAAGCGCGGCAAGGCCGCGATAGCCCGGCGTATCCAGCGTCCCGATCAGGCCTGCCGGGCCGAACGAGCGGGTAAAACCAAGCTTGGCCGCTTCGCGCAATCGCAGCGCGGCGTGGGCAACAGGGCGGATCTCCCCTGCAAGGCTGACCTCACCGAACCACGCCGCCTTGTCGGGCAAAGGCCTGTCGGCCAGCGCCGAGACCAGCGCGGCGGCCACCGCCAGATCGGCGGCCGGATCGGTCAGGCGATAGCCCCCGGCGATGTTGAGATAGACCTCGGCCGAGGAGAAATTGAGCCCGCAGCGCGATTCGAGCACCGCAAGCAGCATCGCCAACCTGCCCGAATCCCACCCCACCACCGCGCGGCGCGGGGTCGCGCCCGATTGCAGCCGCACGATCAGCGCCTGGATCTCCACCAGCACCGGGCGCGTGCCTTCCAGCGCCGGGAAAACCGAACTGCCTGCCAGGGGCTGATCGCGCCCGGAAAGGAACAGCAGCGAGGGATTGGTCACTTCCTCCAGCCCTTCAGAAGCCATCGCGAAGACGCCGATCTCGTCGACCGCCCCGAAGCGGTTCTTCAAGGCACGTAATATGCGATACTGGTGGCTGCGTTCACCCTCGAAGCTCATCACCACATCGACCATGTGTTCGAGCACGCGCGGCCCGGCGATGGAGCCATCCTTGGTGACATGGCCGACCAGCACCAGCGCGCAACCCGATTCCTTGGCGTAGCGGATCAGCTCGAGCGCGCAGCCGCGCACCTGCGCGACAGTGCCGGGTGCACCTTCGATCATGTCGGAATGCATCGTCTGGATCGAATCGATCACCAGCAGCGCTGGCGGATCGCCCTGCCCAAGCGTGGTGAGGATATCGCGCACCGAGGTTTCCGAAGCGAGCCGGATCGGGCTGTCTGCCACCCCCATGCGCGCCGCGCGCAACCGCACTTGCCCGGCCGCTTCCTCGCCGCTGACATAGACCACGTCATGGCCACCGCGGGCGATGGTCGCCGCGGTCTGGAGCAGCAGAGTCGATTTGCCAATGCCCGGATCGCCGCCCATCAGCACGGCCGACCCCGGTACCAGCCCGCCGCCCAGCGCCCGATCGAACTCGGCAAGCCCGGTGGACTTTCGCACCGGCAATTGCGTTGGGGCATTGAGCGGCTCGAACGCCAGCGCCCGCCCTCCGCGGGACAGATCGTGCTTGGCCGAAAACACCGTTGCCGGGACATCCTCGACCAGCGTATTCCACGCGCCGCAATCGCCGCATTGTCCCTGCCAACGTGGCGACACCGACCCGCAGGCCTGACAGACATAGCGGCGCTTTGACTTTGCCATGGCGCCATGCCATAACCGGAACAGAATTAGAACGCAATTGCATTGGCGCGGCCTTGCGGGTTACAGATGACCATGCGCCAGAAGGAATTGCGCCTTGCCCTCGTCTGCTATGGCGGCGTCAGCCTTGCGGTCTATATGCATGGCATCACAAAGGAAATCTGGCACCTTGCGCGGGCGAGCCGGGCCTTCCACCATTCCGCCGCGCCGCCGCTCGAAGGCGTGGCGGGTGCCTATCACGCCTTCCTTGCCGAAATCGCGCGTGTCGATGGCCTGCGCCTCAGGGTTCTTCCCGATATTCTCACCGGCGCGAGCGCGGGCGGGATCAACGCGGTGTTTCTCGCGCAGGCGATCCATTCGGGGCACAGCCTCGAACCGCTGACCGAATTGTGGCTCGAGAATGCCGATGTCAGTCAGCTCACCGATCCCGATGCCGAACCGATGTGGCGCTATGCCAAGTTCTGGGCGCAGCCGATTGCCGAGTGGTTTCTGCGCCGTCCGGGCAATGCTGTCAGCGAGACGGTCTCACCCGAAACCCGCGCCGAGGTGCGCCACAAGGTCTCACGCTTCGTGCGCGGGCGCTGGTTCAGTCCGCCGTTCTCGGGCGCGCGCTTTTCCGCGATGCTGAGCGAGGCGCTGACCAAGATGGCGGCCGAGGGCGACGGCCTCAGCCTGCTGCCCCCCAACTATCCGATCGACCTCGTCGTGACGGCCACCGATTTTCGCGGCTACCCCCAGACCCTCCGGCTCAATTCTCCCCCGCAGATCGAAGAAATGGAGCACCGATTGCCGATCTGCTTCCGCGCGCGGGTCAATGCCGGTCCGCTGGAACCACTGGCCGATCGGTTCGAGCTGGTGCTGGCCGCGCGCGCCACGGCGAGTTTTCCCGGCGCCTTCCCGCCGCTCAGGATCGCCGAGATCGACGAACTGGCTGCCGCCGAGGGACATCACTGGCAAAGCCGCGGCAGCTTCCTCGGCCGGATCATGCCGGTGCACATGCGCGAAGGAACGATCGACGAAGCGGCCCTGATCGACGGCGCAGTGCTGGTCAATGCACCCTTCGGAGCGGCACTGGCGGCGCTTCACGGCCGCCCTAGCCAGCGCGAGGTTGATCGACGTTTCGTCTATATCGATCCACGTCCGGAGGGCGGCGCGCTGATGCCCGGCTTGCGCCAGCGGCGGATTGGCTTCTTCGGGGCGATCTTCGGCTCGCTCTCGACCATCCCGCGCGAGCAGCCGATCCGCGACGATCTCGAACGCATCGAACAACAGTCCCGCGATGCCGCGCGGCTCAAGCGGATCATCATGGAGCTACAGCCTGACATCGACCGCGCGGTGGAGAAGCTGTTCGGCTTCACTGTCTTTCTCAATCGCCCCACGCCAAAACGGCTTGCTGGCTGGCGGGCCAAGGCGCAGCAGGCCGCCGCCGAGCGGGCGGGCTATGCCTTCGGCGCCTATGCCTTGACCAAGTTCGACGCGATCCTCGATCAGCTCGCCAGACTCACGCTGCGCGCGGCAGGCACACCGCAGGCCGATCACGCGCTGCTCGCGGCGGCGTTCCGCGCAGCCCTCGAGGCGCGCGGCCTCAAGCGGCTGACCGATGATCATGGCGGTGCCAGCGCCGCGGCGATTTCATTCTTCCGCACCCACGATACCGGCTTCCGTATCCGTCGTCTGCAACTGCTGGCGCGCAACGTTTCGCGCGATTGGGAGCTCGATCCGGAGATTCCCGACGCTGCGCTCGATTATGCGCGCGACCGGCTCTATGGCATCTTGGCACTCTATCACCGGGCGGACGAAACCGTGCTTAACAACCCGCAGTTTGCCGCCCTTGCCAAGAATGCCCTGGCGAAGCCGGAGGCGGTGCTCGATTTCCTCGCTGCACAGCGCTTGCTGCCCAGCACCGATCTGGCCGCAGAAGAGCAACTGATCGCTGCGCTCGATGCGATGCCCAAGCGGCTCAAGCGGCGTATGCTGCTGTCCTATCTCGGCTTTCCTTTTTATGACGTGGCAACCTTGCCGCTCACCCGGCGCGAGGGGCTGGATGAATACAACCCGGTGCGGATCGACCGCATTTCGCCCGAAGACGCCCGATCGATCCGCGAAGGCGGCACCGCGGCCACCTTGCGCGGGATCGAATTCTACAATTTCGGCGCCTTCTTTAGCCGCGATTACCGCGAGAACGATTATCTTTGGGGCCGGCTTCACGGGGCCGAGCGGATGATCGATCTCGTCGCCTCGACCGTCGGCGGCAGCATCTCCCAAGCCCGCATCCGCGCGGCAAAACGGGAGGCGTTTTTCGCCATTCTCGAGGAGGAGGAAATCGCCGGGCGCTGCCAGCGCGGCCTGATCGACCAGATCCGCATGGAGGTGACCGAACGGATGGGCTGAGGCTTGCCTAACCCCGATGTTCGCACGGCGCGCGTCACGACCCTGCTCGGTGATATGTGGCGCGGGCGCGCATGGAAGGTCGCCCGCCGCGGACAGGCCCCGCCCCAAAGGCGGTTCAATTCGTCACTCCGAAGAACAGCAAAAGACGGTCGAAACGCGCCGGCATGGCGGATGATGCGATCCCACTTGCCGGGCAGGATGGCATCCCTTCAAGCCGCGGCCGCGGCCAGCGCATTGATGTCGGCACGGCCCGATGCGGCGAGCTTGGCCAGGTCCTGCGGCAAAGCTTCCAGCCCGGTGCGGCGGTGGGGCGCCGGCTTCTTGCCGCGATCACCCCTGCGCGCCGGGTGACAGGCTCCCCGCAGAATGCCGCGCTGCGGGCCACGCGCGACGCCGAGCGGCCGCGAGACCATGGCTTCGATCGCGCTGGTATCGAGCCGCGTCGATGCGTTGGGGTCGGAAAAATTGCCGTGCCGGAGCGCCGGATCATGGTTCAGCGCCAGCGCAGCGCGCCGCCCACGGATCTTTCAGGAAATCGTCGATGAGCAGGAGCGCGGGGAGCAGACCCCTCAGCTCCCGAACACGTCTTTCAGCTTGTCGAAGAAGCCGCGGCTTTCAGGGCACTCTTCGCCGGTTTCGGTGGCGCGGAACTCCTCAAGGATTTCCCTTTGGCGGCGCGAGAGCCTGGTCGGGGTCTCGACCGCAATCTCGACCACAAGATCGCCGCGCCCGCGCCCCTGCAACACCGGCATCCCGCCGCCGCGCACCCGCAACTGCTTGCCCGACTGGATGCCTGCGGGAATCTCGAGCCGGTTGGTTGAACCGTCGAGATCGGGAATCTCGACACAGCCGCCCAGCGCCGCGGTGGTGAAGCTCACCGGCACACGGGTTAGCAAGGTGGTACCATCGCGCTCGAACACGGGGTGCTGCTGGACGTGAAGGAAGATGTAGAGATCGCCCGGAGGCGCGCCGCGCTGGCCGGCCTCGCCCTTGCCGGCAAGACGGATGCGGGTTCCGGTATCGACCCCGGCGGGGATTTCGACCTTCACCGTCCGCACGCGATCAACCCGGCCTTCACCCCGGCACCCACGGCAGGGGTTCTCGATCACTGTGCCACGCCCGTTGCACGTCGGGCAGGGACGCTCGATCACGAACAGGCCCTGCTTGGCGCGCACCGAGCCTAGGCCGTGGCACATGTTGCACTGGCGTTCGGAGGTGCCAGGCGTGGCCCCGGTGCCGTTGCAGGCATCACACTCGGTGCTGACTTCGATCTCGATCTCGGTCGACTTGCCGTGGAATGCTTCTTCGAGCGTGACCTGCAAATCATAGCGCAGGTCTGCGCCGCGGCGGTTCTGCTGGCGTTGCCCGCCGCCGCCAAAGGCGCTGCCGAAGATCGTCTCGAAAATATCGCCGATATCGGCAAAGTCGCCGCGACCGCCGCCAAAGCCGCCGCCGAAGGGGCCACCGCCCCCTGCGCCGTTCATGCCTTGGGTGAAGGCCTGATGGCCGTAACGATCATAGGCCGCACGCTTCTGCGGGTCCTTGAGGCATTCATAGGCCTCGTTGATCGCCTTGAACTTGGCTTCGCATTCGCTGTCCCCCGGATTGCGATCGGGGTGATACTTCATCGCGAGCTTGCGAAAGGCGCTCTTGATCGTCGCGCCATCGGCATCGCGGGCGACTCCGAGCGTCTGGTAATAATCGAGCTGGGCGCTGGACATGATCGTGACCTAATCCCCGTGGCCGGTCGCCGCCGATGTGTCGGAAAGGGGAACCGGCCACATCGGCGACGTTCAGGATGGCATCGGGGCCTTAGACCTTCTTGTCGTCGTCGACCTCGGAGAACTCGGCATCGACGACTTCCTCGTCGGCGGCCGCCTGTCCGGCAGTCTCGGCGGCAGCCTCGGGACCTGCGGCCTGCTGGCTTTCGTAGATCTGCTGGCCCATCTTCATCGCCGCCTCGGTGAGCGCCTGCGCCTTGGCATTGATATCGTCGGCATTGTCGCCCTCGAGCGCGGTCTTGGTCGCCGCGATGGCGGCCTCGACAGCCGATTTGGTGGCAGCGTCGATCTTGTCACCGTGTTCGGCAAGCTGCTTTTCTGTCGCATGGACGAGGCTATCGGCCTGGTTGCGCGCTTCCGCGACGGCCTTGCGCTTCTTGTCCTCTTCGGCAAACCTTTCGGCGTCCTTGATCATCTGCTCGATGTCGGCATCCGAAAGACCGCCCGAGGCCTGGATCTTGATCGTCTGCTCCTTGCCCGTGCCCTTGTCCTTGGCCGAGACCGAGACGATGCCGTTGGCGTCGATGTCGAAGGTCACCTCGATCTGGGGTACGCCGCGCGGCGCCGGGGGAATCCCGATCAGATCGAACGTGCCGAGCAGCTTGTTGTCCGCCGCCATCTCGCGCTCGCCCTGATAGACCTTGATCGTCACCGCGTTCTGATTGTCTTCGGCGGTCGAATAGACCTGGGTCTTCTTGGTCGGGATGGTGGTGTTGCGGTCGATCATGCGGGTGAACACGCCGCCCAGCGTCTCGATGCCGAGCGAAAGCGGGGTCACATCGAGCAGCAGCACGTCCTTGACGTCGCCCTGCAGCACGCCCGCCTGAATCGCGGCGCCCATGGCAACCACTTCATCCGGATTGACGCCGGTGTGCGGCTTGGCCCCGAAGAAGGCTTCGACGACTTCGCGCACCTTGGGCATCCGGGTCATACCGCCAACAAGGATCACCTCGTCGACCTGATCCTTGGTGATTCCGGCGTCGGCCAGCGCCTTCTTGCACGGTTCGAGCGTACGCTGAATGAGGCCGTCGACCATCCTTTCCAGATCGGCGCGGGTGATCGTTTCCACGAGGTGCAGCGGGGTGGTGGTCCCGCCTTCCATGCGGGCGGTGATGAAGGGCAGATTGATTTCGGTCGTGGCCGCGCTCGACAGCTCGATCTTGGCCTTTTCGGCGGCTTCCTTGAGCCGCTGGAGCGCGAGCTTGTCGCTCCTCAGGTCCATACCTTCCTTCTTCTTGAAGGAATCGGCGAGATATTCGACGATCGCATTGTCGAAATCTTCACCGCCAAGGAAGGTGTCGCCGTTGGTCGACTTTACTTCGAACACACCATCGCCGATCTCGAGGATCGAAATGTCGAAGGTGCCCCCGCCAAGGTCATAGACGGCGATGGTCTTGCCGTCTTCCTTGTCCAACCCGTAGGCGAGCGCCGCCGCGGTCGGCTCGTTGATGATGCGCAGCACTTCAAGGCCGGCAATCTGGCCGGCGTCCTTGGTCGCCTGACGCTGGGCGTCGTTGAAATAGGCTGGGACGGTGATCACCGCCTGCGTCACTGGCTCGCCGAGATAGCTTTCCGCCGTCTCCTTCATCTTCTGCAGAATGAAGGCAGAAATCTGCGAGGGGCTGTAATCCTGACCGCCGGCATGGACCCAAGCGTCGCCGTTCTTGCCCTTGACGATCTTGTAGGGCACCAGCTCCATGTCCTTCTTGGTCAGCGGATCATCGAACCGGCGACCAATCAGACGCTTGATCGCAAACAGGGTGTTGTCCGGATTGGTGACGGCCTGCCGCTTGGCAGGCTGGCCGATCAGGCGCTCACCATCCTTGGCGAAGGCGACGATCGACGGCGTCGTGCGCGCGCCTTCCGAATTCTCGATCACCTTGGGCTTGCCGCCGTCCATCACGGCAACGCAGGAATTGGTGGTGCCGAGGTCGATACCGATTACTTTACCCATTTTTTACCCCATCCATCTGGAAGTTCGTTGGACACCGCACCCCGCGCTTCCCACAAGGCGGCAAAGCACTTTGGCGGCTCGTTTGGTTGAGCGCGATATAGGTGCGGTTTTGCTTGGCACAAGACTTGGAAGCGCCTAGTTTTCGGCCATTCCAAGAGGGAGCGAGACGACGTGACAATTATTGACGGATTGGGTCTGAAGCTGCGGAAGAGCGTGTTGGCGGCAGGTGTGGCAGCGGCGATGCTGGGCCTTGCCGCCTGCGGCGGCGAGGCCGAGGCACCCGCCATCGAGGCTGCACCAGGGCAGGTGCCCGGCATGACCATCAGCAACGCCCGCCTCGTGCTTGCCCCAGTCGCAGGCAATCCGGCGGCGATCTATTTCGATCTCGACTATCAAGGTGATCGCGGTCTCACCATCCGCAAGGCCGATGTCGAGGGCGCCGGCATGACGATGATGCACGAATATGGCGAGTGGGATAACAAAGTGCAGATGATGGAGGCCCTCCCGGTCTCGCTGACCAAGGGCTCAAAGGTCGAATTCAAGCCCGGCGGTCTGCATGTGATGGTGATGGAACCGCCCGCCACCTGGAAGCCGGGCGACAAGGTCAAGGTCACGCTCACCTTGTCAGGCGGCACCACTCAGGTTTTCGATGCCGAAGTGCGCGCCGCGGGTGAAGAACGCTGATCGACCGGCTCAACGGTGACGAGCTGGCTGCAGTGCGCCCGGACGCGCCGCCGCTGGCTTGCCCGGCCGGCGGCATCCGCCCGCTCACCCAAGGCGAGATTGCGCTCGCCCGCAGCATCTTTGGAGAGGCGATCGACTATGCGCGCGTGACGGTGCGTCGCCGCAAGTTCTTCCCGCTGCATCCCCGCGACGTAACGATGGCCCCCATGGGCCACCTGCACTTCCATCCGCTGGCCGCGCATTACTGCGACGACTTCGCCGCTGCCCCGCTCGCCTTGCAGGGCCACTTCATCCACGAGATGGTGCATGTGTGGCAAGCCCAGACGCGCGGACGCTGGCACCTTGTCCTGCGCCGCCACCCATGGTGCCGCTATCACTATGCGCTCAAGCCCGGCCTTCGGCTCGAAGGCTACGGCATCGAGCAACAGGCCGAAATCGTGCGCCACGCATTTCTCTTGCGCAACGGCATGCCGGTGGCGGGGGCCCCGCCACTGGCCAGTTACGAAACATTGTTGGCCTTCGCTAGTTAGTCCGGCTTCTTTGCCACTGCCACCATCGCCGCGCGCAACAGACGATCCTTGATCATCCAGCCAGACTGCAATTCCTGCACGATGGTGCCTGGCTCGACCTCATTGCTCGGCACTTCGAGCATCGCCTGGTGCTGGTTGGGATCGAGCGGCAGGCCCATCGCGGCGATGCGGGTGATGCCGTGGCTGGCGAACACCTTTTCCAGCTCGCGCTGGGTGGCTTCAAGGCCGGTCACGAGGCCCTTCAGGCTGTCATCGGTGCGCAGACTTTCGGGGATCGCCTGCACCGCGCGGGCGAGGTTGTCTGCCACGCTCAGGATGTCGCGCGCAAAGCCGGTCGCGGCATAGGCGCGTGCCTCGTCCTTCTCGCGCTCAAGGCGGCGACGCACGTTCTGCGTTTCGGCCTGCGCGTAGAGGATCTCCTGCTTGGCCGCTTCGAGATCGCGCTGTAGCGCGGCGAGTGTCTCCCCAAGAGCATCCTCGCTGCTCTCGTCCCCGCCATTATCGGGGGACTCCTCGGTCACATCCTGCAATTGGTCTTCAGCCGCTTGATCCTGCGGCTTGTCGTTGTCGATCATGTCCTGTGGCTTCCATTCAAGCAATGAGCTTGCCCAGCGAACGGGCGGTCAGATCCACCATGGGGACAACCCGCGCGTAATTCAACCGCGTAGGGCCAATCACACCCACAACGCCGACCACCCGCCCCTCGCGATTGCGATAGGGCGAAGCGATGACGCTGGAACCCGAGAGTGCGAACAGGCGGTTCTCGCTGCCGATGAAGATCCTGGTCGCCTCGGCCTCGCGCGCCGAATCGAGCAATTGCGCGATCGACTGCTTGTTCTCGAGGTCTTCGAGCAGCATCCGCACCCGCTCGATATCGCCCATCGCCGCCTCATCGAGCAGGTTCGCCGCACCGCGCACGATCAGAACGGGGCGCGCGGCAGCATCCTGGCTCCACACCGCGAGCCCGCGCTCGACCAGATCGCGCGAGGCATCGTCGAGCTGGGACTGGCCGCTCGCAATCTCTGCCCGCACCGCCTGCGCCGCCTCGGCGAGCGTGCGACCGGCAAGCCGGGCGGTGATGTAGTTCGACGCCCGGTCGAGCGCGCCGGGGCTGAGCGCGCCGTCGATCGTCAGCACGCGGTTTTCCACCCCGCCATCCTCGCCCACCAGCACCGCGAGTGCCCGACCCTGACCGAGATCGACGAGGCTGAACTGCGCAAGGCGTTGTTCGCGCGGTGCGACCAGCACCATCCCGGCCGCGCCAGAAAGATCGGACAGGATCGCCGAGGCCTGCTTGATCGCCGCCTCGACCGGGCCAGCCTCGGCCAACCGCGCCTCGATCGTCGCCTGTTCCTGCGCGGTCGGCTCGGACACGCGCATGATCCCATCGACGAAGATCCTGAGGCCGGCATCGGTCGGCATCCGCCCCGCGCTGGTATGCGGCGCGGCGAGCAGGCCCGCCATCTCAAGGTCCGCCAAAACCGAGCGGATCGACGCAGGCGAGAGGTTAAGCGTGCCATCGGCCGCCAGTGTCTTTGACCCGACCGGCTGGCCACTCTCGATATATTCCTCGACCACCCGCCGAAAGATCTCGCGCGCACGCGCCGACAGTTCGGTAACGGGAAGCGATGTCATGGAAGCAATCTTAGTCTTTGCGCTTGCCGCGGCAAGTGCCGGGCGACTAATGGCCGGTCTTGCCCCAAACGGAGTTCCCCATGCGCCCTTCAGGACGCGCGCCCGATGAAATGCGCGCCATCACCATCGAAACCGGTTTCACCAAACACGCGGAAGGCTCCTGCCTGATCGGCTTCGGCGATACCAAGGTGCTGTGCACCGCAAGCGTCGAGAAGGGCGTGCCGGCGTGGCTGCGCGGCAAGGGCGAAGGCTGGGTGACGGGCGAATATTCGATGCTCCCGCGCGCCACCCATACCCGCGGGCAGCGCGAAGCGGCCAAGGGCAGACAATCTGGTAGAACACAAGAAATACAGCGGCTTATTGGACGCTCTTTACGCGCCGTGGTGGATTTGCAGAAGCTTGGAGAGCGGCAGATCACCCTCGATTGCGACGTGATCCAGGCCGATGGCGGCACCCGCACCGCTGCGATTTCCGGCGCGTGGATCGCGCTGCGCTTGGCAGTCAACAGGCTGATGGCCGCAGGCGACATCAAGCATGATCCGATCCAGGCCCAGGTCGCCGGCATTTCCTGCGGCATCTACAAGGGCGTGCCGGTGCTCGATCTCGATTATGACGAGGACTCGAACGCCGAGGCGGATGGCAATTTCGTTCTGCTCTCGGGCGGCAAGATCGCCGAGGTGCAGGCCACTGCCGAGGGCGCGACCTATGACGAGGAAAGCCTGCTGCGCCTCCTGCGCCTCGCCCGGATCGGTGCGGAGCGCATCTTCGCGGCGCAAGCGGACGCGGTGCGATGACCCGCCGTCTTGGCTCGGGCGCGCTGGTCATCGCCACGCATAATCCGGGCAAGCTCAAGGAGATTGCCGCGCTGCTTGAACCCTATGGGGTGAAATGCATCTCGGCCGGATCGCTCGGCCTGCCCGAACCGGCCGAGACCGGAACCACCTTCGCCCAGAACGCGCTGCTCAAGGCGCGGGCCGCGGCCGAGGCCTCAGGGTTGGCGGCGCTGGCTGACGACAGCGGTCTCAGCGTTGCCGCGCTCGATGGTCGTCCCGGCGTCTACACCGCCGACTGGGCCGAGCGGCAGTGGTTCGAGGGCCCTCCGGGCCGCGACTGGTACATGGCAATGGGCAAGGTCGAGGGGATGCTGGCGGAGAAAGGCGCAAACGTCGACCGTGCAGCGGCATTCCACTGCGTGCTGGCGCTGGCATGGCCGGACGGCGAACATGCGATCTACGAGGGACGCTGTGACGGTTCGCTGACCTGGCCGCCGCGCGGAACGATGGGCTTTGGCTATGATCCGGTGTTCGTCCCCGTCGGCAGCACACTCACCTTCGCCGAGATTTCACCCGAGCAAAAGCACGCCATCAGCCACCGCGCCGATGCCTTCGCCAGGCTCGTCGCCGAGCAGTTCGGCTAGGCAGGCCTAGCGCTGCAAGGCATGCTCGCGCGGGTCGATGCGCTGCCCCCAGACATTGCCCGCTGGCCAATAGCGGCACACCAGCACCTCATCGCTGGCGGAATGCGCCACCGCACAGCCGACCTCGCGGGTTTGGGGCCAGATGATCTGGGTGTAATGCGCCACATCGCTCCAGCGCCCCGTACGCGAGACATCGGGGAAGTTGCCCGGACGGAAATGGCGCTTCTCCGCAAGGAAAAAACCGACCTTTTGCGAAGCGGACCAAAGGCCCTTCGGCCCGCGCCACAGGTTCTCGCCCTGCCCGCGCCGCTGATCGGGCGAGGCGTGTTCGTAGAGATCGTTGCGTGCCAGATGCCGCGCCCAGCCCGCCGCATCGCGCGCCAGAGCCTCGCTCCATGCGAGCCGCGGCAGGCCGAGATCCTCGCGTGCGAGGTTGTGCGCATCGAGCCACTCTTGCGGATGAGGAGGCTGTTCGCCCGAGGCTTGCGGCAGCGCTGGCGCGGCTGCCATAAGCAGGGCAAGGCAGACAAAACGGGCGATGATGCTCACCGGGGGGAAGATTCCTTTCGGAGGCAGACTATCCCGGTCAACGGTTAAGCGAGGCTGAAGATTACACCTGTGGCACGCGCGCTCTACATCCACTGGCCCTTCTGCGCGAAGAAATGCCCCTATTGCGATTTCAATTCGCACGTGCGCGCGCGTGTGGATAGCGCCACGTGGGAGCGCGCGCTGATCGCCGATATGCGTGCTGAGGCGGCGCTTGCCGCGGGCGAAACGCTGACTTCGATCTTTTTTGGCGGCGGCACGCCCTCGCTGATGCCACCCGAACTGGTCGCCGCGCTGCTGGTCGAGGCCGAGCGACTATGGGGATTCGATTCCGCGATCGAGATCACGCTGGAAGCCAACCCCTCCTCGGTCGAGGCAGCGAACTTCGCGGCATTGGCGGGCGCGGGGGTGAACCGCGTGTCGCTCGGGGTGCAGTCGCTGGACGATGCGGAGCTGCGCTTCCTCGGGCGGCTGCACGGGGCGGACGAGGCGCTGGCGGCGCTGGCGACTGCGCAGGCGCATTTCGCGCGCGTCAGTTTCGATATGATCTACGCCCTGCCCGGCCACACGCCCGCGCTGTGGGAGCGGCGCCTTGCCCGCGCGCTCGGGTACGGCACCGGGCATTTGTCGCTCTATCAGCTCACCATCGAGCCGGGCACGCGCTTTGCCAGCGATGTCCGGCATGGACGGCTGGTGCCACTCGATGACGACGCGGCTGCCCAACTTTTCAGCATCACCCAGTGCCTCACCGAGGCGGCCGGAATGCCTGCCTACGAAACGAGCAACCACGCCCGCGCGGGCGAGCAGAGCCGTCACAATCTCGCCTATTGGCGCTATCAGGACTACGCCGGAATCGGCCCCGGCGCGCATGGCCGGCGCGGCGGCGTGGCGACGGTGCGGCACAGGAAGCCGGAGAATTTCCTCGCCGCCGTGGCGCGGCAGGGACACGGGATTGCCGAAGCCCGCCTGCTCGCCCCTGCCGATCAGGCCGCCGAGGCACTGCTGATGGGATTGCGGCTGACCGAAGGCATTGATCTCGCGCCGCTTTCAGCCCGCTTTGGCCTGCCGGTTCAAGGACTGGTGGATGAAGCCGCGCTTGCCCGGCTTGCCGCGCTCGGACTGATGTGGCGCGAGGGCACGCGGATCGGCGTTGCGCCGCAAGGGCGCGGGCTGCTCGATGCGCTGCTCGCCGAAGTCGTCGCCGATACGCTGGTGGCGGCATGAGTGCGGCCGACCTGATCGCCAGCTGGCAGGCGCATCTCGCCGACAACCGTCGCCGCTCGCCCCACACCGTGCGCGCCTATGTTGCCGCCGCGCAAAGGCTGGTCGCGGCAAACGGGTTGGCCGACTGGCAGTCCGTCGCTCGCAACGAGGCCCATCATCTGCGCGGCCATCTTGCTGCGCGCCGCGCTGAAGGATTGGGCAACGCCAGTGCCGCGCGCGAACTTTCGGCGCTCAAGGCCTTCATCGCCTTTGCGCGCGCGCAGGCGGGTGATCCCGATCCTGCCGCCCCTCGCCTGCGCGGTCCGCGCTTGAAGAAGGGCCTGCCCCGCCCCGTCACTCCGGACGAGGCGGTCAACCTCACCGAACTGGCGAGCGAACTTGCCCGCGAGGACTGGATCGGCGCGCGCGATCGGGCGGTGCTGCTGCTGATGTACGGCTCGGGCCTGCGGATCGCCGAGGCGCTCTCGCTCACGGGTCGTGAAGCGGAGCTAGGCGAAGTGTTGCAGGTGGCCGGCAAGGGCGGCAAGCAGCGCATCGTACCGGTGCTGCCGATTACCCGCGCTGCCGTGGCCGACTATGCGCGCCTGTGCCCCTGGCCGCTGACACCCGCCGAGCCGCTGTTCCGCGGAGCAAAGGGCGGGCCGCTGGCGCAGGGCATGGTGCAAAAGGCGATGGCGCAGGCCCGCCGCGCGCTCGACCTGCCCGACACCGCGACACCTCACGCCCTCAGGCATTCCTTCGCCACCCATCTGCTGAGCGCGGGGGCTGACCTCAGAAGCCTGCAGGAACTGCTCGGCCACGCTTCCTTGGGTTCAACCCAGATCTACACCCGCGTCGATGCGGCAAGCCTGTTGGAGAACTACCGCAAGGCCCACCCGCGCGGTTAGGCCGCGCGCTATTCCTTATCCTCGAAGGCGGCAACCGGCTTCCACGTGACGAAGCGGTAGATGTAGATTGCCACGCCTGCGAGCACGAGCGCGATGATGACATAGCCTGCAAGCCTCTCGTAACGCGCGATCAACCCCGCAAGCGCCTGCCCGCCGAGGATCAGCAGCCCGTTCCAGATCAGCGAGCCAAGAAAGGTGAACAGGCTGAAGCGCCACACGCTCATCCGCGCAAGTCCGGCCGGCAGCGAGACGATGGTGCGCAGCAACGGCGAGAAGCGCAGCAGGAATACGATCCAGTCGCCATATTTGCGGAAGATGTCGCGCGCCTTGGTGAACTCGTCCCACTCGAAGGTCAGAATCCGGCCCCAGCGGTCGATCACCTTCTTGAGCGTCTCCTCGCTCCAGCGACTGCCCAGCCAGTACCAGAACAGGTTGCCGACCAGCGTGCCCGCCGTGGCGATCAGCCAGAGCGCGATCCCGTTCATCTTGCCCTGCGCGACAAGCACCCCCGCCGCGCCGAGGATCACCTCGGAGGGCACCGGGGGAAACACGTTTTCCAGGATCATCAGCACGAAAATGCCGAAGTAGCCGCCCTTGTCGAGCAGGGTGAGCAGGAGTTCGGTCATCGGGCCTTTCCGTCACTTGTGCGTTGCAGCCGCGCGGCGCTCGGCCAGACGGCGCTCGATCGCATCCCAGATCATCCCCGCCGTATCAGTGCTGTTGAAGCGGTCAATCGCGACGATGCCGGTGGGCGAGGTGACGTTGATCTCGGTCAGCCACTGCCCGCCGATCACGTCGATGCCGACGAAGGTGAGGCCGAGGCGCCTGAGGTCCGGCCCAAGCGCGTCGCAGATTTCCCGTTCGCGCGCGGTCAACTCGGTCGGCTGGGCCGAACCGCCCATCGCGAGGTTGGAACGGAACTCGCCCTCGCCCGGAATGCGATTGATCGCACCGGCCACCTCGCCATCGACCAGCACGATGCGCTTGTCGCCCTTGGCCACCTCGGGAAGGAAAGGCTGGACCATGTGCGGCTCGGGCCAGGTCTGGTTGAACACTTCGAACAGTGCGGTGAGGTTCTCGCCGTTCTCCGGCACGCGGAAAATCGCCTTGCCGCCGTTGCCGTGGATCGGCTTGACCACGATCGCGCCGTGCTTTGCCATGAAGCGACGCACTTCCTCGACCGAGCGCGTTACCAGCGTCGGCGGCATGAAGCGGCGATAGTTCAGCACCATCACCTTTTCGGGGGAATTGCGGACATTGGCCGGATCGTTGACCACCAGCGTGTGCGGCGCGATCCGTTCCAGCAGGTGCGTTGCGGTGATGTAGCCCATGTGGAACGGCGGGTCCTGCCGCATCAGCACCACATCGACATCGGCCCCGAGATCGAGCCGCACCCGTTCACCGCGGGTGAAGTGATCGCCCTCAATGCGCCGTACCGTCACCGGGAAGGCATGGGCGAAAAGACGATCATCCTCATCGAGCGTCAGGCTTTCGACGTGATATTCATAAAGGGTGTAGCCGCGTGCCTGCGCCGCCAGCATCAGCGCGAAGGAGCTGTCGCCGGCGATGTTGATACGGTCGATGGGGTCCATCTGGACGGCAATGCGCAAGGTCATTGATTGGGCTCCGAAAGGGTCAGCCGAAAGGCATCCAGGCATTTTCGATGTGGGTCGGCTTGCAGCCCGGCGCAAGCAGGATGACGTCGATCCGGATATCCTCGCCGCCTGTCGCATAGTCCTGCCACAGCAGCTCGACCGCGGCGGCCACCCGGGAAAGCCGCCGTTCGTCGATGGCATCGGCAAGGCTGGCCGCGCGAGCGCGCCATTTGACCTCGACGAAGGCGATCAGACCAGGGCGTTTGGCAATGAGGTCGATCTCGCCCGCCTTGGTCTTGACCCTTTCGGCGATGATCCGCCAGCCCTGCTGCGCGAGCCACATCGCCGCCTCGGCCTCGCCCGTCCGGCCACGCCGCTCGGCCTCCTGGCGCTGCTCGGAGGTGCGCGGCACGCTCATGCCCCTTTCAGTTCCAGCGCGCGGGCGTAGAGCTTAGCGCGGTCAATCCCGGTGGCCTTGGCGACGATCCCCGCCGCCTTGCCCGGGCCGCCTTCGGCCAGTGCTTCGCGCAGCAATGCATCGGCGTCCTGCACCGGCGCTTCGTCTGCACCGGGCGGGCCGATCAGCAGCACGATCTCACCCTTGGGCGGATGCGCCGCGTAGTGTTCTTCAAGGCTCGCCGCAGTGCCGGTGCGGCATTCCTCGTGCAGCTTGGTAAGCTCGCGTGCGACCGCCACCTCGCGTGTCGGCCAAAGCTCCGCGATCGCGCGCAGCGACCTTTCGAGCCGGGGCGCGGCTTCATAGAACACCAGCGTCGCCGCGACTGGCGCGAGCGCCTCGAGCGTCTCGGTGCGCGCCTTGTCCTTGACCGGCAGGAAGCCGGCAAACAGGAAGCGATCGGACGGCAGGCCCGCCATCGCCAGCGCCGAGACCGCGGCGCAGGGGCCGGGAATGCTGGTGACCGTCACCCCTGCCGCACGCGCCTCGCGCACCAGACGATAGCCGGGATCGGAGATCAGCGGGGTGCCCGCGTCGCTCACCAGCGCGACCGGTGCCTGCCTCGCCGCGTCGATGATCCGCGCGCGGACTTCGGGCGAGGCATGATCATCGAGCCGCTGAAGCCGTGCCTTTATCCCCAGATGCTTCAACAGCTTGCCTGTCACCCGCGTGTCTTCGCAGGCCACGAGCGTGGCGCCTTGCAGCACCGCGATCGCGCGCAGGGTGATGTCGCCAAGATTGCCAATCGGGGTCGCCACGATATACAGCCCGGGCAAGGGAGTCCCGGCAGGGATGAATGGACGCGTGCTCGTCATGACGGGCGCAGCATTGAAGCACCAGCGAGGGGTCGGCAAGGATGAACCACAGCAAAGTGCCGAATTGGGCAGGATGGCTTGCGACTTTCGCGGGGCTGCTGAACCGGCGCATCGTCGTGATGACCGGGGCGGCACTGCTGACGGCGGCCTGCGCGGTCGTGCCCAAGAGCAACGCGCCCGCAACCACCACGCCAGCCCCGCCTGCCCCCGAACCATCGGCCACCGCGCTGCCGACCGACAGCGGCCGGCATCGCATCGCGCTCTTGGTGCCTTTGAGCGGCGAGACCGGCGCGGTCGGTCAAGCGATTGCCAATGCCACCACCATGGCGCTGCTCGATACCAATGCCGACAATCTGCGCATCACCACCTATGACACAACGGCCGGGATTGCCGCGGCCGCGCGGCAGGCGATCGCCGATGGCAACAAGCTGATCCTCGGCCCGCTTATGGCCGACGCCGTGCCCCAAGTGCATTCCGTCGCCCGGGCCGCGGGGGTGCCGGTGATCGCCTTTTCCAACGATACCAGCGTCGCCTCGGCCGATGTTTTCGTGATGGGCCACAATCCCGAACAGGCGATCCGCCGCTCGGTCGCATTTGCTCGCGCGCGCGGCACGAACCGATTTGCCGCGCTGCTGCCCGAGGGTGACTACGGCACCCGCGCGGCCTCGGCGCTCAGCAATGCCCTGCGCGATTTCGGCGGCGTGCTGGCGCGCAAGGAAAGCTATGCCCGCGGTAACACCTCGATCCTCAGCGCCGCCCAACGCCTGCGCGCCGCGGGAGGTTATGACGCGGTGCTGATTGCGGATTCCGCCCGGCTGGGGATCGAGGCCGCAGACGAATTGCAGCGCGGTTCCGGCCCGCGCACCCGCATCATCGGCACCGAATTGTGGAGCGGGGAGACCGTGATCGCCCGCGCTGCTTCAATGGAAGGCGCAATCTTCTCCGCCGTCTCTGACCAGCGCTACCGGCGCTTTGCCGAAAGCTACGAAGCTCGCTTCGGCAGCAAGCCCTACCGGATCGCAACACTCGGTTATGATGCCGTGCTGCTGACCTTGCGGATCGCGCGCGATTGGAGGGTTGGCACGCCCTTTCCCAAGGGCGAACTTTACGACCGTGGCGGCTTCCTGGGGGTGGATGGCCCGTTCCGCTTCGCCCGCAACGGAATTGTCGAGCGTGCGCTCGAAGTGCGCGAAGTGCGCCGGGGCGAAGTGACGGTGGTCGATCCGCCACCTACCAGCTTCGGCAAGCAATAGCAGGCGATGCGGTCGCAGGCAGGCTTGCGCAAAACCCTCCTGCCCCGCTTGTGACCGGCCAGCGGGCCGGCCTATATCCGGGCCATGTCCGAAATCACGCCTGACGATCTCTTCGCCAATACCCCTGCATCGAGCGGCGATTACAACGCCAGCGCCATCGAGGTGCTCGAAGGGCTGGAGCCGGTGCGCCGCCGGCCAGGCATGTATATCGGCGGAACCGACGACCGCGCGCTTCACCACCTCGCCGCCGAAGTGCTCGACAATGCCATGGACGAGGCGGTGGCCGGCCATGCAACCCGGATCGAGATGCGGCTTGAGGAAGGCAACCGCCTCTCGATCGCTGACAACGGGCGCGGCATTCCGGTTGACGAGCACCCCAAGTTCCCCGGAAAGTCAACGCTCGAGGTGATCCTTTCGACACTCCATTCGGGCGGCAAGTTCTCTGGCAAGGCCTATGCCACCAGCGGTGGCCTGCACGGTGTCGGGGTCAGCGTGGTCAATGCCCTGTCCTCGCACACCCGCGTCGAAGTGGCGCGTGACAGGCAGCTCTACGCACAGGAATTCGCGCGCGGACTCGCCCAAGGCCCGCTGCAGATTCTCGGCGCGGCGCCCAACCGGCGCGGCACCACCGTCATTTTCACCCCTGACACCGAAATCTTCGGAGATCGGCAGTTCAACCCCAAGCGCCTGTTCAAGCTCGCCCGCTCCAAGGCCTATCTCTTCGCCGGGGTCGAGATCCGCTGGAAATGCGCGGCCAGTCTCGCCAGCGAGGATGTGCCGGCCGAGGCAACCTTCCGGTTCCCCGGCGGCCTTGCCGATCATCTTGCCGAACAGGTGGGCAGCCGCGAATGCGTGACGGCCCAGCCCTTCACCGGGCGACAGGATTTCCCTGACGAACAGGGCCGGGTCGAATGGGCGATCGCCTGGCCGCTCTATTCCGACGGGGCGACCAGCTGGTATTGCAACACCGTCCCCACGCCCGATGGCGGCACGCACGAACAGGGGTTGCGCATGGCGCTGACCCGCGGCCTGCGTGCCTTCGGCGAACTGGTCGGCGCGAAGAAGGCCAAGGACATCACCGCCGACGACGTGATGACCGGCGCGGAGGTTATGCTCTCGGTCTTCATCCGCGATCCGCAGTTCCAGTCGCAGACCAAGGATCGCCTCACCTCGCCCGAAGCCGCGCGGCTCGTCGAGAATGCGGTGCGCGACCATTTCGACCACTTCCTCGCCGATAATATGGAGCGCGGGCGCGCACTGCTGGGCGAAGTGATGGAGCGCATGGACGAGCGCCTCAGGCGCAAGGCCGAGCGCGAGATCAAGCGCAAGAGCGCCACCAACGCCAAGAAGCTGCGCCTGCCGGGCAAGCTCACCGATTGCAGCGGCGAAGGCGGGCGCGAAACCGAACTGTTCATCGTCGAGGGCGACAGCGCCGGTGGCAGCGCCAAGCAGGCGCGTGATCGCAAGAGCCAGGCCATCCTCCCGATCCGCGGCAAGATCCTCAACGTTGCCAGCGCCACCAACGACAAGATCCGCGCCAACAGCGAGATTGCCGATCTCGTGCTCGCGCTGGGCTGCGGCACGCGCAAGGACTGCAATGCCGATAATCTGCGTTACGACCGCATCATCATCATGACCGACGCCGACGTCGACGGGGCGCATATCGCCACGCTGCTGATGACCTTCTTCTTCCAGGAAATGCCCGAGATCGTGCGGCGCGGCCACCTGTTCCTCGCCCAGCCCCCACTTTACCGGCTGACTGCGGGCAAGGAGAGCCGCTACGCCCGCGATGATGCCCACCGGGCGGAGCTGGAAGCCACCGTGTTCAAGGGCAAAAAGGTCGAAGTCGCACGCTTCAAGGGCCTGGGCGAGATGAACCCGCAGCAATTGCGCGAAACCACCATGGCGCCCGAAACCCGCAGCCTGATCCGTATCACCTTGCCGGCCGAATATGAACAGCGCGCCAGCGTTGCGCGGCTGGTGGACGAGCTGATGGGACGCAACCCCGAACACCGTTTCAACTTCATCCAGAACCACGCCGGCGATGTCGACCGCGATCTGATCGATGCCTGAGCGGCGCTCGCAGGCGCGCGGCGAGAGAATCGCGCCCGCGCTGTAAGAACCCCGCGCCGGCAGCGACTAAAGGGGCATGACCGGCGCAACCGAACATGTCTGACGCCAGGCAGGCGCGCAATTCGCGCCCGCTCTTGCGCGCCTTGCCCTTTCGGTCGAGCGTAACGCCGACAAGGCGCGGCTCAAGGCGCTGGCACCGGACGGCCAAAAATCCTAGACTTCAGCTCAGACAAAAGGAGCAATGCCGATGATCCGCCGTCTTTTTCTTGGCATCGCGCTGGTGGCGGGCATCGTTGCCGGCGTCCCGCTCGCCGCGCAGGACCCCGTCCCCGCGCTCGCTGACGCGCCGACCCCGCTGGAGGAGCGCAGCCTCCAGGTCATCATGCTGCTCAATGGCGAGGCGGCGCCCGAAGATGTATTCAGCCGCGAATTCCAGGCCGCGATCCCCGCCGCCCAGATCAAGGCGCTTTCCGCGAGCCTTGTCGCGCAGTTCGGCGCGGCGGTGGCGGTCGATCTCCTCAGCCCGCGTGACGGCACTCGTGCGGTGCTCCATATCCGCTTCGAACGCGGGCTGGCCAAGGGCAGCATCGCCATCGACCCTGCCGAGGAGGGCCGCGTGAGCGAACTGCTGTTCACCTCGGTCGATTCGCTCGCGGTTGCGGGCGACACGCATGAAAGGATCGCCGCCGATCTGGCCGCCCTGCCCGGCACCGTCAACGCATGGTTCGCCCCGCTGGATGGGGGCGCGCCGGTGATCAGCATCGACGCAGACAAGCCGCTCGCGTTAGGATCGACCTTCAAGCTCTACGTGCTCGCTACCCTGGCCGAAGACGTGAAGGCCAAGCGGCGCAATTGGTCTGATGTCGTGCTGCTCAGCGAGAAAAGCTATCCCAGCGGGCGCTTGCAGGACTGGCCCAAGGGCGCGCCGGTAACGCTGCACACGCTGGCGAGCCTGATGATCTCGATCAGCGACAACACCGCCACCGACCAGCTGATCACGGTGCTGGGCCGCGAGCGCATTCTCAAGCTGATGAAGGACAGCGGCCACGCCAATCCGGGCGCAAACGATCCCTTCCTCACCACGCGCGAACTGTTCGTGCTCAAGACCTGGGACCGCAAGGCGCTCGATGATTGGCGCAAAGGGCCGTCCACCGAAAACGGAGCACTCGAAGCTTTGCTGTCGAGCGACAACCCCTCGCTCGACGAGGTCAATGCCGCCTTTGCGCAAGGCCCCAAGGCGATCGACATCGAATGGTTCGCCTCGCCCGCCGATCTGGCGAAGCTGTTCGCCCATATGCGCATGACCGCCGATCCCGAGGCATTCGCGATCATGGCGATCAACCCCTCGGCCACGCCCGCAATCACGGACGCATGGCGCTATATCGGTTTCAAGGGGGGAAGCGAGCCGGGGGTGATGAACCTCACCTGGCTGCTCACCGACAAGGCCGGGCGCGACTGGGTGCTGACGCTCGGATGGAACAACCCGGCGGCTGCGCTCGACCAAGGCAAGCTGGAAGGGATAGCCCAGCGCATCCTGTTGCTGCCTCGCTGATTTGCCAGCCTGCTTCCCCCTTGCGCCGCGTCAAGCGCGCCCCTATCGCTGGCAGCGAAATTCAGTCTCACAGGAAAACTCATGACCGATCAGCCGCAGCGTTTTGAAGGCACCAAGTCCTATATCGCGACCGAAGATCTGAAGGTCGCGGTCAATGCCGCCGTGACACTGCGCCGCCCGCTCCTCGTCAAGGGGGAGCCGGGCACCGGCAAGACCGTGCTGGCGCATGAGATCGCCAAGGCGCTGGACGCCCCGCTGATCGAATGGAACATCAAGTCGACCACCAAGGCGCAGCAGGGGCTTTACGAATACGACGCCGTGGCGCGGCTGCGCGACGGCCAGCTCGGTGACGAGCGGGTTCATGACATTCGCAACTACATCAAGAAGGGCAAGCTGTGGGAGGCCTTCACCTCGCCCAAGCTTCCCGTGCTGCTGATCGACGAGATCGACAAGGCCGATATCGAGTTCCCGAACGACCTGCTTCAGGAACTCGACCGGATGAGCTTCGACGTCTATGAGACGCAGGAGCGGATCGAGGCCAAGGAGCGCCCGATCGTGGTCATCACCTCGAACAACGAGAAAGAACTGCCCGACGCCTTCCTGCGCCGCTGCTTCTTCCACTACATCAAGTTCCCCGACCGCGAGACGATGCAGAAAATCATCGATGTCCACTTCCCCGGCATCCAGAAGACGCTGGTGAAGAAGGCGATGGATATCTTTTATGACCTGCGCGAAGTGCCGGGCCTGAAGAAGAAGCCCTCCACCAGCGAATTGCTGGACTGGCTCAAGCTGCTGCTCAACGAGGACATGCCGCTCGAAGTGCTGCAAGACAAGAACCCGGCGAGCGCGATCCCGCCGCTCCACGGCGCGCTGCTCAAGAACGAGCAGGACATCATGCTGTTCGAACGCCTTGCCTTCATGGCCCGGCGCAACCCGAGCTGAGGGCGGCTTCGCGCAGGCCCCGCCACGGGCGCGGTGCGGTCATTGCCGCCTCATTGTGCGATGATTGTATGATCAATGGCGGGTCTTGCGGTGTTCCACGTGAAACACCGCAGGGCCGCCCGGCTGTCTCAGTCGAAGCTGTAGGCAAGCTCGAAATCGCCCCAGCGCCGCCCACCGATCACCAGCGGGACATAGACGTTGCGTACCACCACATAGGAATTGCCGTCGCCCTCCTGACGATAGACCGCCATCATGTAGGGCGCAGCCGATGCCTTGGCCTTGCGGTCGATCGCCTCCAGCATGATCCGGCCATTGCGGCAGAACTGGGTGTCATGATTGACATCGCCGGTAGGGGTGCGACTGCGCTCGGTCAGGTGGGTGGGAAGAAAGCCGTTCATGTCGGTGCAGGCTGCGGCCAGCACGCGCGGGTCGCTCGCCTTGGCGCGGTCGAGGAAAGGCCGCCACTCGGCGTCGGCCCAGTCGGTCAGGCGCGTGCGGAACAGCTGCGGGTTGGTGCCGGGGACGGGCACGTAGTCCGTATCGAACAGCGCTGCCATGGTGATCGCGCCGCAAGCCAACGCGGCCTCGGTATGCGCCACCAGTTCGCGCGCTATCGCCTGTGCCTGTTCCACCATCACACTGTCTTCGGGGCTGAGCCCGGCTTGGACGATCCGGTCGAACATTTCGGAGGCGGTGAACTCCAGCTCCTCCATCTTGCGATGCGCACCGTGGAGCCGGTCTTCGTTGCTGCGCGCGGCGGCATCGAAGCTGCTGAGCACGCGCTGCACCTTGTCGACATGGCCGGAGATCGTGCCGGTGGAGCGAGCGATGACGTCGTTCTGCTTGTCGACTTCCTCGACGAGAGCGCCGACGCTCGCCATGGTGGCCTCGATCCGCGCGACCGAGGCCTTGGCCTCGCCGCTCGCTCGCGCACCGGCTTCGATCCGGCCGATCACCATTTCCGCCTCGCCGCCCAATGCGTCGATCGTCTGGGCGATTTCCTCGGTCGCCTTGCGGGTGTCGTTGGCCAGGCTCTTCACCTCGCTTGCGACCACCGCGAAGGTGCGGCCCGCGTCCCCCGCACGCATCGCCTCGATCGTGGCATTGAGCGCGAGGATGTTGGTCGTCTCGGCAATGTTGTCTATGTCTTGCGCGGAGCGGCGCACCTGCTCCATTGCGGCAGAGAAGCTGGTTACGTGCTGGCCGAGCGCCTCGACCAGTTCGATGAGGCCGCCAATCTGCGCGAGCGATGACTCGATCAGCGCAGTGCCCTCAGCCAGCCGGTCAATCGCGCGTTCGGACAGAAGACGCGCCTCGTCGCTCGCTTCGGCAACCTTTGTCTGGTCGGCCTCAAGCGCGCGGACGGTTTCGGCCAGCGCCTCGTGCTCGGAACGCAGGATCTTGGAAGAAGCGATCACCGCTTCGACCACGCCGGCGACATCGCTGCAACCCACCGTCACTGCGCCGCAGCTTTCCGGGATCATCGTCAGCGCGCGGGCATTGACGGTGTCGATTGCGATCTGTTGCATGATGATAAGCCGCCCCTTGGTGCACCGCCGGTTTAGCGCCGGGATGGTTAGTGAAGGGTTAAGACCCGTGCCCACGTCCCACAAGAATGGGGACTGGTCAGGCACGTCCGTGCAGGTTAAGCAGCCTTCATGTTCTTCAACTTCGTCGACGAATTGCGGGCTGCCGGGATCGGCGCGTCTTTCAAGGAACACCTCACTTTGCTGGAGGCGCTCGACAAGGACGTGATCGAGCAGACGCCCGAGGCTTTCTACTACCTGTCGCGCGCGACTTTCGTGAAGGATGAAGGCCTGCTCGACCGTTTCGACCAGGTCTTTCAGAAGGTGTTCAGGGGGATCATGACCGATTATGGCCAGAACCCGGTGAACATTCCAGAGGAGTGGCTCAAGGCTGTCGCCGAGAAGTTTCTCACCCCCGAAGAGATGGAGAAGATCAAGTCGCTGGGCGACTGGGACGCGATCATGGAGACGCTCAAGCAGCGGCTCGCGGAACAGGAAAAGCGTCACCAGGGCGGCAACAAGTGGATCGGCACCGGCGGCACGAGCCCGTTCGGCAATTCGGGATACAACCCTGAAGGGGTGCGCATCGGCGGCGAGTCCCGCCACGGCAGGGCGATCAAGGTCTGGGAACGGCGCGAGTTCAAGAACCTCGACAACACCAGGGAACTGGGCACCCGCAACATCAAGATGGCGCTGCGCCGCCTGCGCCGCTTCGCCCGCGAGGGCGCGGCCGACGAGCTCGACATTCCCGCCACCATCGAAGGCACCGCCAAGCAGGGCTGGCTCGACATCAAGATGCGGCCCGAACGGCGCAATGCCGTCAAGCTGCTGCTGTTCCTCGACGTCGGCGGCTCGATGGACCCCTTCATCAAGCTAGTCGAGGAGCTGTTCAGCGCCGCCACGGCCGAGTTCAAGAACCTCGAATTCTTCTACTTCCACAACTGCCTCTACGAAGGCGTGTGGAAGGACAACAAGCGTCGCTGGCAGGAACGCACCAAGACTTGGGACGTGCTCCACAAATACGGCCACGACTACAAGATCGTCTTCGTAGGCGACGCGGCAATGAGCCCCTACGAGATCACCCATCCGGGCGGCAGCGTCGAGCACATGAACGAGGAAGCGGGCGCGGTGTGGCTCCAGCGCGTCACCAACACCTATCCCGCGACCGTGTGGCTCAACCCGGTGCCCGAGAAGCAATGGGGCTATTCGCAGTCTACCAAGATCATCAAGCAGCTAATGGGCGACCGGATGTATCCGCTGACGCTCGAGGGGTTGGATGACGCCATGCGGGAGCTTTCGCGCAAGCACGGGGCCTGAGCCGAGGGCTCAAAATCGCTCGGTTTCGTGGTAATCTTACGTCTCCGAGGAGACGTCATGCAACCGATCATCCTGTTGCTTGCCGCGGTGGCCCTGCTGGGTGCCGCTGATGCGCCGCCTTCGCCCTCGCCTGCCCAGCCCGACGCCGCCATGCGCATCATCGCGCCGCTCAAAGCGTCGGGCAAATGGTGCCACGATCGCCTCGTGCAGACCGATGTAGAGCCTTCGACCCGGCCGCGCTTCGAACGCGAGCCGGCAACGCCGGGCGATGGCCAGATGATCTATGCCGTGGAGCGGCGCATCGACGGATGCTCTATGGTGATGGTAAAATACGTCCCCAATGATCCGCGACAACCGCGAGTTCGGCCCTGCTCCTTGCCAGGGGCGCCGCTGCCCGAACGCGGCAAGTAGCTGCGCACTGCTCACCCCTTGCGGTCTAGCTCCGCGTCCAGATGCAGGCTGCAACGCCAAAAGAAGAACGCCGGCACCAACCCCAGCACCGCTGCGCCGTAGAGCACATAGCGCACGCTATCCGCACCAAAGCTGGGTTGCAGCCAGTCCGACAGCATCCCGAAAAACAATGGTCCCAAACCCAGGCCAATGAGGTTCTGGAAGAACAGCAGGGTTGCCGCCGCAATCGCCCGTGCCTTGATCGGCACCAGCCCCTGCGCCGCCGAATAGCACGGCCCATAGTAGAACGAATTGAACACGGTAGGGATGAACAGCAGCGCCAGCGCCAGCGGCCAGCTCGGCGCGTGGTAGGCGGCAATCGCCAGCGGCACGGCCAGTGCCATGCCGATCGCAGGCGCGCTCAGCACGTGGCGCCGATTGATCGCACCGAAGCGGTCGGCAAGGTATCCGCCCAGCCAAGTGCCCAACATCCCGCCCACCCCGCCCAGCAGGCCGAACCACAGTCCCACCTGCCCCGGGGTCAGATCATGGGTGCGCTGGAAGAAGATCGTGGTCCAAGTGGTCTTGCCATAGGACAGGAACGCCGCCGCCGATCCGGCGAAAAGCAGCAGCACAAAGGCGCGCGAGCCCATCACGTCCTTCAGCGCCTCGCCCAAGGGCAGCGCGGCCGGCTGGTTCTGGGCGCGCAGCACGGCGGCGGCATCCGCCCGACGCGGATCCTTGAGCACGAACCACACGAGTAGCGCCAGCCCCACCCCCGGCAGACCGACGATCACGAAAGCATCGCGCCAAGTCATCAGATCGGCCAAAGTGCCGCCGATCACCATTCCCAGCAAAGATCCCAGCGGAATGCCAAGCGAATAGAACGCCAGCGCAGAAGCGCGCTTCTCGGACGGCACAATATCGCTGATGAGCGAATGCGCCGGCGGGGTGCAACCCGCTTCACCCACGCCAACGCCGATGCGCGCGAGCAGCAGTTGCACGAAGTTCTGCGCCAGCCCGCACAGCGCCGTCATCGCCGACCACACGGCGAGCGCGACCGCGATCAGCCGGGGCCGGCTGGTCGTCGCCCGATCGGCGTAACGGGCGATGGGAATGCCGAGCAGAGTGTAGAACAGCGCGAAGGCGAGGCCCGTCATCAGCCCGATCTGGGTGTCGGAAAGCTTGAGGTCGCGTGCGATCGGCTCGGCCAGGATGTTGACGATCTGGCGATCGATGAAGTTGAAGATATAGACGGCCAGCAGTGTCCAAAGTGTGATCCGGACCGATCGCTGACCGGCTGTCCCGACATTCGTGCTCGCCATCGGCTCCCAATCCTCTCGCGGTGACGGGCCATCCGCCATCCCTAATTGTGTCATTGCAGTGGCGTTGGAGGGTGTCTTCCAGCGCCTTGAGGCCACTCAGTAAATCAGGTGCGGTCGCGCTTCGGCCACCCATGCGGCCTCGTCATGTGAGGCCATGACGTCAAGATCATGCGGTGTTGCCGCCGGGTCATCGACCCACTCGCGCAGCCCAGGCCCGCCATTGATGACATCGATCGCCAGCCGGCCAAGCTCGTATTCGTAAGGAAAGTCGCGCCACAGCAAGTAGTCGGGATAGAGCCGCCGGATCGCCTTAAATGCGAGCGCCTGAAGCCGCCAAGGGCGGAAAGCATGATGCTCATAAAAGCGCCCTTCTGCGTGCATCATCAGGGCGTGGCAAAGCTTTCCTGCATGCTTGTGGAAAGTCGGTTCGAACCAGCATTCCCGGATCGCGCAACCCGCCAGCCAGTCGGGTGCAAGGCGCTGCATCTCCGTCAGCACCGCTCTGGCATCAAGATCGGGCGCACCGAAGAGCACCTCCAGCGGCCGTGTGGTGCCGCGCCCTTCGGATAGTGTGGTGCCTTCGAGCATCACGGTGCCGGCATAGCAGCGGGCCATGTTGAGGTTGGCGGCATTGGGCGAGGGATTGATCCAGATCCGTGACGCCGGCCAACCAAAGCCGCCCTCCTCATCCGGCTGCCAGCCCTCCATCGTCACAACGCGATAGGCAAGATCAAGGCCGAAATGCGCGATGAACCAGTGGCCCATCTCTCCCATTGTCAGCCCGTGCCGCATCGGCATGGGCGCGGCGCCGACAAAGCTTTCCTGCCCAGGCACCAGCAGCGTGCCTTCGACCGGACGCCCGGCCGGATTGGGCCGGTCGAGCACCCATACTTCTTTGCCGTGCCGCGCCGCCTCCTCCAGCAGGTAGAGCAGCGTGGTGACGAAGGTGTAGATCCGGCAGCCGAGGTCCTGAAGGTCGAACAGAAAGACGTCGGCGCTTGACATCATCTCGCCAGTCGGCCGCCGCACCTTGCCATAGAGCGAGAAAATCGGAATGCCATAGGCCGGATCGAACGCGTCCGGCGTCTCGATCATGTTGTCCTGCTTGTCGCCCTTGAGCCCGTGCTGCGGACCGAAAGCGCTGGAAATGTTCACCCCGGCGCCGATCAGTGCATCAAGGCTGTGCACGAGCGTTTCGGTGAGGCTCGCAGGATGCGCCACCAGCGCGACGCGGCGGCCGCTTAGCCGGGCGAGCAGTTCGGGATCGGCCAGCAGCCGGTCAATACCAGTCTTCATGTGCCTTGGGGTGCAGCAGGCTTGCGGCAAAGGCAATGGCATTTGCGCCGCGCTTGCCTATATCCTCGCCCATGGACTGGACCAGCGCCCTTGTTGCCGCCGCGTGGGCAATCATCCTCGGGGGAGCGGGCGGCGCGCTGACCGAGATCGGCCAGTGGTATCGCGATCTCAGGAAACCGCAGTGGCAACCGCCTGACTGGCTGTTCGGCCCGGCCTGGACGGTGATCCTCGGGCTGGCCGGGTGGAGCTTCTACATCGGTCTTACCCGCGCGCCCACCCCGGAGACGAAGCTGGCGGTGGAAGCACTTTTCGCCGCCAATTTCGTGCTGCACTTGTGCTGGTCGCCGCTGTTCTTCAAGCTCAGGCGCCCCGACTGGGCGTTGGCGGAGAACGTGCTTTTGTGGGGTTCGGTCACCGCCCTCTTGACCGTGTTCCCACGGCTTGTGCAGGACAGCATCGTCGGCTGGCTCAACCTGCCCTATTTCATCTGGGTGAGTTTCGCCTTGATCCTCAATGCCAAGATCGTGCAGCTCAACCGCCCCTTCGGGCGCTAGCGTTCGATGATCAGCGTACGGCAGGCCTCGGAATGGAACTCGGGCTTGCCCGGCGGGAAGCCCAGCGCCCAGAACTGCTTGCCGCCGTCCGGATGCGCGACAATCGCATTGAGCGCCACCTGCGCAGGGGCCGGCAAAGCGGCGGCGATGCTGGCCGTCAGCACCAGCCCGCCGTCGTCATGCGAACAGGCAATCGCGATCGTATCGACCGGCGCATCGCGCATCCCCTCGCGGAAGTCATCGAAATCGTAGGCCGCCCAGCACCCCGAGGGCGAGAGGTTGAATTCTCGGTACCGGGTCCCGCCCAGAGGCTGCCAAAAGATCTCGAAGCAGGTCGTCTGCCACAGGTTGTCCATCCGCGCCGGCGTGGCCCGGGCCGGGAGCACGATCGCGGGAACCCGGCCATCGAGCCTGAATTCGGCCTCGCAGCCTTGCGCGGTCGCAGTGACCGAGGCGCTGACGGCGCGGATCGGGCCGAGGTCACAGGCGACATGGAGCATGAGCGGGTGCATCCGCGCTTCATGGCCCCGGCACCGGCGGCGGGCAAGTCTCTTCCCGTCTTCCTTCCCCGCTGTTAAGCGCGCGCCCCATGAGCACCTACGAATCCGCCCTTCTGCGCCTGCTCGACGAGCGCGGCTACATCCACCAGCTGACCGATGCGGCAGGGCTTGATGCCCTTGCAGCCAGGCAGATCGTGCCGGGATATGTCGGTTTCGATGCAACCGCGCCATCCCTGCATGTGGGCAGTCTGGTGCAGATCATGATGCTGCGGCGCTTGCAGCAGACCGGACACAAGCCGATCGTACTGATGGGCGGCGGGACAACGCGGATCGGCGATCCCACCGGGCGCGATCAGAGCCGCAAGATGCTCGACGACGAGACGATCGAGGCCAATGTCCAATCGATCTTCACTGTATTCAACAAGCTGTTGAAATTCGGTGACGGCCCGACTGACGCAGTGATGGTGAACAACCAGGATTGGCTCGGCAAGCTCGGCTATATCGAGCTGCTGCAGGAAATCGGCACGCACTTCACCATCAACCGGATGTTGACCTTCGATTCGGTTCGCCTTCGACTTGAGCGCGAACAGCCGATGACCTTCCTCGAATTCAATTACATGATACTGCAAGGATATGATTTCAGGTACTTGTCAAAGGAATTTGATGTCCGCTTGCAGATGGGTGGCAGTGACCAATGGGGCAATATCGTCAACGGGATCGAGCTAGGCCGGCGGATGGATGGGGTCGAGCTGTTCGGTCTTACCACCCCGTTGCTGACCACCGCGAGCGGAGCCAAGATGGGTAAGACTGCGGCCGGCGCCGTCTGGCTCAACGAAGATCAGCTGCCAAGTTACGACTTTTGGCAATATTGGCGCAATGTCGATGATGCCGACGTCGGCAGGTTCCTGCGGCTGTTCACCGATCTTCCCCTCGACGAGATCGCCCGTCTGGAAGCGCTGCAAGGCGCTGAAATCAATGCCGCCAAGATCGTGCTCGCCAATGAGGTGACCGCGCTGGTGCGCGGGCCAGACGCGGCTGCCCGCGCCGAGGCGACCGCGCGCGAAACCTTCACCGGCAGCGGCGCCGGCGAGGATCTGCCCACGCTTGCCACCGGTCCCGAAGGCATGCGCATAGCCGCGCTCCTCACCAATATCGGCCTGACAGCCTCGAACGGCGAGGCCAAACGAAAAATTGCCGAAGGCGCGGTTAGGCTGGAAGGCGAGACCATCACCGATCCTGCCCACCTCGTGCTGCCCGGCGAAGGCGAAACCTTGCGCCTCAGCCTCGGCAAGAAGCGCCATGCGCTGGTCAAGCGCTGAGAGCCCTTTACCAATTTGAAGCCTTTCTCGGGCATCTCCTGTGCGAACCCCAGGCACAACGGAGGATCGCGGCGCGTGACTGGCCGAGCAAGTCTGAGCGTAACCGATATGCGGCGTGCAGCGCGGCATCCGGTCGACTATCCGGTGATCGTCGAGCATTTCGATCATGGTGATCTCAAGCTGCATGTCTGCAACCTTTCGGCCCACGGCTTCATGGTCGACGATGCGCACCAGCTAGCGCGTGGCGACAGGATCATCATCCGCCTGCCGGTGGTGGGACGACTCGAGGCCTATGTGATCTGGACCCGCGATACGCGCGCCGGCTTCCAGTTCGAGCGGATTATCCGGCTCGATGATTTCATCGCCATCATCGACGAGCTGCAGCCCAACCCCCGCCTGCGCCGCCCGCGCTGAACCACAAGCCTCGCTCAACCCTTGGCAAGTTTCGCCTGCTTGGCAGGAGCGATAAGGCCTGCCATGGCGCGCGCGTGACCGAACCTACCTCCCCCCTCCAGATCGGCGATTACCGACGCTACTGGCTCGCGCGGTTTCTGGCCGTGTTCGCGACCATGTCGATGGTGGTCCTGCTCGGCTACCAGACCTACGAAGTCGCGCGTGCGGACTACGCCATGAGCCTGGCCGAGGCTTCCTTCTATCTCGGACTGCTGGGCCTGGCGCAGTTCGTTCCGCTGTTCGTTCTCACCCCGGTCGCGGGTCTCGCCGCCGACCGCTTTGACCGCCGTCATGTCGCCGCTTTCGCCAATGGAATAGACGCGCTGGTTGCGGTGCTGCTGACGGTGATGACCTGGACCGATACGCTCAATCTGCCGATCCTTTTCGCGCTGGCGGCGGCGCATGGCACTGCGCGGGTTTTCGTCGGACCGTCGATGAGCGCAATCGCGCCCAATATCGTGCCTTCTGCCCTCCTGCCGCGCGCCATCGCCTTGAGCTCGATCGCCTGGCAGGCCGCCAGCGTAGCCGGCCCGGCGGTGGGCGGGCTGATTTTTGCAAGCGCCGGGTGGCTGCCGCACGCCATCTCTGCCCTGATGCTGCTGGCCGGGACGATTCTGATCCTGTCGATCCGCCCGATCAAGGCGCGACACGAAAGCCCGACGCTGAAGCCGGTGCGTCAGATCATCGAGGGAATGATCTATGTCTGGCGTGAACGCTTTCTGCTCGGCTGTATCACCCTCGATCTGTTCGCGGTGCTGCTCGCCGGGGCAACCGCGCTGCTGCCGGTGTTCGCCCGCGATATCCTCTTCGTCGGCCCGGACGGCCTTGGTCTGATGCGCGCCGCCCCTGCGCTGGGAGCGGCGCTGGTGGCGCTGTGGCTGTCGTTCCACCCGATCGAACGTAGCGTGGGGGTGAAAATGCTCCTTGCCGTGGGCGCCTTCGGGGCGCTTACCATCGCCTTTGCCTTTTCGCGCAGCTTCGCCCTGTCGGTGGCGATCCTTGCCGCGATGGGTGCAGTCGACATGGTTTCGGTGTTCATTCGCTCGTCCTTGGTCCAGCTGTTCACGCCCGACGACAAGCGCGGGAGGGTGTCCGCGATTTCGGGCCTCGCGATTTCGGCCTCGAACGAGCTGGGCGAGATGCAATCCGGCCTGGCCGCAGCGCTGCTGGGGGCAACCGGAGCGGTTGTATTCGGAGGGGCGGGCGCGATAGTGGTGACACTTATCTGGGCGTGGTATTTTCCCGAATTGCGACACGCCAGCAGCTTCGAGCCGCAAGCGCTAAAAAGAGAGGTATCGACATGAAGGCTGACAGCATTCTCGCCACCATCGGCGGAACTGCGCATATCCGTCTGGCGCGGATGTTCCCGCACCACGAGGTCTGGGTGAAGTCCGAGCGGTCGAACCCCGGCGGCTCGATCAAGGATCGCATCGCGCTCGCCATGGTCGAGGATGCTGAGGCGCGCGGTGCGCTCAAGCCGGGTGGCACCATCGTCGAGCCGACCAGCGGCAACACCGGGATCGGCCTCGCCATGGTCGCGGCAGTCAAGGGTTACCGGCTGGTGCTGGTCATGCCCGAATCGATGTCGGTCGAGCGCCGCCGGCTGATGCTCGCCTATGGTGCGAGCTTTGATCTCACGCCGCGCGAGAAAGGCATGAAGGGCGCGATCGAACGCGCGCAGCAGCTGGTCGAGGAAACCCCGGGCGCGTGGATGCCGAGCCAGTTCGACAACCCCGCCAACCCTGCCATCCACGCCCGCACCACGGCGCAGGAAATCCTCGCCGATTTCGCCGACACGCCGATCGACGTGATCATTACCGGGGTTGGCACCGGCGGGCACCTGACCGGCTGCGCCGAGGAATTGAAGAAGCACTGGCCCTCGCTCAAGGCCTACGGGGTCGAGCCTGAGCTTTCGCCCGTCATCAGCGGCGGTCAGCCCGGCCCGCACCCGATCCAAGGCATCGGTGCAGGTTTCATTCCGGGCAATCTCCACACACAATCGATCGACGGTGCCATCACAGTAGCCGCTGAGGATGCACGCGAAATGGCCCGCCGTGCAGCGCGCGAGGAAGGGATGCTGGTGGGGATATCCTCCGGTGCGACCCTCGCTGCGATCGCCAGGAAACTGCCCGAATTGCCGAAAGACAGCCGCGTGCTCGGGTTCAACTACGACACCGGCGAGCGTTACCTTTCGGTGCCCGACTTTCTTCCGGTCGAATGAGCCTCGCCCCGCTTGCCTATGCCGACGGGGCCACCGCGCTGGCCGGATGGCTGGCGCGGCCTTCCGGCCCTGCCCGCGCCGCGGTCGCGGTGTTTCCGACCTTCATGAACATCACCCCAGGGATCGAGGCCAAGGCGCTGGCGCTGGCGGAGACGGGGTGCATCGCGCTGGTCGCCGATTTCTATGGCCCCGATACGCCGCATGATGCGCCCAGCGCCTTCGCCGCGATGGAACGGCTGCGTGCCGATCCCCTGGCGATGCGCCAGCGTTTGCGAGCATCGCTTGATGCTCTAGCGGGTATCGCGCCTGGGCTACCGCAGATCGCGATCGGCTTTTGCCTGGGCGGGATGGCGGTGCTGGAACTGGCGCGCGATGGTGCCGATCTGGCGCTGGTGGCGAGTTTTCATGGCCTGCTGGCCACGCCGCTTCCCGCGACCCAACCAATAAAGCCGCGAGTTTTGGTGTGCCACGGCGATGCTGATTCGCTAGTGCCGCGCCAGGATGTGATCGCCTTTTGGGAAGAGATGGACGGCGTGGCGGCAAACTGGCAGTTCATCTCCTTCGCGCGGGTCGAGCACGGCTTTACCAACCCGCTCACCCCCACCGGAATGCCCAATCCAGCCTATGATCCGCGCGCCGAGCGCCAATCCTGGGCGGCGCTGATGGGACTGATCGACGAGGTCGCGCCCTTGCCTGCCTAATACCCCCGGACCAACAGGCTTTCCTTAACCGTGTCGCGCTATCGCTTCGGGTGCACTGACGGCAATCCGACGGTGACACGCAACAAAGGTGATCATGAAATTCGTCAAGCTCGAATCGCGCGGCGGCAATTATCTCGTCGTGGCCGAGAACGTGGCGTGGCTGCGCGTGGCCGAGAACGGCCAGACCAGTGTCGGCATCATCGGCGGACAACCGCTGCTGGTGGTAGGCTCGCTTGAAGAAGTTGCCGCGAAGCTGCTCGCGGGAGCCGGCACCGAGGAGGCGGCCCCAGCGCCACCGGCACCCGCGCCTGCCGCGGCCCCCGTTCTTGCTCCGCGCGCGGCTCCGGATACTGCGCCCCAGCCCCAACCCGCGCCCGAACCCATGCCTGAGCCACGACCTGAAAGCATCGCCACAGCGCCCGCGTCGGTTCCGCTTGCACCAGCGCCAAAACCCGCGCTCACCCCTGCCCCGGCCCGCGTCGGCGAAGGTCCCAAACCCGTCATGCGCACCGGCATGAGCTTGTCCGAGCGCATCGCTGCGGCCGCCGCTCCCAAGCTCAAGGGCGGCAGCCAGCGCCTGATGGGGGCCCATGAGTAGGGCTCAGCACAGCACGGCGTCGGTGTAATCGGGATTGCTTGCCAGGCCGACCGACACGAAGCGCACGATGCGTCCGGCATATCGGCGACTGATGGACCGCCAGCGCACGCCGCGCCGATCGCCTGCGCCTTGCTGAACCACCGTAGCGACAATCGCCGCCTGCCCTTCCGGCAGTCACGCTCTTGCAGATGAGCGCAGTGCTGTTGGCCTCGCGCCAAGGGCAAAGGGCGCAAGATGCGAAAGACGCGGCGTCTGGCGATTTCGGGCATGGCGCTGGCGACGAGACCTTGGACAGGTTTGCGAAGACGGACATCGATTCACCGAACCATGCCCGAATCGCAACCCCGAACGACCGGCAACACCAAGCTGCTGGTTGGCCGAGTTGGGCCATGCGAAGAACGCGCGTCGCCGGAAACGCAAACGGCACCAAAACCTCGCCAAGGATACAGCAAGGGCCGCCATGCGCCCACATGACGACCCTGGCGTTCCGGAAACGCCCGAAGGGCTCAGGCGGCAGTCGCGAAGGCCTCTGCTGGCAGCTTCATCATATAATCGCTGCCCGCTTCGAGCTTGCGGCGCAGCGCACCGGCATCGGGCAGAAAGCGTTCGGCGTAGTAGTTGGCCGAGACCAACTTGGCTTCGTAGAATGCCTTGTCTTCCGGTTCGCCCGCCAGTTTGGCGAGGGCAACCTTGGCCATCTTCAACCAGAAGAAGCCGAGCGTTACGATGCCCATGATGTGCATATAGTGATGCGCCCCCGCGCCGAGGTGGTTGGGGTTGGCCATCGCGTTCTGCATGAACCACATCGTCGCCGCCTTTTGTTCGCCGAGAGCCTTTTCGAGGCGTTCGGCAACCGAGGCCAGCTCCGGCACCTGCTTGGCCGAGGCGATTTCTTCGTCAATCATGGCGAAGAAGGCCTGAATCGCCTTGCCGCCATTCATGGCAAGCTTGCGACCGCACAGATCCATCGCCTGCACGCCGTTGGTGCCTTCGTAGATCATCGCGATGCGGCTATCGCGGACGAACTGCTCCATGCCCCATTCGCGGACATAGCCGTGCCCGCCGAACACCTGCTGCATGTTGGTGGCGATTTCGTAGCCCTTGTCGGTGCCGTAGCCCTTGATGACAGGGGTCAACAGCCCGATCAACATGTCGGCACGCTCGCGCTCCTCGGCGGTCTGGGCCTTGTGGGTGAGATCGACCTGAAGCGCGCCCCAAAGGCACAGGGCGCGCATCGCTTCGGTGAATACCTTAGCGTCCATGAGCATCCGGCGCACATCGGGGTGGACGAAGATCGGATCGGCCTTGGCCGCAGGGTCGGCCGGGCCCGTGAGCGCGCGGCCCTGACGGCGGTCAAGCGCATAGGCAACGGCGTTCTGATAGGCGACTTCGGCCTGGGCGTAGCCCTGGATGCCGACTCCGAGACGCGCGGCGTTCATCATGATGAACATCGCGGCAAGACCCTTGTTTTCCTCGCCCACCATATAGCCCGTCGCGCCATCATAGTTGAGCAGGCAGGTGGCGTTGCCATGGATACCCATCTTCTTCTCGATCGAACCACAGGTCACCCGGTTGCGCTGCGCAGGGTTGCCGTTCTCGTCGAGCAGGAACTTGGGCACGATGAACAGCGAGATGCCCTTGGTCGAGTCGGGCGCACCCGGGGTCTTGGCCAGCACCAGGTGGATGATGTTGCTGGTCAGGTCATGCTCGCCGGCGGAAATGAAGATCTTGGTGCCGGTGATCGCGTAGGTTCCATCGCCATTGGGCACGGCCTTGGTGCGGATCATGCCGAGATCGGTGCCGCAATGCGGCTCGGTCAGATTCATGGTTCCCGACCACTCACCCGAGATCATCTTGGGCAGGAAGGTCGCCTTTTGCTCCTCCGAGCCCTTGGCGAGGATCGCCGAGATCGCGCCAGCAGTAAGGCCGGGATACATCGCGAAGGCCTGATTGGCGGTGGCGGTGTATTCCTCCAGCACGAAACCCAGCACATGCGGCATGCCCTGCCCGCCGAATGCCTCGGGCTGGGCGAGCGTGCCCCAACCGCTCTCCACATAGGCCTGATAGGCCTCCTTGAAGCCCGGCGGCGTAGTGACCGAGCCATCCTCGTGACGGGTGCAGCCATGCTCGTCACCTGCCTGATTGATCGGCGCGAGCACCTCGGCACAGAATTTGCCGGCCTCGTTGATGACGGTGTCGATCATGTCGGGCGTGGCATTCTCGAAGCCCGGCAGGTTGCCGTAACTGGCAAGGTCGAGCAACTCGTTGACAATAAAACGGGTATCGCGAGTGGGCGCGGTGTAGGTCGGCATCGGTTGGTCTCTCTGTTAGGGGCGGTTCTGGCCTGGTGCTGCCGCTCAGCGCAGGTCGAGCTTTTCTATCTCGGCCACGAATTCGGTGAGCTCCTTGATCGAACTGTCGATGTCGTCGCGCTGGGCCTTGAGCTTCTTGATGTGCGCGCGGCACTTTTCGATCGTGACGCGACGCTGTTCGACGCGGCCGTCATCGAGGTCATAAAGGTCGATCATCTCGCGGATTTCGTTGAGGCTGAAACCGACATTCTTGGCGCGCATGATCCATGCCAGGCGCGCGCGGTCGCGCTTGGAATAGACGCGGGTCAACCCAACCCGTGCCGGGCTGATTAGCCCCTCGTCCTCGTAGAAGCGCAGCGCACGGGCCGTGCAACCGAATTCCGACGTGAGATCGGAGATCGTGAACTGCTCGCGCTTGTGGATGTCGGGCCGGTCGAGATGGGCACCGTTGCGGCGCCCTTCGGACTCGCGGTTGCTAGCGGTCTCGGTCGAGGTAGAAGCGGTAGCCATGCTTCTGTCTATCTTACCTTTACGTCAGCGTCAAGTCTTGACCTTTACGAGAAGGGGGCCATTCTCCCCCTTCTCGATCCGACGGTAAAAGCAGCTCTGCGCGCCGGTGTGACAGGTCGGGCCCGCCGGCTGCGCGCGAATCACCACAGCGTCCTGATCGCAATCAACCAGCATCTCGACGACATCGAGATAATGCCCAGAGGTTTCCCCCTTGAGCCACAGCCGGCCGCGCGAGCGCGACCAGAAATGCACCCGGCCGCTATCGAGCGTGGCATCGAGCGCCTCGCGATTCATGTGTGCCACCACCAGCACCACGCCCGAGGCGACGTCGGTCACAACGGCGGTGAGAAGGCCCGACGCATCAAACTTCGGGGCAAAATACGAGCCTTGCTCGCGTTCTGCGGTGCTCAAGGCTTGGTCAGACATCTGTCGCACTCCGACAATCAGATCATGCCAAAATCGACGCCCTCTTGCGCTGATTGTTGCACGTTCACAACAGCGCGTTGCAAAAAATGTCCGAGTGAAAGGTTTGCCCTTCCGAACCACGCAACCTGATGGAACAAGGATGCCGAGCCTCGGACAGGGGTTCACCACCGGACAACGGCGTCGCCCGATGCCACGTTCGGGGGCGACCGGACCGCAGGACTGGCAGCGGGGTGCCAGCGCGACCGGTTGAACGATAGGGGACAGGGTCCCGGCGGTCAAATTAGGGGGTTGATCGCCATTGCCCGTAGGGGCGGATCCGAACCGTTTCGTCACGCGGCGCCCGGGGTTCCAAAGACCCCGGGCGTTTCGTTTTTCAGGCTGGCAGCGTCTGGGCTGGGCCGCTCTCCCGGCGCGTCGACCAACGCGAAACAGGCGACACTGACCATGCGCGCCCCGGCCTCGATCAGCACCTTGCGACAGGCCCGTGCGGTTGCACCGCTGGTGAAAACGTCGTCCACCAGCACGACATGGCGCCCTGCAATCCGCGTGCGGCGGCGCGGATGGACGATGATCGCTCCCTTCAATGCACGGTCACGCGCGTCGCGCCCCAGCCCGCCGAGGCTGGGCGTCCGCTTGGGGCGCTGGAGACCATCGACCAGCGCCTCGCCTTTGCCCATCTTCGCCAGCTCTCCCGCCAGCAGCGCCGCCTGATTGAAGCCGCGCTGCCACAGCCGCCAGCGGTGGAGCGGCACCGGCACCAGCAAGGGCCTTGCATCACCGCGGAGCGGATCGGGCAGCCGCGCTGCGATCAAGCGCGCCAGCAGCCGCGCATGGGTGATCCGCCCTCCATGCTTGTAATCGAGCACGAGCCGCCGCGAAGCCGCGTTGTAACGTGTTGCCGCGTAGACGCGCAGCGCGCCCTCTTGCTCGGGCAGCGGGTTGCTTTCCGAGGCGCTTCCCGGAATGTCGAGCAGCCCCCAGCACTCGGCGCACAACCCGTCTTGGTCGGCCAGAGCCGCGCCGCAGAGCGGGCAGCGCGGCGGATAGACCAGATCCACCAGCGGCTTCAGGCTCCGGCCCAAGTGCGCGACCAATCTCATCACCCCGCGTGTCGCACGGCTTGCACTGCCCTGGCAAGCGCGGCAGGGCGCTGGCAATGACCGCCCCAGCGATCCCGACCATCTTCAGCCCGCAGCGCCGTGACCGCCGCCTCGAACGCGCGCGCCTGCGTCGCTTCAATCCGGATGTCGCGCGCTTTCTCGCCGAGGATATGATCGAGGACACGCTTGAGCGACTTGCCTTCTTACGGCACTCGCCCTCCCGTGCTCTGGTTCTCGGCGACTGGACCGGTGCGCTGGCCGCCCGCCTCGATGCCGCCGGAGCCGAGGTGGCGGCGCCCACCGGGATCGATCTCGAGGCCCCATACCCGTCGGGCGGGTACGATCTGATCGTCGTCACCGGCCTGCTCGATGCCGTCAACGACCTGCCCGGGGCGCTGATCCACATGCACCGGGCACTGGCCCCAGGCGGGTTGGTGATCGCCCATTTCGTCGGCGGCCGCAGCCTGCCGGCCCTGCGCGCCGCGCTGATCGCCGCCGAGGCCGACAGGCCTGCCGCCCGCATCCACCCGCTGGTTGACCCGCGCGCCGCCCCTGTCCTGCTCCAGCGGGCGGGATGGAAGGATCCCGTGGTCGACACCCACACGCTGGCCGTTCGCTACAGCTCGCTCGACCGGCTGGTGGCCGACCTCAGGGATCAGGCGCTCGGCAATGCCCTGGCCCGACCTGCCGCTCCGCTCGGCAAGGCGGCGCTCGCCCGTGCCCGCAGCGCCTTTGCGGCCCGCGCCGAGGCAGACGGCAAGGTCACCGAAATCTTCGAGATCGTCACTCTCACCGGCCGGAGATCCCTGGCGGGGACTTAGCCCCGCGCCAGAGCAGCCTGCGCCGCCGCAAGCCGCGCGATCGGCACGCGGTAGGGCGAGGCGCTGACATAATCGAGCCCGACATTCTCGCAGAAGGCGATGCTCGCCGGATCACCCCCATGCTCGCCGCAAATGCCGAGCTTGAGATCGGGGCGCGTCCTGCGCCCGCGCTCTGCCGCCAGCTCGACCAGCTGTCCGACGCCTTCGACGTCGAGGCTGACAAACGGATCGCGCGGGAAGATGCCCTTGTCGACATAGACCGACAGGAACCGCGCCGCATCATCGCGGCTGACACCCAGCGTGGTCTGGGTCAGGTCATTGGTGCCGAAGGAGAAAAACGCGCCTTCCTCGGCAATCTCACCCGCCATCAGCGCCGCACGGGGCAGTTCGATCATGGTGCCGACGAGGTATTCGACCCGCGTGCCTGTTTCGGCGAACACGGCCTCGGCTTCCTTGTCGACCAGAGCCTTGAGGATCGCGAGCTCGCGCTTGGTGGCAACCAGCGGAATCATGATCTCGGGCAGCGGTGCCGCGCCGCTCGCCTGCTTGACCGCACAGGCCGCCTCGAAAATCGCGCGCGCCTGCATGGCGTAGATCTCGGGGAAGGTGATCCCGAGACGACAGCCGCGATGGCCGAGCATCGGGTTGAATTCGTGCAGCTCGCCGGCGCGGCGCTTCAAGTGATCGACCCCGAGGCCGGTGGCATCGGCAAGCTCGGCGAATTCCTCGTCCGCATGCGGCAGGAACTCGTGCAGCGGCGGATCGAGCAGGCGGATCGTGCAGGGCAGGCCCGCCATAACCTCGAAGATCGCGGTAAAATCGGCACGCTGTTCGGGCAGCAGCTTTTCCAGCGCGCGGCGACGCGCGGCCTCGTCATCAGCAAGGATCATCTGGCGCACCGCGCTGATCCGGCTGGCCTCGAAGAACATGTGCTCGGTGCGGCACAGGCCGATGCCCTCGGCGCCGAACTGGCGGGCCATGCGGCAGTCCTCGGGGGTTTCGGCATTGGTGCGCACGCGCATCCGGCGCAAGCAATCGGCCCACGTCATCAGCGTGCCGAAATCGCCCGCCAGTTCCGGCTCGACCGTGGGGACGATGCCCAGCATCACCTGGCCCGTCGCCCCGTCGAGCGTGATCGCGTCGCCTTCCTTCAGCTCGACCGAGCCGATCCGCAAGGTGCGCGAGGCGCGGTCGATCGAAACCGCCCCGGCCCCGGAGACGCAGGGCCGGCCCATGCCACGGGCGACCACCGCCGCATGGCTCGTCATCCCCCCGCGCGCGGTGAGGATGCCCTGCGCCGCATGCATCCCGTGGATGTCCTCCGGCGAGGTCTCGACCCGCACCAGGATCACCTTCTCGCCGCGCCCGGCCCATTGTTCGGCGGTATCGGCATCGAGCACGATCTTGCCCGCTGCCGCCCCCGGCGAAGCGGGCAGTCCCGTGGTCAGCACGTGCCGTTCGGCCTTGGGATCGAGCGTCGGGTGGAGCAACTGGTCGAGCGCCATCGGATCGACGCGGCGCACCGCCTCGCGCTCATCGATCAGGCCTTCGCCCACCATGTCCACCGCCATCTTGAGCGCGGCCTTGGCCGTGCGCTTGCCCGAGCGGGTCTGGAGCATCCACAGCTTGCCGCGTTCGACCGTGAATTCGATGTCCTGCATGTCCCGGTAGTGGCGCTCGAGCAGGTCGAACACGCGGGCGAGTTCGGCATAGGCTTCCGGCAGCGCCTCCTCCATCGAGAGCGCCTTGGCCCCTGCCGCCTCGCGCGCCGCCTTGGTGAGGTATTGCGGCGTGCGGATCCCGGCCACCACGTCCTCGCCTTGCGCGTTGATCAGGTATTCGCCGTAGTAGACGCGCTTGCCGGTGGCCGGATCGCGGGTGAAGGCAACCCCGGTGGCGCTGGTTTCGCCCATGTTGCCGAACACCATCGCCTGGACATTGACCGCGGTGCCCCAGTCACCCGGAATGTCGTTGAGGCGACGATAGACCTTGGCGCGGTCGCTATCCCAGCTTTCGAACACGGCGCGGATCGCGCCCCACAGCTGTTCGTGCACGTTCTGCGGGAAGGGCCTGCCCAGTTCGTCAACGACGATCTGCTTGTAGGCCTTGACCAGCGCCTGCCAGTCTTCAGCCGCCATTTCGGTATCGTTGTGGACGCCCTTGTCTTCCTTGGCGATTTCCAGCGCTTCCTCGAACAGGCCGTGATCGAGGCCAAGCACCACGTCAGAATACATCTGGATGAAGCGGCGATAGGAATCCCAGGCGAAGCGCGCATCGCCCGAGGACGCGGCCAGCCCCTCAACCGTCACGTCGTTCAGTCCGAGGTTGAGCACGGTGTCCATCATCCCCGGCATCGACACCCGCGCGCCCGAGCGGACCGAGACGAGCAGCGGGTCCGCCGGATCGCCGAACCTCTTGCCAACCGTGGCCTCGACGTGGGCGAGCGCGGCGGCGACCGCGCTTCGCAAGCTGTCCGAGAAATCCGCGCCATCTTTCAGATAGGCGATGCATTCCTCGGTGGTGATGGTGAAGCCCGGCGGGACAGGCAGGCCGATGCTGGCCATCTCGGCAAGGTTCGCGCCCTTGCCGCCCACGACGGTCTTGTCCTTCTGGCGGGGGTCGGAATGGTCGGCATTGCCTCCGAATACATAGACCGTCTTCATAGTCATGAACTTTCCCGCGAATGATCAAAAGTTTCAAAAGTGACAAAGGTGACACCCTGTCACCCTTGCAAAGTGGCATTAACCCTCTGAAATTATGTGCCTTGTCCGAAGGTGACGGACACAGGGGAAACGAGCGAACATCATCCTTCGATCCGGCTGAAATCGGCGACCTGATGCACGGCATCGCGAAAGCGCGCGAGCAGGCCAAGGCGGGCGGCGCGCTTGTTCGCATCCGCGTCGTTGACAGTCACCTCTTCAAAGAACCGGTCGATGGGCGCGCGCAAGGTGGCGAGCGCCGCCATGGCATCGGCGAACCGCTCGGCCTCGACCGCCTCGGCAGCGCGAGGGGCGGCGGCATCGAGCGCGTCGATCAGCGCCTTTTCGGCGGCTTCCGGCGTGTAGGAAAGGGCCTGCGCCCCCTCACCCGCGGCGAAGCCTTCCTTCTTCAGGATATTCGCCGCGCGCTTGTAGCCCGCCAGGAGGTTGGTGCCGTCCTCGGTGGAGACGAAGGCTTGCAGCGCATGGACGCGGGCGAGCAGGCGGACGAGATCGTCCTCGCCCCCGAGCGCGAAGACCGCGTCGATCAGGTCATGACGAATCCCCGCTTCGCGTTGCTGGACTTTGAGGCGCTCGGCGAAAAACGCGCCCAATCCCTTGTCGGCATGGCCAAAGAAGACCTTTTCAAACTTCTCTAGATCATCCTCGACCGCCTTTCGGAGCACATCCTGCATGCGGAACCGAAGTGCGTTTCCAAGGATCAATGAGATCACCCCGATGGCCGCTCTGCGAAGTGCGAATGGGTCTTTCGAGCCGGTGGGAGTCTCATCGATCAAGAAAAATTGACACAGGCTATCCAGCTTGTCCGCAAGGCTCACCGCCACCGTCACCGGAGCCGTCGGCACTTCGTCGCCCTGCCCAACCGGCTTGTAGTGATCGCGGATCGCCTCGGAGACTTCCTGCGGCAGGCCTTCCTTCGCGGCGTAGTAGCCGCCCATCAGGCCCTGCAATTCGGGGAATTCACCGACCATCTCGGTGACGAGATCGGCCTTGGCGAGGCGTGCGGCCTGCTCGGCCAGCGCCGGGTCGCCCGTGACGATCCCCTCCTCGCACAGCCAGCGCGCCAGCTTCGCCACGCGCAGGGCCTTGTCGGCGACGGTGCCCAGCTTCTCGTGGAAGGTGATGCGCGAGAGCCTTTCGGCATGAACTGCAAGCGGCGTCTTCTGGTCCTGCTCCCAGAAGAAACGCGCGTCCGACAGGCGTGCGGCGAGCACCTTGCGGTTGCCGTCCACCACCACGCGCGCGTCGCGCGGCTCGATGTTGGCGGTGCAGACGAAGGCGTTGGCGAGTTTGCCGTCCGCGCCTTCGCACACGAAATATTTCTGGTTCACCCGCGCGGTGAGCTGGATCACCTCGGGCGGCACGTCGAGGAAGGCCTCGTCGAAGCGGCCGAGCAGCGGCACCGGCCATTCGGTCAGCCCCGCATTCTCGACCACCAGGCCTTCGTCGGCGACCAGCGTGAGGCCCGCCGCGGCAGCGACCTTGGCCGCGCCAGTGCGGATGATGTCCTGCCGTTCCTCGTGATTGACGATCACGAAGGCCTCGCGCAGCTTGGCGGCGTAATCGTCCGCGCTATCGATGGTGATCGGGCCGGAGGCATGGAAGCGGTGGCCGATGGTCTTGCGGCCGGCAGCGATCCCGCCGATTTCGCAAGGCACCACCTGGCCATCGAGCAGCGCGACGATCCCCGACAGCGGGCGTACCCACCGCAAGGACTCGGTCGAAATCGACGCCGCGCCCCAACGCATCGCCTTGGGCCAACTGAAGTCGCGGATGATCGCCGGGATCGCGGCAGATAGCACCTCGACCATCGGACGGCCCGGCGCGTGGCGGACCGCAAACCATGTCATCCGGCCCTTGACCTCGCGTAAGGTCAGCTCTTCGCGCGTCACACCGGCCTTCTTGCAGAACCCGTCAATCGCGGCATCGGGCGCTCCTTCGGGCGGGCCCTTGGCTTCCTCGCTGACAGCCTCGGTCGCCAGCGGCAGACCGCGCGCGATCAGCGCCAGACGCCGAGGGGTCGACCAGATCGTGAGTTCGCCCGCGGCAACCCCGGCCGCATCCAGCTCGCGCCGGAACAGCTTTTCGAGTTCCGCGCGCGCCCCGGTCTGCATCCGGGCAGGGATTTCCTCGCAGCGCAGTTCGAGCAGGAAGTCGGCCATCACACGAGGCTCCACCCCGGATATTTGACCTGCCATTCGGGCGTCATCTTCGTGGCATAGGCCTCGCAACTGGAACGCGCCAAGTCGCGCACGCGGGCCATGTAGCTGGCGCGTTCCTGCACCGAGATCACGCCGCGCGCCTGCAGCAGGTTGAACAGGTGGCTCGCCTCGATCGCCTGCTCGTAGGCGGCAATCGGCACCCCGGCTGCAAGCGAGCGCAGGCACTCGGCCTCGGCGCGGCGGAAGCCTTCGAACAGGGTCTCGGTATCGGCGACCTCGAAGTTCCACTTGGACATCTGGCGCTCGTTTTCGAGGAACACGTCGCCATAGCTGACCCCCGCCGTATTGAAGGCGAGGTCATAAACATTGTCGACGCCCTGGATATACATCGCCAGGCGTTCAAGCCCGTAGGTCAGCTCGCCCGCGACCGGCTTGCAGTCGAAGCCGCCCATCTGCTGAAAGTAAGTGAACTGGGTGACTTCCATCCCGTCGCACCACACTTCCCAGCCCAGCCCCCATGCGCCGAGCGTGGGGCTTTCCCAGTCGTCCTCGACGAAGCGGATGTCGTGCGCAAGCGGATCGATGCCGATCGCGGCAAGGCTGTGCAGATAAAGCTCCTGGATATCCGGCGGGCTCGGCTTGAGGATCACCTGATACTGGTAATAGTGCTGGAGCCGGTTGGGGTTTTCGCCATAGCGCCCGTCGGTCGGGCGGCGGCAGGGCTGAACGAAGGCGGCGCTCCACGGCTCAGGCCCCAAGGCGCGCAGCGTGGTGGCGGTATGGAAGGTGCCCGCGCCCATGCGCATATCGTAAGGTTGCAGGATCACGCAGCCATTGGCGCTCCAGAAGTCATGGAGCGTGAGGATCATGTCCTGAAACGAACGCGCCGGGTCACGCGACGCAGCGGCAGAAGGCGGGGCGGGACTCATGGCGGCTCGCCATGGCGGAACACCCCAATGGCGTCAATGCCGCAGCGCAGCAAGGTGGGGATGCACCGGTCATTGGTCGCATCCCCAAGACATAAAGTCAGGTTAACTTGACATAGTCAGCGAATCGCGACATATAGTCATGTATACCTGACATATCGTCAGGCAAACCTGATGAGGTGAGCCGATGAAATTCCTCGAACAAAACGTCGTGGTGAAGCAGTGGATCCTGTTCGCGATGCTGCTCTTGAGCGGTTTTGCCACCGGCGCAATCATCGCCAAGCTGATGAAGGCGCTGGGAATCTGAACGCCGTGAAGAACCGTCTCAAGGTTCTGCGGGCGATGCGCAACTGGAGCCAGGCGGAACTGGCCGAGCGGCTCGATGTCTCGCGTCAGGCGGTCAACGCGATCGAGACCGGCAAGCACGACCCTTCCCTGCCCCTCGCCTTTCGTATCGCCCGCCTGTTCGAGCTGCCGATCGAGGAGATTTTCGATGACGAAGCCTGATCGCGACGACCTCACCACCGAACCCACCGAAGGTGCGGTGCTGCTAAGGCAGGCCGGGCTCGGTCTCGGCGGCGGCATCGCGCTGATTTTCATCGCCGGCATGATTTCCGGATATGTCGGAAGCGCGCTCGAACGCGGCGGGCCGGACCTGTTCGATGGCGCGCTCATCGCTGGCGTGGTGCTGCTGGCGGGGCTGGTGGCGCTCGGCATGTGGTGGTTTTGGCCGCGCAGCGGGCGAGAGCCGGTCGCCCCGCGCGTGCAAAGTGCGCGAAGGCTGGTCGTCTTGGCCATCGCGCTGGGCCTGCCGTTCGGATTCCTGCTGGGCCTGAGCGAGGAGGGCAGCGGCACGCTGTTCTCCAACGCCCCGGTCAGCGCCGGCATCGCCGCGATCTCCATGCTCATGTGGCTCATTCTCGGGCCGCTGATCACCTGGCTGTGGTGGCAGAAGATCGACGAGCACGAGGCCGGCGCCTACCGCGAAGGCGCGCTGGTGGCGGCCCACGCCTATCTCTTCATCACCCCCGCCTGGTGGCTGGCAAGCCGCGCTGGCTGGCTGCCTCAGATCGAACCGATGCTGATGCTGGTGGCGGTGGCCGTCATCTGGTCGGCCGTGTGGTTTGTCCGCCGCTATTTCTAGAATTTTCCTCGCCTGTCCGTTCATTCCAGCCCATTCTGCCCCGAAGGAGACACCCCGATGAAACGTGCCAACCTGCTTGCTCTGGCCGCTGCCCCGCTGGCGCTGTTTGCTGCCGCCCCAGCCCTCGCCGAGACCCCTGCCTTCGCCGAGACCCCTGCCACCACCGAGGTCGCCGCTGCCTTGCCGGCCACCAGTGGCCATGGCCCGGCGCTGTGGAAGGTCGCCGACGAGGACACCACGATCTATCTGTTCGGCACCATCCACGTGCTGCCGCAGGGCATCGAGTGGTATGACCCCACCATCGCCGAGGCGCTTGAAGGCTCGGACATGATCGTCACCGAGATCAAGATGGACCCCGCGAGCGAGACGAGGCTCCAGCAGCTCAGCATGACGTTGGGCGTGCTGCCCCAGGGCACCACCTTGCGCTCGCTGCTGACTCCGGAGCAGACCATCGCCTACGAGGCCGCCCTCGCCAAGATCGGCGCGCCGCCGGCAGCCTTCGACCAGCTCAAGCCGTGGCTGGCCGGCCTCACCTTGTCGATCATCCCGCTAATGCGGCAGGGCTATGATCCCAATAGCGGGGTCGAGAAGGTGCTGCTCGCCAAGGCCGGCACCAAGGGGCAAGACGCGCTCGAAACTCCCGAATTTCAGCTCGGCATCTTCGACGGGATGCCGCGCGAAGGGCAAATCGCCTTCCTGATGGAAGCGGTCGCCAGCATGGACGAAGTCAAGCCGATGCTCGACCGCATGGTTGCCGAATGGGTCAAGGGCGATGCCGAGGCATTGGCCGCGATCATGAACGAAGGCATGACCGATCCCGCCGTCGCCGAGGCGCTGCTCTTTGCTCGCAACGCCAACTGGGCGGAATGGATCGACGCCCGGCTCGATCAGCCCGGCAGCCTGTTCGTCGCGGTCGGCGCCGGCCACCTCGCGGGCCCCAAGAGCGTGCAGGAATACCTCGCGCAGAAGGGCATCGCGGTGACCAGGGTGAAGTGATGATCCGGGCGCTGCGGGCGTTGATCGGACGCGGCGGCGCCGCGATCATCGCCCCGCTCCTTGTTCTTGCGCTGGCCGGATGCGGCGATACCCCTGCCGAGCGCGCAGCCATCGCGCCGCCCAGCCCGCTGTTCTACGAAATCGCCAGCGCCAACGGCACGGTAGAGGGGTGGATGCTCGGCACCATCCACGCCCTCCCCAAAGGCACCGAGTGGCGCACCACCGAGATCGGCCGGGCCATCGGCTCGGCCGATTTGCTCGTCGTGGAGATCGGCGATCTGACGGGGCGTGACGCGGGGCCGTCGATCTATTCCAGCCTCGCGCGAAGCCCCGGCCTGCCCCCGCTCGCCGAGCGCCTGCCGCCTGCTCTGCGCCCGCAGCTGGCGGCGATGCTGGAGCGGGGCGGCATGAAGCCGGAAGATTTCGCCGCCGAGGAAACCTGGGCCGCGGCAATCGCGCTCGCCCGCATCGATGCGACCGGCGATCCGGCCCACGGGGTCGACCGCGCGCTGATCGAAGAATTTGCGGGCCGCCCGGTGCGCGAGCTCGAAGGCATGCGCGGCCAGCTGGCGATCTTCGACCGTCTGCCCGAAAGCGCCCAGCGCACCATGCTCGCCGCGGTGGTGCGCGAGAGCGAGACCGTCCGCAAGGATCCGGCCCGGCTCCAGCGCGCTTGGCTGGCGGGGGATGCGGCGGTGATCGAACAGTCGAGCCGCGAGGGCTTGCTCGCCGATCCCACCCTGCACGAGGCGCTGCTGGCCGGCCGCAACCGCCGCTGGGCCGAGACGATTGCGCCGCTGCTGGAAGCAGGGCCTCGCCCGCTGATCGCGGTGGGCGCGGCGCATCTGGTCGGCCCCGCAGGGCTGGCGGCACTGCTCGAAGCGCGCGGCTACCGTGTCCGCCGCCTGCCCTGAGGCGCCCCGAAGCGCCCGAAAGCGGTTGCCAAACCGGCCATCTCTCTCTAAGGGGCCGCGCTTCGGTGCTTCCGGACATCCCTGGAGGCGGTTGCACTGCTGATTGTTCTTATCCAACACGCATTCGAAAGGCATCCGTATGAGCGAGACTCTTACCCTGCCGGCCGAAGCGCGCGAACGGGCTGGCAAGGGAGCCTCCCGAGCACTTCGCCGCGAAGGCCGGATTCCTTGCGTCATCTATGGCGGCAAGGAAGAACCCACCCTGATCCACGTCGAGCAAAAGGAGCTGGTTCGCCAGCTGGCTACCGGCCACTTCATGAACTCGATCGTCAACATCGAGATCGGTGGCAAGACCGTTCGCACGCTACCCAAGGATGTCGCATTCCATCCCGTCACCGACCGTCCGACCCACGTCGATTTCCTGCGCCTCACCGGGGAAAGCAAGGTCGAAGTGCAGGTGCCGGTGGTGTTCGTCAATGAAGCCGCCTCGCCCGGTCTGAAGAAGGGCGGCGTGCTCAACATCGTGCGGCACGAACTCGAACTGCTGTGCCCCAATGCCGATATTCCTGAAGAAATCCGGATTGATCTGACCGGCAAGGACATCGGCGATTCGATCCACATCAGCGAAGTGGCCCTGCCCGCAGGCGTCACCAGCGTGATCACCGATCGCGATTTCACCATCGCCACGCTCGTTGCGCCTTCGGGCCTCAAGAGCAGCGAAGACGAAGCCGCGCAGGAATAAGCGGAACGCCGGTAACGGCACCGGGAACGCCGGGCTTCCTTCGCCGGAAGCCCGGCGTTTGCCTTTTTGCCAGGCGCAGCTAGGGACACCTCATGCAGATCTGGGTCGGCCTCGGAAATCCCGGACCGCGCTATGCGCTGCACCGGCACAATGTCGGCTTCATGGCCGTGGACGCGATCGCCGAGATGCATGGCTTCGGCCCGGTGCAGAAGAAGTTCCAGGGCTGGGCGCAGGAAGGGCGGATTGGCGGCCACAAGGTGCTGCTCCTGAAACCCGCGACCTTCATGAACGAAAGCGGCCGGGCCGTGGGCGAGGCGCTGCGCTTCTACAAGCTGGGCACCGAGACGCTCACCGTCTTCCACGACGAGCTTGATCTCGCCCCCTTCAAGGTGAAGGTGAAGCGGGGCGGCGGACACGCCGGCCACAATGGCTTGCGTTCGATCGACCAGCATTGCGGGCCCGACTTCCGCCGTGTCCGCCTCGGCATCGGCCACCCGGGCCACAAGGACCGGGTCACCGCGCACGTGCTCGGAAACTTTGCCAGGGACGAACAGGACGATCTGGCTGCGATGCTCGGCGCGATCGGCGCGGAGGCGGAATGGCTCGCCAAGGGTGATGACGTGCGCTTTATGAACGATGTCGCGCTGCGGATGCAGGGCTGAGGGGGTGAGCCGTGACCCCATCATCGGCCCCTTCGATCGCGGGCGAGCGCCGGCAGATTGGCGCGGGGATTCGCCCCATGGCCCGCGCGGACGTGCGGTGCATGATGGCTGACGCTCTGGCCTAACGCCCACCTTGGCGCTAAGGGCCGCGCTTTCCAGCTTATCAAGAGACAAAGATCATGGGTTTCCGCTGCGGGATCGTCGGCCTGCCGAATGTCGGCAAGTCCACTTTGTTCAATGCACTGACTGAAACGCAGGCGGCGCAGGCGGCCAACTATCCGTTCTGCACGATTGAGCCCAATGTCGGGCAGGTCGCGGTGCCCGACGAGCGTCTGCACAAGATCGCCGCGATCGCGGGCAGCGCCAAGATCATCGAGACGCAATTGGGCTTTGTCGACATTGCCGGCCTGGTGAAAGGTGCGAGCAAGGGCGAGGGCCTCGGCAACCAGTTCCTCGGCAATATTCGCGAGGTCGATGCGATCGTCCACGTGCTGCGCTGTTTCGAGAACGACGACATCCAGCACGTGGCCAACAAGGTCGATCCCATTGCCGATGCCGAAGTGGTCGAGACCGAGCTGATGCTGGCCGATCTTGAAAGCCTCGAAAAGCGCGTGCCTGCCGCAGCCAAGCGCGCCAGCGGGGGCGACAAGGAAGCCAAGGCGATGGCCAGCGTACTGGGGCAAGCGCTCGAACTGCTGCGCGAAGGCAAGCCTGCCCGGCTCACCGTCCCCAACGACGCCGAGGAAGCCCGGCTGTTCAAGCAGGCGCAGCTGCTCACCGCCAAGCCGGTGCTCTACGTGTGCAACGTTGCCGAGGAAGATGCCGCGCACGGTAATGCGCTTTCCAACAAGGTATTCGCCAAGGCCGCGGCCGAAGGCGCCGAAGCCGTAATCGTCTCGGCCGCGATCGAGGCGGAGCTGGTCGCCATGCCGGCGGAAGACCGGGCCGAGTTTCTGGAGGCGCTCGGCCTCACCGAAAGCGGCCTCTCGCGCGTGATCCGCGCCGGATACAAGTTGCTCGGCCTCAAAACCTTCTTCACCGCCGGCCCCAAGGAGGCCCGCGCCTGGACCTTCCCCGATGGCGCCAAGGCGCCGCAGGCCGCCGGAGAAATCCACTCCGATTTCGAGCGGGGCTTCATCCGCGCCGAGACCATTGCCTATGAAGATTACATCGCCCTTGGCGGCGAAGCGGGCGCCAGGGAAGCGGGCAAGCTGCGGCAGGAAGGCAAGGACTATGTGGTCCAGGACGGGGACGTGATGCTGTTCAAGTTCAATGTGTGAAGCAGGCTAGTGCCGCCCGAACAGCTTTTCGACATCCTCCATCGACAGCTTCACCCAGGTTGGTCGCCCGTGATTGCACTGGCCTGAGCGCGGGGTTGCCTCCATCTCGCGCAGGAGCGCGTTCATCTCGGCGACGCTCAAGCGGCGGCCGGCCCGCACCGAACCGTGGCAAGCCATCGTCGCCAGCACCCGTTCGAGCCGCTCGGCCAGCAGCAGCGCGCCGCTGTCGTCCTGCTTGCCATGCTTGGCAATATCGTCGGCGAGATCGCGCAGCAGCTTGGCGGTGTCGGCCTCGGCGATGGCCGAGGGCACGGCCCGCACCAGCATCGCGGCGGGGCCAAAGCGTTCGATCACGAGGCCATAGCGCGCAAGGCCCTCGGCCGCGTCCTCCAACCGGTCGCAATCGACTTCGTCCAGCTCCACCACATCGGGCACCAGCAGCGCCTGCGAGCGGCGTACGTCCTCCCCTGCCCCGGCGGCGCGCAGGCGTTCAAGGACGATGCGCTCGTGCGCGGCGTGCTGATCGACCAGCACCAGCCCGTCGGCGGCCTCCGCAACGATGTAGGTGTTCGCCACCTGCCCGCGCGCAATCCCGAGCGGGTATTGCTGCGCCTCGGCGGGCACGGGAGCGGCTTCCTCGGCACGGCCCTGGGGCATGGAGAGCGGCTGCACGAGCGGCGCGGTCCATTGCGGGCGCGCTTCGCCAAGCCGCGCTTGCGGCGCCGTCCAGTCACGGCCGGAAAAAATGCTCTCCAGCCTTGGGGCAAGCCTTTGTTGCCCTACAGCTTCGCTACTTGAGGGCACGAGCGGTTCGCTCCGCCATCGCGCCATCGCCGCGCGGTGAGGCCCCTGCGCGGCTCGCCGGTCACCGGTCGCCAGCGCCTGCCGCAGCCCGGAAACGATGAACCCGCGCACCCCCGCCGCGTCCCGGAAGCGCACTTCGGTCTTGGCGGGGTGAACATTCACGTCGACATCCTGCGGCGGCAGATCGAGGAACAGCGCCAGCACCGCGTGGCGATCGCGCGCGAGCATATCGGCATAGGCCCCGCGCACCGCGCCCACCAGCAGCCGGTCTTTTACCGGGCGGCCGTTGACGAACAGATACTGGTGATCGGCCACCCCGCGGTTCCAGGTCGGCAGGCCCGCCACCCCGGTCAGCCGCATCACCCCGTGGGGCGTGTCGCGCTCAAGTGCGATCGGAACCGAGTTGTCCTTCAATTCGTGGGCGATGATCCGCGCCACGCGGGTCGCCAGTTCCTCGCCCGCCTGCAGGTTGAGGACCGTGCGTTTCGCCCCCTCCCCCAGCGTTTCGAGCGTGACGGCGATATCGGGCCGCGCCATCGCCAGACGCCGCACCACATCGAGGCAGGCGGCATATTCGCTGCGGGCCGAGCGCAGGAACTTGCGGCGCGCGGGCACCTTGGCGAACAGCTCCTCGACGCGCACGCGGGTGCCCGGCGGTAGTGCGGCAGGCTCGTCGGCCACCAGCGCGCCGTGATCGACCACCCGCCGCCACCCTTCGCCGCTGGCGGCTTCGCGGCTCTCGATGGTCAACCGCGCGACGCTGGCGATGGAGGGCAGCGCCTCGCCGCGAAAGCCCAGCGTCGTCACCCGCTCGATCGCACCATCGGGGCCGATCAGGGCATCCGGCAGCTTGGAGGTGGCATGGCGTTCAAGCGCCAGCGCGATGGCATCGGGCGCCATCCCGCAGCCGTCATCGACCACTTCGATACGCCTCAGCCCCCCTTCCGCCAGCACCACCCCGATTCGCTTGGCCCCGGCGTCGATGGCGTTTTCGACCAGCTCCTTGAGCGCCGCAGCTGGCCGTTCGACCACCTCGCCCGCGGCAATGCGGTTCACCAGAGCGGACGGGAGGCGGCGGATTTCGGGCATTTGTCGCACGCTAGCGGGCGATGACCGCAAATTCGAGGGGAAGGCCCCAGAAATCACCAGTCGCGCCGATAAATATTTTGGCGTTTTGCCGACGGATTCGCTAGGCGCGGGGCTTGAAGTCACAACCGGGTCGAAATCCGCTGCCGTCACCCCCATCTATGGCGCGCAGCCCCGTCCCGCCATCATTGGAACACCAACCGACATGAGCTTCCTGTCCAATCTCTTCAAGTTCGGCTCGCAGAACATGGCGATCGATCTCGGAACCGCGAACACCCTCGTTTATGTGCAGGATCAAGGGATCGTGCTGAACGAGCCTTCGGTGGTCGCGATCGAGACGATCAACGGGATCAAGCGCGTCAAGGCCGTGGGCGATGATGCCAAGATGATGATGGGCAAGACCCCGGACTCGATCGAAGCGATCCGCCCGCTGCGTGACGGCGTGATCGCCGACATTGAAATCGCGGAAGAGATGATCAAGCACTTCATCCGCAAGGTCCACGGCAAGCGCAACCTCTTCCGCTATCCCGAAATCGTGATCTGCGTGCCTTCGGGTTCAACTTCAGTGGAAAAGCGCGCGATCCGCGATGCCGCATCGAATGCAGGCGCATCGCAAGTGCATCTCATCCTCGAACCCATGGCCGCCGCGATCGGTGCGGACATGCCGGTGACCGAGCCGGTCGGCTCGATGGTGGTCGATATCGGCGGCGGGACCACCGAAGTCGCGGTGCTGAGCCTGCGCGGCCTCGCCTACACCACTTCGGTGCGCACCGGGGGCGATAAGATGGACGAAGCCATCGTCAGCTACGTGCGCCGCCACCACAATCTTTTGATCGGTGACGCCACGGCCGAGCGGATCAAGAAGGATTACGGCATCGCCATGATCCCCGAGGACGGCGTGGGCGAGACCATCACCCTGAAGGGGCGCGATCTCGTCAACGGGGTGCCCAAGGAAATCACCATCAACCAGGCGCACGTCGCCGAGGCGCTCAGCGAACCCATCGGCGCGATTGTCGAGGGCGTGCGCATCGCGCTCGAAAACACCGCCCCGGAACTGGCCGCCGACATCGTCGATCAGGGCATCGTGCTGACCGGCGGCGGCGCGCTGATCCGCCGCCTTGACGAGCACCTGCGCGAGGAAACCGGCCTGCCGGTATCGGTCGCCGAAGATCCGCTGACCTGCGTTGCGATCGGCACCGGCCGGGCGATGGAGGACCCGATCTATCGCGGCGTGCTGATGACGGCCTAAGCCGCATCGGCCTGACGCCGGGGATCTGGCAGAAGGGACGACAAGCCATGGCGCCGCCTTCATCGCGACGGTCGGGCTTTTCGAAAAAAGCGCAGTTCTCGCTGTTCACCAGCTACCTGCTGGCGGGTGCGGGGGCCTTGCTGGGCCTTGCGCTGCTGGCCCTGTCGCTGCGGCAACCGGCCGCCTTTGCGCCGCTGCGCGGGCTGGCAGGCGACGCCGTAGCCCCGGCGGGCGAGGCAGCGGCGACGGTCCGCACCGGCCAGCAAAGCCTGTTCAGCGGCATCGCCGGCTATCTGCGCGCCGGGAGCCAGAATGCGGCGCTACGCGAGGAAGTGGAACTGGCGCGCATCCGTCTCGCCGAGGCCGAGGCGGTCAAGGCCGAAAACCGCCGCCTCAAGGCGCTGCTCGGCCTGCAGGACAAGGCGGTCAAGCCTGTCGTTGTCGCACGCCTGGTCGGGTCGACGGCGACGAGCGGCCGGCGTTTCGCCTTCCTCGGCGCGGGCAGCAGTGCTGGCGTGCGGCCGGGAATGCCGGTCTTGTCCGAACGCGGCGTGATCGGGCGCGTGCTCGAAACCGGGCGCACCTCGGCGCGGGTGCTGCTCCTTACGGACAGCGAAAGCGTGCTGCCGGTGCGCAGCGCCAAGGGCAATGTGGTGGCCTTTGCCGAAGGACGCGGCGACGGCATGCTGCGGGTGCGGCTGGTCAATCTCGGCATCAATCCGCTTAAGCCCGGCGATCTGATGGTGACCAACGGCGCGGGTGGCTATTATCGTCCGGGCGTGGCGGTGGCGGTGATCACCGAGACCACCCCCGATGGCGGCATTGCGCGGCTGGTGGCGGAACCGTCGGCCACCAACTATGTCGCGGTCGAACCGGTCTATCAGTCCGAAGCCATCGCTGCCCTGCGCGCCAGGCGCGCGGCCAACGGTGAGGCGGAGCGCGCCGAAGCGTCAGGCGGGCGTGCACCAAGCGCGGCGCAGGGATCGTCTTCGCCCACCACGGCGGGCGCAAGCGAAGGGGGCGCAGAGTAATGGAGCGGCTCAACCCGCACGCCCGGGCCGACCGGTATGGCAGCCGCATCAACCGCACCCAATCCCCGATCTGCGCGGGCAGCGTGCCCTATCTCTCGATCATGCTCGGCTCGCTGCTGCCGGCGCTGTTGATCGCCGATGTCATGCCGCTGCTGCCCTCGCTCGGCTTGCTAATGCTGCTGGCATGGCGGTTGGTGCGCCCGGGGCTGCTGCCGCTGTGGGTCGGCGCGCCGCTGGGGGCCTTCGACGATCTGTTCAGCGGTCAGCCTTTCGGCAGCGCGATGCTGCTGTGGTCGCTGGCGCTGATCAGCCTCGAACTGGTAGAAGCGCGCTTTCCGTGGCGCGGATTCTGGCAGGACTGGTTCACCGCCGGTCTTATCGCAGTGCTGGTGTGGCTTGGCGGCCTGATGCTCTCAGGCGCGCCGGTCACGCGGGAAATGCTGCTTGTGGCGTTGCCGCAGGCCTTGCTGGCGGTGCTGCTTTACCCGATAGTGGCACGCATGGTTGCCGCGCTTGACCGTTTCCGGCTGGCCCGGGCGCGGAGGATCGGGTGAAGTCGCCGTTTTCGCGCGCCAAGCACCCGGGGCGCCCTGGCCGTATTGTCAATGCCTCGATCCTGCGCGACACCTTCGAGCGTCGCTCGGTGCTGATCGGCACCGTGCAGGGCGGGATCGGGGTGCTCCTGGCCGGCCGGATGGCCTATCTTGCGATTGCCGAGAACGAGAAATACCGGCTCCAATCCGAAAGCAACCGCGTCAATCTCACGCTGATCCCGCCGCGGCGCGGGTGGATCCTCGATCGCGACGGCGCCCCGCTTGCCTCCAACCGCGCCGATTTTCGCGTCGACATCATCCCCGAGCGCCTGTCCGATCCCGATCGCACGATCGACCAGCTAGGCGCGCTCCTGGCGCTCGAGCCGACGCGGATCGCCGACATCAAGGCCAAGGTTGCCGAGGCCCGCGGGTTTCAGCCGATCGAAGTCGCCAGCGGTCTCGATTACGAACAGTTCGCCGCTATCAGCGTGCGCCTGCCGGATCTTCAGGGCGTGGTGCCGCAGCGCGGCTTCTCGCGCTTCTATCCCACGGCCTCCTCGGTCGGGCACCTGATCGGCTATGTCGGGCCTGCCTCGGCCGAGGAATTCGAAAAGGATCCCAACCCGCTGCTGATTACGCCGGGTTACAAGATCGGCAAGGATGGCCTCGAAAAGCAGTTCGAAAAGGAACTGCGCGGCATCCCCGGCGCACGGCGGGTGGAGGTGACCGCGAGCGGGCGCATCATCCGCGATCTGGAAACCCGCGACGATGTGCAGGGCAATCCCATCCGCCTCACCATCGACGGGCCTCTGCAGGACTATGCCGCGCGCCGCATCGGGCTGGAAAGCGGCTCGGTGGTGGTGATGGACTGCCGCACCGGCGATCTGCTGTGCATGGCCTCCATGCCCAGTTTCGATCCCAATTCCTTTTCCGACGGAATCGGCAGCGTCGAATATGCGATGCTGCGCGATGATGAGCGCGTGCCGCTGCGCAACAAGGTCTTGAAAGGGCTCTACCCGCCCGGCTCCACGGTCAAGCCGATGGTGGCGATGGCGCTGATGCAGGCCGGGGTGGATCCGGAAGAAACGGTGTTTTGCGGCGGGGGCCTGCGCGTCGGCAACCGCGTGTTCGGCTGCTGGAACCGGCGCGGGCACGGCGCGGTCAACATGGCCAAGGGCATCTATCAGAGCTGCGACGTCTATTTTTACGCCATGGCCCAGCGCGTCGGAATGGAGCCGATCGCGGCGATGGCGCGACGCTGCGGGATGGGACAGGAATTTCCCCTCCCCGTCACCAGCCAGTTCTACGGCACCGTGCCGGACCCGGCGTGGAAGATGAAGAAGTGGGGTCGTGAGTGGCAGACCTTCGACACCGTCAATGCCACGATCGGTCAGGGCTATATGCTCTCCAACCCCTTGCAGCTGGCGGTGATGGCCGCGCGCCTTGCGACCGGCAAGCACGTGATGCCGCGCCTGACGCTCGACACCAAGCCCAAGGGCTTCGACAGCATCGACTTCCCGGCCGAGCATGTCGAATATGTCCGCAAGGCGATGAGCGATGTGGTCAATGGCCCGGGCACCGCCGGGCGCGCGCGCCTGCCGATCGTAAACACGCTGATGGCGGGCAAGACCGGCACCGCGCAGGTAGTCTCGCTGTCGATCTCGAACGGCAAGTCAGGCCCGTGGAAATATCGCGACCACGGGCTGTTCATCTTCTTTGCCCCCTACGACAATCCGCGCTACGCCGGCGCCGTGGTGATCGAGCATGGCGGCGGCTCGGGCGCGGCCTATCCGATCGCGCGCGACGTGATGACCTTCCTGTTCGATCCGGCCAAGGGCATGGATGCCTTGCGCGCGCTCGAGGCCCAATGGGGTGGGACCGCGCAGCAGCGGCTTGAACGCCGCTATGCCGCCTATGCCGCCGAGCGCGGCCAGAACGTTTCCCGCCCGCCACGCCGTGACGAGGAGATCTTCGACCGGGTCGAGGCCGAGGCGCGCGTGGCCGCGCGCCAGTCGCAAGCGATTGCCGAACAGGTGATCGCACCGAGGCCCGAGGCCAATCCCTCGGCCACGCCCAGTGCCGAATTCCCCGGCGCGGGCAGTGCTGCATCGCAGGCCGGCGCCGCGCAACCACCCGCACCGCCTGCCTCGGCCGCGCCGGCAACACCGGCCGGCGACGCTGTCAACCCGCGGGGCGGAGCGCAATGATCAACGGTACGCTCGGCCCTTCCACCGGCATCGTCCCGGCCACGATCGCCCGCCAACCCTGGGAAATGCTGATTCCGGTGTTTTTGCTCACGCTGTTCGGCGGCTTGGTGCTCTATTCTGCCGGCGGTGGTTCGATGGAGCCTTTCGCCACTTCGCACTTCATCCGTTTTGCCGTGTTCATGGTGATGGCGGCGATCATCGCAGCCATGCCGCGCGCGGCGGTGCAGGTGCTGACCTATCCCGCCTATATCCTCGTGCTGGTGATGCTGCTCGGGGTGGAAGTGGTCGGGCAGGTCGGCGGGGGGAGCCAGCGCTGGCTCGAAATCGGGCCGATCCGCATCCAGCCCTCCGAGGTGATGAAACCTGCTGTGGTGCTGGCCATGGCACGCTTCTACGAAACCCTGCCGGCGGGCATGATCGGCACCTGGCGCTCGCTGGTGCCCGCCTGCGGGCTGATTGCTTTGCCGATGGGGCTGGTGCTGATGCAGCCCGATCTCGGCACTTCGGTGGCGATTGCCTTCGGTGGCGTGGTGGTGATGTTCCTCGCCGGCCTTCCCCTATGGTGGTTCGTGGCCGCGGGCAGCGCTGCGATCGCCGCGGCACCGCTGATCTATTTCTTCGCGCTGCACGATTACCAGCGCGCGCGGGTGACGACCTTTCTCGATCCCGAAAGCGATCCGCTAGGCGCCGGCTACCACATTGCCCAGTCCAAGATCGCAATCGGATCGGGCGGGATCTTCGGCAAGGGTTTCAATGCGGGCACCCAGAGCCACCTTGAATACCTGCCCGAACCGCATACCGACTTCGTCTTTGCCACCATGGCCGAGGAGTGGGGTTTGATGGGCGGGCTGTTCGTGCTGGCGATGTACGCGATGATCCTGTGGTGGGGAACCAAGGTCTCGCGCCAATCGCAGGACCGCTTCACCGCGCTGCTGGCCGCCGGTGCAACGGCAACGATATTTTTCTACATTGCTATCAATCTTTTGATGGTGATGGGCATGGCCCCGGCCAAGGGCATCCCGCTGCCGTGGATGAGCCACGGAGGCTCCTCGATGATGACCAACATGATCTGCATCGGCTTGCTGATGATGGTCAACCGCTGGAACCAGAACGCCCCGCGCCGCGGCTTGGTTGCCTGAGGTGCGGTGCCCCGAAATTAGCCCCTTGCCATCGGGGCGGGACGCGCTAAATGCAGCGCCTCACGCGAATCGGGACGCGGCTTCGGCGGTGTCTCTCGCGGCTTCCGACCGGATCGGAATGGACGCATAGCTCAGTTGGTAGAGCAGCTGACTCTTAATCAGCGGGTCCTAGGTTCGAGCCCTAGTGCGTCCACCACCTTTTCAATAGGTTAGCAGAGGTCTCCGGCGGTTCCGTCTTAAAATGACGGGATTTAAGACGGCTGCAGCTCGGCCCGTCTGCGCCGTCTCTTCCAGCACGATGGAAGCACCTTTCGTGCTGGCCAGGGCACCGCAAAAAGGTCAAAGCACGTGCCCGAGGCGCGCCCTGCCGAATGCGCGGCTCGGATAGGCCGGAACGCGCATCCGCTGTTGCCTTCCTCCAGCACAGGCGGCTACACGATGCTTGTAATCACATTTCGATGTGATACTACGCTCTGATGAACACATCAATTATCACACGGGTTCGTGATCTCATCACATCGGGCACCATGACCCGCGCCGGACTCGCCCGTGCTGCCGGCCTGCACGCCAACACCTTGCGCGACTGTGCCGAGGACGGCTGGAATCCCACTGCGGAGACCCTCGCCAAGCTCGAAGCCTTCCTTGAGGCGAACGATGATCGCCCGGTGCTCGCCACCATCGAGGAAATCATCGACGAAGCGCGCAATGGAAGGATGTACATTCTCGTCGATGACGAGGATCGCGAGAACGAGGGCGATCTCATCATCCCCGCGCAAATGGCAACCCCGCAGGCGATCAACTTCATGGCGACCCATGGGCGCGGACTGATCTGCCTCGCCCTCACCAAGGACCGCGTCGACCATCTCGGCCTCGAGCCGATGAGCCGCAACAACAAGGAATCGATGCAGACGGCCTTCACCATCTCGATCGAGGCGCGCGAGGGCGTGACCACCGGCATCTCGGCGGCAGACCGTGCGCGCACCATCTCGGTCGCGATCGACGCGACCAAGGGGGCGGATGATCTCGTCACCCCCGGCCACGTCTTCCCGCTGATGGCGCGCGAGGGTGGCGTTCTGGTGCGCGCCGGGCACACCGAGGCGGCGGTCGACATCTCGCGGCTAGCGGGCCTCAACCCCTCAGGCGTGATCTGCGAGATCATGAACGAGGACGGCACCATGGCCCGCCTCGATGACCTCGTGAAGTTCGCGCGCAAGCATGATCTGAAAATCGGCACGATCCGCGATCTCATCGCTTACCGGATGCGCAACGATCACCTCGTCGAGCGGCTGGGCGAGCGGGCCTTCACTTCCGACTATGGCGGGCAGTGGCGGATGATCACCTATCGCAACCGGATCGAGGGCAACGAGGCCTACGTCCTGCAGAAGGGCCACGTCATTCCCGGCAAGCCCACCCTCGCCCGCGTCCACCCGATTTCGGTGTTCGACGACGTGCTCGGCGCGCCCGGGCCGCGCAAGCGCACGCTTCAGCGCGCGATGCAGGCGATCGGCGAACATGGCGCAGGCGTGATCGTGATCCTCACCGGTCGCGTGGGCACCGGCGAGTGGCAGCCGGGCGAGGAACAGCGCAATATCGGCATCGGCTCGCAGATCCTCGCCGATCTCGGCGTGACCGAGATGGTGCTGCTGTCGAACAGCCGGCCCGATCTGGTCGCGCTCGAAGGCTATGGCCTGACCATCACCGACTTCCACCCTATTCCGGAGTAACCTGCCTTGGCTCGTATCCTCATCGTCGAAGCGCGCTTCTACGCCCATCTCAACGACATGCTCATCGCCGGCGCGCGCGCGGTGCTGGAGGCGGCCGGACACGCAGTCGAGGTGCTGACCGTGCCCGGCGCGCTCGAAATCCCCGGGGCGATCGCGCTGGCCGCAGAGACCGATCGCTATGATGGCTTCGTCGCCATCGGGGTGGTGATCCGTGGCGAGACCTATCACTTCGAGATCGTCGCCGGCGAAAGCGCGCGCGGCATCATGGCGCTGACGATGGACGGCATCGCCATCGGCAACGGCATCCTCACGGTGGAGAACGAGGCGCAGGCACTGGTGCGCGCGGACCCCGCACAGAAGGACAAGGGCGGCGAGGCGGCCAAGGCGGCGCTGGCGCTGCTGGCGCTGCGGGAAGGCTTCGCTTAACGGATCGCGGCCTTGTGTCTCACTTTGAAACCACCCCCTCGGATACGTAGTTTCCCTCTGTAGATTTCCGTAAGCCATTAACGCGATATCCGAACAGCTTCTGCTGTCGCTCGCCGGTCGCACGGGTTAGCAGTATCAGGCAGTCAGCTTCGGGATTTCGCCTTGGATAAGACAACTGACCCGGCGCCGGATCGCTCCGGCCTCCCCCGCGTCATCGCCATACTCGAGAACCAGTTGGCCGAGCTCGACCGGATGAACCTCCATATCGGCGCGGCGCATGTTGATGCGGCAATCCAGCAATTGCGGCTCGATCAGGCACGGGCGTGGCTGCGGTGAGCCAGGCCTGACGCGGCGCCGCGCCGCCACGGTTTAGACCGCAAATAGAGGCACATGCGTATTTGCCCTTAAAGCAAAATCCGGATTGCCCCGCTATTATGCCTGCGTGGTTCGACACGGTTTCCCGCATACAGCGACCTCCAGCCAGCACGCCGCCGATGCATGACGCGACGCCTCTTTCCCCGAGCAAAAGCGATGGCGGGCTGCTGGAACCGCTCGCCGACGAACTGGTCGCGATTGCGGCACGGCTGCGCAATGTTGCCACGACACGCGACACCAATGCTCCCGGCAGGGCGGTGCCGCATGGCGAGCGGCGCTATCTGACGCTGGCCCGCCAGACCTATGCGCTCCGGCGCAGGCGCAACGCGATCTTCGGCAATCCCGAACTTTTCGGCGAACCGGCGTGGGACATCCTGCTCGATCTCTACATCGCCCATGGCGAAGCCAAGCCGGTTTCGGTATCGAGCGCCTGCATCGGCTCGGCTGCGCCCCCCACCACCGGCCTGCGCTGGCTCGGCGTGCTGGCGGATGAAGGCCTGGTGGTGCGCGAAAACGATCCCGAGGACAACCGCCGCGTGCTGGTGCGGCTAAGCGCCAAAGGCATCACCGCGATGGAGCGCTTCTTCGACGCGGTCGGCAGTCCCGAAGCGCGTGCGCCGAAGCAGCCCTTGCCCGCAAACAGGGCGCTGTCGCCCAGCTCTTCTTCGATACGGATCAGTTGGTTGTACTTGGCCAGCCGATCCGATCGCGCCAGCGATCCGGTCTTGATCTGCCCGCAATTGGTAGCAACTGCGAGATCGGCGATGGTCGCATCCTCGGTCTCGCCTGAACGGTGGCTCATGACGCAGGTGTAGCGCGCGCGGTGCGCCATATCGACGGCGGCAAGCGTCTCGGTGAGCGTGCCGATCTGGTTGACCTTGACCAGCAACGAATTGGCCAGCCCGCGCGCGATCCCGTCCGAGAGGCGCGCGGGGTTGGTAACGAACAGATCATCACCCACCAGCTGCACCTTGCCGCCCAGCAGACCAGTGAGCGCCGCCCAGCCTTCGAAATCGTCCTCGCTCATGCCATCCTCGATCGAGCGGATAGGGTAGTCGGCGCAGAGCTTGCCGAGGTAATCGGCCATCTGCTCGGGCGAGAGGCTGAGGCCCTCGCCGGCGATCACATATTTGCCGTCCTTGAAGAACTCGGTCGCCGCGCAGTCGAGCGCGAGCACGATGTCCTCACCGGGCGTAAAGCCCGCCTTGGCAATGCTCTCCATGATGAAGTCGAGCGCGGCGCGGGTGCTGGCGAGATCGGGCGCAAAGCCACCCTCGTCGCCGACGCTCGTCGCGAGGCCCTTTTGCGCCAAGCCCTTCTTGAGCGTGTGGAACACCTCCGCGCCCCAGCGCACTGCTTCCGCCAACGAACCCGCGCCGACCGGCATGATCATGAATTCCTGGATGTCGATCGGATTGTCGGCGTGCTCGCCGCCGTTGATGATGTTCATCATCGGCACGGGAAGCACATGCGCCGAAACCCCGCCGAGGTAGGAATAGAGCGGCAGGCCGCGCGCATTGGCCGCTGCCTTGGCCACCGCCAGCGAAGTGCCGAGGATCGCATTGGCCCCGAGCCGCGCCTTGTTGGGCGTGCCATCGAGCGCGATCAGCGCGAGATCGATGTCGCGCTGGTCCTCGGCATCGAAATCGTCGATCAGCACATCGCGGATCTCGCCATTGACCGCTTCGACCGCCTTGAGCACACCCTTGCCGAGGTAGCGCGCGGGATCGCCGTCGCGCAGTTCGACCGCCTCGTGCGCCCCGGTCGAGGCGCCCGAGGGCACCGCCGCACGGCCGAAGCTGCCGTCCTCCAGCAGCACATCGACCTCGACGGTCGGGTTTCCGCGGCTGTCGAGAATCTCGCGGCCGTGCAGGTCGATGATGGCGGTCATGTTTGGCTCCGGCAGGAATGTGTTGTAGGATAATAAGACACTATGAGCGGCCCGATTCTGGTTCACGCCCTTTGGACGCGTCCCTATGCGCGGGAAATCTCCTGCGCAAGCGCAAGGCGGGCGTGGGGGTGAGCGCAGATGATGGCCCATGGCACCGCTTGAAGAGGATTATCCCTATGGCAGACACCACGCCCACCCAACCCGCGGCGAAGAAATCCCCGGCCAAGTCGGCCAAGGGCGCGACCTCCAAGGACAGGAGCCCGGCCAAGTCGGCGCCGCGCAAGACCGGCGCGACCAAGCGCGGCGAGGATGCTGCGCCTGCTCCCGCCACTGAAAGCAACACCGCGATCGCCAAGGGCCGCTTCAACGCCGCGCTCGAGCAAGCGAAGGCTGGCGCTGCCGCGCTGCGCGCCGAAGCGGGCAACCGTGTCGGGGCCTATGGCGAGCAGGCGAGGGAAAAGGGCAGCGATCTGGTGGCCGAAGCCAAGGTCTATGGCGAACAGGCGCTCGGCAAGGCCAGCGAGCTCGTGGTCGAGGGCAAGAAGGTGACCAGCGACGTGATTGCGAGCCTTGGCAAGGTGGTCGGCGAAAGCGCCGCCCAGATTGACGAAAAGCTCGGCGAGCCGTTTGGCGACTATGCCCGCAAGGCCTCGCGCACCCTCCAGGAGACCTCGGCCAAGCTCGATTCCAAGAGCGTCGAGGAACTTGGAGAGGACGCACGCGCAATGGTGCGCAAAAGCCCCGGCGTTGCGGTCGGCATCGCGGCGCTGGTAGGCTTCTTCCTCGCCCGCCTCATCGGCGGCAAGCGCAAGTAGGCAGAATCGCACGCTAACCGAAGCGATGCTGCCAATGCATGAAGCCGAGCCCGCGCTGGACGCATCGGTCGGCCCGGAGACCGGGTCTCGAACCGGCGATGATGCGCCCGATCAGGCCGACGCGCTCGCCGCGCTGCGCGAAGAGATTGCCGTCCTGATCGAGGACGCGCGCACCTATGCCGAGGCCGAGGCGCGCTTCCAGAAGACCCGCGCGACGCTGGCCGGCAAGTCCGCCGGGCGTGCGTTGGTGATGCTGGTGTTGGCGCTGGTGCTGCTCCACATCGCGCTGATCGCGCTGGCGGTGGGCGCGGTGATCGCGCTCGCTCCGCTGATCACGGTATGGGGCGCGATTGCGATGGTGGTCGGGGTGATGCTGGCAGGCGTTGCCGGGCTGGTGCTGAGCGCCAGAAAAGACGGCGCGCTGCTGGCGGCGCTGTTCGCCCGCGAGCCGGGAGACGGGGCATGAGCGCCCTGCCCCCCGCCTTTATCGAGGATCGCGCCCTGCGCAATGCGGCCCGCGCCGTTCTGGAGCAGGACATCGCCCGCCTGCGTGCCAGTCTCGATCAACAGGGCGTGGCGAGCCGGGTCTCCTCCAGCGTAAGCTCCACCGTCACCACGCGCATCAAGGCCGGGGCCGCCGATGTGCTCGCTCAGGCGAGGGCGAGCGCGGCCGAGCATCCCGGCATCATCGCCCTCGTCATCGGCGCTATCCTTCTCTGGCTGATGCGCGGCACGCTGCTCGACTTGATCGAGACCGCGCTCGAAGGCGAGGAGCAGGCAGAAGCTGACATCCAGTCAACCCCGGCGAACGCCTCACCGTCCGAGGCTGGCGGGGCATCGCTTCCCCCGGCAATCGAGGAGCAGGCAGCATGAACGATCTCTCCAGCCCCCCGCGCGATTCGCTACGCGCACGCATCGAAGCGGCCGAACGCCGCAACGCCGAACGCGGCCTCGCCGATCAGGCCCGCGAGGCGGCAGCGGCCGCGACCGACTATGCCCGCGCCCATCCGCTCGCCGTGGTCGGCGGGGCGCTCGTGCTCGGCCTGCTGGTCGGCCTGGTCACTCGCCCCGGCCGGCAGGTCGCCGCCCGCGCTGCGGGGGCAGTCAGCGCGGCAGCCTCGGATGCGGCGAGCAGCGCCACCTCGGGCGTGAAGGCCTTGGCCGCCCGCAGCGGTTCGCGGCTCGGAACCCTGCTGGGCGAGGCCGTGATCGCCTACGGCATACAGGTTATCGAAAACGTGCTCGAGCAGAGCCGCGCGGGGCAGGAACGGCTCAGCGACCTCTCCGAGACCGCAGGCGAGCAGGCCCGCAACGTCACGGCCGGACTGGCCGACACCGCGCGCAAGGCGGCCCGCGCCGCGCGCCGCGTGGCCAACAAGACCGAAGACTGATCCGACCGGGGCCGATGCGCTCTTGCCCTTGGCGCTGCTGACGCTAGAGGGGCGCCCATCGTTCCTCCCCAAGGATTTGCATCATGGCTGAAACCACCCCCACCCAGCGGCTCCACCTCGTCATGGGCGGCCGCGTGAAAGACCCGCGCGGGTTCGAATTCCAGGACCCGGAAAGCATCCACGTCGTCGGCGTGTTCAGTTCCTATGAGGCCGCGGTCGATGCCTGGCGTGCGCAAGCGCAACGCACGGTTGATGATGCCGAGATGAAATATGTTGTGGTTCACATCCACAAGCTGCTGACTCCCGACGAATGAGCGCGCGGCGCGCGCGATGGGCATGACATGCGCCCGCTGTGCGAGGCGATCGTCTGCCGCTCCGCCGCGGCTTCACCACACCGCGCAAAGACCGTGAGGTGATGACCCGCAAGCCTGCGATGGAAAAGCGGCTCGCCCGAAGGTTCCGGCGGCGCGGATCATGCTTCACATGAAACACCGGATGACCCGGCAATGATCGGACAATGACCCGCCAACGACCCGCCTAACGCAGCGCCGCAAAGGCTCCGGCGGCGGCCACGGCCAACATTGTCAGCACCACCCGCGCGCGGCGGCTGGAACGGCGACGCTGCCATTGCGCCTCGTCGAGATACCAGTGCCCGCGCCCGTCGGTTTTGAGCACGTCGGCGCCCTTGAGCCGCTCGAAGGCGCGGGCATGGCCGAGCCGGGTCGGGGTGTAGCCGATCGCATCCGCGATGCTGGTTGCGCCGGCCGTGATGAAATGCTGCGCGACCTTGCGCTCGGCAATTACGCGGACGGCGGGAGCGGCCATGTTGTCGGTCCGCCTCAGATGAACTCGATCTTGTCGACCAGGTAGAACTTTTCGCCTGAAGGCACGGTCACTTCGATCTCGTCACCGACCTGCTTGCCAATCAGCGCACGCGCCAGCGGGGAATTGTAGCTGATGCGGCCCTTGTTCACGTCCGCCTCGGTCTGGCCGCAGATCTGGTAGCGCACCGGCTTGTCGTTTTCATCGAGCAGGGTCACGGTCGCGCCAAAGATGATCTTGTCGCCCGACAGCGTGGTCGGATCGATGATCTGCGCACGGCTGATCTTGTCCTCGAGCTCGCTGATCATCGCCTCGATCTGTCCCTGGCGTTCCTTGGCGGCGTGATATTCGGCATTTTCCGACAGGTCGCCGTGGGCACGGGCTTCCTCGATCGCCTCGACGATCTTGGGGCGTTCCTCGCGCAGGGTCTTGAGGTCGGCGGTGAGGCGCTCGTAGCCCTCGGCCAGCATCGGGACCTTTTCCATCGTAGCCATTGCCTTTGTCTCTTCCTGCTCTGCTCTTGGCTCTGCCCGACGGACAATAATGCCACCGCCTCACGACCGCATTTTTCAAGAAACGCGGCCACGACGCAATGGAATGTCGGGGAGAGCGGGCTCAATTAAGTGGCATAATAGTCCTGCAACGAGCGGACTGCAAGTTGCTCCGGCCCGACAGCCACTATCGCCGCCGCCGCGGCGAGCGAGGCGGCGGCGGTGGTGTAGTAGGGCACCTTGCCCGCAAGCGCAGCCTGACGGATCGATTTGCTATCCATCAGCGATTGCCACCCCTCGGTGGTGTTGAAGATCAGCGCGATCTCCCCGTCGATGATCCTGTCGACGATATGCGGCTGGCCCTCGGCCACCTTGTTGACCCGCTCCACGGGAAGCCCCTGCTCGGCCAGATAAGACTGCGTGCCGCCGGTGGCGACGACGCGGAAACCGTGCTCGATCAAGCGCCGCACGCCGGGGACGATCTGCGCCTTGTCGGTATCCTTGACCGAAACGAACAGCGTGCCGGCGCGCGGCAGCTTCATCCCGGCGCCCATCTGCGACTTGAGAAAGGCGGCCTCGAAGCTGGTGTCGATGCCCATCACCTCGCCAGTAGATTTCATCTCCGGGCTGAGCACCGGGTCGGCGCCAGGGAAACGGGCAAAGGGGAATACTGCCTCCTTCACCGCCATGTAGGCCAGATCGCGCTTGAACGGCTCGAACGCGCTGAGCGGCTCGCCCGCCATCACCCGCGCGGCGATCTTGGCGACCGGCTGGCCGGTGGCCTTGGCGACGAAGGGCACGGTGCGGCTGGCCCGCGGGTTGACCTCGATCAGATAGACCACCCCGTCCTTCACCGCGAACTGGACGTTCATCAGCCCCTTCACGCCGAGCGCGAAGGCGAGCGCCTCGGTCTGACGCTCCATCTCGGCGATGATGTGGGAAGGCAGCGAATAGGGCGGCAGCGTGCAGGCGCTGTCACCCGAATGGACGCCGGCCTCCTCGATGTGCTGCATTACGCCCGCAACGCGCACCTCGGTGCCATCGCACAGCGCATCGACATCGCATTCGATCGCATCGCGCAGATATTGGTCGATCAGCACCGGGCTATCGCCCGACACGTTCACCGCTGAGGCGATGTAATCGTCAAGCTGGGCTTCGGAATCGACGATCTCCATCGCCCGCCCGCCGAGCACGTAGGAGGGGCGCAACAGCACAGGATAGCCGATGCGCGCCGCCACCGCGGCGGCCTCGTTGCGGCTGCGGGCGATGCCGTTTTCGGGCTGCTTCAGATTGAGCTTGTTGACCAGCTTGGCAAAGCGCTCGCGATCTTCGGCAAGGTCGATCGCATCGGGCGAGGTGCCGAGGATCGGAATGCCCGCATCCTCCAGCGCCTGCGCCAGCTTGAGCGGGGTCTGCCCGCCGAACTGCACGATCACGCCCACCAGCTCGCCCTGCGACTGTTCCACCCGCAGGATTTCGAGCACGTCCTCGGCCGTGAGCGGCTCGAAATAGAGGCGGTCGGAGGTGTCGTAATCGGTCGAGACGGTTTCCGGGTTGCAGTTGACCATGATCGTCTCGAACGCCGGCCCATGCCATTGCTCGCGCAGCGCAAAACAGGCGTGGACGCAGCAGTAATCGAACTCGATGCCCTGCCCGATCCGGTTCGGCCCGCCGCCAAGGATGACGATCTTCCGGCGATCGGAAGGATTGGCCTCGCACTCGGCTTCGCCGAAGCTCGGGGCCTCATAGGTCGAATACATGTAGGGCGTGATCGCCTCGAACTCGGCGGCGCAGCTGTCGATCCGCTTGAACACCGGCAACACGCCGAGCCTGTGGCGCAGCGCGCGCACCTCTTCCTCGCTGGTCGCGCCGGCCATGGCAACAAGCGCGTCGTGGAGCAGCCCGGAACGCTTCGCCTGCGTTTCGGCAAGCCCGCCCGCGACGCCGACCGAACGCACCGCGAGGGTGGCCAGGCGCTTGTCGGAAAAGCCCATCGCCTTCAAGCGGCGCAGGCCAGCCGCGTCGATCGGCAGCCCGTCGTTCTGCACTTCGCGTTCGGCGGCGATGATGCCCTCGATCTGGCGCAGGAACCACGGATCGTAGTAGGTGACAGCGGCAATCTCCTCGACCGAAAGGCCTTCGCGGAAGGCTTGCGCGACCTTGAGCAGCCGGTCGGGCGTGCGGCGCGCCAGAGCGGCGGTGATCACGTCCTTGTCCGCCCCTTCCAGCTCGGGCACGCGGTTGAAGCCGTCGAGCCCGGTCTCCAGCCCGCGCAGCGCCTTCTGCACGCTTTCCTGAAAGTTGCGTCCGATCGCCATCACTTCGCCGACGCTCTTCATCGCGGTCGAAAGATCGTTGGCCGTACCCTTGAACTTCTCGAAGGCGAAGCGCGGGATCTTGGTGACGACGTAGTCGATCGTGGGTTCGAAGCTGGCCGGGGTTGCGCCGGTGATCTCGTTGGTGAGTTCATCGAGGGTGTAGCCCACTGCCAGCTTGGCCGCGACGCGGGCGATCGGGAAGCCCGTTGCCTTGGATGCCAGCGCCGAGGAGCGCGAGACGCGCGGGTTCATCTCGATCACGATCAGGCGCCCGTCCCTGGGATTGACCGCGAACTGGACGTTGGAGCCGCCGGTCTCCACCCCGATCTCGCGCAGCACGGCGATGCTGGCCGAACGCATGATCTGGTATTCCTTGTCGGTCAGCGTCAGCGCCGGGGCGACGGTGATGGAATCGCCGGTGTGCACCCCCATCGGATCGACGTTCTCGATCGAGCAGATGATGATCGCGTTGTCCTTGCGGTCGCGCACCACCTCCATCTCGAACTCCTTCCACCCGAGGAGCGATTCCTCGATCAGGACTTCGGTGGTGGGCGAGGCGTCGAGGCCCTCGCGCACGATGCGCTCGAACTCGGCCTTGTTGTAGGCGATGCCCCCGCCGGTGCCGCCGAGGGTGAAGCTGGGGCGGATGATCGCGGGCAGCCCGGTGCGTTCAAGCACGGCAAAGGCCTGTTCAACCGTGTTGGCGACGCCCGACCGCGCGCTTTCCAGCCCGATCGCATCCATCGCCTCGCGGAAGCGCTGGCGGTTTTCCGCCTTGTCGATGGCGTCGGCCTTGGCCCCGATCATCTCGACCCCGTATTCCGCCAGCACGCCCATCTCGTCGAGCTTGAGCGCGCAGTTGAGCGCGGTTTGCCCGCCCATCGTCGGCAGCAGCGCATCGGGCCGCTCCTTGGCGATGATCTTGGCGACGATTTCCGGCGTGATCGGCTCGATATAGGTCGCGTCGGCGAACTCCGGATCGGTCATGATCGTCGCGGGGTTCGAGTTGACGAGGATGACGCGGTAGCCCTCCTCCTTCAACGCCTTGATCGCCTGCGTGCCGGAGTAATCGAACTCGCAGGCCTGCCCGATGATGATCGGACCAGCGCCAATGACGAGGATCGAGGAGATGTCGGTTCTTTTGGGCATCAGAAGTGCTTCGATCCAATTTTAACGAGTTCGTCGAAGGCCGATTTAGACAGCCGGAGGCTTTGCGAGACCTTGTTTGGCATGGCTCTCCGTTTGGAGCCGTAGGTGTCGATCTGGACGAACTTCTCGCCATCAACTTCAACGGTTGAGATCGTCGCATCCACCTCAGAGTGAGCCACCTGCCGATCAAGTTCTTTTGTTGTGAAGCTACGAACAACAGCCATCAGACAGTCTCCCTCGCCAACATTCCCACGAACTTCTCGAACAGGTAGAAACTGTCCTGCGGCCCGGGGCTTGCCTCGGGGTGATACTGCACCGCGAAGGCCTTCTTGCCCTTGATCGCGATGCCGCAATTCGTCCCGTCGAACAGGCTCACATGGGTCTGCTCGACATTCTCCGGCAGGGTTGCCGCATCCACCGCAAAGCCGTGGTTCATCGAGGTGATCTCGACCAGCCCCGAAGTCTCCCCCCAGCCCTCGCCCACGCGCTGCACCGGGTGGTTCGCACCGCGGTGGCCCTGGTGCATCTTGATCGTTCTCGCGCCCGCGGCGAGCGCGAGCAGTTGGTGGCCGAGGCAGATGCCGAACAGCGGCACATCGGCATCGAGCAGCGCCTTGATTACCGGCACCGCATATTCGCCGGTCGCCGCCGGATCGCCGGGGCCGTTGGAGAGGAACACGCCGTCGGGCTTCAGCGTCATGATCGCCTCGAAGCTCGTCTTGGCCGGCACCACCGTCACCCGCGCCCCGGCGCGCACGAGGTTGCGGAAGATATTGTCCTTCGCGCCATAGTCGATTGCGACCACGTGCGGCTTGGCATCGAACGGGGCGCGGCCATAGCCCTTGCCGAGCGACCATGGGCCGCCTTCCCAGGCCTCTTGCGCCCCGCGCGTCACGCGGATCGCGAGATCCATGCCCTCCAGCCCCGGCCATGCCTTGGCGCGCTCGAGCAGTGCGGGGATATCGAACTTGCCGTCGGGCGCATGGGCGATCACCGCATTGGGCGCGCCGGACAGACGGATGCGGCGGGTGAGCGCGCGGGTATCGACGCCCGAAAGCCCGATCTTGCCGTTCCTCGCCATCCACTCGCCAAAACGCTCGATGCTGCGGAAATTGCTCGGCTCGGTCACGTCCTCGCGCACAATGCAGCCGACCGCGCCCTCGACGCGGCTTTCCACATCCTCGCCGTTCGCGCCGACATTGCCGATATGCGGGAAGGTGAAGGTGACGATCTGCGCGGCGTAGGAAGGATCGGTCATCACCTCCTGATAGCCCGTCATCGCGGTGTTGAAGCAGACCTCGCCCACCGCAGAACCGACTGCACCGAACCCGCGGCCCCAGATCACCGTGCCATCGGCCAGAACGAGGACTCCGGTCGTCCCTGGAGGTGGCGCACGAAAGGTTGCGGGGTCGGCCATGGGGCGCTCCGTGACAGGGGTTCCAGCGATGGTGCTAAGTTTCGTCCGCTAGGCTCATGCATCCCTCGCGTCAACCTAGGCGTGCCGCGCCATTTGCGTTAGAGGCGCACCCACGAAACCCCTCCACAGGAAAAGACCCATGATCCGTGACGATATCAAGGCCGCCACCATCGCCGCGATGAAGGCGGGCGATAAGGCCCGCATCGCCGCGCTCCGCCAGATCAGCGCCAAGATCAAGGACCGCGACATCGAGGAACGCACTTCGGGCAAGGCCATCCCCGACGACGAGCTGGTGGTCAGCGTCCTGCAGAAGATGGCCAAGCAGCGCCGCGAATCGATCGAGCTTTATGTCTCGGGCGGGCGCGAGGAACTGGCGGCGATCGAGCGCGCGGAACTGGCGGTGATCGAGGAATTCCTGCCGCAAATGATGGACGAGGCCGCCACCAGGGCCGCGATCGAGGCAATCAAGGCCGAGACGGGCGCTGCCACCATGAAGGACATGGGCGCCGTCATGGCCGCGTTGAAGGCCCGCCACGGCGCGGCGCTCGACGGCAAGCTCGCCAGCACGCTGGTCAAGGCGGCGCTGTCCTAAGCCACAGACCCATCCACAGCTGCGCTTGAACGCGGCCGCTTTCGAGCGCACCTAAGATGCATGGCGATCACCCCGCAATGGAAGGACGAGCTGCGTGCGCGGATCGCGCTGTCCTCGCTCGTCCAGCGCTCGGTGAAGCTGACCCGCGCTGGGCGCGAGTGGAAAGGGTGCTGTCCGTTCCATGACGAGAAGACGCCGAGCTTCTACGTCAATGATCAGAAGGCATTCTACCACTGCTTCGGCTGCGGCGCGCATGGCGATGCGATCAGCTGGATGGTCGATCATGCCGGCCTGTCGTTCATGGATGCGATCAAGGAACTAGCGGCGATGGCGGGGATGGAGGTTCCCGCCCCCGATCCGGTGCAGGCGAAGAAAGCGCAACAGCGCGCCAGCCTGATCGACGTGACCGAAGCCGCCCAGCGCTTTTTCGTCGAAAGTCTTGCCGGCCCGAGCGGCGCTGCGGCGCGCGAATACCTGCAGCGGCGCGGTTTTTCCGCGCGGATCATAGGCGAGTTCGGCTTCGGCTGGGCGCCGGATGATCGTCAGGCGCTCGCCAAGGCGCTGGCCCAGTTCGGCGAGGATATGCTGGAAGGCGCCGGGATGCGCGCGGCCAACGAGGCGGGCGAGCGTTACGACCGCTTCCGCGGGCGCGTGACGCTCCCGATCCAAGACGCGCGTGGCCGGGTGATCGCTTTCGGCGCTCGCGTGCTAAACGAGCGGGAAGGCGTCGCCAAGTATCTCAACTCATCCGATACCGCGCTGTTCGATAAGGGCCGCACGCTCTACAATCTCCACCGCGCCGCGCCTGCCGCGCGCCAGTCGGGCCGGGTGGTGGTGGTCGAAGGCTATATGGACGTGATCGCCCTCGCCAATGCGGGCATCAACGATGCGGTCGCCCCGCTGGGCACGGCGCTGACCGAGATGCAGCTTGAGCTGCTGTGGCGCATGGTCGAGGTGCCGGTGCTGTGCTTCGATGGCGATGCCGCGGGCCAGCGCGCGGCGATGCGCGCAATTGCGCGGGCGCTGCCGCTGCTTGCGCCGATGCGCTCGCTCGCCATCGTGCGCTTGCCTGCCGGGCTTGATCCCGACGATCTGATCAAGACGCAGGGAAAGGATGCGATGGAGCGGCTGCTCGCCAGTCCTGCCCCGCTGATCGACACGCTTTGGGAGTTCGAGCGCGACGCGCAGCCGCTTGCCACACCCGAAGCCAAGGCGGGGCTGAAAGCCCGGCTGATGGCCCATGTCGAAACCATCCGCGATCCCGAGATCAAGGCGCTCTACCGGCGCGAGCTTTCCGACCGCTTCTCCGCCTTCGCCTATCCGCCGCGCGCGCCCCGCCCCGGTTTTACCCGGCCACGGCGCGGCGCGACGCTGCCGCCTCCAGGGCTGTCGGACGAGGGGCGCAGGCGGCTGCGGGACATCATCCATGGCGGCCAGCGAAAGGGCCTGCTCGCCGCCGTGGTTGCCGGACTTGCCCGCTATCCGCAGGAGATTGCCCGCCACGCCGAAGCGCTTTCCACCCTCGCCCGGCACGACCGCACCGCGGCGCCGCTGGTCGAATCGCTGTTCGAACTTGCAGAAACGCTTGATTCGCACGGCGCACACGCCATATGCGAATCGCTAGGTCACCCTGCCCCGCCGGCAGACATCCGTTACGCCTTTCTCGATGAGGGCACAGCCACCGGCGATGCGTGCGAGGAACTGGCCGAAGCTGTGTCGCTGCTGGTTGAACGGCCAGCGCTTGAGGCTGCGCTTGCGGCCACGATTGCCCGGTTCGAGAGCGATCCCGAAGGATCGTTCGCCGAACAGGCCAGGTTGCGTGCACAGCTCATGACATTCGACGAACGCCTCAAGGCTTTCGGGCGCAAAAAGGCCGCTCCGGTGGCCATGGGTGACGACTCCGCTCCGACGGAGGAGATGGGATGAATTGGCGACCGCCACCTGCGTCACGCAGGAACGGCCGCCCGGTAACGGACTGAACGGAAATTATGGCCGAAAAGGAAGACGCCCCGCTGATCGATCTCAACGAGGCTTCGATCAAGAAACTGATCAGCAAGGCGAAAAAGCGCGGCTATGTCACCTATGACGAGCTCAATGAAGCGCTGCCATCGGGCGAGATGAGCCCCGACCAGATCGAGGACATCCAGACCGCGCTCAGCGAGATGGGCGTACAGATTGTCGAGAGCGACGAGGACGCCGAGGCCGAAGGTGACGAGGACGGCGAAGGGGACGAAACGCTGGCCGTCGACGACGAGGACGAAGACGACGAGGACGGCGAGAAGAAGGCCGCCAAGGACGCCCGCGCCGGCAACAAGAAAGTCGCCACAAGCGAGCGCACCGACGATCCGGTGCGGATGTATCTGCGCGAAATGGGCGCGGTCGAACTGCTCAGCCGCGAAGGCGAAATCGCCATCGCCAAGCGCATCGAGGCCGGGCGCGACATGATGATCATGGGCTTGTGCGAAAGCCCGATCACCTTCCACGCGATCATCCAGTGGTCCGAAGCATTGAACAATGGCGATATGCAGCTGCGCGAGATCCTCGACCTCGACGCAATGCTGTCCAAGGAGCCTCCGGCCGAGAAGATGGCCGAGGGCGCCGAGGATGCCGATGACGACGAAATCTCCGAAGCTACTGCCGGCCCGACGATCCGCGAGGATGACGAGGTCGAGGAGGAGCCCGAGGAAGAGGACGAGGACGGCGCGCCGCGCGCCAAGCGCGAGGATGACGACGAGGAGGACAACACCCTCTCCCTCGCCCAGATGGAAGCCGCGCTGAAGCCCGAGGCGCTCGAACGCTTCGCACGCATCACCAAACTGTTCAAAGATTTCGAGAAGCTCCAGGCCGAGCGGGTCGAGACGCTGGCGGCGGGCAATGCCTTCCCCGCGGCCAAGGAGAAGAAGTACGAGCAGCTACGCGAAGATCTCACCGCCGAGGTCGAGAGCGTGCAGTTCCACGCCACCAAGATCGAATTTCTGGTCGACAATCTCTACGCCTTCAACCGCCGGCTGACGACCTTGGGTGGGCAGATGCTGCGGCTCGCCGAGCGTCACAAGATCAAGCGGATCGACTTCCTCGATTCCTACGTCGGCAACGAAATGGACGACGCTTGGATCAAGGAACGCGCAAAGAAGGACAAGAAGTGGGCCGCCTTCCTTGAACGCGAGGGCCCCGCGATCGAGCGCATCCGCTCGGAAATCGCCGATATTGCCGCGCAGACCGGCATGAGCCTTCCCGAGTTCCGCCGCATCGTCAACATGGTGCAGAAGGGCGAGCGCGAGGCGCGCATCGCCAAGAAGGAAATGGTCGAGGCGAACCTCAGGCTGGTTATCTCAATCGCCAAGAAATACACCAACCGCGGCCTGCAATTCCTTGATCTCATTCAGGAAGGCAATATCGGCCTGATGAAGGCGGTCGACAAGTTCGAATACCGCCGCGGCTACAAGTTTTCGACCTACGCCACGTGGTGGATCCGGCAGGCGATCACGCGTTCGATTGCCGATCAGGCCCGCACCATCCGCATCCCGGTGCACATGATCGAGACGATCAACAAGCTGGTGCGCACGAGCCGGCAGTTCCTCCACGAGGAAGGCCGCGAACCGACGCCGGAAGAAATGGCCGCGCGCCTCTCCATGCCGCTCGAAAAGGTGCGCAAGGTGATGAAGATCGCCAAGGAGCCGATCAGCCTCGAAACCCCGATCGGGGACGAGGAGGACAGCCACCTCGGCGATTTCATCGAGGACAAGAATGCGATCATCCCGGTGGATGCCGCGATCCAGGCCAACCTCAAGGAAACCGTCACCCGCGTGCTCGCTTCGCTGACTCCCCGTGAAGAACGCGTGCTGCGGATGCGCTTCGGGATCGGGATGAACACCGATCACACGCTGGAGGAAGTCGGCCAGCAATTCTCGGTGACGCGCGAACGTATCCGCCAGATCGAGGCCAAGGCCCTGCGCAAATTGAAGCACCCGAGCCGGTCAAGGAAGATGCGCTCGTTCCTCGATCAGTAAAACGCGAAAGACCCCGCTCAGGCGGGGTTTTTCATTGGCGCATCGAAAATGGCCACACCAGCTGCTTCACCCAGCCTTCGGGCGCGCGTTCCCCAGCGATGCCGTAACCGCCGGGCCAGCGCCCTTCCGGAAGATGATACGTCCCGAACCAGCGGTCGATTACGGGTAAATGTACCGCGAAGTTCACATCGCGCGCTTCGGGCTCTACCCCGTGGTGCCAGTGGTGAAAGCGGGGCATCGCCACCCAGCGTTCGAGCCACCGTGAACGGGGCGCGAAGTTGGCGTGGATGAACACCGCGTGGAAGCTCACCAGCGCGAGATAGGCATAGAGAGCAGTCTCGGCGAATCCAGCCACCAGCAGTGCCAGCAGCACCAGCCCGCGCGTCACGATCACATCGACCAGATGCAGCCGCGATCCTGCCAACCAGTCCATCGTCTCGACCGAGTGATGCACCTTGTGGAAGCGCCACAGTAACGGGATGGCATGAAAGGCGCGGTGCACGCCGTACTGCGCCAGATCGGCAACCAGAACGCACAAGGCAAACTGCACGAGCCACGGCAGGCTCTGCACCGCAGCCTGTGCCGAAGGCACGGCCAGCATCTCGCCCAGCGCCACCGCCGGGGCGAGCACTGCGACACTCATCAGCTGTGCCAGCGCGTGGCTGGCAAAGAAATATTGCGTGTCCGTCAGCCAGCCCCGCCGGAACGCCCCCTGCCCGCGCCGCAGTGGAAAGGCGCCTTCCAAGGGCACGAGAATCGCCGCCGTGCTCAGCACCCCCAGCACGAACCAGTCGAGCCCGAGATAGATCACGCTGCTGCCTGCGCGCGGGATTTCGGCTCCTCCCGCGCCCAGCGTCAGCGCCGCACCCGCCAGAATCAGCGCCGTCACCCCCAACGCCTTGCGCTTGCGCAGCAGCATCGAAAGCCCTGCCAACCCCATCGCTGCCAGCAGGCCGATATCAATCGCGAGCCGCACCAGTGCGAGCGGATAGCGCTCGCGCAATTCGGGCAAGGTCAGATATTGCGGGAAATGCCAACACAGCACCGAAAGCAGCGCCAGCAGCGCCAGCACGATGCCCAGCACCCCGCTCAGCCAGCCCGTGCCGAAATGGCGCGGGCGGCCATCGGCAAAGACCCGGGCGAGCCATTGCTCGGCAGTCAGGCGAGGTGCGGGATCATCCATCGACAAGTGCCTACCACCCATGCCCTTTCGGCCGCGTAAAGCAAAAGCTGCGCGCACCGTTGCGCACTTGGTCGAAAAACCCCGCGTGCGGGGGTGGAGAATCGTCGCCCGCGCGCCTATAGCCCCCCCATGCGCATCGCCATCGCCTCCGATCACGCGGCCGTCGAACTGAAGGCCGAGCTTGCCGAATGGCTTATCGAGGAAGGCCACGAAGTCGCCGATCTCGGGCCGGAACCGGGGCAGAGCGTGGACTATCCCGATTACGGCTACCGCCTCGCCGAAATCATTGCCGACGGCACGGTCGAATACGGCATCGCGCTGTGTGGCAGCGGCATCGGTATCTCGATCAGCGTCAACCGCCACCCGCAGGTGCGCTGCGCGTTGGTGAGCGAGCCGCTCTCCGCTGCGCTCGCGCGCGAGCACAATGATGCCAATTGCATCGCGCTTGGCGCGCGCCTGGTCGGGATCGAAATGGCGAAGTCCTGCGTTGCGACCTTCCTCGAAACAGAATTCGCCGATGCCGGCGATCCGGCCGGGCGACACCAGCGCCGGGTCGGCAAGCTCGGCAAGCCCCCGTTCTCCCCCGACCATATCGAGACCCATCAATGAGCACCGCCCCCGCCGATTTCTCCGCCCGTCAAGCCGTCGCCGCGATGGACGGTTTCTGGCGCAACGATCTTGCCACCGCCGATCCCGAGATTGCGGCCGCCATCAGCAAGGAACTCGCCCGCCAGCGCGACAAGATCGAACTGATCGCGTCAGAGAACATCGCGAGCCGCGCAGTGCTCGAAGCGACCGGCAGCGTGTTCACCAACAAATATGCCGAGGGCTATCCCGGCAAGCGCTACTACGGCGGCTGCGACTATGCCGATGTGGTCGAGACCCTCGCCATCGAGCGGGCCAAGCAGCTGTTCGGCTGCAACTTCGCCAATGTCCAGCCCAATTCGGGCTCGCAGATGAACCAGGCGGTGTTCCTCGCCCTGCTCAATCCGGGCGATACCTTCATGGGTCTGGACCTCAACTCCGGGGGCCACCTCACCCACGGCTCGCCCGTCAACATGAGCGGCAAGTGGTTCAACGTCGTCTCCTATGGCGTTTCCCGCGAGACCGAGACGATCGACATGGACGAAGTCGCCGCCAAGGCGCGCGAACACAAGCCGAAGATCATCATCTGCGGTGGCACCGCCTATTCGCGCATCTGGGACTTCGCTGCCTTCCGCGCCATCGCCGACGAAGTGGGCGCGGTGCTGCTGTGCGACATGAGCCACATCTCCGGCCTCGTTGCCGGCGGTGCGCACCCCTCGCCCTTCCCGCATTGCGACATCGTCACCTCGACCACTCACAAGAGCCTGCGCGGTCCGCGTTCGGGCATCATCCTGTGGAACGACGAGAAGTTCACCAAGCCCCTGAACATGGCGGTCTTCCCCGGCCTCCAGGGCGGCCCGCTGATGCACGTGATCGCGGCCAAGGCAGTGGCCTTCAAGGAAGCGCTCGATCCGTCGTTCAAGACCTATGCCCACCGGATTGTCGAGAACGCGCGGGCACTGGCGGCCAGCCTTGAGGCGAACGGCCTGCGTATCGTCAGTGGCGGCACCGACAACCATTCGATGCTGGTTGATCTCACAGCCAAGAACGTGACCGGCAAGGACGCCGAAAAGGGCCTCGACCGGGCATTTCTCACCTGCAACAAGAACAGCATTCCCTACGATACCCGCTCGCCCTTCGTCACCAGCGGCATCCGCCTCGGCACGCCCGCCGGCACCACCCGCGGCTTCGGCCCCGAGGAGTTCCGCACCATCGGCAAGCTCATCGCAGAAGTGGTTGAAGGCCTTTCCAAAAACGGACCCGAAGGCGACGCGCAGACCGAAGAGAGCGTGCGCCAGCGGGTGAGCGCGTTGTGCGCTGCCTTCCCCGTCTATCCGGGCATGTGAGGAGCCGCGTCATGAATCGGGAACCGCGCCAGACCCCGGATTGGGTCGAGGATGTGAAGGCCGAAGTCACCGGCATGGCCAAGGAGGGATTGAACCACCCCTCTACCGCGCCGGTTCTCACCGGTGCCGCGGTCGGCGCGGTGGCTGGGGCTTTGCTGCCGGTGGTTTCATGGCCAATCGGCCTCGCGATCGGCGCAGGCTTCGCACTCTATCAGAGAATCAAGAAATAAATCGCTGAATGCGCTGCCCTTTTTGTGCACATGACGATACCCAGGTAAAGGACAGCCGCCCGACCGAGGATGGCACCTCGATCCGGCGGCGGCGCCAGTGTTCGTCCTGCGGCGCGCGTTTCACGACCTTCGAGCGCGTCCAACTGCGCGAGGTGGTGGTAATCAAGTCGGGCAACCGGCGTGAGCCGTTTGACCGCCACAAGCTCGAGCAGTCGATCGCGCTGGCCTCGCGCAAGCGCGGGATCGACCAGGAACGGCTCGATCAGCTGATTTCCGGCATTCAGCGGCAGGTCGAAACCTCGGGCGAGGCCGAAGTGCCCTCTTCGCACATCGGCGAGCTGGTGATGGAGGGCCTGCGCCAGATCGATTCGGTTGCCTATATTCGGTTCGCCAGCGTCTATCGCGATTTCTCCGAGGCGCGCGACTTCGAAGAATTTGCCAGCACCGTCCAGCAAGCGGCAAAGGACTAAGGCAAACATGGCCGATCTCAGCAAGCCGGCGATCGTGCTCGTGCGCCCGCAACTGGGCGAGAACATCGGCAAGGCGGCGCGCGCGATGCTCAATTTCGGACTGACCGAAATGCGTCTGGTGGCCCCTCGCGACGGTTGGCCCAACCCTTCTGCCGGCCCCGCTGCCTCGGGTGCGGACATCGTGCTCGAACAGGCCAAGGTCTATGCCACCACCGCCGAGGCCGTGGCCGACTGCCAGCACATCCATGCGACCACGGTGCGCAAGCGCGGGGTGACCAAGCCGGTGATCGGCGCGGACGAGGCCGGGCGTCAGGTCCACACCCTGCCAGGCCGTCACGCGATTATGTTCGGCCCCGAGCGATCGGGCCTCGAAACCGAGGACGTGGCACTGGCGCGCAATATCCTGACCATCCCGATCAACCCGGAGTTCGGCTCGCTCAACCTCGCGCAGGCAGTGGTGATCGTCGCCTATGAATGGTCGCGCATGGGGCGCGAGCTGGCCGGTGCGGACGATGCGCTGGTGCAGCCGACCCGCGAGGACGTGCTCCCTCCGGCTCCGCAGGAGCAGCTCGACGCGATGATTGCCCATTTCGAAAGGCTGCTGGCACCGCGCGGCTATTTCCGTCCCGAATCCCGCACCGAAAGCACCCGTCGCACCTTGCGCAATCTGCTCACCAAGCCCGGCTGGAATCAACTTGAAGTGCGCACCCTGCGCGGCATCCTCAGCGCGCTTGAGCGTGAGCCGGAGGATTGAAGGTGTGCATCAACCAGGGTTGGACAAGCGCGACAGGAGCCGCTGGCCTCGCGCAGGCAGGCACGGCTTGACCTCGGCGGCAAACCTGCTAAGCGCGCGCCTTCGCAAATGGGCCCTGCACCCCGGTGAAGCAGGCGCCGCATCGCGCCTTTTGCGCGGTGGAGCGATGCCGGGTTGAATGGTTGCCGCAGGGGCAATCCAGCACATTGAAGGATACGACTTATGTCGAAGCGCAAGAGCGCCAAGTACAAGCTTGACCGCCGGATGGGCGAAAACATCTGGGGTCGCCCGAATTCGCCCGTGAACAAGCGTTCCTACGGCCCCGGCCAGCACGGCCAGCGCCGCAAGGGCAAGATGAGCGACTTCGGTCTGCAGTTGCGCGCCAAGCAGAAGCTCAAAGGCTATTACGGCGACGTCACGGAAAAGCAGTTCAAGCGCACCTATGCCGAAGCCGCGCGGATGAAGGGCGACACCAGCCAGAACCTGATCGGCCTGCTCGAGCGTCGCCTCGACATGGTGGTCTATCGCGCCAAGTTCGCGCCGACCATTTTCGCTGCGCGCCAGCTCGTCAGCCACGGGCACATCTATGTCAACGGCGTGAAGTGCAACATCGCCTCGCGTCGGGTGGATGTGGGCGATGTCATCAGCCTCGGCAACAAGGCCAAGGAAATGGCGCTGGTGATCGAGGCCCAGAGCCTGCCCGAGCGGGACATTCCCGACTACGTCGTGCCCGACGGCAATGACAAGGTGCAGTTCACCCGCGTGCCGAAGCTCGACGAGGTGCCCTATCCGGTGACGATGGAACCGAACCTGGTGGTCGAATTCTACTCGCGCTGATCCTGCGGGTTTCACAGCAGATGGCATGAAGGCGGCCTTTCGGGGCCGCCCTTTTCTTTTGCTCAGGCCTTGGCCATCATTGGCCGGACGCCTGACAGAAGGGATCCGCTCGACGATGAAAGTTCTGCTGCTCGACGGGCATCCCGACGAGGCTCGCCTGACCACCCATCTGCTCGATTGCTATGCGGCGGCGCTGCCTGCCAGCGCCGAAGTGACCCGCGTGGCGGTGCGCCGGCTCGCTTTCACCCCCGTGCTGCGCCCCGGCTACCGCCAGCGCACCGCGTGGGAACCGGACATCGCCAAACTGGCCGAGGTGCTCGATGCCTGCGACCATCTCGTCGTTGCCTTCCCGATGTGGTGGGGGGCAGAACCGGCCGAGCTCAAAGGCCTGATCGACCGGCTGTTCCTGCCGAAATTCACCTTCGCCTATCACGTCGGCGATCCGTGGTGGGACAAGCTCATGCAGGGCCGGTCGGCCGATCTCATCGTGACGATGGACACCCCGCCCTTCGTGCTCAGGTGGTATCACGGCAATCCCGTGATCCGGCGCTGGAAGGGGCAGATCCTCGGCTTTTGCGGCTTTGCTCCGGTGCGCACGCTGTCGCTCGGGCCGGTGGGTGAAAACACCCCGCCGCGCAATATCGCCAGGTGGGAGGCGCGCGTGGCGAAGCTGGCCCGCTCGATCCGTCAGCAGGCGCCGGACAAGAAGCAGCCGCGCCTCGCCGCGTTTCTGGGCGAGGCCATCAGCCCCTGATCCGGTCCCACTCGGAGAACTCGTAGGCGATCGAGCCTTCGACGAGGCGTTCCCAGATATCTGCGACGACATCGCCGGGGATGCCATGCGCCTCGGCCTCGGCGACCGCGGCGGCGATCACGCTGGCCTTGCGCACTTCGTCACGCACTGCATCGCGCTCCGGCTTGATCCGGGCGGCGGCGCGCATGTAGCCGAAGCGCCGCGCCAGCAGCGCGACCAGCGCGCGGTCGAGCGCGTCGACACCCTCGCGCACCTCGACCATGGTCTCGCAGTCTTCGGGGGCTTTGGGCATCAAGCGGAACTTCCAAGGTAATCGCGTCGGAACGTGGCGGCAAAATCGGCAAATACGCCTGCCGCAATGGCATCGCGCATGCCTCCCATCAAGGCCTGATAGAAGCTGAGGTTGTGCTCGGTCACGAGCATTGCCCCGAGTATCTCGCCCGACTTGACGAGATGGTGGATATAGGCGCGCGAATAGGTGGCGCAGACCGGACAGGAGCATCGCTCGTCCAATGGGCCGGCATCCTCGGCAAAGCGGGCATTGCGCAGGTTGAGCGGGCCGTTCCTGGTGAAGGCCTGCCCGTTGCGGCCCGACCGGGTCGGCAGCACGCAATCGAACATGTCAATGCCCCGTTCGACCGCGCCGACGAGGTCATCGGGCTTGCCCACGCCCATCAGATAGCGCGGGCGATCAGCCGGGAGCATATCGGGGGCGTAATCGAGCACGCCGAACATCGCCTCCTGCCCCTCGCCCACCGCCAGCCCGCCGACGGCGTAGCCATCGAAGCCGATATCGACGAGCTTGTCGGCGCTGATGCGGCGCAGATCTTCGTGGAGCGCGCCCTGCTGGATGCCGAACAGCGCGGCGCGGGCGGCGTGTTCCTCGCCCTTGTCGAAGCCCTCGCGGCTGCGCTTCGCCCAGCGCATCGAGAGCTCCATCGACGCGGCGATCTCGTCGCGCGGACGGTCGGCACGCGGGCATTCGTCGAAGGCCATGACGATGTCGCTTCCGAGCAGGCGCTGGATTTCCATCGAGCGTTCCGGGGTCAGCATATGCCTGCTGCCGTCGAGGTGGCTTTTGAATTCGACGCCCTCTTCGCTCAGTTTCCTGAGGTCCGACAGGCTCATCACCTGATAGCCGCCCGAATCGGTCAGGATCGGGCGCGGCCAGTTCATGAAGCGATGCAAACCGCCCAGCCGGTTCACCCGCTCGGCACCTGGGCGCAGCATCAGGTGGTAGGTATTGCCGAGGATGATGTCGGCGCCGGTTTGGCGCACAGCCTCGGGCTTCATCGCCTTGACCGTCGCCGCGGTGCCGACCGGCATGAAGGCAGGCGTGCGGATTTGGCCGCGCTGCATCGCAATCGTGCCGGTGCGGGCCTTGCCACAGGTGGCGTGAAGGGTGAAGGAGAAGCGCGGGAGCGTCATGGCGAGCGCGCCCCTAGCGGGCGCGAGCGGCGCTGTCACGCGCGCAGCAAAAAGGCCGGAGCAGCAGGTGCTGCTCCGGCCGGTAATGTGCGGAGTGGCTCGGGCCTCAGAAGGTGTAGAGCACACCCACCGTGGCACGGGTCGAATCGAAGGCGATGGTGTCGAGCCCGGCGCGGAAGCGGATCGGGCTATCGCCGAGGCCGAATTCGACACCGGCACCGACGAGATAATCGCCATCGGTGTCGTCAAGCCCGATCACAGCCGGGGTGACGAAATTGCCGAGATCGAAATCGACTTCCTGATAGCCGCCGCGCACGTAGACCTTGCCGGTCTGGCCGACACGCACACCGGCGCGCGCGGCGATGCCGTATTCGCTGTCGATCGCGCCATCACCGATGTTGTAGTTGCCCTCGGCACCCACGAAAAAGGTCTTGCCGACCGGCACATCAACACCAGCGACAACGCCGTAGATGCCGCCGTCATCGTTTGGCAGACCGATGCCGAGATCGTGGATCCCTGCGGTCACGCCGACGTAGGGTTCGACCTTCGGGTCATCATTCGACTGCGCATGGGCAGCCGCCGGAAGTGCCATCGCGCCCATCGCAACGAGCGAAGTGATTGCGATTCTTCTCATATTTTCAAATCCTTGTTACTTGCCTGCCGCAGGGGGTGCGGCGGTGACCAAGGCGTTAGGATTCGGTCACTTTCGGGCACATGAACGAGGCGACGAGCTGCGGTTGATGTCAGACGGACAGCGCTTTGCCCTCGACAAAGGACGCTCGCAGACCCGCCCGTCACTCGCGCAGCCGCCACCCGGTGCCGAAAATCACCGCGATGATTAAGGTGCACAGGCCAAGAAACCCCAGCGTGAGGCCGAGCGAGACGGCAATCGGCACGTCCGACACCCCGAAGAAGGTCCAGCGCAGCCCACTCACGAGGAAGGCGATCGGATTGGCGAGCGCGATCGCCTCCCAGGGTGCGGGAAGATCGCGGATCGAATAGAAGGTGCCGCCGAGGAAAGTCAGCGGGGTGAGGATCAGCATCGGGATGATCCCGAGCTTCTCGAAGGAATCCGCCCAGATGCCCAGAATGAAACCGAACAGCGCAAAACTTGCGGCCACCAGCATGATGTAGCCCGCGGCCATAAAGGGATGGGCGATCTCGTAGTCGACAAACAGCCGCGCCGTGCCGAGGATGATCGCGGCGAGGATCAGCCCCTTGGTGGCCGCCGCGCCGACGAAACCGGCCAGAGTTTCGGCCACGCCCACAGGGGCCGAGAGCAGCTCGTAGATGGTACCGGTGAATCGCGGCATGTAGATCCCGAAGCTGGCGTTGCTTGTCGTCTCGCCGAGCAGGGTCAGCATCAGCAGGCCGGGGATGATGAAGGCACCGTAAGGCACCCCGCCGATGGGTTCCATCCTTGCCCCGATCACAGAGCCGAACACCAGGAAATAGAGCGCGGTGGTGAGCACCGGCGAAAGGATCGACTGGAACGCGGTGCGGAAGGCACGGGCCATCTCGCGGCGGTAGATCGCATGGGCGCTGCGCCAATTGAAGTGCATCACGCCGCCTCCACCTGCTTGCCGAGCAGGCCGACGAAGATGTCCTCCAGCGAGGAATCATGGATGTCGATGCTGGCATAGCCGATCCCCGCGCGGGTGAGCGCCTGCGTAAGCTGCGCGACTTCGGCACGCCCGCCGTTCTCTCCCGTTCCGCCACGATACACCAGCTGCCTGCCACCCGCGCCCAGCTCGACCGGGAAAGTGGCGATTTCGGGCGGCAGCGCGGACAGAGGTGCGACCAGATCGATCACCGCCTCGGTCGTGCCGAGCCGCTCCATAATCGCGTGTTTCTCATCCACCATCAGGATGCGTCCACCGCGGATAATGCCGACCCGATCGGCCATTTGCTCGGCCTCCTCGATGTAATGGGTGGTCAGGATGATCGTCACCCCGCGCTCCTTCAGCGCGGCGATCTGCTGCCACATGCCTTTGCGCAATTCGACATCGACGCCGGCAGTCGGCTCATCGAGGAACAGCAGTTCAGGCTCATGCGCCAGCGCCTTGGCAATCAGCACGCGGCGTTTCATTCCGCCGCTAAGCGCGCGGATCTGGGCATCCTTCTTGTCCCACAGCGACAGGCTTCGGAGGATTTCCTCGATCCGCGCGCGATCATGGGGCTTGCCGAACAACCCTTGCGAATAGGCGACCGCGTGCCACACGGTCTCGAACATGTCGGTGGCGAGTTCCTGCGGCACCAGCCCGATCCGCGCGCGTGCCGAACGCCAGTCACGAGCCAGGTCGCGACCAAAGGCGATGATCGTCCCGGCCGAGGGCCGCACCAGGCCGCAGACGGCGCCGATCAGCGTGGTCTTGCCTGCCCCATTCGGCCCGAGCAGCGCGAAGATTTCGCCCTTGCGGATATCGAGATCGACCGCATCGAGCGCGCGAATGCCGCCCCGATAGGTCTTGGTCAGGCCGCGGATCGACAGAATTGCTTGGTCCATGACTGCCGGTTAGGGGAGCAGCAGCGAGGAGTCACCATAGGAATAGAAGCGGTATTGATGGGCAATGGCGTGGGCATAGGCCGCCATCATCCGCTCGCGCCCCATCAGCGCGCAAACCAGCATCATCAGCGTCGACTTGGGCAGATGGAAATTGGTCATCAGCCCGTCGACCGCCTTGAACCGGAAGCCGGGGGTGATGAAGATCGCGGTATCTCCGGAAAAGGGGCGGATGATGCCCTTCTCGTCCACCGCGCTCTCCAGCAGGCGCAGCGACGTGGTGCCGACCGCGATGATCCGGCCGCCTGCCGCGCGGGCCGCGTTGAGCTGGTCGGCGGTTTCCGGCGAGACACGGCCGAATTCGGCGTGCATCTGATGATCTTCGGTATTTTCGGCCTTCACCGGCAGGAAGGTGCCCGCGCCGACATGCAGCGTCAGCATCGCCCGGCCGATTCCGGCAGCGTCGAGGGCATCGACGAGGCGCGGGGTGAAGTGGAGCGAGGCGGTGGGCGCCGCGACCGCCCCTTGCTCGCGCGCGAAGATGGTCTGGTAGTCTTCCAGATCCTGCGCATCGACCCGCCGCCTGCTGGCGATGTAGGGCGGCAGCGGCATGGTGCCCGCCCGGTCGAGCAGCACCTCGACCGGCTCCTCACCTTCGAAGTACAAGGTCAGCGAACCATCGGCATGGCGTTGCTCGGCCAGCGCGGTGACGCCGCCGCCGAACACCAGCTGATCACCGATCTTCACCCTTTTGGCATTCTTGAGAAACGCCTGCCAGCGGCGCAAGTCGATGCGCTTGTGCAGCGTCGCGCCGATCCTGGCTTCGCCTTCGGCGCGGCGACCTTCGAGCTGGGCGGGGATCACGCGGGTGTCGTTGAACACAAGCACGTCGCCGGGATTGAGCAGTTGCGGCAGGTCGCGCACTCCGCGGTCCTCGAACCGAGCTTGTGAACCACGCACCACCAGCATCCGCGCCGCATCACGTGGGCGAACCGGACGCAGCGCGATGCGCTCCGGCGGCAGTTCGAAATCGAACAGGTCTACCTTCATCGCCCCGCGCCCCTAGCTGCTTGAACCGGGGCGGAAAAGCCCCTTAGCCTACCGGCGCGTTCAGCATGTCGGCGGTGATTGGCGCATCGTCCTTGGGTGCTGGCGGCGGCGGGGGTGGCAGGTTGTCGCTCGCGATGGATGCCTGGACGATGAAGGTTGGATCGGCAGGCGGTTCGCCCCGCTTGATCGCGTCGACCGCGTCCATGTTCTCGATCACCCGGCCGAAATTGGTGTATCTCTTGTCGAGGCTGAAGCGCGGATAGAACACGATGAAGAACTGGCTATTGGCGCTGTCTTCCTCGGTCGCACGGGCCATCGACACGGTGCCGCGCACGTGCGGCATCGGATTGAACTCAGCCTTCAGGTCGGGCAGCTCGCTGCCGCCTTGTCCTGTGCCGGTCGGATCGCCGCCCTGGGCCATGAAGCCGTCGATCACCCGGTGAAAGATTACGCCGTTGTAAAAACCGCGGCGGGTCAGCTCCTTGATCCGCGCGACATGGGCCGGCGCCCAATCGGGTTGGAGGCGGATCTTGACCCGCTGGCCATTCGACAGATCGAGCACCCAGATGTTCTCTGGATCGGCGTTCACATCGTAATTGATCGGCGCATAGGTGCGCTGCGGTGTCGCGGCTTTCGCGTCCTTGTCCTCATCCTTTTTGGCATTGTCGCCAAAGGCAACCGGCGGGGTATCGTCCTTTTGCCTTTGGGCAAGCGCGGGACAGGCCGCGCCGACAAGGAGCAATGCGCCGAGGGCGGAATTGAGTGTGGCTTTGATCATCATTTCATCCGTGTGCGATGCCGCCTGTAGCCCTGCGGGCCTGACACTTCAATGAATGAAGCCGCGCCTGTGGACAGGGGTGCCTAGTTCTGGCCCTTGAGTCCCCGTTCGCGGACCCGGGCAACAACATCCGCGCACACCGCCGGGCTGACGAACTTGGCGATATCGCCGCCATAGAGCGCGATCTCCTTCACCAACCGGCTGGCGATCGGCTGGAGGCTGACATCGGCCATCAGGAAGATGGTCTCGACCTTGTCGTTGAGCTGCCGGTTCATGCCGGTGAGCTGATATTCATATTCGAAGTCGGTCACCCCGCGAATGCCGCGGACCACCACCGAGGCCCCTTGCGCATCGGCGAATTCCACCAGCAGCGCATTGAACCCGACCACCTCGACATTGGCAAGACCGAGGCTGGCGACCTCCCGCTCGACCATCGCGATGCGTTCGGTGTCCGAGAACATCGGGCTCTTGGCGATGTTGGTCGTCACCCCGATGATCAGGTGATCGACCAACTTGGAGCCGCGCCGGATGATGTCGGCATGGCCCAGCGTGATCGGATCGAAGGTTCCGGGGTAAATCCCGACGCGGCGTGTCATGGTTTTATCCTCTCTCCGGCGCGGCTCTCAGCGGTCGCGCTCGACGATGAAGCGGGCGAGCGCGCGCAGAATGTCGGCTTCGGGGCCATAGGGCGCGAGGTGCCCGATCGCCTGATCCACCAAAGCGCGGGCCTGTTCGCGCGCCTTGTCCACCCCCATCAGGGTGACGAAGGTCTGCTTGCCCTGTTCCTGATCCTTGCGCAGCGCCTTGCCGGCCTTGTCGACATCGCCTTCGACATCGAGCAGATCGTCGGCGATCTGGAAAGCCAGGCCGATATCGCGGGCATAGGCCCTAAGATGCGTGCGCGCCTGAGGCGGCACCTTGCCAAGGATCGCCCCCATCTCGACACTGGCGCCGAGCAACGCGCCGGTCTTCAGCTGTTGCAGTCGGGTGATCGCGTGAAGATCGTAGGATATGCCCTCTTCGTCGGCGACCATGTCCATCATCTGTCCGCCAGCCATGCCGTTCATGCCTGAGGCGCTGCCGAGCGTGGAAATCAGTTCCACCCGGGTGAAAGGATCGGCGCTGGTTTCGGCATCGGCGAGGATCTCGAAGGCGAGCGCATGAAGCGCATCGCCCGCAAGCACAGCGGTTGCCTCATCATAGACCTTGTGCAGCGTCGGCTTGCCGTGGCGCAGATCATCATTGTCCATGCAGGGCAGATCATCGTGGATCAGCGAATAGACGTGGATCGCCTCGACCGCCGCGCCTGCCCGCAACGCCGGATCGCGCGCGACGCCGAACAGGCCGGCCGTGCTCACCACCAGCAGCGGGCGCACCCGCTTGCCCCCGCCGATCGCGGCATAGCGCATCGCCTCGACCAGCCGCGCGCTGGTGTCGTCAGGCACCGGCAAAAGCGCATCGAACAGCGAATCGATTTCGGCCTGCACCTGCCTGATCGCGGCGCCAAGCGCATTGGTTCCCGCTTCGATCAGCATTGCCACTACCCTTCCGCGTCGAAGGCTTGCGTGCCGCTCGCGCGGCCATCGGTGCCGGTGACGATCTTCTCGATCCGCGCCTGTGCCGCATCGAGCCGCTGCTGGCACGCCGCGCGCAGCGCTTCGCCGCGTTCGTAGAGACTGATTGATTGGTCGAGCGGCACGTCACCGCGTTCGAGCTGCTGCACGATCTGTTCGAGCTGGGCCAGCGCCTGCTCGAAGCTCATCTGCGAAATGTCCTGCGCGCCCGCGGCGGCGGTGTTGCCCTCGTCCATGCCCGGCAGCATTGACGGAGGCGCCGTGTCCGGTCAAGGCTGGCGCGCTTGGCACGGGACAAACCGGGATAGACAGTCAACATGACCAAATGGATCATCGCCTATGCCAGCGCCGCGCTCGCCTTCGGCGCGCTCGATGCGATCTGGCTGCGCTGGGCCGCAGGCAACCTCTACCGGCCGGTGATCGGCGAGATCATGGCCAGCGACTTCAACCTCGCCGCAGCGGGCGCATTCTATCTCATCTATCTCGCCGGGATGACATGGTTCGCGATCAGGCCTGGGCTGGTCGGCGGCACGGTGCAGGCCGCGCTGCTCAACGGCATCCTGCTCGGCGCACTGTGCTATGCCACCTTCGATCTGACCTCGCAGGCGGTGTTCAAGGTGTGGGCGACCCATGTCAGCGTGCTCGACATCCTGTGGGGGGCCTTCGCCACCGGCACGGCGAGCGCGGTGGCAACCTGGGTAACGCTGCGCTTTGCCCCGGCGGCAGAGGGCTGACCCGGCGCGAGCAATGTTCATCGGACACTTCGCCCCGGCTTTCGTTGCCGCCGCACTCACGCCGCGCAGCCCAAAGCTGGGCACGCTCTTCGTGGCGGCGCAGCTGGTCGACTGGGGGTTCTTCACGCTGGCGCTGATCGGAGTGGAGAAGCTCAGGGTCGATCCGGCGGCGAGCGTGATGGTGCCACTCAACCTTTACCACATGCCCTATACCCACAGCCTGGTCGGTGCGGGGCTATGGGCGTTGGCCTGCCTACTGGTGGTGGCTGCGGGGCAGCGCGACCTGCTTGCGGGCCTGATCGCCGGGCTGGTGGTGCTGTCGCACTGGCCGCTCGACTGGCTGGTGCACGTGCCCGATCTGACGCTCAACGGCGAACCGCCGAAAATGGGGCTGGGACTGTGGAACCATCCCGCGATCGCCATGCCGCTGGAACTGGTGGTGACGGGCGGGGCCTTTGCCTTCTACGTGCGCCGCACCCGCGGCCCGGTCGGCCCGCCGCTGGTGCTGCTTGCCGTGATGCTGCTGTTCCAGGCGGTCAACTGGTTCGCCCCCCACCCCGAAAGCGCCGGGCCGTTGCTTTACCTGCAGGCGCTGCTGGCTTTCGCGCTCCTCACCGCGCTCGCGATCTGGGTGGGGGAGAATCGCTGGTTCCAGAAGCGCGGTGGCTTGGCCTTCGGCGATCCATAATCTAGGGGGCGCCGCAAGGAGTCCCCGCATGACCGCCATCACCCCCGAAATCGTCGAACAGCACGGCCTTTCCCCCGAAGAATACGAGCGCGTCCTGCACGTGCTCGGGCGCGAGCCCAACCTTGTCGAACTCGGCATCTTTTCGGTGATGTGGTCGGAGCATTGCAGCTACAAGTCCTCGCGCATCCACCTCAGGAAGCTGCCAACCGAGGCCCCCTGGGTAATCTGCGGCCCGGGCGAAAACGCGGGCGTGATCGACATTGGTGACGGTCAGGCGGCGATCTTCAAGATGGAGAGCCACAACCATCCCTCCTACATCGAGCCCTACCAGGGAGCGGCGACGGGCGTTGGCGGCATTCTGCGCGACGTCTTCACCATGGGCGCGCGACCGATAGCCAACGCCAACGCGCTGCGTTTCGGCCGACCCGAACACCCCAGGATGAAGCATCTGGTGCAGGGCGTGGTCGCAGGCATCGGCGGCTATGGCAATTGCGTCGGCGTGCCGACCGTGGCGGGGGAGACGAACTTCCACCCGGCCTATGACGGTAACATCCTCGTCAACGCCATGACCGTGGGGGTGGCCGATCAGGACAAGATTTTCTACTCGGCAGCGACCGGGGTGGGCAATCCCATCGTCTATGTCGGCTCCAAGACCGGGCGCGACGGCATCCACGGCGCGACCATGGCGAGCGCGGACTTCGGTGAGGATGCCGAAGCCAAGCGTCCCACTGTGCAGGTCGGCGATCCCTTTACCGAAAAGCTGCTGATCGAGGCCTGCCTCGAACTGATGGCGACCGACGCGATCGTGGCGATCCAGGACATGGGCGCGGCGGGCCTCACCTCTTCGTCGGTCGAGATGGCATCCAAGGGCGGCGCTGGCATTCGGCTCGACATGAACAAGGTGCCCTGCCGCGAAGAGGGCATGACCCCTTACGAGATGATGCTCTCGGAAAGCCAGGAGCGGATGCTCATGGTCTTGAAGCCCGGTAAGGAGGCGATGGCCGAGGCGATCTTCCGCAAGTGGGAACTCGATTTCGCGGTGATCGGCGAAGTCACGGATACGGGGCACATGGTGCTGGAATTCAATGGCGAGGTGGTTTGCGATATACCGCTCGCCCCGCTGGCCGATGAGGCCCCACTCTATGACCGCCCCTATCTCTCAAAGGCCGAATATGCGGCATGGGCCGGCGTCAAGCCGCTGGGCGAGGTGCCCACGACGGATGACGTCGCCGCAGACCTGCTCAAGCTGATGGCCTCGCCCGATCTCGCCTCGCGCCGCTGGATTGCCGAGCAGTACGATTCGCAGGTCGGCGCGGACACGCTCCAGACCGGCGGCGATGCGGGCGTGGTGCGGGTGCACGGGACGGGCAAGGCGCTGGCGATCACCACCGACTGCACCCCGCGCTATGTCTTTGCCGATCCCTACGAGGGCGGCAAGCAGGCGATCGCCGAAGCCTACCGCAACCTGTGCGCCGTCGGTGCGCGGCCGCTCGCCGTGACCAACTGCCTCAACTTCGCCAACCCTCAGCGCCCCGAGATCATGGCGCAGATCGTCCATGCGCTCGAAGGCATGGCCGATGCCTGCCGCGCGCTCGACTTCCCGATCGTGTCGGGCAATGTCAGCCTCTACAACGAAAGCAAGGCGACCGGGGGTGGCTCGGCGATCCTGCCCACCCCGGCGATCGGCGGCGTCGGCATCATCAGCGACCTTTCCAAGATGATGACGATGCACTTCAAGAACGCGGGCGATACGATCTATCTCGTCGGCCCCGAATTCTGGGCCAAGCCCGATCCCACCCGCTCGCACCTCGGCCAATCCTTGTGGCTGCGCGTTATCAAGGGCGTGGAAGGAGGCCGCACCCCGCCGACCGATCTGACGGTCGAACGGACTGCGGGCGCCATCATCCACGAGCTGATCGACGATGGGCTGGTCAATGCCGTTCACGATCTGAGCGATGGCGGGTTGGCGGTGGCGCTGGCGGAAATGGCGCTGGCGGGCGGCATTGGCGCCGAAGTCGAAGCCGGCAACCCCGATTACACCCCGGCGCAGTGGTGGTTCGGCGAGGATCAGGGACGCTATCTTGTGACCGTGCCCGATGTCGTCGCCTTGAACGAGGCGCTCGCCAAGGGCACCCGCAACGACGAGACCGCGCAGATCGGCTTCCAGCGTATCGGGGTTGTGGGTGGCGATCATGTGCTCGGTGTCCCGCTTGCCGAACTGCGCGCCGCGCACGAGCGATTCTTCACCGAGTGGATGGAAGGCTGAGCGCGACGTGGCGTCGGACCCGTCCGGCATACCAATCGCCTGACAGCTCTCCGCTCGGGACGGGATAGAAAAATGGCGTGATGCCACAGGCAAAACCGCCAGCGACAAGACCTGTCCGGGCCTTACGCTGGTGATCCGCAAGTCCTTGGGCAGAAGGCTCAGGCTGCCTGGGCGGCGTGCAGCGTCAGTTGCTCGCTCCTAATGCCCTCGCCTGAAAGGACTGCAAGGCACTGGCGGTAGATTTCCGGCGTGCCGATGCCCAGCCGCGCACGCGCCTCGGTGATATCCTCGCGCATCAGGGCGGCAATGTCCTGGTGGGCGATCTTCTCCGCCGCCTTGCCAAGCCGGCGGCCTTCCTTGACCGCAGCGTAGAGCGGCGCCTTGGTGCCGCTCACCTTCTTGATCTGCCGCGCGCCGGCATAGGCAATGAACAGGATGCCCTTGTTGAGGTTCTGCTCGTAGGTAAAGCCGAGCAAACATGCCTCGCCCAGCGCGTCGCGGCCATAGCCGGTCAGCACATGGAACAGGTCATGCGTGTCGCGCAGGCGATCGAAATACCACTGGGTCTGATCTTTGGGCAGGCTTTCGGGCGGGGCCCACTTGTGGCTTTCCGCCACCAGCCCCGCCGCCGAGAGGCCCTCGCGCTTCATGAAGGCGATGTAATGCGCCGCGACGCTGTTGGGCGCGCAGTCTGCCCAGCGTGCGTGATCGTCGAGCATCGCCGGAATGTCGACCGCTTCGCGCAGGAAGCGTTGGCCCTGCGGCGACTGGATAAAATCCCATGCCTGCCTGTGCGAACGCTTGCCCTTGGTCGCCTCGATGATGTGGAACACCTGCTCGGTGTCTTCCTTGTTCTCGACCAGCTTGCCGAAGTGGTGAAGCACCTTGAGCGGCCGGAATCCGGAAACCTTGCGGTCCGGGGCAACCAGGGGAAGATCGGTCAATGCCATAGGTGCAACATCCTTTGCGCGAATCGCGATCTGCTCTTGTATCGATTTACTTACATTCATGTCAGTTAATAGTCCACTCCCTCGGTCGTCGGGGGACGCCCCTTCACCGCTGGGATGCTGGCGCCGCCTGTGCAAACGGCCCGGGTGAGAAAAGCCAGCATTACCGGCAGACCCGCGCCGGTGAGGCAGATCGCCAACCGGCTTTTAACGCGCCTCAGGCCGCCAGCAACTCGGCTGTCTGGTCATTGCCGCGGGCGAGCAGATCGTAGGGATCGATCCCTTCCTCGCGCCATATTTCGTGGCATTCGCGGTACTTGACCGGCGAGGCAATGCGCAGCTCGGCACGCACATCGGCGATTGGCCGTTCAAGCAGCTGGCGGATCGGTTGGGCGATCAGCGGCAGCGCGCCCTTGCCGATGCGATGCGCCTCGCGCACGGCTCCGAAAACGGGCGCTCTGCTGCCCTCGGCCCGCTTCTTGATATTGGCTGCCCCGGCATAGCCGATCAGGAGGTGGCCATGGCTCGGCGCCTGGCCATGGGTGAACAGCAACACCGAAGCTTCACCGAGCGCGTCGCGGCCATAGCCGGTAAGCACATGCAACAGGTCATGCGTATCGCGCGAGCGGTCGATGTACCATTCGACCAGATCGGGATAGCGCGGACGGCCAGCGCGTTCGCTTTCGGCCACGAGGCCCGCGGCGGTCAGACCTTCGGCCTCCATGAAATCACAATAGGCATGGGCCAGGCTGCCTTTCGGAGTGCGCCGCAGCGCGGCGTGATCGTCAAGGATTTCGGGCAGGCACGGCTCGGTCTGGCGCAGGTAGGTCCCGCGCTCGGACAGCGCAAGCTCGGCAATCCGGGCGAGGAAATCCTTCGGAGGCAGCGATTGGAAGATCCTAAACACTGCCGCCGTGTCTTCCTTGTCCTTCATCAGCATCCGGAAATTGCGCAGCGCCCGCAGCGGGCGATACTTCGCCAAAGGACGATCTGGATGCAGCAGCACCGTGCCGTCAGCGGCGAACATATTGCGATATTTGCGGTTGGCGGCGGTCATGTCCGGTCTCGTGAGCAGGGGAGCAACCAAAGGGCAATCCGAATTAGCTTACACTGATGTAAATAGTTTATCGACGCGCCAAGGCAATCCCCCGCTTCACCGCCTGCCGCAGGCTTTGCTCATTTCATCAGCCCCGGCGCTGCCATGGCCTCGGCCACCAGTCGACTGCCCTCGGCGGTGAGGTGTGCGTCATCGATAATCAGCGGATCGCCGTGCGCCCCGAGATAGCGGCATTGCGGATCGCACAACTGGCGCAGCGGCGAGAAATAGTGGGCCGCGTAGCGCGCGGCGAGCGCGGCCATGCGCTGGTCGAGCAGCGCGCGATCGGGTTTGAGGAAAGCGTCGGCGATCCGCGGGTTCCCGCGCGCCGCGCCGATCGCCAGCAGCCGCGGGACGAATTTCTCGAAGGCAGGAAACGGCCCGACCAGCAGCACCGCCTGCTTACGCTCGGCGAGCAGCGCAAGGCTGGCTTCGAGCGGTGCGAGATCGCCTTCCTCCCAGTAGCCCGCCAGCACCAGCAAGTCATAATTGCCCGCGGCGATGCGCCGCTTGTAGGCGTCCTCGATCAGGCGGTGGCAGAAGAAATAGCGCTCGGCGCGCGCGCCGGTGACGGGACGACAGCCCGCTACCGTCAACTGGCTCACCGCGCTGCCCGGAAAGGCCGCCTGCAGCCCCGGCACCAGCATTGCAGCGTGGCTGTCGCCCAGCACCAGCACCCGCGGCCGGCCATCGTCGGGCAGCAGGCAGGCCGCCTCGTCGAGCTGCTGGCTCTTATGGTGGATAAAGCAGCTCCCGGTTCGGAACACCTGATCGATCGGGTAATCGAGCGCGCGCGCCAGGTCATTGGAACGCTGGCTGAAACGCCCCGGCCACCCGCCGCTGGCAAGCAGCATGGCCGCACTCGCCGCAAGCACCGCGGCCACGCCGCCCGAAATCAGCGCAAGCCGGGCAAAGGGCACGGTGCGCTGGCGCGCCGGAGCCTCGACGAAGCGCGCGCTGAGCGTCGCCAGCACCACCGAAATCGCCGTCGCCGCCAGCTGCAGGGGCCAGTCGAGTCGCGGTGCCGGAAGACCCAGCAGCAGGAACACGATCACCGGCCAGTGCCACAGATAGAGCGAATAGGAGATCGCGCCCAGCCAGGTCATGCCCGGCAGCGACAGCGCGCGGCCGGTCAGCGATGGCCCTGCCTTGCCCGCCAGCACGATCGCCGCTGCACCCGCACAGGGGATCAGCGCACGCCAGCCCGGAAAGGGATCGGCGGTATCAAGCAGCACGATCGCCGCAGCGATGAGCAAAAGGCCGCTGAGCGCCAGAATCTCGCGCAGCACCCGCAAACGCAGCAAGGGCACCGTCGTGATCGCCGTCAACACCCCGGCCAGAAACTCCCAGACCCGCGCCGGCAGGAGGTAGAAGCTCGCCTCGGGATAGGCCAGCGAGCACGCCGCCGACAGAACCGCAACCCCGACCAGCCCAAACCACAAGCCCGCCCGTCCGAAACGCAGCAGCGCCAGCATCAGCAAGGGCAGCAGCAGATAGAACTGCCATTCCACCCCCAGCGTCCACAGATGCAGCAGCGGCACTTCGCCGCTTTCGCTGTATTCAAACTGTGCGCGGTAGAAATGGATGTTCGCTGCAAACACCAGCGCGGCAAGCAGGGTTTCGGCATAGTTGGCCAGCTCCGCCGGCAGCAGCAGCAGCATCGCCGCCAGCGTGCTCGCCGCGAGCACCACCAGCAGCGCGGGCACCAGCCGCCGCACGCGACGGGCGTAGAAGTGGGCCAAGCTGAAGCGTCCCGCCTCGTGCTCGCGCAGCACGATGCCGCCAATCAGATAGCCCGAAATAACATAGAACACGTCCACCCCGACGAAGCCGCCGGAAAATCCGTCGAGCCCGAGATGGAACAGCAGCACCGCCAGCACCGCAACGGCCCGCAACCCCTGAATATCGGGGCGATACCCGGCGTCCGGCGAAGCCACGCCTATCGGCATCAGCCCTCACACCAATTATTGCGCGGGATGCCGAGCAGGCCGAGAACGGCGGTCAGGTCGCCGCGGTCGATCCGGCCATTGGCCGCGGCGCGCGCCTTGGGCTTGGCACGATAGGCAAAGCCGTAGGTGGCGGCGGAAAGCATCGGGATATCATTGGCCCCGTCGCCGGTGGCAAGGCTGATCCGCCCGCCCGCGGCCTCCTCGCGCAGCACGGCGGCCTTGACGGCGCTGTCGGTGATCTCGCCCACCAGGCGCCCGGTGAGCCTGCCGCCTGCCACCTCGAGCCGGTTACCCACCACCCTGTCGAACCCGAGCATGGACCCCACCGGATCTGCGAAATGGTGGAAGCCGCCGGTCACCAGCACGGTCCGCACGCCGCTTGCGGCCAGCGTCGCCACCAGCGTGCGGGCGCCCGGCTCCGGCCTGATCCGCTCGGCCAGGCAAGCGCTGATCGCGCCTTGCTCCAGCCCTTCGAGCAGCGCCACGCGTTCGCGCAGGGCGGCGCTGAAATCGAGTTCGCCCTGCATTGCGCGTTCGGTGATCGCCGCGATCTGCGGCTTGATTCCGGCATAATCGGCCAGCTCGTCGATGCATTCTTGGCCGATCATGGTCGAATCCATGTCGGAGACGAACACCTGCGGCAGCGTGATCGGCCCCTGGCTCACCAACATGTCGGCAGGGGCGAAGAACCGGTCGAGCGCGGCAAGCACGGTTTCCGCTGCGCCGTCGGAAAAGCGCAGCTCCAGCGTTTCACCGTCGGCCAGCAAATCGGCCGTGGCGAGCGCGATGCCTTGCGCGCGCAAAGCGACGGCCAGCGCATCAAGGCGTGTTTCCCTTGTCGCCGTGTCTGCTATCAGCCGGGCAATGAGCATCGTGACTTCTCCTGCACCCCCCGTCGCGCTCATTGCAGGGCCGACCGCCAGCGGCAAGAGCGCGATTGCGCTCGAACTCGCGCGGGCGCTTGCCGAGGTCGGGCAGCGGGGTGTGATCGTCAACGCCGATTCCGCACAGGTCTATGCCGATCTGCGCATCCTTTCCGCGCGTCCATCCGAGGAGGACATGGACGGGATCGAGCACCGCCTGTTTGGCGCCTGGGACGGCAGCGAGGCGTGCTCGGCAGCCGCCTGGGCGGCGCGCGCCAAGGCGGAGATCGCCGCTATTCACGCGGCGGGCGGTGTGCCGATTCTGGTCGGCGGCACCGGCCTTTACCTCAAGGTCCTGTTCGAAGGCATCGCCCCGATTCCCGAGATCGATCCTGCCATCCGTGCCTTCGTACGCGCGCTCGATGCGGATGCGGCCTACAAACTCCTCCAGATCGAAGACCCGCAGCGCGCGGCCGAGCTAGACCCGGGCGATGGCCAGCGCATCGCCCGTGCGCTGGAGGTGAAACGCTCGACCGGGGTGACGCTGGCCGAATGGCAGCTCGCCAGGGCGGGTGGCATCGGCGAGGACGTGACCGTGCACCCGCTGGTGCTGCTGCCCGATCGCACCTGGCTTTACGCACGTTGCGATATGCGGTTCGAGGCCATGCTGGATGAAGGCGCGATTGCCGAGGTCGAGACGCTGCTCGCGCGCGGGCTCGATCCCGATCTGCCGGTGATGCGCGCCATCGGGGTGCCCGAGATCGCCGCTTTCCTGCGCGGCGAGATCGACGCGGAGGCGATGATCGCCGCCGGACAGCAGGCCACCCGCAACTACGCCAAGCGCCAGTTCACCTGGTTCCGGCGCCAGCCGCCGACCGAGTGGCTCCGGGTCGATCCAGGGCCTGCATTCGAAAATATCGATTTTGATGCTCAATTCGCATCATTATTACGCAATTAGGGGTTGACTTATTAGATTATAACCCGTAGCGGCAGCCCCACGCGGTCCGATGCGCACCCCCCGGCATCGGGCCGGTTTTGTTGTCAGGCACCCGCGCGAATTGTCCGCCGGCTGCCGTTCAAGCTTTGGAGTTTCCCGTGCCCGGCCAGCCGGATCAAGCCCAGCCCGACAGCGCCCGAAGCGCTCCCAGCAGCGGCGCCGCGATCCTTGTGCAATGCTTGATCGACCAAGGCGTCGAATACGTGTTCGGCTATCCGGGCGGCGCGGTGCTGCCGATCTACGACGAGCTGTTCGGGGACGAGCGGATCCGCCATATTCTGGTGCGCCACGAAGCCGGCGCGGCCCATGCCGCCGAAGGCTATGCCCGCGCCACCGGCAAGCCGGGCGTGGTGCTCGTCACCTCCGGCCCGGGCGCGACCAACGCGATCACCGGCATTGCCGATGCGTGGATGGATTCGATCCCGCTCGTCGTCATCACCGGCCAGGTGCCGACCGGTCTGATCGGAACCGACGCCTTTCAGGAAGCCGACACCATCGGCATCACCCGCCACTGCACCAAGCACAATTATCTGGTGAAGGACCCGGCCGATCTCGCCGCGACCATCGCCGAGGCGTTCCGCATCGCCACCACCGGCCGCCCCGGTCCGGTGGTGATCGACATTCCCAAGGACGTGCAGATCGCCGTGCCCAGCGAACGCCGCGCCTTCGTGCGCCCCGGCTCGCACCGCTACGCCCCGCAGATGGTCGCGCCGGCCGAGCAGATTGACGCGGCGATCGAGATGATCGCCAATGCCGAACGCCCGATCTTCTACACCGGTGGCGGCGTGATCAATTCCGGCCCGCGGGCGAGCGCCTTGCTGCGCCAGTTGCAAAATCTCACCGGTGCGCCGGTCACTTCCACGCTCATGGGCCTTGGCGCCTTCCCCTCGCACCATCCGGACTGGCTCGGGATGCTGGGAATGCACGGCACCTATGAAGCCAACATGGCGATGAACAAGTGCGACGTGATGGTGTGCATCGGCGCGCGCTTCGATGATCGGGTGACGGGCCGGCTTGACGCTTTCTCGCCGGATTCGAAGAAGATCCACATCGATATCGACCGTTCCTCGATCAACAAGACGGTCGCGGTCGATCTCGGCATCCTCGGCGATTGCGCCGCGGTGTTGGGCCAGCTGGTCGAAGCGTGGGGCACGCGCAAGCCGCGTGACCTCGGCGAGTGGAAGGCCCGCATCGCCGGGTGGCGGGCGCGCGAATGCCTCGCCTATCCCGAACGGTCGGCCAAGCACCCGAACATGATCATGCCGCAGAAGGCGATCGAGCGGCTCTACGCCCTCACGCGCGAGCGCGAGCCGATCATCTCCACCGAAGTCGGCCAGCACCAGATGTGGGCTGCGCAGTATTTCGGCTTCGATGCCCCCAACAAGTGGCTCACCTCGGGCGGTTTGGGCACCATGGGCTATGGCCTGCCGGCCGCGATCGGCGCGCAGCTCGGCCACCCCGATGCGCTGGTGATCGACATTGCGGGCGAGGCCAGCATCCAGATGAACATCCAGGAGATGGGCACCGCGAGCCAGTATCGTCTGCCGGTCAAGGTGTTCATCCTCAATAATGAGTACATGGGCATGGTCCGCCAGTGGCAGGAACTGACCTACGAAAGCCGCTACTCGAATTCCTATTCGGACAGCCTGCCCGATTTCGTGCGTCTCGCCGAAGCCTATGGCTGGAAGGGCATCCGCATCCATGACGAGAGCGAGCTCGACGCGGGCATCGCCGCAATGCTCGCCCATGATGGGCCGGTGATGGTCGACTGCCTCGTCGCGCAGGATGCCAACTGCCTGCCGATGATCCCCTCGGGCGCGGCGCATACCGACATGATCCTCCACGGCGACAAGGTCGACGGGACGATGGACGACGAAGCCAAGGCGCTGGTCTAGGAAACGCACATGCCCCTGAAGATTGCGGAAAGCCCTTCCGAGCGCCACGTGCTTGCTGTCACGGTCGACAACGAGCCGGGGATCCTCGCCAAGATCACCGGGCTGTTCACCGCCCGCGGCTATAATATCGACAGCCTGACCGTGGCCGATATCACCGAGGATCACGCGGTCAGCCGCATCACCATTGTCACCAACGGCCCGCCGCAGGTGATCGATCAGATCGAGGCGCAGCTCGAACGCCTGGTGCCGGTGCACAAGGTCACCGATCTCACCACCGCCGGCCCGCATGTCGAGCGTGAACTCGCGCTGATCAAGGTCGCCGGAACGGGCGAGAAGCGGGTCGAGGCGCTGCGCCTGGCCGATATCTTCCGCGCCCGCCCCGTGGATACCACCACCGAAAGCTTCATCTTCGAAATCACTGGACCGCCCGACAAGGTCGACAGCTTCATCGCCCTGATGCGCCAGCTGGGGCTGGTCGAAGTCGGCCGCACCGGGATCGTGGGCATGATGCGCGGGGCGCAGGGCGCCTGAATCTTCCTAACCGAATACAAAGCACAAGAGAGAATAGCGATGAAAGTCTTTTACGATGCCGACGCCGATCTCGATCTGATCAAGCCCAAGAAGGTCGCGATCCTTGGCTATGGCTCGCAGGGCCATGCCCATGCCCAGAACCTGCGCGATTCCGGCGTTGCCGAAGTCGCCATCGCCCTGCGCGAGGGTTCGGCCACCGCGAAGAAGGCCGAGGCCGCGGGCTTCAGGGTGCTTTCCAACACCGAGGCCGCGCAGTGGGCCGACATCATCATGATCCTCGCGCCTGACGAGCATCAGGCCGCGATCTGGGAGAACGACCTCAAGGGCCACATGAAGCCCGGTGCCGCGCTCGCCTTCGCGCACGGGCTCAACATCCACTTCGGCCTGATCGAGCCGCCGTCGGACATCGACGTCATCATGATCGCCCCCAAGGGCCCGGGTCACACCGTGCGTTCGGAATATGTCAAGGGCGGCGGCGTGCCATGCCTCATCGCCGTCCATCAGGACGCGAGCGGCGCGGCGCATGACCTCGCTCTTGCCTATGCATCGGCTGTCGGTGGCGGGCGTTCGGGCATCATCGAAACCAGCTTCCGCGAGGAATGCGAGACCGACCTGTTCGGCGAGCAGGCGGTGCTCTGCGGCGGCATCACCCATCTGATCCAGGCCGGGTTCGAAACGCTGGTCGAGGCCGGTTACGCCCCCGAAATGGCCTATTTCGAATGCCTCCACGAAACCAAGCTGATCGTCGATCTGCTCTATGAAGGCGGGATCGCGAATATGCGCTATTCGATCTCGAACACCGCCGAATACGGCGACATCACAACGGGTCCGCGCATCATCACGGATGAAACCAAGGCCGAGATGAAGCGCGTGCTCGCCGACATCCAGTCGGGCCGGTTCGTCAAGAACTTCGTGCTCGACAACCGTGCCGGCCAGCCCGAACTGAAGGCTGCGCGCAAACGGGCCGCCGCCCATCCGATCGAGCAGACCGGCGAGAAGCTGCGCGCGATGATGCCGTGGATCACCGCCAACAAGCTGGTCGATAAGGCCAAGAACTGACCATGGGCGCAAGCCGGTGCGGCGCAGCGGGCTTGCCCGCGGCCGCGCCTGCTGCAAAAGCACGCTCATGCGCCTTGCCGATTGCCACAATATCGACGATTTCCGGCGGCTGGCGAAGGCCCGCCTGCCCTTCCCCGTGTTCGACTATATCGATGGCGCGGCCGATGACGAGCTGACCAAGGCGCGCAACACCGCGGCCTTTGCCACGGCGGATCTGGTGCCCGACGTGCTCGCCGGGGTGGAGGTGATCGACACCTCCTGCACCATCCTCGGGCGCAAGTCGGCCCTGCCGCTGATGCTCTCGCCCACCGCGGTCCAGCGCGCCTTCCATTGGCAGGGCGAAACGGCGGTGGCCAGAGCCGCGGAGAAATTCGGCCTGTGGTTCGGCATCTCCAGCCTTGCCACGCGCAGCATCGAGGAAATCGCTGCGCTCACCAGCGGCCCCAAGCTGTTCCAGCTCTACGTCCACAAGGACAAGGGCCTCAACACCCACATGATCGAGCGCTGCCGGGCGGCGAAGTTCGATGCGCTGGCGCTGACGGTCGATACCATCGTTTCCGGCAAGCGCGAGCGCTGCCTGCGCTCCGGCTTCACCACCCCGCCGCGCTTCACCTTGCCAAGCATCTGGAGCTACGCCACCCGCCCGCGCTGGACGCTCGATTATATCTTTCGCGAGAAGTTCCGCCTGCCCAATCTCGACACCCATGTCGCCGAGGGCACCAACAAGGCGGTCAGCATCGCCGAATATTTCAACACCATGCTCGACACCGCGATGGACTGGGACACCGCCGCCGCAATCCGCCAGCAATGGGGCGGCCCTTTCGTGCTCAAGGGCGTGATGAGCGCCGCCGATGCGCGCCGGGCGGTGGCGATCGGGGCGGATGCGATCATGGTCTCGAACCATGGCGGCAGGCAGCTCGATGGCAGCCGCGCCCCCTTCGACCAGCTGCCCGAGATCGTCGATGCGGTCGGCGGGCAGATCGAGATCATCTGCGATGGCGGGGTGCGGCGCGGCACCCATGTGCTCAAGGCGCTGTGCAACGGGGCGACCGCGGCCTCGGGCGGGCGGCTCTATCTCTATGCCCTAGCCGCGGCGGGGCAGAAGGGCGTCGAACGCGCGCTCGGCATCCTCAAGGACGAGATCGAGCGCGGAATGCGGCTGATGGGGGTGACCACGGTGGGCCAGCTCACGAGCGACCGGTTGCGCTTCCGATAGCCAGATCTTCGCTCGCCAATGCGTGCCGGCAGGCGAAAATGTCATGATCCGGTAAAATTGCGCGCGCTTGAAGCGGCCAAACCACATTGACGGACCATCCCATGCCCAAGCTTTCGTCTGCCTTGCTTGCCCTTCCCCTTGCGCTCTTGCTTGCCGCTTGCGGCAGCGATCCCGACACGACAGCCAATGATGCCGACAGCTTTGCCGCACGCATCAATCGCAAGGCGGCGCCCGGCGCGCCCCCGGCGCCTGCGGCCACCGCCACCCCGGCCATCGCCAAGCCCCTGCCGGGCGCCGCACCCGGCGCCTTTGCCGCCGGAACCCTGACCGATCCCGCCGCCAAGACCTGCGGCGCCAACCTGATGGGTCCTTTCATCGGCAAGCCGGCGGATCAGTCCACCCGCGCCGCAATCGTCAGGACGCTCGGCCGCAGCGACAACCTGCGCTTCGTCGTGTTCGGCAGCGTCGACACCGTCAATCCCGATCCCACCAATCCGCGCCTCAGCTTGATGCTCGACGCGCAGAACATCATCCGCGATGCGCGCTGCGGATAGAGCGCGTCGGCAATTGGGCACAATCCCGGCTTGCGCTCGACGCAATAATGAGCAAAGGCTGAGGCCATGACGCGGAACGGACTTGCGCTGCTTCGACTTATGCGCCCTTGGGCGTAGGTAGCCGCGCGCACAGGACGCGAGCGGCCCGCTCCCAAGGGTAACCCGCCGCACCTTCCCGTTCCCATCGCGACGAGCTTCTTTCCATGCCCATGCTCCGTGACCCTTCCGTCAAATATCGTCCCTTCGGTCGGATCGATCTGCCTGACCGCCAGTGGCCCAGCCGCCTGATCGAGAAGGCGCCGCGCTGGCTCTCGACCGATCTGCGCGACGGCAACCAGTCGATCATCGACCCGATGGACGCGGTAAAGAAGCGCCGCTTCTTCGATCTGCTGGTCGAGATCGGCCTGAAGGAAATCGAGATCGGCTTCCCGAGCGCGGGGGCGACAGAATTCGATTTCATCGCCGGCCTGGTGCGCTCGGGCGACATTCCCGAGGATGTCACCGTGCAGGTGCTGACGCAAAGCCGCGAAGACCTTATCCGCACCTCCTTCGAAAGTCTCGAAGGCGCGCGCGCGGCCATCGTTCACCTCTACAACGCCGTCAGTCCGGCATGGCGCGACATCGTGTTCCGCATGAGCAAGGACGAGGTGAAGGCCATCGCCGTCACCGGGGCCAAGGTGATGCGTGATCAGGCCGCGCGCTTCCCCGAAACCGATTGGCACTTCCAGTACAGTCCCGAAACCTTCTCCACCGCCGAACTCGACTTCTCGATTGAGGTCTGCGCAGCGGTGATGGAGGTGCTCCAGCCGACGCCTGAACACCCCATCATCCTCAACCTGCCCGCCACGGTCGAGGCGGCGACGCCCAACGTCTATGCCGACCAGATCGAATATTTCTGCCGTCACCTTCCGGGCCGCGACCGCGCGGTAATCAGCTTGCACACCCACAACGACCGCGGCACCGGCGTTGCGGCGGCGGAACTTGGGCTGATGGCGGGCGCAGACCGGGTCGAGGGCTGCCTGTTCGGCAATGGCGAGCGCACCGGCAATTGCTGCCTCGTGACGATGGCGCTCAACCTCTACACGCAGGGGGTCGATCCCGGTCTCGATTTCTCGGACATCGACCGGGTGATCGAGACGGTCGAATATTGCAACGACATCCCCGTCCACCAACGCCACCCCTATGGCGGCGAGCTGGTCTATACTGCCTTTTCCGGCAGCCATCAGGACGCGATCAAGAAGGGCTTCGAGGCCCGCGAGCGGCAGAACGACGAGCAATGGCGCGTGCCCTATCTGCCGATCGATCCGGCCGATCTCGGACGCAGCTACGAAGCGGTGATCCGGGTCAATTCGCAGTCCGGCAAAGGCGGCTTCGCCTGGGTGCTGGAGAAGGATCAGGGGCTCAAGCTGCCCAAGAAGATGCAGGCCGATTTCTCCAAGCACGTCCAGCGCCTGGCTGACGAACTGGGCCGCGAACTGGGCGCCGCCGATATCTGGGACGCCTTCCGCAAGGCCTACCACGTCAAGACCCACCCGAAGCACTTCCAGCTGGTGCGCTATGAGGAAAGCCGCACCGCCGACGGCACGCGGATCTTTGCCGGCACCATCGCGGTCAATGGGGTGGAGCAGAGCGTGTCGGGCCGCGGCAACGGGCTGATCTCCAGCGTGATGGGCACCCTGCGCGAGGTCTTCGGAGTGGAGCTGGAGGTGGTCGACTACACCGAGCACGCGCTTGGACAAGGCACTGATGCGCGCGCGGCGGCCTATCTCGAATGCCGCGGGGCCGATGGCAGCACCGTGTGGGGCTGCGGGATCGACGAGGACATCGCCACCGCCAGCGTGCGCGCGGTGCTTTCGGCTGCCAATGTCGCGGTGGCGCGCAAGGCAGGATAAGGCCAATGCCCCTTGCGCATCGCGCATCGGGCATTGGTTAGGCCCTTGCAGCGCCTGAGCAAATCCGGCGCGTGATGCGCCAGCATCCCAGCGCGCTCGTTCCAGACCGCTTCGCCCGCTTGTCTGCCGGCCGGTTTGCCCGCAATCTCCGCCGCGCGTGCAAGCAGGGAGGAAGCAGGCGTGGCGCAGATGGATGTGATGGAACAGGAACCTCTCGCACCGCAGCCGCGACCGCAGGTGGCGGGCGATCTCGCCTTTGCCGATCTCGGCAAGGCGCTGGCGGCGGGATGGCACGATTTTCTCGCCATGCCGCAATTCGGGCTATTCTTCGGCGGGGTCTATGTGCTGGCTGGCCTGGCGATGGGCTGGGCTGCGATTGCCACCGGTGAGCCGAGCTGGCTGATCCCGGCCATGGCAGGCTTTCCGTTGGTCGCGCCGTTCGTCGCGGTCGGCCTCTACGAAGCCAGCCGTCGGCGCGAGGCCGGCGAGCCATTGTCCTGGCGCGCGGTGCTCGGCGCGCTCAAGGGCCACGGCGATGACCAGATCCTGTCGATGGGCGTGATCGTCTTCGTCGCCTTCTCGTTCTGGATGATTGTTGCGCACGCGATCTTCGCGGTTTTCATGGGTGAAAGCGGACTGGGCAGCGATTCGCTCGCGGCCCTGGCCACTCCTGCCGGGCTGATGATGCTCGCGATCGGCAGCGCAGTCGGGGCGGTGATGGCCTTTGCCTTTTACGCCATGACCGTGATCAGCCTGCCGATGCTGGTCGAGCGCAGGGTCGATTTCCTCACCGCGATCATCGCCAGCCTGAAGGTCGTGCGCAGCAATCGAACGGTGATGCTCGGCTGGGCGGCGATCATTGCCGCGGTGCTGTTTGCGGCGATGGCCCCGGCGTTCATGGGCCTGCTGGCGGCACTGCCGGTGCTCGGCCATGCGACCTGGCACCTCTATCGCCGGGCGGTAGTCTGAGCGATTTCCTAACCGCGGCGCGGGCTCTATCAATTGAGGAATGACGCTTGCCCATCCTGCCGTTAGTGATGCTCTGATAAGGCGCGGCGCGAGGCGCGGGATTTCTGGTTCTGGACAGTGTCTCATGTGTCTCCAACACGCGCGCAAGGGGAGAGAAACATGAACACCACCGCTACGCCCGAGCCGATTCTCGAACCGGATCTGCCCATCATCGATCCGCATCATCACCTTTGGGATTTGCGACCGCTGATGGCGGCCTTCCCCGAACCGCGCCATCCCTTCATCGAATCGCTGGTCGATGCGGCCTACTACACTTTCGACCAGTTCCACGCCGATGCGACCAGCGGGCATCGCATCATCGCCTCGGTCTTCGTCGAATGCGGCGCATTCTACAATGCCGCGCTGGGCGAGGCGCTCAAGCCGGTGGGCGAAGTGGAGTTCGTCAACGGTGTCGCCGCGCAGGGGGCGAGCGGGATCTACGGGGCCTTCCGCCCCTGTGCGGGAATCGTCGGCCATGCCGACCTATCGCTGGGGGCGGCGGCAGGCGCGGTGCTCGATGCGCTGGCCGCCGCCTCGCCCCGGTTCCGCGGCATTCGTCACCAGGGCGCCCGGCTGGCTGATGGCGAGGCCTATCCGCCGGCGCTGATGGCGCCCGAGGGCCTGTTCGCCAGCAGCGCTTTCCGGACCGGCTTTGCCGAACTGGGCAAGCGCGGGCTGACCTTCGATGTCTGGGTGTTCGAGCCGCAACTGGGCGAGGTGATCGACCTGGCCCGCGCCTTCCCCGATCAGCCCATCTGTCTTGACCATTGCGGGGGACCGCTCGGCCTCGGCAGCTATCGCGGGACGCACAAGGAGCGCTTCGAGGGCTGGCGTGCGGCGATCCGCAGGCTGGCCGAATGCCCCAACGTGGTTGTCAAGCTCGGCGGACTGGGCATGGCGCAGGTGCAGCTGCCCGATCGCGGACCGGCCGCAGGGGTCGGCTCGCAAGAGCTGGCCGAGCTTTGGCGCCCCTACATCGAAACCTGCATCGAGGCCTTCGGGCCATCGCGCGCGATGTTCGAGAGCAACTATCCCCCCGATCGCTGGGGCGCGAGCTACCCGGCGCTGTGGAACGCCTTCAAGCGCATCGCCAGCGGTGCCAGCGTCGACGAGAAGGCCGCGCTGTTCAGTGGCACGGCGGCGCGCTTCTACCGGATCGCCGACGTGCTCGCTTGACCAGGGCCCACTCGCAAAAACGCGCTTGGCAGGTTTGGAACCGGCGCTAGAGACGCGGGTTGAAAAGCCAGTTTTGAGGAGAAACCGATGCCCCTTCCCGCCCCCTTCGATCGCCTGCGCCTGCCGCTGATCGGATCGCCGCTGTTCATCGTTTCGGGCCCCGAACTGGTGATCGCGCAATGCAAGGCGGGGATCATTGGCAGTTTCCCGGCGCTTAACGCGCGGCCACAGTCGCAGCTCGACGAATGGCTGCACCAGATCACCGAGGAACTGGCCGCGCATAACCGCGCCAATCCCGATCGCCCCGCCGCGCCCTTTGCCGTCAACCAGATCGTCCACAAGACCAACGACCGGGTCGATGCCGACATGGCGACCTGCGAGAAGTGGCAGGTGCCGATGATCATCACCTCGCTCGGTGCGCGCGAGGACATCTACACCGCCGTGCGCAACTGGGGCGGCGTGACGATGCACGACGTGATCAACAACCGTTTCGCCCAGAAGGCGATCGAAAAGGGCGCCACCGGCCTGATCCCGGTTGCCGCCGGCGCGGGCGGGCACGCTGGCGCATTGTCGCCCTTTGCGCTGATGCAGGAAATCCGCGAGTGGTTCGATGGCCTTGTCGCCCTGTCGGGCGCGATCGCCCACGGCGCGGCGATCCTCGCCGCACAGGCCCTGCGCGCCGACTTCGCCTATGTCGGCAGTGCCTTCATCGCGACCAAGGAAGCCAACGCGACCGAGGCCTACAAGCAGGGCATCGTCGAGGGATCCTCGGAAGGCATCGTCTACACCAATCTCTTCACCGGGGTGCATGGCAACTACCTGCGCTCCTCGATCGAAGCGGCCGGTCTCGATCCCGACAACCTGCCCGAGAGCGATCCGAGCAAGATGAATTTCGGCAGCGGCGGCAACACCAAGGCCAAGGCGTGGAAGGACATCTGGGGATCGGGCCAGGGCATCGGCACGATCAAGGCGGTCGGCACGGTGGAAGACCTCGTCGCCCGGCTCGAGCGGGAATACAATGCGGCCAAGGCACGATTGGCGGAAAGTGCCGGCTACACCTCGTGGGCCGCGCTGGCCGAAGCGGCAGAGTAGCCCGGCCTTACTCGGCGCGCCACAGCGTCTCGGCCATCGCGTCAAGCGCACTGAAGTCGAAGCCGGTGCCGAGCGGATCCTTGCGGTTGAGCAGCATCCGCCGGCGCTCGGCCAGGAGCTGGCGGCGAAGCGCGCTCTGGAGCAGTTGCAGGCGCGTCAGCGCCTCGCACAGCGCGGCTTCCGGATCGCGCCGACGCTTCCGCGACCAGTCCGACTCGATCCGGCCGACACGGGCGATCACGACTTCGTTGTAACGCAGGTGCGGTCCTCGATGGAGCGGCATGCCGGTGCGCATCGTCGCCTCCTCGCTCGCCGGTAGCAGCAGGCCATTGGCGCGGAAGTCATCGAACCCCACCCGATCGAGTCCCAGCCGGTCGAAAAGTGGGCCGAAACAGCGGTGCGAAAGCAGCTGGCGCGGGAGCAGATGATGGCGCTGGAGCGCGGGATCGTAACCGGGCAAGCCACGACGGTTGACCGAACGAAAGGCGATGACATTGCGGTGATTCCTACGCCCCTCCCCTCGCATCTATTCGCGCCTGACCCTTATGTACTGGCTGTTGCGCGAGGCCTGCATCACCAGCCGCGTCCCGTCAGGGGCGATGATGCGCTCACTTCCGTCGAGCCCGCCGACGATCACCAACTGGTTGATCAGCCGCACGGCCAGCCGTGTGGCGGATATCCTGTCGGCAGCAAGCGGTGGTTCGATCCGCACTTCCTGGCCGATCCAGACATCCAGCCCGAGACTTTGCAGGGCACCATCAGGCGTTTCCTCGAAGGCGGTGATGCCGAGGGCGGGAAAAACTCCGCCATCGAGCCAGGCCGTGATCACCGATTCGAAAAAGCGTCCGCCGATCACGCTGTGCGAAGGTGCCCAGTGAATCCCGATCAGATCTGGGAAATGCTGGGTCAGGTCGCGCGCGAGGGCGAGCATCGCCTTCATCACCGGCATGCTGCGCTCCCCGCCTGCAAGGTGCGGGCCGGGAAGCACGGCGAGCGCTTCCAGCCCCTCCGCGCCCTCTTGCCAGGTAAAATCGAAACGGTGGGTGATCGGCGGGATGACAGGACATGGCCCGGGGGCAAGCCCGCGCAGATCGAATGTCAAGCCGTCGCGCAGCAGTTCGAGCCAGACCTCGTTCTTTGCTCCGGCGCTGCCTGCGCCCTGCACCCCGCGCGCCCTGGCCGCGACCGCGCCTTCCCCGCCAACCGCGCCCGCTGGATCGTGGCTGAGACACACGCTCTGCTGGCGAGCCACAAAGTCGAGAATCGCCGCGCGCGTGGGCCGCTTGCCGGGCATGAACAGCAAATGCAGCCCTGCGGCTCTGCCATGCTGCGACGGTGAAATTGTCGAGGCCCCCCTTTGTCCCACGCCTGACAGAGCCGTAATCCGGCATCAGACCTTGGCCTGTTTGGCCGCTATCGTCGAGTCCCCAAAAGGTCTCTATGTCCCGATAGGGAACATAACCTAGAAGATGCCGAGACGCATCCCTTCTCCCAAGGCCGCGCCCAGTTCCCGACATTGTTTCAGGACTTTGTCCGAGACGACCTTGGGTGCGGCGATGGCTTCTGGGGTCTGTGCGGCGAAGTTGACGATCATTCCCTCGGCCACCCGCTTGAGCCGCCAGCCGGTGGCGATCCGGTCGATCTGGCGCTGTGCGCCTTCACCGTCCGAACCGGCGGCGATGATCGTGGCGTAGGGCCGCCCCTCGATCCGACCGAGCACGGCGTAATAGTGATGATCGAACATTTCCTTCATCAGCCCGCTCATCGCGGCGAGGTTTTCGGGGCAGACAAACAGGTAGCCGCCTGCGGCGATAATGTCGCCCTCGGTCACCGTGTCGGCCCGCAGCAGCAGCGCATCCCCGGCTCCCTCAGCAGCTGCGCGCGCCATCGCCTCGCTGGCACCAGTGCGGCTGTGCCAGACGATCAGCAGGCGGCAAGAGCGCGGCGTATGCGGCATGGCACGGGGGTGGCCCGCGTTGCTGTCGATTGTCAATCGCCTGCGCCTGTGCCTGCCTTGCGCTTTGCGCTACAGACGGGAAATGGCCTCCAGTTCGATTTCCGCTGCCCCGCATAACCATGTCCTTGGTGTGACGCATTCGCTCTCGGGCAAGGCCTGGCGCTGGCGCGGCGGCAATATGGAGCTGGGCACGGCAGCGGCTTCGGGGCTAGATCGCACGATCCTCGAGCAGCTGTTGCTGACGCGGGGCGTGGCTGAGCACGATCTCGCCCGCCACGCCCGCCCGACCTTGCGGGATTTCCTGCCCGATCCGTCGATCTTCCGCGACATGGACGCCGCCGCCGAGCGTCTCGCTGAGGCGGTCGTGCGCGGCGAGCAGGTGACGATCTACGGCGATTATGATGTCGACGGAGCAACCAGCGCCGCACTCCTGATCGAACTGCTGCGCCGGCTGGGACACGATGCCGGCTACTACATCCCCGACCGCCTGCTCGAAGGCTACGGCCCGAGTGGTGAGGCGCTGGTGCGGCTGGCCGAGGCGGGCTCCAGCCTGATCGTCACGGTCGATTGCGGCGCGATGGCGCACGAGGCGCTGAGCATGGCGAGGCGTGCGGGGGTCGACGTGATCGTCGTCGATCACCACAAGTGCGCGCCCGAACTTCCGGAAGCCACTGCGCTGGTCAATCCCAACCGCCTCGACGAAAGCGATCTTGGCGCAGCACACGGCCACCTCGCGGCGGTGGGTGTCGCCTTCCTGCTCGCGGTTGCGCTGGTGCGCTCATTGCGCGCCAAGGGCTGGTTCGCGCAGCGCAAGGAGCCAGACCTGCGCGGTCTGCTCGATCTTGTCGCGCTGGGCACGGTGGCCGATGTGGCCGCGCTCCATGGCCTCAACCGCGCCTTTGTGGCCCAGGGCCTCAAGGTGCTCGCCAAGCGTGAGCGGATCGGCATGGCGGCCCTGATCGATGCGAGCCGCCTGACCCGCCCGCCGCAGGCCAGCGATCTCGGTTTCGCGCTCGGCCCGCGGATCAATGCGGGTGGACGGATCGGCGAATCGACGCTGGGTGTCCGGTTGCTCACCACCACCGACGCCGAGGAAGCGCGCGCCCTGGCGATCCGGCTGTCGCAGCTGAACGAGGAACGCCGGGCCATCGAAGCCGAGGTGCAGGAGGCTGCCGAGGCGCAGCTGCCAGGCCAGCACAATATGGCGGTGCAGGTGCTGGCCGGACATGGCTGGCATCCGGGCGTGATCGGGATTGTCGCCGGGCGGATCAAGGAAAAGACCGGCAAGCCCGCGATCGTCATCGCGCTCGACGGAGCGCAGGGCAAGGGCTCCGGCCGGTCGATTAGCGGGGTCGATCTCGGCGCGGCGATCATCGCCGCACGCGAATCCGGGTTGCTGGTGGCAGGCGGTGGCCACGCCATGGCCGCAGGCCTGACCATCGAGCCAGCGCGCCTTGCCGATTTCGCGGGCTTCCTCGACGCGCGGCTGGCCCGCGATGTCGCACGGGCGCGGGCCGACGCGGCGATGCTGCTCGATGTTGCACTCGCCCCCGGCGGCCTCACACCGGAACTGGTCGATACGCTCGAAGCCGCCGGGCCATATGGCGTAGGCTGGCCGGCTCCGCGGATCGCGGTCGGACCGGTGCGGATCGTCAAGGCGGACATCGTGGGCAAGGATCACCTGCGGCTGGTGGCCAGCGGCAATGACGGCAAGAGCTTCAAGGCCATCGCCTTCCGCGCTGCCGAAACCGAAATGGCGCAGACCCTGCTCCATCGCAGCCAAGGGCGACGCTTCCATCTGGCGGGCCGGGCCAGGATCGACGACTGGGGCAATCGCCCGGCGGCAGAACTGCAACTGGAAGACGCAGCCTTCGCCGGTTGAACGGGGACTTTGCCCGCCGGACGATTTTTTGCGCAAGTCGGGCTTGACCGACTTCGCCCACCCCCCTAAAGGCGCGCTCTCGCATCGGACGTGGCCCCTTCGTCTAGCGGTCAGGACGCGGCCCTTTCACGGCTGAAACACGGGTTCGATTCCCGTAGGGGTCACCATCTTTCCGGATGCGGGACGAACGGGCGGCGGGCCTTGGCCTGGCCGCCCTTTTCTTCGCCTGCACGCGCCTTCCCCGCTTTCCAGTCTCGCGCCTTGGCTGTAAGGCGGCACCCTATGGGCATGGGCCAGAACTTTCCGGTCGCAGGCATAGCGCTGGCCGCGGTGACCTTCGTGGCGATGATCCTACTCGGGGTCGATGCCTTGATCGCGGTCTCGGTGCTGCTGGTGTGGGGCGGTTCGCTGATGGTGACCGCCGGACGGCCCCCGGAACCGCCCCGAAGGGCGGTCCGCCAGCGGCTCGATGTCGAGTCGATCCGCGATCTGATCGAGAATTTCTCGACCCCGCTGCTGATTACCGATCGCAACACCATCGCGCTGGCCAACCGGGCCGCGCGCACCATTCTGGGGCAGCATCTCTTCGGTCAGGATGCACGTGTCGCGCTGCGCCAGCCCGAGGCGATCTCGCTGCTCAACGAAAATCGCATTGGCGAGGCAGTCGTGCGCGGGCTGGTGCGCCGGAAGGACATCTGGCAGATCAACCGGCAGGCGATCGACGACCGGCTGGCGATGCTGGAACTGACGAACCAGACCGCCGAGGCCGACATCAGCCGTGCACACACCGATTTCGTCGCCAATGCCAGCCACGAACTGCGCACGCCGCTTGCCGCGATCATCGGCTATGTGGAGACCTTGCGCGAGCAAGAAGGCGGGGTCGACACGCCAACCGCGCAGAAATTCCTCGGCATCATCGAGCGCGAGGCCCAGCGGCTCCAAGCGCTGGTGAGCGATCTGATGAGCCTGTCGCGGGTCGAGGCGGAAAAGCACGAACTTCCCACCGAGCGCATCGAGCTTGCCCCCCTCGTCGAACGCGCCGCGCGCGATGCGGCGGGATCGGGCCGGATCGACCGGCTGGTTCTCGATCTCGCCGACGTACCTTTCGTGCTGGGCGATCAGCACCAGCTCGAGCAGGTGGTGCGTAATCTGGTCGACAATGCCCTGAAATACGGCGCACATGACAAGCCGGTTAGCGTCACCCTCGATCTGGCGCCCGGCGATCAGGCGCGCATTGCCGTCACCGATGAAGGCGAAGGCATCGCGCCCGAACAGATCCCGCACCTCACGCGCAGGTTCTATCGCACCGATCCGGGTCGCAGCCGCGCTTCGGGCGGAACCGGGCTGGGTCTGGCGATCGTGAAACATATCGTGGAACGTCACCGCGGACGCCTCGACATTTCCAGCGAACTGGGCAAAGGCACCCGCGTCGTTGTGCGTATCCCCCTGGCGATGGACGAGAATCCGGGTTCCGAAGAAACGCGGGTCGCGCAAGACGGCGCACCGTACGAGACGGAAACCCAACAACTGTCATAGTAGTGTCTTATTTCTTCAACATGCGCCCGCCATGGGATGACGGCGCGAAGCCTCGATTCATTCCGGCCAGCCGATTCACGCGTGCCTCCTTCGGGAATTACAGGTTCACTCAATGTCGCCCATCACGCTCATCCTGATTGCCATCGGACTCGGCCTTGCCGGATGGCTGGCAGGCCGCGCGAAGGCGTGGAGCTTCCAGGGCCCCGACCCAGATCGGCGACCGGTGTCGCGCCCGGTCTATCATGCCTGGTATGTGGCCTTGTGGGTGGTTTTGCCGGTGCTGGCCTTCGTGGCGCTGTGGTCGGCCATTTCGCCGCAGCTTGTGAAGCAGGCCGTGCTCGCCTCGCCCGCGGCGGCGGAACTGCCCGCCTTCGGCTTTGAACGCGATGCCTTCATCAACGAAGCGCGCGCCGTTGCACTGGGCAATGCGCCGGGGGTGTTCAACGATGAGGCCGAGGCTCTGATCGAGCCATTCCGCGAGGCCCTCCTGCGCTACAACATCATCGGTATCATCATCACGGTGCTGATCGCGCTGGCCGGTGGCGGGTTCGCCTTTCTCAAACTGCGTCCCGAGTTCAGCGCCCGCACCCGGGTCGAACGCAGCATCATGGCGATCCTGCTGCTCGCCTCGCTGGTGGCGATCTTCACCACTTTCGGCATTTTCGCCAGTCTGGTGATCGAGACAGTGCGGTTCTTCGGCATCGTCTCGCCTGCCGATTTCCTGCTGGGCACCAAGTGGGGGCCGGACACGATGGTCAGCCCGGAGGCGGTCGATCCGACACGTTACGGCGCGGTGCCGCTGTTCTGGGGCACGATCTTCATCGGCGCAATCATCGCCATGATCGTGGCCATCCCGCTCGGGCTGATGAGCGCGATCTATCTCACACAATATGCCGATCCGCGCCTGCGCGCTTGGGTCAAGCCGCTGCTGGAGATCCTCGCGGGCGTGCCGACCGTGGTCTATGGCTATTTCGCCGCCTTGACGGTGGCGCCGCTGATCCGCGACGCGGCCGTCGCTATCGGCATTACCGGCGCCTCGACCGAGAGCGCGCTTGCGGCGGGTGTCGTGATGGGGGTGATGATCATCCCCTTCGTATCCTCGATGGCGGACGATTCGATGGCGGCCGTGCCGAACGCGTTGCGCGATGGCAGCCTGGCGATGGGCGCGACAAAGTCGGAAACGATCCGCAAGGTGCTGTTCCCGGCCGCGCTGCCCGGGATCGTGGCGGGCATCATGCTCGCCGTCAGCCGCGCGATTGGCGAGACCATGATCGTGGTGATGGCCGCATCGCCGGCGGCCAATCTCACCGCCAACCCGCTCGAACCGATGTCGACCGTCACGGTGCAGATCGTCAAGCTGCTGACCGGCGAACAGAGCACCGATCATCCGGCGACGCTGAGCGCCTTTGCGCTGGGGTTCGTCCTGTTCATGGTGACACTGATGCTCAACTTCATCGCTCTGCGCGTCGTCAAACGCTTCCGTGAGGCCTATGAATGACGAGCCCTGCTTTATCTGACGCCGAGAAGCTCGGCCCGACCCGTACACCGGCTTTCGAAAAGCGCCTCGCCCAGCGTTACCGCTCGGAGCGCAATTTTCGGCTGCTCGGGCTTTTGGCTGTCGTGTTCTCGGTGGCTGTGCTGGTGGTGCTGCTCGGCAATATGCTGGCCAACGGGATCGGCGGGTTCCAGCGCGCCGAACTGCCCGTCACCATCGACTTTCCCGAAAGCGGCGTGACAGGAGATGCCGTCTCGCTGACCGCACCGAGCGCGATGCAGACGCTGGAGATGCAGGGCCTGCCCGATGTGGTGCGCTTCTACGCCGAGCGCCAGCTGGGGGCTGATGCAGCCGCAGAACTTTCACCCGAAGCCTGGCGCGACGTGGCCGCTGCACTCGCTGCGGACCCGGCGATGATCAACCGTTCGCAGACCTTCATGCTGCCAGCCTCCTCACGCCTTGCGGCGGGTCTTGAAGGCGAAGGCTCTCCCCAGCAACGCATGCTCGCTGCGCGGCTGGTCAAGGAGGGCAAGCTCGCCAAGAACTGGGACTGGGGATTCCTCTCCCGCGCCGACGCAACCAGCCCGCAGGCGGTCGGCATTTGGGGCGCGCTCAAGGGTTCGATCCTGACGATGCTGGTGACGCTGGTGCTGGCCTTCCCGATCGGCGTGCTTTCGGCGCTCTACCTTGAAGAATATGCTCCGCGTAACCGCTGGACCGAGCTGATCGAGGTGTCGATCAACAACCTGGCTGCCGTGCCCTCGATCATCTTCGGCCTGCTGGGCCTCGCGGTGTTTCTCACGCTGTTTCCCGACCTGCGCTCCGCCCCGCTCATCGGCGGGATGACGCTGGCGCTGATGACCATGCCGGTCATCGTCATTTCCGGCCGGAATGCGATCAAGGCCGTGCCCCCCTCGATTCGTGACGGGGCGCTGGCCCTGGGCGCCTCGCCGGTGCAAGTGGCGTTTCATCACGTGCTGCCCCTGGCGCTTCCGGGAATGCTCACGGGCACCATAATCGGCATGGCCCGCGCACTGGGCGAAACTGCGCCGCTGCTGCTGATCGGGATGCGCGCCTTCGTCGCCACCCCGCCCGACGGTTTCACCTCGCCTGCCACGGTGCTGCCGATGCAGATTTTCTTGTGGTCGGACGAGATCGATCGCGGCTTTGTTGTGCGCACCAGTGCCGCTATCATCGTGCTGCTCGTGTTCCTGCTCGCCATGAACGGCCTGGCCATCTACCTTCGCAACAAGTTCGAGAAACGCTGGTGACTGTCATCCATCCCAATATGCAGGACGAAAACGCGAAGATTCGTGCGCGCGGAGTCTCGGTCTTCTACGGCGACAAGACAGCGATCGACGATGTCTCGATCGACATCTCGCCCGATTACGTCACTGCTTTCATCGGCCCCTCGGGGTGCGGCAAGTCGACCTTCCTGCGGTGCTTCAACCGCATGAATGACACCATCCCCGCTGCGCGCGTCACGGGTCTGATCGAACTCGAAGGGGAAGACATCCACGGCGACGGGATGGATGTCGTCCAGCTGCGCGCCCGCGTCGGCATGGTGTTCCAGAAGCCCAACCCCTTCCCCAAGTCGATCTACGAGAACATCGCCTACGGGCCGAGGATCCACGGTCTGGCCGAAAAGAAGGCCGATCTCGACATCGTGGTCGAACGTTCGCTGACCCGTGCGGGATTGTGGGACGAGGTCAAGGATCGGCTCGACGATGCGGGGACGGCGCTTTCGGGCGGCCAGCAGCAGCGCCTGTGCATCGCCCGGGCGATCGCGGTCGATCCGGAAGTGATTCTCATGGACGAACCGGCCTCGGCGCTCGATCCGATTGCGACTGCCAAGATCGAGGAACTGATCGACGAGCTTTCGGGTCGCTACGCCATCGTCATCGTCACCCACTCGATGCAGCAGGCAGCCCGCGTCAGCCAGCGCACGGCCTTCTTCCATCTCGGCAAGATGGTCGAATATGGCCCCACATCCGAATTCTTCACCAATCCGATCGAGGAGCGGACGAAGGACTACATCACAGGAAGGTACGGCTGATGGCCGAGCACACCGTCAAGGCATTCGATGAGGACATTACCCGGCTGCGCGGCCTGATTGCCGAAATGGGTGGTCTTGCCGAAGTCGCGATCCAGGAATCGCTCGATGCGCTGGTGCGGGGCGACGAGGAACTCGCCGAAAAGGTGGTCGCCCGCGACAAGCGGATCGACGCTCTGGAAACCGAGGTCGATAAGCTCGCGGTGCGAATCATCGCGCTGCGTGCGCCGATGGCCGACGATCTGCGCGAAGTAATCGCCGCGTTGAAGATTGGCGGCGTCCTGGAACGCATCGGCGACTATTCCAAGAACATCGCCAAGCGGGCCGGCATGATCGAAGGCCGCGCCCGGTTCGAGCCGCTGACGCTGCTGCCGGCGATGGGTGAACTGGCGGGCGAAATGGTGCACGACGTGCTGACCGCCTATGCCGCACGCGATCCGGAACTCGCCCGCGAGGTGATCGCTACCGACGCCAAGGTGGATGCCTTCTATAACAGCATTTTCCGCAATCTCGTCAGCTATATGGTCGAAAATCCCTCGACCATTTCGAGCGCGGCGCAATTGCTGTTCGTGGCCCGCAATATCGAACGCATCGGTGACCATGCGACCAACGTGGCCGAGATGGTCCACTTCGCCGCCACCGGAGTCTATCCACCCGAAGGCGATCGCTAGGCTGCTGTCTTCTATGCGGGGCGTGTGGAAAAGTCCTGTGTGACGGTTTCATCAAATTGTCGCTCAAGTGACACATAGTTTGCAGGCCCGCCTGCATTGGCGTGCTTTTGGAGACATCTGCCGCATGTCCGCTGCCAAGCTACTGCTCGTCGAAGACGATCCTGCCCTGTCCGAACTGCTCGAATACCGTTTCCAGAACGAAGGCTACAATGTGCGCTGCACCGGTGATGGTGACGAGGCGCTGGTTCTGGCAAGCGAGGATGTGCCTGACCTGATCATCCTCGACTGGATGATCGAGGGCACGAGCGGGATCGAGGTGTGCCGGCGACTGCGGCGTGACAAGGCTACGGCCCATGTGCCGATCATCATGCTCACCGCCCGCGAGGCCGAAGATGATCGTGTGCGCGGTCTGGAGACCGGGGCCGATGATTATCTCACCAAGCCCTTTTCTCCGCGTGAATTGCTCGCCCGCGTGGCGGCGGTCATGCGCCGGATCCGCCCGGCGCTGGCGGGCGAGACGATCGAGGTTGGCGATATCCGGCTCGATCCGGTAGCGCACAAGGTGCAGCGCCGCGGTCGCCCGCTCCAGCTCGGGCCGACCGAATATCGCCTGCTCAAGTTCTTCATGGAAAGCCCGGGCCGGGTGTTCAGTCGCGGCCAGCTGCTCGATGGGGTGTGGGGGACCGGCTCCGACATCGAGCTGCGCACGGTCGACGTGCATATCCGCCGCTTGCGCAAGGCGATCGGGATCGAGGGCGCGAAAGACCCGATCCGCACCGTGCGCTCGGCCGGATATGCGCTCGAGACAAGCTGATCTGCGCTGCGAAAGCCTAATGAAAGTCGCGTGATTTCGGGATGATCCGGACATCGCGCGGATGCCCTGCTAGCCCGCGCTCAGGCATCGGACGATTGACCTCGTCGGCGCGGGCGAGCGGGGCGTGGAGGAGGTCGTCGGACAAGGCGTGGAGCGCGGGGGTGGCGTCGGTCAGGTGCGCGGCGATGACATGGATCACCTCGTCATCATACTCGACCCGTCCGCGCACCTCGATCAGCCGCGCGCCCATCACCACCTTGCGCTGCTTCTCCTTGAGATCGGGCCAGACCACGAGGTTGATGACGCCGGTCTCGTCCTCGAGCGTGATGAAGGTCACCCCCTTGGCACTGCCGGGCCGCTGTCGGATCAGCACCAGGCCTGCGACCTGCACCATGGCCCTGAACTTGCGGCTGCGCAGATCGGCCGCGCGCACGAAGCCGCGCGCGGCAAGGCCAGGGCGCAGGAAAGCCATGGGGTGCGCCTTCAGGCTGAGGCGGGTGGTCTGGTAATCGGCTACCACTTCTTCTGACAGCGGCATGGCGGGCAGACGGACGGCGGCGCGCTCCGGCCCCTCCTCACGCACCCGTGCGGCGCTAAACAGCGGGAGATCGGGCACAGCGATAAGGCTGCGCGCATCCCACAAGGCCTGCCTGCGGGTGAGACCCAGCGAGGTGAAGGCATCGGCACTGGCGAGCCGCTCGATATGGGAAGGACTGAGGCCCGCCCGCGCGCGCAGATCGACGATGTCGCGAAAGCGCCCGCCCGCCTCGCGCGCGCTCACCAGCGCGGCGGCGACGTGTTCGGGCAGGCCGTCGATCTGGCGTAGGCCAAGACGCAGGGCCAGCGGTTCGCTCTCGCCCTCCAGAGTGCAGTCCCACCCGCTCGCATTCACATCCACCGGCAGCACCCTCACCCCATGCTCGCGGGCGTCGCGCACGATCTGCGCCGGGGCGTAGAAGCCCATCGGCTGCGAATTGAGCAGCGCGCAGGCGAAGGCTGCCGGGTAATGGCACTTGAGCCAGCTCGACACATAGACCAGCTGCGCGAAACTGGCGGCATGGCTTTCGGGGAAGCCATATTCACCGAATCCCCTGATCTGGTTGAAGCACCTTTGCGCGAAATCCCGATCATAGCCGCGCGCAACCATGCGTTCGACCATCATGTCCTGCAATTCATCGACCATCCCGCGGCTGCGGAAGGTTGCCATCGCCTTGCGCAGGCGATTGGCTTCGAGGCTCGAAAATTTCGCCGCATCCAGCGCGATCTTCATCGCCTGTTCCTGAAAGATCGGCACGCCCAGGGTGCGCCCGAGGATGCTGGTGAGCTCATCCGGCGGGCCGTGTTCGGGCGCGGGCGCGGGGATCTGCACCGGCTCGGCCCCGCGGCGGCGCTTGAGGTAGGGGTGCACCATGTCGCCCTGAATGGGGCCGGGGCGCACGATCGCGACCTGAATGACGAGATCGTAGAATTCCCGCGGACGCAGGCGCGGCAGCATGTTCATCTGCGCGCGGCTTTCAACCTGGAACACGCCGAGCGAGTCGCCCTTGCGCAGCATGGCGTAGGTTTCGGGATCCTCGCGCGGGACGGTGGCGAGGCTCAAGCGGCGGCCATGATGATCGGCCAGCAGATCGAGGCATTTGCGGATGCAGGTCAGCATGCCGAGCGCCAGCACATCGACCTTGAGGATGCCGAGCGCCTCGATATCGTCCTTGTCCCACTCGATAAAGCTGCGTTCGGGCAGCGCACCATTGCCGATCGGCACGGTTTCGGTGAGCGGCCCTTCGGTGAGGATGAAACCGCCGACATGCTGCCCCAGATGACGCGGCATTCCGATCATCTGCTCGGTCAGCTTGAGCACGCGCCGCAGGTGCGGGTCGGTGATGTCGAGTCCCGTCTCGGCGACATGCTTCTCGGAAATCTCGCGCCCCCAACCACCCCACACGGTGCGCGCCAGGGCGCCGGTAACGTCCTCGCTGAGACCCATCGCCTTGCCCACCTCGCGGATCGCCATGCGCGGGCGGTAGTGGATCACCGTGGCGCACAACCCCGCGCGGTGACGGCCATATTTGCGGTAGATATACTGGATCACCTCCTCGCGCCGTTCGTGCTCGAAATCGACGTCGATATCGGGCGGCTCCTTGCGCTCTTCGGAGATGAAACGGTCGAACAATAGCTGGTGCTTGGCCGGATCGACCGAAGTGATGCCAAGGACGTAGCACACCGCCGAGTTCGCGGCCGAGCCTCGCCCCTGACACAGGATCGGCGGATCGCACCCCCGCGCGAAATCGACGATGTCCTTGATGGTCAGGAAGTAGCGCGCGAGATCGAGCCTGGCGATCAGCGCGAGTTCCCGCTCCAGCGTGGCGCGCACGCCGTCTGGCACGCCATCCTGATAGCGGCGCCCTGCCCCCTTCCAGACTTCGGCCTCCAGATAGGTCTGCGGGGTCTGCCCGTCGGGGCAGATTTCCTCGGGATATTCATAGCGCAGCTCGTCGAGGCTGAAATTGCACCTGTCCGCCACGGCGCGCGCGGCGGCGATGGCGTGGGGCCAGCGGGCGAAGAGGCGCTGCATTTCCTGGGGCGACTTGAGGTGCCGCTCGGCATTGGGGTGGAGCAGATGACCGGCAGCGGCGACCGTGGTCTTGTGCCGGATCGCGGTCATCACATCCTGCAGCGCGCGGCGTTCCGGGGCGTGGTAATGGACATCGTTGGTGGCGAGCAGGCCGAGGCGATGGGCACGCGCGAGCTCATCCAATCGCTCGATCCGTGCGATATCGTTGCCGCGGTAGAGATAGCTGGCGGCGATATGCCGCAGGGTGGGCAACAGGCAGACGAGGTGGGGGAGAAGGTCGGGGAAAGGGGCAGTGAAGTCAGCGGCACCAAAGGGGGGGGCGCTAAGGTTCTCCGCCCGCATGCCGGAGGAGCCGGGGAAAGGCGTGTCGCAAAGCTCGCGCCGCGCATCGCCACCCTTGGCCCCTCCAGCACGCGGGAGAGGAACCACATTGCTCGGCACCCGAATGGTGAAGCGCGCCTCCAGATCATCCGGCGGCAGCAGGATCAGCTGCAAGCCTTCCGAATGCCGGGCGAGCAGTGCAAGGTCGATCTCGCACACCCCCTTGTCCTGCCACTCGCCGCTGAGCGTCTGCATCCGGCCAGCACTGATCAACCGGCACAAGCGGCCATAGGCGGCACGATCCTCAGGGTAAGCGAGAAAGGCGAGACCCTCCACCGTCTCGATCCGGCAGCCGATCACGGGGCGCAATTTCAGCGTCTTGGCCTCGGTGTGGATGCGCACCACGCCGGCCATCGAGTTCACATCGGCAATCCCGATCGCATCATAGCCCGCAGCATTGGCCGCCAGCACCAGATCGACCGCATCGGACGCCCCGCGCAGGAAGCTGAAACAGCTGACAAGGCCCAGCTCGACGAAAGGCGCGCGTTCGGGCGGGGCGATACCGGCCGGGTCGATATCGAGCCTGCGCTTGTCGGGGGTGAGCGGCGCGTCGGGCACTCAGGCCTCCCCCAACCGCCTGCGCACCATCGCCAGATCAGCGGCAAACAGCCTCTCCTGCTGGGCGCGCGCCTCGCCATCGAGACGCAGCAGGTAGGAGGGGTGGACGGTAACCCACAGCTCCGCCCCGTCATCCAGCGGGATCGCCCGCCCCCGCTCGCGGGTGACGTTGAGCGTGCGCCCGAGCAGCCCGCGCGCGGCGCTCGCCCCCAGCGCCAGCACGATACGGGGCTGGACCAGCACGCGCTCGGCTTCGAGCCACCAGCGACAGGTGTCGATCTCCTTGGCGGTGGGAGACTGGTGGAGGCGGTGCCTGCCCCTCCATGCGAACTTGAAGTGCTTGACCGCGTTGGTGACATAGGCCGCCTCCCGGTCGATCCCGGCACGGGCGAGGTGCTCGTCCAGCAATTGCCCCGCCGGGCCGACGAAAGGCCGCCCGGCAATTTCCTCCTGATCGCCGGGCTGCTCGCCGACAAGCATCAGGGTAGCGCACGAAGGCCCCTCCCCCGCCACGGCACGGGTGCCGCAATCCGCAATCGGGCAGTCGCGACAGGCGGCAATCCCCTGCGCCACCTCGGCGAGGCTGGCGGGCCGCACCCGCTCCGCCCGCGCGCCCGCCGCCACCATCGCCGCCTCGCGCGCCTGTGCGCCCGCGATCAGCTGTGGGATCAGCTCGGCTTCGGGCAGGTTCTTCCAGTATTTCCTGGGCATTTCCGAGAGCATCGCCCCGACCTTCAGCCGCGCCGGATTGAAGATCGAGGCGTAGTAGGAACGCCACAAGGCCTCGACCGGATCCCCCCCCGGCGCATCCTCGCGGCGCGCGGGCGGGCCTTCGCGCATCGTGGTGCCGTCCCAGTGGATGCTCCCGCGCGGGGTCAGGATCGACCAGCGCATATTGGCAAAACGGCGCATGAAGAACGCGGCTTCGGCGCGGACGATATGATGATCGGGCTCGAACCAGGCCACGAAGTGCGGCGTGCCGTCCTCCTCCATCACTTCGCGGAAGCGGACGAAGGCGTGCATCTTGTGCGCATCGCGCCGCACCGATTTGGCGAGTTCTTCAAGGCGGCGCACCTCCGGGTCGGCCATGTCCTCCATCAGCCGGGGGGTGCACTGCAAGCGCCACAGCACGCGATACAGCAGCCCGAAGCGCGCCGGATCGGAATGCAATGCCGCGCTGCGAGCGACGGTCAGGAACCGCTGGCTGGTACGCACCGGAGGCGCGCCGGCGGGCGGCACCGGCAGGCGCTTCTCGCCGCGCGCGGGGCCTTGGGCGAACAGATCGCCGGTTCCTCCGGGTTCGATCCAAGAAACCCGATCGGGTGGCACATCACACTGCACCAACCCCCGCGCCCGCTCGCGCCAGAAGGGGAAATCATCGGGCGCGGGCAGGTGCACGGCATAGTGCACGCCGAGGCTGACATTCTGCCCCGAACGTCTCTGGGCGGTCATCAGAACAGCTCCAGTTGCTCAGACTTCTTCACCAGCAGCCCGCGAAGATCGGCACGGTCGGTAAGAAAGGTCGGGCGCCAGTCGACGGTGCAGATAAAGGGGCGCACCTTGGCGATAGAGGCAGTCAGCCGTGCGACATCATCGAGCCGCAAGCTGCGGTGTCGCCGCGAGGCGAGGATGCGCGCCACCGCCTTGGTCCCCAGCCCCGGCACGCGCAGCAGCATCTCCCTGGGCGCGCGGTTGACATCGACTGGGAAGTGCTCGCGGAACTTCAAGGCCCAAGCGAGCTTGGGGTCGATATCGAGCGGCAGGTTGCCGTCCGCCCCGGCGGCATCGGCCACTTCCTCGGGGGCAAAGCCGTAGAAGCGCATCAGCCAGTCGGACTGATAGAGCCGGTGTTCGCGCAGCAAGGGCGGGCGCTTCAGGGGCAGAACGGCAGACGCATCGGGAATCGGCGAGAAGGCGCTGTAATAGACGCGCCGCAGCCCGAAGGTGGCATAGAGCCGGCTCGCCTTGCCGATGATCGCGGCATCACTGGCCCCGTCTGCACCGACGATCATCTGGGTCGACTGGCCCGCCGGAGCAAAACGCGGTGCGTGGCGGAAGCGCTTGCGCGCGTGTTTCGCCTCGATGATCCGCGCCGTGGTGTGCCCCATCGCTGCCTCGATCTGGCGGGCATTCTTGTCCGGCGCGAGGCGGGTCAACCCGCTGTCGGTCGGCAGTTCGACATTGATCGACACGCGGTCGGCGTAGAGGCCGGCCTGATGGATGATCTCCGCATCGGCCTCGGGAATAGTCTTCAAGTGAATATATCCGCGAAAGTCATGCTCCTCGCGCAATATCCGCGCGACCTCGACCAGCTGCTCCATCGTGTGATTGGCGCTCTTCATTATCCCTGAGGACAAAAACAGCCCCTCGATATAGTTGCGGCGGTAGAAGTTGAGCGTAAGATCAACCACTTCCTGCGGGGTGAAGCGCGCGCGCGGCGTGTTCGCGCTCTTGCGGTTGATGCAGTAGTGGCAATCGAAGATGCAGTGGTTGGTCAGCAGGATCTTGAGCAGCGAGATACAGCGCCCATCGGGCGCATAGGCGTGGCAGATCCCCATCCCCTCGGTCGAGCCGACACCTTTCCCGCCCAGCGAATTCTTCTTCGCCGTGCCGGACGAGGCGCAGGAGGCATCATATTTCGCCGCATCGGCGAGGATTTCGAGACGTTGGCGTAAAGTGGGTTTCGGGGGGGAGTGCTGGACCATGGGAACCTTGGGGAACACTACGCAAGTGTTCCTTATATGTTCTCACAGCCTCGCTGCCAAATGCAAAGCTTGCAAGCGGATCGGAGCGCTTCAGGCGGTGCGATAAAGACGGCGCTTGTCTCGGCTGATAACGCCTTCCTTGCACAGGTGATCGAGCACGGCCGGGTGCATCGTGCCTTCGAAGGCAACTCCGGCCAACGGGCCTTCGACCCAGGCAATCGTGCCGAGCGGCGCGTTGATGCCCGCCACCTTCATCGTCACCCGGTCACCGATGGCCGCAAAGCCGGATGTGCCACGGATCTTGCACCCGCCTTCCGAGATGTCGATCACGTCGACGAACACCTCGCGCGAACGCACCCTGCTCTTCACCCACAGGTTGAGCGGACGCCGTTCCGAGGTACGAGGGATCGTGTGCAGGTTCATGCGATAGAGATGGCACAAAGGGGTAAAGGATTCCTGAGCGCGCCCCGGTGATTTTCACGCGAACAGCCCTTGCAGAAACCAGTCGGGCACGCCCCCGCGCCCGTCACCTGCGATGCCCTGGCGATAGATCCAGTAACGCCGCCCGCCTTCGTCCTCGATGCGGTAATAGTCGCGCAGCCGCGTGGTGGAGCGTTCGCGCCACCATTCGGGCGCGATCCGTTCCGGCCCCTCCACCCGCACCACCTCGCGCACCATGCCGCGCCAGCGGAAGCGCTGGGGCACACCGTCGGGCGAGGCATAGAGCACCGCGATCGGCTCCGCACGGTCGAGCAGCTTGAGCGGACGGGCGGGAAAAGGGCCCGCACTCTGCACCGCGGGCACAGGTGCAAGCGGCGGCTGCGTGCCTTGCGCGCGTTCGGGCACATGGCTGGCGCGCACCACCGGACGAGTCACGGCCTGCGGCCCCAGTCGTACGCTCAGCCGGTCGATGCAGGCGGCAAGCGCGGTGCCGTGGCTTTCGGCGGCAGCATCGAGATCGCTCTGCGACAGGCCGAGCGGCTCGCTCCAGCTGGCGCGCAGCTGCACCATCTCGATGCCGAACCCGGCATCGACGTCCTCGAGCCGCTGCGCGAACAGCCGCAGCATATGCTCTGCCTCACGGGTAGCGGCGGCGAGTTCGATGCGGCGCATGAGCACCTCGCCATCGACCCGCCACAGCGCCAGTTCGAGCCGCCGCGCGCCCTCACCGCGCGCTTCGAGCGCACGCACCATGGCGAGCGCGAGATCGCCCACCACCCGGTCGAGCAAGTCGCGCTGGCGCAGCGGCTCCATCAGGCGGCGCTGGACCATCGGCACGGGGCGGGCAATCACCGGCAGGAGCGGTTCGGGCACGCGGCCCAGCAACTGGTCGAGCCGCAGCAGCGGATTGGCAGCGGGGGAACGGCGGTTGCGGAAACGACGGTGGAGCGCATCGCGCGCGGCGGCCTCGGCCTGCGGATCATCCGCCCCCGCACCAGTCATGCCGACCAGCTGCCCGAGCCGCCTGATGCCCAGACGACGCAGCACGGTGAGCACGTCATCATCGAGCCGCAGCGCCGCGACCGGCAGATCGCCGAGCAGCCGCAGCGGATCATCGCCGGGGGCGAGAATGGCAGCAGGCGGGCCGTAATGGGCCAGTGCCCAGGCGGCCCCGGCGGTGGGGGCAAGCGCGGCGCGGACACGCAGGCCCCGGCGCGTGCAGGCGTTGGCGACATCGGCGAGCAGCGCCGCCTCGCCGCCCAGCAGATGCGCGGCGCCAGTGACGTCGACCAGCACGCCATCGGGCGGATCCATCGCGCTCCACGGCCCCCAACGCTGCGCCCACAAGGCCAGCTTCTCCAGCGCCGCGAGGTCGGCCGCCGGATCGGCCGGGACGGCGGTCAGATCGGGGCACAGCGCGCGTGCGTCGGCCAGCAGCATTCCGGGACGCGCCCCGGCGGCAAGGCCGGCATCATTGGCTGCGGCAATGCGCGGGCCATGCGCGGTCTCGGTGATCAGCGCGGTGGGTGCGGCATCGGCAGCCGCGCGCGCCTCAGGCGCGAGCGCGCGCCGCCAGCGATCGACCGACAGTCGGGCGAACCAGATGGACAGGATCCGTCGCGGCGGCACGGTCGGCATCGCGGTGGATGCGCAGGGTTCCATTGTCATCGCACAGCATCCATTCGCCCGGCACATGGCCCCGGGCGCGGAACAGTTCGGCGTGCCAGGTCGCGCTGCCGGGGGCGACCGGGTTCCAGCGCGGGCGCGGCGAGCGGGCAGCGCACACCTGCCAGCGCATCCGCGCCGAGGAGAGATCGGGCACGGCATCGAGGCGCACCAGCCACAACCTGACACCGTGCCTTTCTGCCGCCAGGCTGAGCCGGCGCGAGGCGGTGAAATCGAGCGCCCGCGGATTGCCCGCAATCTCGCCAATCACGCAGGCAAGGTCGCGGCACTTGAGCCCTTCCTCCAGCGCGAACAGCGCATCCTCGGGGGTGCTGGCGGCGACATGAATCAGCCGGTCGCGCCACGCGGGCGGGAGGCCATGGAGGAAAGGGCGTCCGCCAAGCCGGATCGCCTTCCTGTCCTGCACCCACAGCACCGGCCGGGCGTCCTCGTCCTGCCCCAATGCCGCGAACACATCGCGCGCCAGCGCCAGCGCCAGCCCCGCCCCGCTCGCCTCGCTCGCGGGGGCGAAGATTTCGGAGTGGAACGGCTGAACGGCGAGGCCCGGCCGCCAGCGCGCTTCCGGAACGCCGGCAGCACGCGCACGCGACAACATCCGTGCGGGCGAAGGCCTGGAGGGGGTGAAGGACATGGACGAACGACTCATATGTTCTTATTATGTTCCAAGATTGGCCGTCTTGCAATGCAAAGGGCGCGGGAAGCGCCTATCCGCTCCCCGCGCCCCTCAGGCGCAGCCCCGATGAGATGCGATCAGTTCTCGATCACCGGACCCGGAAACTCGCCCATGTCGGGCGCATCGTCCTGCGGATCGCCATGCTGGAGATTGGAGTTGTGGATGCCATAGACGAAATAGAGCGCCACCCCGCCAATCATGTAATAGACGAAGAACATCAGCACGTTCATCGGCACCGAGGTGATCAGATAGAGGCACGAGAGGATGCCCAGCACCGGCAGCACCGGATAGAGCGGCACCTTGAACCCGCGCGGCAGTTCCGGCGCGGCGCGGCGCAGGTAGATCACCGAAAGGCACACAATCGCGAAAGCCGCCAGCGTGCCGACCGAAGTCATGTCGCCCAGCACGTTGATGTCGAAGAAGCCCGCCGCCATGGCGGTCACGAGGCCGACCACAACCGTGTTGACCGCCGGGGTGTGGAAGCGCTTGTTCACCCGGCTGAACACCTTGGGCAGCAGACCGTCACGCGCCATGGTGTAGAAGATGCGGGTCTGGGCATACATCAGCACCAGCACCACTGAGGTGAGGCCGACGATCGCACCGACCTTGATGATCTTTGCCAGCCAGCCCCATTGCGGGCCGAAATTGTCGACCACCACCGCGACCGGATCGGGCACGTTGAGCGTGTTGTAAGGCACCAGCAGCGTCATGATCGCGGCCACCAGCATGTAGATGACGGTGCACACCACAAGGCTGCCGATGATCCCAAAGGGCATGTCCTTGGCCGGATCCTTGGCCTCCTGCCCGGCGGTCGAGACCGCTTCGAAGCCGATATAGGCGAAAAACACGATCGAGGCAGCACGAATGATGCCGCTCACGCCGAACTCGCCGTCGCCCTGATTCTCGGGAATGAACGGCACCCAGTTCTTGGTCACCAGTTCCCCAAAGTTCGGCAGCACGATCAGGCCGCCGACGACGATGAAGGCGGTCAGCACGCTGACCTTGATCGCGACGATGGCATTGTTGACCTTGGCGCTCTCGGACACGCCCACCACCAGCAGCGCGGCGAGCGCGACGCAGATCAGGAAGGCAGGGAGGTTGAAGATCGTCGTCACCGTCTGCCCGTCAACCAGCACCGGCGCGCCGTCACGCATCAGGGTGTAGCCCGTGGGGCCGGTGAATTGCGGCGGAATGACGATGCCGAAATCGGCCAGCAGACTGACGACATAGCCGCCCCAGCCCACCGCCACCACCGATGCCGCCAACCCGTATTCAAGCAGCAGCAGCGCGCCCATGATCCACGCCACGAATTCGCCGAGCGTGGTGTAGCCATAGGTGTAGGCCGAGCCCGAAACCGGGAGCGTCGAGGACAGTTCGGCATAGCACAGGCCGGCAAAGGCGCAGACGATCCCGGCGACGACGAAACTCAGCAGCACCGCCGGCCCGGCATGAAGCGCCGCGGCGCTGCCGGTGCGCACAAAGATGCCCGCCCCGATGATGCAGCCCACGCCCAGCAGCAGCAGGTTCCATTTGCCGAGCGAGCGCTTCAATTCACTGGTTTGGGTTTCACGCTGCACCTGCGCGATCGACTTGCGCGCGAACATGCGTTCGACAATGCTGCGGTTCGGTTTGCTTGCCATTACAATTTCCCCCTGCACGCCTGCACGGCGCGCGGCTTGATCCTGTCAAGAAACATCTGGATTGGCTCTCCCATTGACCGCAGGCAGATCTCCCGCGCGATCGTCAGGCGGCAACGCTAGCGCAACACGCCCGCAACACAAGCGGTAAAGCGCGCTCTTTCCCCGGCAGCCGACAGCGGCTAGACGCTCGATCCATGTCCACGACCTTCCAGCTCGACACCTCGACCAGTCGCGCCAATCCGACCCCGGCGCCGATGAAGCGGCTCACCGTGCCCGCCATCCGCGCCCGCAAGACCGATGGCGTGACGGGCGAACCGCTGGTGATGCTTACCGCATACACCGCCCGGCAGGCGCAGTTGCTCGATTCCCATTGCGATCTGCTGCTGGTGGGGGATTCGCTCGGGCAGGTAATCTACGGCCTGCCTTCGACCGTGCCGGTGACGCTGGAGATGATGGCCAATCATGGGGCTGCGGTCGTGCGCGGGTCGTATCATTCGGTGGTGGTCATCGACATGCCGTTCGGCTCGTATGAGGCCTCGCCAAGCCAGGCCTTCGAGAGCGCGGCCTTCCTGCTCAAGCAGACGGGTGCCGCTGCCGTGAAGCTCGAAGGCGGGGCGGTGATGGCGCCGACGGTCGCCTTCCTCAGCCAGCGCGGCATTCCGGTGATGGGCCATGTCGGCCTCACCCCGCAGGCGGTCAACGTGCTCGGCGGCTATGGCGCGCGCGGGCGATCCGATGCCGAGGCGGAGAAGATCATCTCCGATGCCGTCGCACTCGATCAGGCGGGCGCCTTCGCCATTGTCGTCGAAGGTGTGCTCGAACCCATCGCCATTGCCGTAACCCGGGCGGTGTCCTGCCCCACCATCGGCATCGGCGCCTCGGCACAGTGCGACGGACAGGTGCTTGTCACCGAGGACATGCTCGGCATGTTCGAACGCGTGCCGCGCTTCGTGAAGCGCTATGAAGACATCGCCGGGGTGATCGACCGCACCGTCGCCCGCTACGCTGATGAAGTGCGCGCCCGCGCCTTCCCCGGTGCAGACCAGACCTACCAGCCCAAGGGCTAAGTCGGCCCTCCCCCAATTCATTCAAGGTTTCTAGGCCCCTGCCATGCAGACGCTGTTTCGTTACTACGCCTTCTCGCTGATCTTCACCGCGGTCTGCCTTGGCCTTGCCGGATGGTACGGCATCGCCAGCACCGGCACACTGGTGGGCATGGCGCAGGTGCTGTGGATCGTGATGATCCTTTCGGTGCTGGAGGTTTCGCTCAGCTTCGACAACGCGGTGGTCAATGCCTCGGTGCTCAAGGAGATGGACGAGGTATGGCAGAAGCGCTTCCTCACCTGGGGGATCGCCTTTGCGGTATTCGGGATGCGGATCGTCTTCCCGCTGGCAATCGTCGCGATTGCGGCCAAGATCGGCCCGATGGAGGCGCTCGACCTTTCCCTCAACGATCCGGCGAAGTACGAGGAACTGGTCAGCTCCGCCCATATCGGCATCGCCGGCTTCGGCGGCGCGTTCCTGGCGATGGTGGGGATGAAGTTCTTCTTCGACGCCGACAAGGAGGTGCACTGGATCGAGAGCATCGAGCGCGCCTTGTCGAAGGTCTCGAGCCTGCCCGCGATCGAGATCGCGATTCTCCTGCTCGGGATGTGGGGCATCTCGAGCATGCTGCCGGTGGCGGACGCGTACACCTTCCTCGGCGCGGGAATGCTCGGACTTGTCACTTTCATTGCGGTGGAAGCGGTGAGCCACTGGCTCGAAATGCGCGAGGAGGCCGCGCGGCTGGCGGGCGCCGTGGTGCGCAGCGGGCTTGGCGGGTTTCTCTATCTCAACATCCTCGATGCAAGTTTCAGCTTCGATGGGGTGATCGGGGCCTTCGCGCTGTCGAACAACATGATCGTAATTGCTCTTGGCCTTTCGATCGGGGCGATGTTCGTGCGCTCGATGACGGTGCATCTCGTCAAGCAAGGGACGCTGGCCGAATACCGCTACCTCGAACACGGCGCCTTCTGGGCGATCGTGGTGCTGGGCGCGATCATGCTGGTTTCGGCGGTGTTCCACATTCCCGAAACGATCACCGGCCTGATCGGTGCGTTCCTGATCGGCCTGTCGTTCTGGTGGTCCGTGCGCCACCAGAAGGCCGAACGCGCCGCCGCCTAACCCCGCGCGAGGCGCACGGCGAGCGGTGCGGCGAGCACCAGCTGGGCGAGGTGATAGAGCAGCAGCGGGGCGATCACAAAGCCCGCTGCGGAGGCCGGAAACAAAATCGCGGCAAGCGGCGCACCGATGGCGACACTTTTCTGCGATCCGGCGAACAGGAAGGTGATGCGGTCCGCGCGCGGCAGGCCAAGCAGCCCGCTCATGCCCCACGCAGCGCCGAGCGCCAGCGCGAGCAGCGCCAGCACCAGTGCCACCAGCACCGCCCAGTCGGCGGGTGCGAACTGGCTGCCAAGGCCCTGCGCGACCGCGCCAGAGAAGGCGACATAGACAGCAAGGCCAATCACCGCCCGGTCGAGCCAGGCAATCCGCGCGCGTTGCGCCGCCACGCGCTCGATCACCCTATCCTGTACCACCTGCCCGATCATGAAGGGCAGAACCAGAATGAGGCCGATACGGATAACCGCCTCAGTCCCGATTGCGCCTGCCTCACCGCCTCCGAGCAGCGCGAACAGCGGCGCGCTGACGAAAACGCCCGCGATGTTGATCAGTGCTGCCCCCACCACCGCCAGCGCGACGTTGCCTTGGGCCAGACTGGTGTAGGAGGTCGCCGACTGGATCGTCGAGGGCAGGCAGCCGAGATAGACGAAGCCCAAGGCCACCAACGGCGGCAGTGCGCCTGCGGCCAGCGTTGCCAAGCCCAGCCCCGCCAGCGCCATGCCGCCGAACACGAACAGCATCAGCGGTGCGAAGAAGCGCCAGTTGGCGATCCCGCGCATGATCTCGCTGCGGCGGATGCGCATCCCGTTGACAAGGAACAGCACGAAGATGCCCGCGTTGGACAGGTGCCGCACGATCTCGCGGCCCGCGCCCGTCGCCGGCAGCACGAAGGCCAGCGTGGTCATCGCCAGCAGCACACCAATCATCGGGTCGTTCAGCAAGGGCAGGCGGCGCAGCAGCATGGCGCGGCCCCCTGCCCCGTCTCGCGCCGATTGTCGAGCGGCGGAACGCTAGTGCGCAGTCAGCGCTGGCGGGCGCAGTTCGGCCCGCAAGGCTGCAAACCGCGCCGCGGCGGCGATCTTGCCGCCTTCACGCGCCGCTAGTGCCCGCAGCGCCAGCAGCGCTGGATCGTGCCCGGCACCAAGCGCGATCGCGTGATCAAGCAGCAGTTCCACCCGCTTCCACTCGCCGCGCACAGCCAACGTCTGCGCGAGCATCGTCAGAGCTGCGGGATTGTCCGGTTCGCCCGCCACATGGCGCGTCAGCAGGGTTTCAGCCGCGTTCGCATCGCCGGCGCTGCGATAGGCGAAAGCAGCCTTGCGGGTGAGCGGCCAGGGGCGGCGGACCCTTGCGGCGTGCGCATAATTTTCCAGCGCGCCACGCGGATCGCCACTCGCCAACGCGGCATCGCCGGCCAGTTGCGCAATATCGGCAGAAGCGGGAAAGCGCACGCGCAGCCCTTGCGCGCTGACCCGCGCCTGCGCCACCTTGCCGGCAAGCACGATCCGGCGCAGCTCGGCGGTTGGCGGCGGCAACCCGTCTCGCGCCGCGAGCACGACAGGCGTGCCTGACGCCACGGCATAGGCGCGCGCCAGCAGCGGCGCGGCGCTGGCCCTGTCCCCCAGCCGTTCATGGGCTCGCGCCACCAGCATGAGGAGATAGGGCGATGCTTCGGCCTCATCCGCCTCTGCGCCAAACCGTGCAATCACCTCGGTCTCGCGCCCATCGAGCAGCAGCGCCCGCGCCAGCAGTGCGCGGATCCGGCGGTTGGCGGGTTGACGCGCAACAAGGGCCTCAAGCTGGGCGGCAGCACTTGCAAAATTGCCCTGATCGAGGCTGATCAGCGCGTCGAGCAGCACCGCGGCCGGAACCCCGCGCTCTGCCATGCCGCTCCGCTGGAGCAGGCTGCGCGCCAGCACGGGCTTGCCGCCACGCTGGGCGAGAACCGCCTGGAGATAGAACACGCGCGGTTCGCCCGGTGCGATCTTGGCCAATTGCCGCACCGCGGCCAACATCTCGCGGTTCCGGCCGAAATCGCCGAGAGTCGCGGCATATTCGGCCCACGCATCGACATTGCTATCGTCAGCCGCCAGCGCGGCCTCGAACCACGGCAGGGCATCGGCCAATCCATGCGCATCACGCACCATCAGCGCCCGCATCAGCAGCGCGGGTGCATGATCGTGGTCGAGTTCGAGCGCCCGGTCGGCCGCTTCCAGCGCGGTGAGGTGCTCGCCACCGCGGAAACGCAAGCGGGCGATCGCGACCCACAAATCAGGGTTGTCTGGTTCGAGCGCCATCGCCCGATCGAGCAGCTGGCCTGCCTGCGGCAAGGCCCCGCCCGCCATCGCGGCATCGGCCTCGTCCAGCAGGCGCACGAATTGCGCCCCCCCCGAAGGCGTGCGCTTGCTGGCGGTGTGATCGGTATCGCAGCCGGACAGCAGCAGCGCGCAAGCCAGCAATCCGGCCAGCACCTCAGGTTTGCAGATCATACTGCTTGATCAGGTCATAGAGCGTCGGGCGACTGATCCCGAGCAGCTTGGCAGTGCTGGAGATATTGCCTTCGCTACGGGCCAGCGCGTGGCGGATCACGCGGCGGTCGGCCGCCTCGCGCGCAGCCTTGAGATTGAGCACCTCGGCGCTCTCCTCATCCGGCACGGCCAGATCGAGATCGTCCGCATGGACAAGCTTGCCCTCGGCCATGATAACCGCGCGCTTTACCCGGTTTTCCAGTTCACGGACATTGCCCGGCCAGTCATGCGCGTCGATCGCGGCAAGGGCATCGGCGGCAAATCCGGTGACGGAAGGGTTCATCTCGGCAGCAAAGCGCTTGAGGAACACCTTGGCGAGCAGCACCGGTTCGCCGTGCCTATCGGCAAGGGCGGGGATCCGCACCACGATTTCGGCCAGGCGATAGAACAGGTCCTCGCGGAAAGCGCCGCCGGCGATCATGCTTTCGAGATCCTGATGGGTGGCGCACACAATCCGGGTGTTGACCGCGATCGCCCGCCGCCCGCCCACCCGCTCGATCGTGCGTTCCTGCAGGAAGCGCAGCAGCTTGACCTGCAACGGCAGCGGAATGTCACCCACCTCGTCGAGGAACAGCGTGCCACCGTGGGCGCTTTCGATTTTCCCCTCAGTGGTCTTGACCGCGCCCGTAAAGGCGCCCTTCTCGTGCCCGAATAGTTCGCTTTCGAGCAGATTCTCGGGAATCGCAGCGCAATTGATCGCGACAAACGGCCCGTGCGCGCGGTCGCTGGCATCGTGCAGACCCTTCGCCAGCAGTTCCTTGCCCGTCCCGCTCGCCCCGAGCAGCATCACCGACACGTTGGTCTTGGCGACCCGTTCGATCGTGCGCGCGACCTTGATCATCTCCGGCGCGCCGGTGATCAGCCGGCCAAGCACGGTCTTGTCCTGACTCGCGCTCGCCATGAGCCGGCGGTTTTCCTGCTCGATCCGATGGAGATTGAAGGCCCGCCGCACGCTCAGTCCGAGCGCGTCGATGTCGATCGGCTTCTGGTAGAAATCATAGGCCCCGCGCTCGATCGCCTGCAGCGTGCTCTCGCGCGCGCCATGACCGCTGGCGACAATCACCTTGGTGTCGGGCTTCAATGCCATAATCGCATCGAGCACGGCAAAGCCTTCGCTCGTGCCGTCGGGATCGGGCGGCAGACCAAGGTCAAGCGTCACCACCGCCGGCATTTCCGAGCGCAGCGCCGCGAGCGCGGAATCGCGGTCGCCCGCGATGATCACCTCGAAATCATCGTAGGACCATTTGAGCTGCGCCTGCAGCCCGGGATCGTCCTCGATCACCAGCAACGGGGGTTTCCTGTCAGCCATCACGCCACCTCTTTCGCGTTCGGTTCCTGTCCGCCACCGGCCGCGCTGCCGAGCAGTCGCACCGCGTCGGCCAGCGGCAGCACCACACTGAAGCGCGTGCCCAATCCTTCACGCGATTCGACCGCGATCCGGCCACCCATCGCCTTGACCAGTTCGCGTGCCTCGAAGGCGCCGATGCCAAAGCCGGCGGGCTTGGACGAGACGAACGGCTTGAACAGACCGGTGCGCACGAATTCAGGACTCATCCCGCAGCCCGTATCGATCACTTCAAGCGTGCCGTAGAGGCCGTCGGCGGTGATATCGATGCAAACCGGCATGCCCGGCTCGCTCGCGTCGATCGCGTTTTGCACCAGATGCACCAGCACCTGGTCCAGCGCTTCGGAATTGGCCATGACCCGCACGCTTTCTTCGCGGATCAGCACCACGGAATGGATCGCACCGAGCCGCTTGGCAACATTGCGCGCCAGCTCGGCCAGATCGACGGCGCAAAGCTGGTTGACCGGGTTCGCGCCATAGCGCCCGAGCCGCGCGAGAAGCGCCGTGAGCTTGTCCGCTGAATTGCGCAAGGTCAGCAGCATGTCGGCGCGAAAGGTGGGGTTGTTGGCGTGCTTCTGGGCGTTGGCGGCCAACAGCGAAAGCTGGCTGGCGAGGTTCTTGATATCGTGCATCACGAAAGCCATGCGGCGATTGAAATCGTCGAACCGCGTCGCATCCATCAGCGCCTGCTGACCGGCCTGTTCCGACAGGTAGCTGGCCAGCTGCTGTCCGACCACGCGCAGCAGATCGAAATCCTCCCAGTCGAGCCGCCGCGGCGTGCGCGGCCGGGCAAGCACCACCACCCCTACCAGCCGGTCGAAGTGGATCAGCGGCACAACCGCCCAGGCATCTTCGGCCTCGATCAGCCAGTGCGGCAGGTGCGCAATCTCGCCCTGGCGCGAAATCCCGCCGCGTGCCTCGTCGAGCGCGATGATCAGGTTGTGCTGTTCGAGCAGGCCCGCCAGTAGGTGCTCGCCCGCCACCGCAGGAACGGCGATGGTTGGCCAGTTCCAGCGCGCGGTGAGTTCGAGCTGGGCCTCCTCGTTGGGCATGAGCAACAGGCCTGCCGGGCTTTCGGTAATGTCGGCGAGCGCCTTGACGGCGCGCTCTTCCAGGCTGGCGCTGCCCTTGCCGGCGCGGCCGATGGTGCGGGTGAAGCGCAGCCATTCCTCGCGGTAATCATAGCGGTGCTGGAACAGGTGCTTGGTCGCGGTGACGCGCAGCCAGCCGCGCAGACGCGGCGAAGTGAAGGCCGCAACTGCCGCGCCTGCGGCCAGCGCCGGGAACAGCACCTGCGCGGTGCGAGCGAAATCGCCCCCCACCAGCGGCAGCGACTTGGCCACGAGCACCATCAACGCGAGATAGCTGCCGATCAGCAGCAGCGAGAGTGTGCGGAAGGTAACCGCACGCGACGGGCTGAATTGCACGCGTGGCCCGGCCGGGCTCATTCCAAGTGCGAAGAGTACTCCCATCATCCCGGCAACCAGCCCGCGCAGATCGCGCAGCAGCACCGGATATTCGCCTCCGAGATAGGCAATCGTCGCGAGGTTGAGATCATAGGCGAAGATGCCCGATAGCCCGATCACCGACCAGCGCAGCAAATGGCGCGATCCGTCGGCCGCCCCGGCGTAGAGATTGTGCAGCAACATAAGCGCGCCGATCGCCACCAGCATATCGGTGAGCATCTGCACGTCGAAAGCGGCTTTGGTTACCGCTGGGAACTCCGCCCCGCGCAATTGCAGGCCCAGCACCACGGGCTGGCACAATTGCACCAACACCAGCGCGATGATGACAGGGCGGATCGGCTTGAGGCTGGCGACGCGCCCGTCGGCCGAGAACATGCCGAAGATCGCCGCAATCAGCGCCAGATTGCGGGCCATGATGGCAATCTGGCCGGCGGCATGATCAGGCCCGAAGGCCGCGGCGAAGGCGCACGCTGCACCGCCCAACCCACTGGCGAAGGCCAGCGGCAGGCGATCAGGCCGGGCGGGATCGCCGCAGTGCCAGATCCACACCAGCGAACCGGCGCCCAGCACCGCTCCGGCAACCCATGCGAGCCACGCCAGCAGCGCCATGCCGTCGGGCAGCCCGCTCACCGCGCGCCCTCCGGCCAGAGGATCACCCGCACTGTCTGAAGCAGGATCACCAGATCGAGGAAGGGGGTGTAGTTCTTGGCGTAATAGAGATCATATTCGAGCTTGCGGCGGCTGTCTTCGACCGAGGCACCATAGGGATAGTTGATCTGCGCCCACCCGGTGATGCCCGGTTTCACCATATGGCGCTCGCTGTAGAACGGAATTTCGGCCTCGAGGCTCTCGACAAAGGAAGGCACTTCGGGACGCGGGCCGACAAAGCTCATCTCACCCTTCAGCACGCTCCAGGTCTGGGGCAGCTCGTCGATCCTGACCTTACGAATGAAGCGGCCAAGGCGCGTGATGCGCGGGTCGTTTTCCTCGGCCCACTTGGCTCCATCCTTTTCCGCATCGGCCCGCATCGAGCGCAGCTTGATAAGCGTGAAGGGTTCGCCATAAAGCCCGACGCGGGTCTGGCGGAAGAAGGCCGGGCCCTTGCTGTCGAGCTTCACGAGCCCGGCGAAGATGATAATAATCGGCAAGGTCAGCGCCAGCAGGATGCTGCTCGCGACGATGTCGAAGATGCGCTTGACCGCGCTCGAAAACATCCGCGAACTCGAAAATCCGTCGGAGAATATCAGCCAACTGGGATTGACCGTGTCGAGATCGACCCGTCCCGTCTCGCGCTCGATGAAGCTGGAAAAATCGTTGACGTGGACACCCTTGGTCTTGATCCGCAGCAAGTCCTTCAAGGGCAGCGCGTTGCGCCGCTCCTGCAACGCGAGCACCACTTCGGACACGCCGAGATTTTCGACGAAGCGGCCAAGGTCATGGATCGCCGCACGCGGGATCGCTTCCTCGACCACGCGCTGGTTGTCGCCCATCGCGATATAGGCGACAATGGCAAACCCGGTTTCTGGCTTTTCGCTCAGCTCGCGCAGACGCTGCGCCCGCTCGCCCGCGCCCAGAACCATGACACGGCGACGGAAGGCCGAGGAGCCAAGGAAGCTGGACAGCAGCAAGCGGTCGGCCACCAGCACGAGGATCGCCAGGCCCATGGTGTAGAGCAGGGTCGAACGCCAGAAGAAGTCGCTCGGGACGATGAAGTCGATCACCGCCAGAGCGATGATGCCGAGGCTGATCGCCACCAGCAACCGCGCGCCGGCAAACCGCAGCGAACGCAGCGCATAGGGACCGTAAACCCCGACAGCGATCATCGCCAGCCAGATGATCATCGCCGTCCCGACAAGCACAAGCCAGCGATCGCCAAAATCGTCGATCGCCATGCCGATCTGGCCGGCGCGCAGCTGCCATGCCGCCTCGCTCGCCAGCACCAGCAAGCCCAGATCGAGCAGGCCAAGCAGCAGCACGGCGTGCGGGATATAGTGCTTGAACAGGCGGATCATGGGGGCAGGCCTCTTGCGTTGTCCTGCCTTCTAGGCGCGAGACCTTAAGTGTCGGTAAATTTTACACCTCTGCAAGGGTGCGCGTTTCTGCGGTTTGCGCCGGTTAACGCCCCGCTCAGCCCCCCACCCGCGGACGGGGCAAGGTGCTCGCCATGCGCGCCGGGGCAGGGGTCAGGCATTCGGCGCGCCCGCAACGCAGGCACGGCGTGCCGAGCGGCACGGCATCGGCCGGATCGAGCGAGATGCCGCGGGCATATGCAAGTTCGCCGGCCAGACGCGCTTCAATCCCGAGCACCACCGCGCGGCGGGCGGAGCACATCACCCCGTCGCCATCAACCGTGCGGGTGATGGTGAGCCAATGCCGCGGGGTTGCCTCGCCTTGCGCGAAAGTCACCGCTTGGGTGAGCACCGTGCCAGGCCGCTCGAAGGCCGCGTAGGGTATCCAGGCCGGCCAGCGCGCACCCTCAAGCGGATAGAGCGCACCAGATGCGCCAGCAGTGAAACTCTCAAGCCGTCCAGCGCGGTCGATGGTGGCGACGAAGAACGGCAACCCGCGCTCGCCGACCCGCCCGAGCGTGGTGAGCCGCTGCGCTGCCTGATCGAAGCTGACGGCAAAGCGGCGCTGGAGCACCAAGAGATCATAGCCGGTCTGCTCGCAGGCGCGCAGGAAGCGGCGATAGGGCAAGAGCAGCGCGCCGGCGAGGTAATCGGTGATGTGTTCGCGGAAGATGGTGCGCGCTTCGGGAGAGGCAAGGTTGGCACCAGCCACCAGCGTCTCGATCCCTTCGCGCATCTCCAGCGCACCGACCTGCCGGGCGATCTGGAAGCGGCGAGCGGCACCGGGCAGCATTTCCGACAGCTGCAACTGGCGCGCATGGAGATCGAGCCGGTGGACCTGCCCCGGCATCACCTCGGCTGGCAGGATGCGCACCGTGATGCGGTGCTTCTCGCGCAGCCGGTCTCCGAGCGCCGCGCTGATTTCCCCGCGCGACAGGCGCAGTTCGTCGGCGAGACCCTCGGCAGCGTGATCGAGGTCGCTGAAGTGGTTCTGCCAGCGTTCGATCGCACGCCGGGCCGCGGCGGCGGCATCCTCGGCAATGATCCGCTCGCCCCCGCCCCTGTCGTAAAGCCGGGCGAAGGCGGCCGCGATCTGGGGCGCGGCGGCAAGGAATTCCTGGATTTCCTCGCGGTCGATACCGAGATCGGCAAAGCGCTTGTCGGCCAAGCGCCGGGCAAGCCCATCGAGCCCGCCGATCGCATCATCTTCGCGCAGGGAACGCGGATCGAAGTCGAAACGCTCGATCACCTGCACCAGCACGCGTGCGGACAGCGGACGCTGGTTGCGCTCGATCAGGTTGAGATAGGATGGCGAGATACCGAGTGCTGCGGCCATCGCGGCCTGCGTCAGTCCCTCGCGCTTGCGCAGGCGGCGCAGCGCCGGTCCTGCCAGAAGATTGGAATCCACCATGAGCGCCTTGTAAATTATTTTACTTATTTACACAAATTTTCGCGCAAATGTCGGGATAGCGACACGATTTCTTGTAATTTTTTCTGTGATGCTGCGCCGCAACACGGCAAATCCTGCCCCGAGCCGGTGCGAGTCCCTGCAACAGGCACGCACCCGCCCATGGACGGACAGGAGAAGCACGTGACCTACCAGAACACCATCACCCGGATGCGCGACGTCATCACCGCCAACGGGCCGAGCTGGGCGGCGATCGATCCCGAAAACGCCGCGCGCATGGCGATCCAGAACCGCTTCCGCACCGGTCTCGACATCGCCAGGTACACCGCCCAGATCATGCGCGCCGACATGGCCGCCTATGATGCCGATCCGGCGCAGTACACGCAGTCGCTCGGCTGCTGGCACGGCTTCATCGCCCAGCAGAAGCTGATCGCGATCAAGAAGCACTTCGGCTCGACCAAGCGCCGCTACCTCTATCTTTCGGGCTGGATGGTCGCCGCGCTGCGCAGCGAATTCGGGCCCCTGCCAGACCAGTCGATGCACGAGAAAACCTCGGTGCCCGCGCTGATCGAGGAGATCTACACCTTCCTCAAGCAGGCCGATGCCCGCGAACTGGGCATGATGTTCCGCGCGCTCGACACCGCGCGCAAGGCCGGTGACGCGGTCGAGGCCAAGCGGCTCGAAAACGCGATCGACAATTACGAAACCCACGTCGTGCCGATCATCGCCGACATCGACGCCGGTTTCGGCAATGCCGAAGCGACCTATCTGCTCGCCAAGAAGATGATCGAGGCCGGCGCCTGCGCGCTCCAGATCGAGAACCAGGTTTCGGACGAAAAGCAGTGCGGGCACCAGGACGGCAAGGTGACCGTGCCGCACGAGGATTTCCTCCAGAAGATCCGCGCCTGCCGCCACGCTTTCCTCGAACTGGGCGTAGAAGACGGGATCATCGTTGCCCGCACCGACTCGCTCGGCGCCGGCCTCACCAAGCAGATTGCCTACTCCAAGGAGCCGGGCGATCTGGGCGACCAGTACAACAGCTTCCTCGATGCCGATGAAGTCGATCCGGCCAACATCACCAACGGCCAGGTCTTCATCAGCCGCGACGGCAAGTTGCTGGCGCCCAAGCGCCTGCCCTCGAACCTCTACCAGTTCCGCCCCGGCACCGGCGAGGACCGCGTCGTGCTCGACTGCATCACCTCGCTCCAGAACGGCGCCGACCTTCTCTGGATCGAGACCGAGAAGCCCCATGTCGAGCAGATCGCCGGCATGGTCGACCGGATCCGCGAAGTGGTTCCGAACGCCAAGCTGGTCTACAACAACTCGCCCAGCTTCAACTGGACGCTCAATTTCCGCCAGCAGGTGTTCGACGCCTGGCAAGCGGCTGGCAAGGACGTTTCGGCCTATGACCGCAGCCGCCTGATGAGCGTCGAATATGACGGCACCGCGCTGGCCGAGGAAGCCGACGAGAAGATCCGCACCTTCCAGCGCGACGCTTCGGCGCGGGCGGGCATCTTCCACCACCTCATCACCCTGCCGACCTATCACACCGCGGCGCTCAGCACCGACAACCTTGCCCGTGAGTATTTCGGCGACGCGGGGATGCTCGGCTATGTCAAGAACGTCCAGCGCAAGGAGATCCGCGAGGGCATCGCCTGCGTGAAACACCAGAACATGGCCGGCAGTGACATTGGTGACGATCACAAGGAGTATTTCGCCGGTGAAGCCGCACTCAAGGCTGGTGGTGTCCACAACACCATGAACCAGTTCGAAGCGGCCTGATCTTGCTGTGGGTTGCCGGAAGGGACGCGATTTGCGGCCTTCCGGTAATCTGCCGAAGCGCCTAAGACCTCGCGGGCTATCACCCAGCGGAGAGTGACGATGAGCGATACCGATACCCCCAAGACCGAGCCCGCCCGCGCCCGCGCCTTGCTGTCGACGGCCGACATGAAGCTGCTGCGCCGCGCGCTCGAAAGCTACGCCCGCAACACCGAAGACCGCGAGGAGCTGGCCAAGATCAACGCCCTGCACCACCGCCTCGGGACCTACGTGCCGGCATCGGAATAGGTCCTTTCACAGTTCTCCTGGGGAGGAGAAACGGCCGTCGGAATCGCCCCGCAAGGTGCGTGCTCCGGCGGCCGTAATCATTGGTTCGCGCCGTCCTGTCGCTGCGTGACCGGCGACAGCATCACCGCTTCTTCATCAGATCAAGCGTCGCCGCCGTCAGCGCCTCGGTTGCGGTGGCGATCACCACGGGCGCATCGGGCGCCCAGAACGGCGAATGCAGCGAGGGCAGTTGCAACTCGCCCTTCTGCGCCTTTTCCCACTGGTCCTGCGGCACCCCGCCGACCCAGAAGATCAGGCTTTCGACTTTGTCCCGGTCGGCGCGGTAATAGCGGCTGAAGTCCTCGCCGCCCATCACCGCGGGGGTCTCGAATACCCTCCCTTCGAAGCGGGTCCTGAGGCCCGCCATCACCTGTTCGGTGAACTCCGGCGTATTGTATGTCGCCGGGGTATAGGGGTCCTGCACCGTAACCTTCGGCAGCTTGTCCTCGGGCATTCCGGCCGCCATCGCCTCGGCCCTGGCGATCCGGGCAATCCCCTCGAGCAGGTGCTGGCGGGTCTTGTCCTCGTAACTGCGCACCGTCAGCTGGAGCCGCGCTTCATCGGGGATGATGTTGTGCTTTGCCCCCGCCTGGAAGCTCCCCACCGTCACCACCGCCGCATCGGTCGGATTGAGTTCCCGGCTGACCAGCGTCTGGAGCCGGGTGACGATGCTGGCGGCGATCACGATCGGATCCTTGGTGGTGTGCGGGTAAGCCCCATGCCCGCCCACGCCGGGAACCACGATGTCGACGGAATCGACGTTCGCCAACGCAAAGCCCTTGGAATAGCCGATATGCCCCGCCGGAAACTGCGCGGCATCGTGGAAGGCCAGCACGTAATCGGGTTTTGGAAAGCGGGTGAAAAGCCCGTCATCGAGCATCGCCTTGGCGCCTTCGCCGATTTCCTCGGCTGGCTGGAGGATCATCACCAGCGTGCCCGACCACTGGTCCTTGCGCGCCACGAGCTGCTGGGCGGTGCCGATCCACGCGGTCATGTGGGTATCGTGCCCGCAGGCGTGCATCACCCCGGTCTCGGTGCCGTTCTGCGCGATGGCGCGCTTTTTCGAGGCATAGGGCAGGCCCGTTTGCTCGATCACCGGCAGTCCGTCCATGTCGGCGCGCAGCATCACCACCGGCCCCTCGCCATTCTTCAGCACCGCGACCACGCCGGTCTTGCCGACGCCTTCGGTCACCGCGAAGCCCAGCGCGCGGACGCGGGCAGCGAGCTTCCTCGCGGTCTCGACCTCCTGGAAACTCAGTTCGGGATTGGCGTGGAGATCCTCGTAAAGGGCGATAAGCCCCGGCATATCGGCCGCCACCGCATCGCGCAGGTCATCCGCCTGCGCGGGCACCGCCAGCAGCGCCAGCGCGCTCGCCCCCGCCCGAATCGCCATCAACCGCATCGCACTGCCCTTTCCTTCATCTTCAGCCCTGTTGGAGACACATGAGACACTGTCCTGAAACAGAAAAGATCCGCCCGCGGCCGCTTTCGTCCACGAACGCAGATTGGTCATCAAGCGGCGCATTGCGATCATTGTCCGATCTTGCCATGGCGCACGACCGGTAGGAAACGCGCCCGCCCCTTTCATAACCCGTAGGCCAGCACCAGCAGCACCGAAAGCACCGCCACCATCAGCGCCACCAGCGGCGCCCCGGCCCGCACATAATCGCCGAATTCATAGCCGCCTTCGGACATGATCAGCAGATTGGTCTGATAGGCAATCGGGGTGGCGAAGGACAGGTTGCAGCCGAACAGCACCGCCAGCACCAGCGGCTCGGGCGGCAGGCCGAGCTGCATCGCGATGCTGTAGGCAATCGGCGTGCCGATGGTCGCTGCCGTAGCGTTCGAGGCGAAATTGGTAACGAGCGTCACGAACAGCATGATCGCCGCCAGCACCAACGCCGGCGGCAGATAGACGAGTCCGAGCGAGAACGCCTGCCCCAGCCATTCAGCCGCCCCGCTTTCGTCGATCACCCGCCCGATGGCGAGGCTTGCGGCGATGAGCACGATCACCTTGGCCGAAAGCGCGCGTCCGACCCGATCGAACTTGACGCAGCCAGTGACGAACATCGCGATCGCACCGGCCAGCGCCGAAATCGCGATCGGCAGCTTGATCGGCGCATAGCCCGAACCATCGAACCAGGGCAGGCCGAGCGAGGCGGTGGCGATCGCGCCGAGCATGATCGCCCCGGCCAGCACCGCCTTCGACCGGCGCGGCAGCTCGCGCGCGCCTTCAAGCCGCAGCAGGCCGTCATTGCCGGCGAAGTTCCGCAAATCCTCCTCGATCCCCATCACCAGCAGCACATCGCCGCCACGAATGCGGAAATCATCGCCTTCGGCATAGGCATCGCGCTCGCCCGGCAGGCGGTCGGGCCGATGGATCCCGAGCACCGCAACCCCATAAAGATCGGCAATCGCCGAGCTCGCCAGCGTGCGCCCGATCAGTCGCGATTCGGCGGTAACCGTCATCTCCATCACGACGATATCCTCGCCCCGGCTGCGCGAGATGCGGCGGATGCGATCCAGCACCCAGCCTGGCGCCAGCTGCCCCTTGAGCGCGCGCGCCGCCTCCTCCAGCGCCTCGTGGGTGCCCGATATGTGCAGCCGCTGGTCGGGCTGGAGCGGGCCGGCAGGGATATCAAGGAAGGTGATACCCTCGGGCAGCTTGCCCCTTACCTCCGCCAGATCGCCGCTTGCAGGCAGGCTGTCGGCCGCGACCCGCAGACGGGTGTGGAAGATGCGGCGTGCATTGTCCGCCGTGACCGAATTGTCGCGCAGCATCCGCGGCATCACCAGCCAGAGATAGGGTATCGCCACGAGCCCCGCGATCAGCACGATCGGGGTGAACTGAAACACGCCGATCGGCTTCATGCCGATATCGGCGGCGATGGTGACGACGAGAATGTTGGTCGAGGTGCCGATGGTGGTCGCCATCCCGCCCAGCAGCACCGCTGCATTGACCGGCATCAGGATTTTCGAGGAGGGCATCAGCCCCTTTGCCGCAATCGCAACGATGATCGGGATCAGCAGCACCATCACCGGCGTGTCATTGACGAACATCGACAGGATGAAGGCAACCAGCAGCGCGGTCAGCAACCCGGACTGCGGGTTGACGCGGAAGACGCCCTCCAGCACCCGCGCAAAGGGTTCGAGCGCGCCGGTCACCACCAGCCCCCGGCCCATGATCATCAACGCGCAAATGGTGATCAGCGCCGAATGGCCGAACCCGCCGAAGGCGATGGCGAGGCCGTCGGTCGGCTTGCTGCCTTCGAGCGGGGCGAAATAGAGGCCCACCCCGATCACCGCGATGGTGATGAGTGAGATGATCTCTTCGGGATAGCGCCCGCGGGCAAAGGCGATGAACATGGCGATGGTCACCGCCATGGCCGCTATCGCGTGGTAGGATGGCGCTTCGAGCATGGCTGCTCGCAGGGCTAGCCAAAGGGCAGGGCACGGGGCAAGCGAATTGTCGGCAGAGCCGGGAAGGATCCCGAACCCGCAAGGGTTCGCAAGGCCGACTGGCCGCCCGCAGGTGCCCTGCCGCATCGCAGCAGAATCAGCACCGAGGAAAACTGGAAAGTGGTGCCCCTGGCCAGACTCGAACTGGCACGGATTTCTCCAACCGATTTTGAGTCGGTCGCGTCTACCAATTCCACCACAGGGGCGCCTGTGCGGGATGCTTGGCGCTGTTAGCGAGGGCCGAACCTACTGGCAAGCGGGCAAGCCCGCGCGCTCGCCCCCAGCAAGGCCACCTTCAGGCCTCAGGCAGCGCAGCGACAGGCCAACAAGGCCGCTGCCCGGGCGAGACATTCGCACGCACCCGGCCGCATTTCAGGCCAATCAGCGCAGAGCGCCGGCAAGCAGCTTGTGCAGCTTGGAGTGCAGCGCATCGTTGGCGGCCAGCACCTGAGCGGCATGAATCGGCTCGGAGCGCCCGCGGAAATCGGACACGAAGCCGCCCGCCTCGCGCACCAGCAGGCACCCAGCGGCGGTGTCCCAGTCGGAAAGCCCGCTTTCCCAGAAGCCGTCGAAGCGGCCCTGCGCGACATAGGCAAGGTCTAGCGAGGCCGCGCCGAAGCGGCGGATGCCCGCGACTTCCGGACCGATCGCGCCGAAGATGCGGCTCCACTCGGCAAAGTCGCCGTGGCCGAAGAAGGGCACACCGGTCGCCACCAACGCATCGGACAGGCGCGAGCGCGCCGAGACGCGCAGGCGTGCATCGTGAAGCCATGCCCCGCGCGATTTTTCGGCCCAGAAGGTCTGGTCGGTAATCGGCTGGTAGACCACGCCTGCCACCACATCGCCCCAGCCCTTGCCGTCCGCGCGCGGTTCCTGCGCGGCGATGGAAATGGCGAAGTGCGGGATGCCGTGGAGAAAGTTGCTGGTGCCATCGAGGGGATCGACGATCCAGCGGGGCTTCCCCGGTTCGCCCTCGATAACCCCGGCCTCTTCCATCACGAAGCCCCAGCCCGGGCGCGCGGCGGAGAGTTCGTCATAAAGCGTGCGCTCGGCGCGCATATCGGCCTTGCTGACGAAATCGGCCGGGCCTTTGCGGGAGACCTGAAGGTGCTCGACTTCGCCGAAATCGCGCCGCAGACGCCCGCCCGCCTTGCGCGCGGCGCGCTCCATCACGCGGATGAGGCCGGAAATAGCTGCCATGATCCGTCCTCAGCCGGCCTTGCCGACATAGGTCTGCTCATAGACATCGACGATGATGCGCGTGCCGCTTTCGATATGCGGCGGCACCATGATGCGCACGCCGTTGTCGAGGATCGCGGGCTTGTAGCTCGACGAAGCGGTCTGGCCCTTCACCACCGCGTCCGCCTCGACGATGGTGGCTTCGACCTGCGCAGGCAATTCCACCGAAATCGGCTTTTCGTCCCACAGCTCCAGCGCGACCTGCATCCCGTCCTGCAGGAAGGGGCGCGCATCGCCGAGCAGGTCGCCGGGCAGCGTGATCTGCTCGTAGGTGTCGTTGTCCATAAACACCAGATCATCGCCATCGGCGTAGAGGAACTGGAAGTCCTTCGTGTCGAGCCGCACGCGCTCCACCGTGTCAGCGCTGCGGAAACGCACGTTGGTCTTGCGGCCGTCCTGCAGGTTCTTCATCTCGACCTGCATATAGGCCCCGCCCTTGCCGGGCTGGGTGTGCTGGATTTTGGCGACCTTCCAGATGCCGCCTTCATATTCCAGGATATTGCCGGGGCGAATGTCGACGCCGCTGATCTTCATGGGCAAGGGCCTTTTTACGAGATGGAAAGAGCGAACCGGCGCGCCGGATCCCAAGCGCACCTGCGAGACGAGGCGCGCCGATAGCCGATAGCGTCCCGCTCGGCAAGCGCGGCCACGCGCGCGCACGAAAGGCTTGGCCTTGCCCGTGCGAGGCTGTTAGGGCGAGCGGCAATGCGCACCCGCACGATCATTCTCCTCACGCTCTGTGCCGCGGCGATTGCCGCCTTGGGCTCGGGCATCTCCTTCGCGCAGGACCGCAAGGACAGCATCCCGCGCGGCAGCGCGCCGCCGCCCAGTGGCGGGATGCTCGGCACGCTCCAGCGCGGCGAGTGGGAATGCGCCCTGCCTGGCGATGCCGGGGGTGAGGCCTATGTGGTGGTGCCGGAGGAAGGCTTCCGCATCGGCAACGCCTCGAGCTACCGGACCGCCGATGGCGGACGCGGGATCTATCTGCTGCGCGGCACCGGGCTGGTGTTCACCCGCGGCCCCAAGAAGGACGAGCGCTTCGAATTGCTGGGCGAAAACACCCTGCGCAAGCTTGCGGCCGATGGCAGCCCGAGCAAGCTGATCTGCACCCGGCTGGGCAGCAACCGCTAGGCCGGCCTCATCCCCGCATCACTTTCGCAAAGGCCTCGATCGCGGCGACCTCGTCCCCGCCCCACACCGCATGACTGACGGCGAGGAAGTCCGCCCCTGCCCTCACCAGCGGCCCACAGTTTTCGGGCGTAATCCCGCCGATCGCAACGCAGGGAATCTCGAACAGCGTGCTCCACCAGCGCAGCAGCTCGGGTTCGGGACGCGGTGCATCGCCCTTGTCCTTGGTGGCCGAGGGATAGAAGGCCCCGAAGGCGACATAGTCCGCCCCCGCCTCGCCCGCTTCCATCGCAAGGTGGCGGCTGGCGTGGCAGGTAACGCCGATCTGCGCCTCGCGCCCCAGCGCCGCACGCGCATCCTTGGGCGAGCCATCCTCCTGCCCGAGATGCACCCCGTCGGCCTTCAACCGCTTGGCGAGCGCGATCGAATCATTGACGATGAAGGCCACGTCATGCGCCGCGCAGATGGCTTGCAGGGGCGCCGCCAGGCGCGCTGCCTCGTGCTGGTCAATACCTTTGACCCGGAACTGGAAGGCGGTGACAAGATCAGCGTGGAGCCGAGCACCCGCCGCCAGCGCGCGTTCGAGCCGGGCAGGAAACGCGCCGCCCACGTCGAGCGGGGAGATCAGATAGAGCTGCGTGTCCGTCATGGCGCGGCTCGCTAACCGCTCGCGCCCCGGCTGTCACCTGTTCAGACGCTGGCGCTGGCGATCTGGTCGATTGCCTTGCCGAGAACCGCGTTGAATTCCTCGTCGCTCTGGCTCTTGCGCAGGTCCTGCAGCAGACCGCGGCTAAAGCTGGCAATCATGCCGGGATTCTGGGCGAGGCGGGCGCAGGCTTCGTCGGTCGAGAACCCACCCGAAAGCGCCACCACGCGCAGCACCTTGGGGTGGCCCACCAGCGGGGTGTAGAGACCGGCGGTCGCCGGAATCGAAAGCTTGAGCATCACCTGCTGGCCTTGGGGCAGCGCGTCGAGATGCCGCATGATCTCGGCGAGGAGGATATTTTCCCCTTCGGCGCGATCTTCGGCGGTAATGTCATATTCGGGCTCGATGATCGGCATCAGCCCGGCAGCGATGATCTGCGCGCCGATCTCGAACTGCTGGGCGACGATGGCGGCAATCCCGGCTGCGTTCGCCGCCTTGATGACCGAGCGCATCTTGGTACCGAACATGCCCGCCGCGACCGACTTGGCGAGCAGCGCGGGAAGCTTCGTCATCGGCTTCATCAGCTGGACGCCATCGGCTTCATCGGCGAGGCCCTCGTCCACCTTGATGAAGGGAACGATCCCGCGCGCCTTGAGGGCATCGGCAGTGGGCTGGCCGTCAACCTCGCCGTCCATGGTCTTCTCGAACAGGATCGCGCCGATCACCTTGCCACTCGCGAAGCAGGGGCTGGTGATGACGCGCGCGCGCATCGCGTGGATCTGAGCGAACATTTCCTCCTCGCTCGACCACTCGCTATCATCCACGCCATAGCCACGCAGCGCCTTGGGGGTCGAACCGCCCGACTGGTCAAGCGCGGCGATAAACCCCTGTCCGGTGGCGATGCGGGTCATCATGTCCTGGGTGTTCATGGCAAGCGTTCTCCAAGTCGCGTAAGATCGTTCGGATGCGGCCCTGCGGATTCTTGCATAGGTATGCAGTAGCCCCTGGCCAGGCCCTTAGCGACGCTCCGCCCATGCTGCAACCGCGAAGGATTACCGCCGGGCAAGGCGGCGGATGATCCCCGTGAAGCTGAGCGCAGGGCTGCCATCGCCGGTGATGAGGCCGCGCACGAAGATGGTCTTGCCCCCACCCCGGGTCACTTCCCCGCGCGCCTCGACCAGCGCACCGGACGCGACCGGGCCGAGAAAATCGCCCGCAAGGTTGAGCGTCACGGCATGATCGCCCTGCAATTCATCCGTGGCGATCGCGAACAGGGCAAAATCGGCGAAGGTCAGGAGGCAGCCACCATGCATGAACCCGCCGCCGTTCATGTGGCGCGCCTCGGCGCGGAAGGCGCAGACAATCGCGCCGTCCGACTCCCGGCGGTGATAGAAGGGACCGGACCGGGTCTCGTAAGGATCGCCCTGCCAATATTGCCAGCCGGCAAATTCGCCCTCCTCCATGGTTGTCAGCCGGCCGAAGCCTGATGCGTTGGCGTCGCTCATTCCTATTTCCACAATTGCAGCCGGGCGATTTCGGCAGCGCGCTCCTTGTCGGGGTCGAGCGGGGCAAGACTGAGATCGGCGAGCTTCCACTTGCGCGGCCAGCGTGCTTGCCGCCACAAGCCGGAGACGAGAAAGGCGCCGTTCCACGCCCCCCGCTCCAGCACCAGATCGAGCTCCGCTCCGGCAACGAACCAAGCCGCATCACGGTGCTGGCGCGCGATCACCTCGCGCAAGGCGAAGCGGGTGCAGGCGAAACCGCGCGCCATTGCAGCAAGAAAGCTAGGCCGGTCAAGAAGTTGTGGTGGGGTGCTGCCGATTAGCATAAGGAAATCGCGCTGCGTCAGCTTCTTCATCGCCTTGACGTCGCCTGCCACCCACGCGCGCATCGCGGCGAGCGCCCATGCTTCGATTTCGGCTTCGCTGACCGCCATGATTCAGGCCTCGAGCGCGGCCACACCGGGAAGGACGCGACCTTCCATCCATTCGAGGAAAGCGCCGCCGGCGGTCGATACATAGGAGAAATCTCCGGTCACGCCCGCCTGCGCCAGCGCCGAAACCGTGTCCCCGCCCCCGGCCACACTAGTCAGCGAGCCTTCGAGTGTGAGCGCGGCCGCAGTGCGGGCAAGCGCGACGGTGGCGGCCTCGAAAGGCGGCGTCTCGAAGGCGCCAAGCGGCCCGTTCCAGACCAGCGTGCGGCAGGTCTTGAGCACGTCGGCGAGCGCCTCGGTCGCCGTCGGCCCCACGTCGAGGATCATCTCGTCCTCGGCGACCTCGTGGACGTTGCAGACCCGCACAGACGCCGGATGGGCGGCGAATTCCTTTGCGACGACAACGTCGTAAGGAAGGTGCACGGTGCACCCGGCGTGATCGGCCTCGTCCATGATCCGCGCAACCGTTGGGGCAAGGTCATGCTCGCACAGGCTCTTGCCGACATTCACCCCGCGCGCGGCGAGGAAGGTGTTGGCCATGCCGCCGCCGATGATGAGATGCTGAACTCGGCCCACAAGGTTTTCGAGCACGGCGAGCTTGGTCGAGACCTTGGCCCCGCCGACCACGGCCGCCACGGGTTGTTCGGGCGATCCGAGCGCGGTGTCGAGCGCCTTGAGTTCGGCTTCCATCGAACGCCCCGCATAGGCCGGCAGATGATGCGCCAGTCCCTCAGTGCTCGCATGGGCGCGATGCGCCGCGCTGAAGGCGTCGTTGACGTAGAGCGTGCCGTGGGCGGCAATCGCCTTGGCAAGCGCGGGATCGTTCTTCTCCTCGCCCGGCCAGAAGCGGGTGTTCTCGAGCAGCGCGACATCGCCTGGGCGCAGGATAGTCTTGACCGCCTGCGCCACCACCGGCCCGGCGATCTCGGGAATGAACATCACTTCCTTGCCCAGCACCCGCTCGACATCCCCGATCACCATGCTGGTCGACATCGTCGCGTGGCGCTGCCCGCCCGGCCGCCCGAAATGCGCGAGCAGCAGCACCTTCGCCCCGCGCCCGGCGAGTTCGAGAATGGTGGGCTTCACCGCCTCGACCCGGGTCACGTCGGTGGCCGAACCGTCCTTCATCGGCAGGTTCAGGTCGACGCGGACCAGCGCGACTTCGCCGGTGAGATCGGCGGGCAGATCATCGAGGGTCTTGAACTTGGGCATTGTCATCTCCTGACCCCTCCGCCTGCGGGAGAGCAGCGAGACTTGCCAGCTTGCTGACCAGTCGCAGCGGGGTGGGAGATGATGCATCCGCCCACCCCGGCCTCTTCGCGATGCGGGAGAGGTGAAGGGTTTACAGGAACTTCGCCATCACCCCGGCGGTATCGATCATGCGGTTGGAAAAGCCCCATTCGTTGTCGTACCAGCTGACAACGCGGGCAAGCTTGCCTTCCATCACGCTGGTTTCCAGCGCATCGACCGTGGAAGAGGCAGGGTGGTGGTTGAAGTCGCTCGAAACCAGCGGCTGGTCGGTATAGTCGAGCACGCCCTTCATCGGGCCTTCGGACGCGGCCTTCAAAGCCGCGTTGATTTCTTCGACCGAGGTGTCGCGGCCCGGCACGAAAACGAGATCGACCATCGAGACATTCGGGGTCGGCACGCGCACCGACGAGCCATCGAGCTTGCCCTTCAGCTCTGGCAGCACCAGGCCCACCGCACGCGCGGCGCCGGTGGTGGTCGGGATCATGTTGGCCGCCCCGGCGCGGGCCCGGCGCAGGTCCTTGTGGATCTGGTCGAGCATCCGCTGATCGTTGGTGTAGGAGTGGATCGTGGTCATAAAGCCGCGCTCGATGCCGATGGTATCATTGAGCACCTTGGCAACCGGCGCGAGGCAGTTGGTCGTGCAGCTCGCGTTGGAAATGATCACGTCATCGCCCGTCAGGGTTTCGTGGTTCACGCCATAGACGATGGTCTTGCTGACACCGGTCGCGGGCGCGGAGATGATCACGCGCTTGGCCCCGGCGGCAAGGTGCGGACGGCTCGCCTCGTCCGACTGGAAGAAGCCAGTGCATTCGAGCACGATGTCGATGCCCATGGCCGCGTGGGGCAGCTTGCCCGGATCCTTCTCGGCGGTCACCGCGATGCGCTTGCCGTTGACGAGGATTGCATCGCCATCGGCGCGCACTTCGCCGCCAAAGCGACCGTGCACCGAATCGTGAGCGAACAGCAGCGCGTTCGACTTGGCGTCGGCCAGATCGTTGATCGCGACCAGATCGAGATCGTGATCGGTGCGTTCGAGGATCGCGCGGGCAACGAGGCGGCCGATGCGGCCGAAGCCATTGATGGCAACTTTGATGGCCATGAGAGGTACTCCTGCTTATGCGTTCAACTTGTTCAGGATTTGCGGAACGATCTTGTCCGCGGTGAAGCCGAAATGGGCAAACAGATCGTCCGCAGGCGCCGAAGCGCCGAACCTGTCGAGGCCGATGTTCAGCCCCTTGGCGCCGGTGTAGCGCTGCCAGCCGAAGGTGCTCGCCGCCTCGACCGAGACGATCAGCACATCATCGGGCAGAATGTCGGCGCGGTAGGCGGCATCCTGCTCGTCGAACAGCTCGGTGCAGACCATCGAGACGACGTCCACGCCGATGCCCTGCGCTTCGAGCCGCGCGGCGCAGGCCATGGCAAGCTGGACTTCCGAGCCGGTGGCGAGGATCACGACCTTGCGCGGCCCTTCCGCCGCCTTGAGGCGGTAGCCGCCCTTGGCTGAGCGGTTCTTGCCCGGTTCAAGCCGCAGCTGCGGCAGGTTCTGGCGGGTCAGCGCCAGCACGGTCGGGCGATCTTTCTGGCGCAGCGCGATCTCCCAGCACTCGGCGGTTTCGACCGCGTCGGCCGGGCGCATCACCAGCAGGTTCGGCATGGCCCGGAGCGAGGCGAGATGCTCGACCGGCTGGTGGGTCGGCCCATCCTCGCCCAGCCCGATGGAATCATGGGTCATCACATAGACCACGCGGCAATGCTGGAGCGCCGAGAGGCGGATCGCGCCGCGGGCATAGTCGGTGAAGACGAGAAAGGTGCCGCCATAGGGGATCACGCCCCCGTGCAGCGCCATGCCGTTCATCGCCGCGGCCATGCCGAATTCGCGAATGCCGTAATAGACGTAGCGACCGGCGTAATCGTCCTTGGAGAAGGTGCCGATCCCGCCCGCCAGCGTGTTGTTCGAGCCGGTAAGATCGGCGCTGCCGCCAATCGTGTCGGGCAGCATCGGGTTGATCGCCCCAAGCGCGATTTCGCTCGCCTTGCGGGTGGCGATCTTCTGCGGCGATGCAATCAGTCCGGCGATGTGGGCATCGAGGCTGAAGCCTTCGGGCAGATCGCCTGCCATGCGCCGCACGAACTCGGCCTTGTGCGGGCTGGCTTCGAGATGCCCCGCCCAGGTGCCATGCGCAAGGCGCCCCGGTTCGCCCGCCATGCGCCAGTCGGCGAGAATATCCGAGGGAACCTCGAAAGGCGCGGCATCCCAGCCAAGCTCCTTGCGCGCCGCGGCCACTTCCGCCGTGCCCAGCGCCGCACCGTGGACGCCGCTGGTGCCCTGCTTGTTCGGCGCGCCCTTCCCGATCAGCGTGCGACAGGCGATGAGCGAGGGGCGCGGGTCGGCCTTGGCTTCCTGCAAGGCGCGCTCGATATCGGCGAAGTCATGACCGTCGCATGTCGTCACGTGCCAGCCGGTTGCCCGGTAACGCGCCTTGATGTCCTCCGAGGTGGACAGGTCGGTCGCGCCGTCGATGGTGATGCGGTTGTCATCCCACAAGACGTTGAGCTTGCCGAGACCAAGGTGGCCGGCAAGCCCGATTGCCTCGTGGTTGATGCCCTCCATCAGGCATCCGTCGCCCGCGATAACCCAGGTGCGGTGATCGACCAGATCGTCCCCGAACAGGGCATTGAGATGCCGCTCGGCCATCGCCATGCCCACCGCCATCGCGATCCCCTGGCCCAGCGGGCCGGTGGTGCACTCCACCCCATCGAGCAAGAAGTTTTCCGGGTGACCGGCGCAAGGGCTGGAAAGCTGGCGGAAATTGCGAATGTCATCGATCGTCGGCGCGGCATAGCCCGTGAGGTAGAGCAGGCTGTAGATCAGCATCGAACCATGGCCCGCGCTGAGCACGAAGCGGTCACGGTCGGGCCAATGCGGCGCGGTCGGATCGAACTTGAGGTGGCCGGTGTAGAGCACGGTCGCCACATCGGCCATGCCCATCGGCATCCCTGGGTGACCCGAATTGGCCGCCTCGACCGCATCCATCGACAGGGCACGGATGGCATTGGCCATGAGCGGCAGGCGGGCGGGTTCGATCGTCATGGGCGCGCGTGTCTCCTGATGCTGCCCCGGTATCCGCGGCTGCGGCCCGGAGCCTGACCGTCGGCCCCGCCGGGCCTTCGGGCGATTCGATCCCTCGATTGCGGCTGTGCCATTGCCGAGCCATTGGGAGAGGTCAACCTTGCGTGCGCAGGCAGGGCGTAGGGCGCTGCGCATGACTTATCAACAGGCCGCCCCAAGGCTTTGCGCGCACGAGCCTATCTTGGTATTTCTGAGCCATGAATGCTGCCCGCATCGCGCACGCGCTGGAGCGCATCGAGGCCGCGTTGGCGCGGATGGATGCCGCACGCGAGGGCCTGTTGGCGGCGGCCCCGCAGCCTTCCTCCGGTTCGGCACGGGTGGTGGAACTGGTCAACGCGCACGAGAAACTGCGCGAGCAAGTCGCGGAAACCCTTCGCGAACTCGACGGTCTGATCGGCAAGCTGGAAGAATAGGCCCCCATGAGCACTGTGACGCTGACCATCGGGCCGAAGTCCTATTCCATCGCCTGCGCCGACGGCGAGGAAGCGCATATCGAGGCACTGGGCGCGATGATCGCCGAGAAATATGCCCAGATCGGAGCGGCACGCGCGCCGTTGGAGGCGCAGAACCTGCTGTTCGCCGGGCTGTTCCTTGCCGATGAGCTGGCGGAGGCGCGCAAGGCCATGCCAGCTGCCGATCCTGCTGCGGCAGCCGAAGAAATTGCCGCGCTGAAGGCCAGGATTGCCCAGCTCGAAGCCGAACTGGCAGCTGCACGCAAGGGCCCGCCTCCAGCTTCAGCCACCGCGCCGGGCCCGCAAGGCGATCTGTTCGGCGATCCGGAGGCCTCGGCCCTGCTAGCCGAGCGGCTCGAAGCCCTCGCCGCCCGCGCCGAAACGAGCGCGGCGGCGCTTGAAGCGGCCGTAGCGAACGCCTAAGAAAGACATGGCGGGACTGCCCGGCACGAGCCGATCGAATATCCCTGAGGCTATAAACAATCCCATGGGAGCTGTCCCTGTCCGGGCTCGCTGGTTCGTCCGGAGGGCTCGGGCACACGGCGCCCACCTGACGTTGCAGGCGTCAGAGGATTTCTAGCGCAACCGACCCATGGTGGTTCCGCCACGTTTTCTTGCCGTACCGCTTCGCTGCTTGAGGGCGTTCTTGTTTTCCGCGCCGATCCGGGCTGCGACGGCTTCGGGGCCCGGCCCTTCGGGCTACCCCCTGCGGGCGGGCGGTCGCCCTTGCGGCCCTGCGGGCCGTGGCCTACCGCTAACGGTGCAATGACCGACCCGATCAAATCCGAACTCCGCCGCATTCTGCGCGCCGCGCGCAAGGCGCATGTCGCGGCGCTGCCGGATTCGACCCGCGGCCTGCTGTTCCATCGCCCTCCGGCCCCGCTGCTGGCGCGGATCGGGGACCAGGCTGTGATCGGGCTCTATCATGCGTCGGCCTACGAAGCCCCTGCCGGCGGCTATGCGCGCTTCTTTTACGAGGCCGGGCACAGCATTGCCCTGCCCCGTTTTGCCGCAGCCGATGCGCCGATGACCTTCGCCCGCCACAGCGATCCCTATGGCGAAAGCGATCTCGAAGCCGGCCCTTTCGGTATTCTTCAGCCAGGGGCCGGGGCCGAGCCGCTGGTGCCCGACGTCCTTTTCGTTCCGCTGGTGGGCTTTACCGCCACAGGGGCAAGGCTCGGCCAGGGAGGCGGTCATTATGATCGCTGGCTGGCGGAACATCGGCCGACCCTGGCGGTTGGGCTGGCGTGGGATGTGCAGCTGTGTGACGCGCTTCCGGCCGAACCCCATGATGCCGCGCTCGACGCGGTGATCACCCCGACCCGGATCTACGGACACCTGAACTGATGCGCGACAGCCCGACCTGGCGGATCCCTCTTGGCATTCTTGGCCTGTTCACCGGCCTGATGGCCTATGGCGTGGTGATTGCGCGTTATGTCCCGGCGCTGATCGGCAGCTGGCCAGGGCTGGCGCAGACGGCAGTCTATATGGTGCTCGGCCTGATCTGGCTGCTGCCGCTGCGGCGTTTCCTGATCTGGATGGATACCGGGCGCTGGAGCCCGCCAGAATAACCATTTGGTCCAAGAAAAAGGCGGGCTGAAGCCCGCCTTGCGCTGCCCTTGCGGGCCTTTGTGCGGAACAAGTGGCGCGAGTGACGGGGCTCGAACCCGCGACCTTCGGCGTGACAGGCCGACGCTCTAACCGACTGAGCTACACCCGCGCATCTTGTCCTCATCGGGCGGTGCGGCGCTGCCGTCCCGCTCGTGGAGCAGCGCCATTAGGGCGGTCGGTTCGGGCTGTCAACGCCCCTGTCTGCCTGCGCATGCAATATTTTCCGCCTAGTCGACCAGCAGCAATGCCGGCGTCTCAAGCAGGCGCTTTACGCCCTGCACGAAACTCGCCGCGTCGTGCCCGTCGACCACACGGTGATCGCAGGAGATCGAGATGTTCATCAGCTTGCGCTTGGCAATGCGCTCACCGCCCATGCCGTCGGCAACGAACATCGGGCGCTCGACGATCCGGTTCGGCCCAAGGATGGCGACCTCCGGACGGTTGATGACCGGCGTGGTCGCTACCCCGCCCAAGGGGCCGAGCGAGGTGATGGTGAGCGTCGATCCGGAAAGCTCCTGCGACGTCGCCTTGCCGCTGCGCGCTGCCTCGGCCAGCCGACCGATCTCGCGCGCGAGCTGCCACAGGTTGCGGCTCTGCGCATCGCGAATCACCGGCACCATCAACCCGCTGCCGGTCTGCGTCGCCATGCCGAGATGGACGCTGCCATAGCGGGTCACCACGCCTGCCTCGTCATCGTAGCGGGCGTTGATCATCGGGAATTGCGGGATCACCTTGCAGATCGCGGTGATCAACAGCGGCAGCATGGTGAGCTTGGGGCGATCCCCGCGCGCGGCGTTGAGCTGCGCGCGTAGGTCTTCGAGGTCGGTGACGTCGCATTCCTCGACATAGGTGAAATGTGGAATGTGGCGCTTGGCCGCGGCCATGTTCTGGGCGATGCGCTTTCTAAGGCCGATGACCTTGATCGTTTCGTCGCCGCGCGCCTTGCCCGCAGCGGCAAATCCGCCGCCGGCGTTGTAGGCGAGGAAGGCATCGAGATCGGCATGGCGCACGCGTCCATCAGCGGCGGGCTTAACCTGCGCAAGATCAACGCCCAGATTTCTCGCGCGCTGGCGCACGGCGGGACTGGCAAGCACCTTGGCCGCTGCGCGCGATTCAGGTGCACGAGCGGGGGCGGGCGCGGCGGCAACCGCATCGTCAACGTCGGACGCATCGGGGGTTTCGAGCGCGATCGGCTCGGCCACTTGTTCCGACATCGGCGCGTCGAACATATCGTCCTCGCTCTGGGCTGCGGCGGCTTCGGCTTGCGCGCCGGACACTTCGCCCTCGACCTCGATTACCACCAGCACTGCTCCGACGGCGATGGTGTCACCCACCTCGCCCGCCAGCGCGGTGACGACGCCCGCCACCGGGCTTTCGATGTCGATCGTCGCCTTGTCGGTCATCACATCGACAAGGTGCTGATCCTCCTCCACGCGGTCACCCACCTTGACGTGCCATTCGACGATTTCCGCCTCGGCAACGCCCTCGCCCACGTCGGGCATGTTGAATGTGAACTTCGCCATGATGCGTGTCAGTCCTTGAGGAGCTTGTCGATCGCCTCGCCGATGCGGACGGGGCCGGGGAAATAGGCCCATTCGAGGCTGTGGGGATAGGGCGTGTCGAAGCCGGTGACGCGTTCGACCGGGGCTTCGAGGTGGTAGAAGCAGTGTTCGGTCACGAGCGCCGACAGTTCCGCACCGAAGCCCGAGGTGCGGGTCGCCTCATGGACGATCAGGCAACGCCCGGTCTTTTCCACCGAGGCTTTGACCGCATTGATGTCGAGCGGCACCAGCGTCCTGAGGTCGAGGATTTCGGCATCGACACCCTTGGCCTTGCACACCGCTTCAGCGACATGAACCATGGTGCCATAGGCAAGCACGGTGAAGGCCTCGCCCTCCTGCACCACCCGCGCCTTGCCGAGCGGCACCTTGTAGTAGCCCTCGGGAACGATCGAATCCGGGTGCGTCTTCCACGGCGCGACCGGCTTGTCATAGTAGCCCGAGAATGGCCCGTTGTAGATGCGCTTGGGCTCGAAGAAGATCACCGGGTCGTTATCTTCGATGGCGGAAATCAGCAGCCCCTTGGCATCGTGGGGCGTGGCCGGAACCACGGTCTTCAGGCCTGCCACGTGGGTGAACAGCGCCTCCGGGCTCTGGCTATGGGTCTGCCCGCCGAATATGCCCCCGCCGAAGGGCGAGCGTACGGTCAGCGGGGCGATGTAGTCGCCCGCCGAACGGTAACGCAGACGCGCAGCTTCGGAGATCAGCTGATCGAGGCCGGGATAGATATAATCGGCAAACTGGATCTCCGGCACGGGACGCAACCCATAGGCCCCCATCCCCACCGCCACGCCGATGATGCCGCATTCGGAAATCGGCGTGTCGAACACCCGGGTCTTGCCATACTTGGCCTGAAGCCCGGCCGTGGCGCGGAACACACCGCCGAAATAGCCGACATCCTCGCCCATGACGATCACGTCGGGATCGCGCGCAAGCATGATGTCGAGCGCCTCGTTGATCGCCTCGATCATGTTGAGGCGGCGTTCGGCCTGAGCTTCGGCCGGGGGGGCAAGATCCTCGCTCATCCGAAGGGCCTTTCGGTGCCGAACTTGGCAATGCGCTCGCGGATCGCCTGTTCCGCCTGTTCCTGCAGATGCCAGGGCAGCTCCTCGTAGACATCCTCGAACATGGTGTGGAACGGGTGATGGAGTCCGTGGCCAAGGATGCCGTTTTTCTCGGCCTCCTTGGTGGCGGCCTTGACGGTTTCGGCGCATGCCAGATCCATCGCCGCATGGCGCGCCTCATCCCATTCGCCGATCGCGATGAGGTGCTTCTTGAGCCGGGCGACAGGATCGCCCAGCGGCCATTCCTCGCGCTCCTGCGCCGAGCGGTAAGCAGAAGGGTCATCCGAGGTCGAATGGCCCTCGGCGCGATAGGTGAAGTATTCGATCAGCGTCGGGCCGTGATTGGCGCGGGCACGGTTGGCGGCCCACTCGGCGGCGGCATAGCAGGCCAGAGCGTCATTGCCGTCAACCCGCAGCGCGGCGATGCCATAGCCCAGCCCGCGAGCGGCGAAGGTGGTGCGCTCGGCGCCCGCGAAGCCGCTGAAGCTCGAAATCGCCCACTGGTTGTTGATCACATTGAGGATTACCGGAGCGTTGTATACTGCCGCGAAGGTGCAGGCCGAGTGGAAGTCGCCCTCGGCGGTCGAGCCCTCGCCCACCCAGCTTGCCGCGATCCGGCTGTCCCCGCGGATTGCACTTGCCATCGCCCAGCCCACCGCCTGCGGGCACTGGGTGGCAAGGTTGCCGGAGATCGAGAAGAAGCTGTGCTCGCGGCTCGAATACATGATCGGCAGCTGCCGGCCCTTCAGCTTGTCGGCCTTGTTCGAATAGATCTGGTTGATCATGTCGATCAAAGGATAGCCGCGTGCGATCAGGATGCCCTGCTGGCGGTAGGAGGGAAACACCATGTCGTCGCTGGCGAGCGCCATCGCGGGTGCGATCGAGGTCGCTTCCTCGCCGGTGCACTTCATGTAGAAGCTGGTCTTGCCCTGCCGCTGGCCGCGGAACATGCGTTCGTCGAAGGCGCGCACCATGGCCATGTGGCCGAGCATGGTGCGCAGGGTTTGAGGATCGAGCCGCGGGTTCCAAGGCCCATGCGCCTGATTATCCTCGCCCAGCACGCGAATAAGGCTGAAGGCCAAATCTTGAATCTGCGCGGGATGCACGCTTTCGTCGGGACGCGGCTGCGCACCCGCCGTGCCGATGTCGATATGCGAGAAGTCCGGCTTGTCGCCAGGCCGGCATTTCGGCTCGGGCACATGCAGCGCGAGCGCCGGGCGGTTGGTATCGGCCGGTTTCGCAGGTCCTGCCATCGCGGCGCTCTCCCCCTTGCTGGCACCCGTCCGGTTGGGTGCAATCATTGCTTGGAAGTGTATTTTTATTTCAACACGCGAGAACGGTCAAGGTCAGCGCTCAGACCGCAACGGGCGCCCTGATCGCAGGCAGCGGCGCGTAATCATGCACCGCGAAATCCTCGATGCGGTAATCGAAAATGGTTTCAGGCCTGCGGATGATCTCAAGCCTCGGCTGGCCTTGCGGCCGACGTTGCAATTGCTCCTCGATCAGATGCGCGTGGTTGAGATAGAGGTGCACATCGCCGCCCATCCACACCAGCTCGCCCGGCCGCATGTCAACCTGCTGCGCGATCATCGCCGTCAGTAGGGCCGCCGACCACAGGTTGAACGGCAGGCCGAGCGCGACATCGCAGCTGCGCTGGTAAAGCAGGCAATTGAGCCGGGCGTCCACGCCTTCGCCGGCAACGTGGAACTGGTAGGTCTTGTGGCAGGGGGGCAAGGCCATCCGGTCAAGCTCGGCGACGTTCCAGCCCTCGATGATGTGGCGGCGGCTACCGGGGTTCGTGCGCAGGGATTCGATCACTCGCGCCACCTGATTGATGCCCTCGCCCTTTTCGTAAAGGCCGTCGGCACGGTAACGATAGGTTGGCCAGTCGATCCACTGCTTGCCATAGACCGGGCCAAGATCGCCCCAGTTGACGGCAAAGGCCTCGTCCTCGGCGATTCGCCGGACGAAATCTTCCAAGCTGATTGGATCGCCGGTTTGGCGGACGTAATTGGCGTGAGGCCATTCGTTCCAGATCTTCACGCCCTGCAACACCAGCGGGCGGATGTTGGTCGAACCGGTGAGGAACCACAAGAGCTCGCGGGTCGCGGTCTTCCAGTAAACCCGCTTGGTGGTGAGCAGCGGCATCGCGCCTCCGGCCAGATCGAATCGCAGCATCGCCCCGCAGAGCGAGCGCGTGCCGATTCCGGTGCGATCAATCCGCTCACTGCCGGTCTCCCAGATCTGCCGCATCAGTTCGAGATATTGCTGCTCGGGATGGGGAGAAGCGTCAGAGGAAAGGGGAATCGCAGCGCTAGCCATGAATGGGACTATAAGCTGCAATTGCCCGCTTGCCACTGTGCTCATCCACACCTATAGGGCCCGCCTTGCCTCGATCCGCACCTGGGTTCTTCCCGTTGCGGAGTTGACACGGTCGGGGAGTAGCTCAGCCTGGTAGAGCACTGTCTTCGGGAGGCAGGGGCCGGAGGTTCGAATCCTCTCTCCCCGACCAATCATCGCCTTGTAGAACAGGGATTTTCCTTTGACTACAGGCAGGGGCCCAAGCCACAAATTGAACCTTCATGCGGTTCTTCTCGTGATCGCTTTCGCCACGTTGGCGAGATAGTCAGGCGTGAACCTTGCGTAGTGCTTCACGGTCGTGACGCTGTCGTCGTGACCCATGAACTGAGCCAGCGCCGCCATACTGGTGCCTGCCTCGGCGGCCCAGACTGCGCCAGTGTGCCGCAGCGTGTAAGGGGTGACATGGATGTCCGAGCGCTCGCTGGCAGCTTGGAACGCCTTCTTCACGCTGGCGACCCGTTTGACACCGTGCTCGATCACCCATTGGCTCTGTCGCCCAGCGACGGCGGTCTTAAGGGCTTCGCGATTTAATTCAAGCGATATGCGAATCATTCTCTCGTTTGCTCAAAATGCCGGACGGTTCGGATCGAATCAGCACTTTGCAACGACGCGGCACGCCTACCTTTGCACCCAACCCGAAGGCCACACGGAGCGGTGCGTAACATTAAGTGCAAGTCACATGCTTAAGGTGGGCGCAATGACCGGAACGGGGTCGATTTCGGAATGGCAGGAATTTTGCCGAGGTGCGGCAGAGCCGCCATTTGCGGCCCGCGCTGAGCAGCGACGGCTCCCGACCCAGACCCGGTCTTTCCCGAGCATCAACGGCAATGTCTGATTCCGCCGGAAGCCGTTAACCAGCTTTCAGGATCGCGCATTGGCCACGCTCATGGCTGGAACTGAGTGGATAGGCGAATGGCGGCTTCCGATGCGAAAAGTTGCCGCGCCGTCTCCCGTCCTGTGCACCAACCACCTGTAATTCAGCTGCAGGCCCACCACCCGCGGCGGGGTGACGCGGGCGTAGAGCGTGCCATCATTGCCGAAAGCGAAATTGGCGAAGAAATTGGTGTTGAACACCAGTTCGTCGGTCAGGTTCTCGAAATATAGGCGGGCCGACCAATGCTCGGTCTCCCATCCGATCTGCCCGCCGATCAGCACCACCGCATCCTGAAAGGCGATGTTTTCGGGATTGAGCGGGGTGTTGCCTGACGCCGCCACCTCGCCGCGCAGGAACAGTCCCTTCCAGGGCCGCACGAGGCTGACAGCGAGGCGTCGTATTCCGGCACCAGGCGCACCCGGTTGCCGGTGAAATCCTGCGTCGCGGAGAAGCGGTAATCGTTATAGGTGCTGTCGACATAGCCGAAGGACGCGGCCAGTTCGAGCGTCGCGCTCGGCTTGCCGGTCACTTCCAGTTCGAAGCCACGGCTGCGGACATTGGCATCCGAGGTAATCAGGTTGGTCGAGATCGCCTGACCCTAATCGTTCACCAGCACGTTGAATTCCTGCCAGTTGTTCGCATCGATATGGAACAGCGCCCCTGACACCAGCAGTCGCTTGTCCAGCAGTTCGAGCTTGGCTCCGGCCTCGTAGCTCCACAGCGTCTCCGCGCCGAAACCGCTGAAATCGCGGGTGACGGCGCTGCTGGCAGCCCCAAGGTTGAACCCGCCGGGGATCCACCCCTTGGCCACCGAGACATAGACCAGCAACGCCTCGTCCACCCGCCAATCGAGCAAGGCCTTGGGCAGGAACTCCTCGAAGGTGCGCGACAGGTCTTCCGCCGGGAACTGGAACTGGCCGAAGGGGCCGAGGTCGAGCACGCCCGCCTCCTGCACCTTGTCGCGCTCGGCCCGTTCGTATCGGTCGCCGGCGGTGAAGCGGAGATTGGCGAGCAGCGGCACGGTGACCTGTCCGAACACGGCATAATCGCGTGAACGGGTGGTCTGGAGCGGGGCCGGGACATAGTCATCCAGCCCGCCCGGCCCTGCCAGCGTCGACAGGATCTGACCTTCACTGCTGCGATAGTGGTTGAGCCCCGCCACCCACTGGATGCGCGCGCCGGAAGGTGACGCGAGGCGGGCTTCGACGTTCCAGAAGGTCTCGTCGTCGATGTTCGCCCCCGCCGCGCCGGGAAGGGCTGTGAGATCGAGGTCGGTGCCTTGCGATTTGACGTCAAGCTGCCGCCACGAAGCGTTGAAATCGAGCACCGCCCCGCCGAAATCGACATTAAGGTTGCCGGCCAGCAGAACCTCGTCCTCCGCCGTGCGCTTGGGCGCGTCATTGATGAGGGTAAAGCGTCCCGCCTGCCTGCCGCCATTGAAGGCCTGCGAATAGTTGCGGTTATAGATATTGCGGTCGATCGGCAGGAATTCCTGCTCGTAAAGACCGAGTGCGAGCAGGATCGAGGTCTGGGTCAGCAGGTCGAGCGTGACGGCCGCCGACGGGGTCCAGCGCAGCTTGCCCTGTACGAAGGCCTCGCTCAGCTGGCCTTCCTCGCCGATCGAAGACCCGATGTTGCGCACGAAGGAATCGGCGTGGGAATAGCTCGCCACCATCGAAGCCGTCAGCCGGTCCTCGATCAGCGGGCCACCCATCGCGAGGCGCACGTCGCCGCCGATGCCATTGCCGAAGCCGAAGCCCGAGCCCGTCACTTCGCCTTCGAAGGCATCGCTCGGCTGACGGGTGCGGATGACAATCAACCCGCTTTCGGTATTGGCGCCGTAAAGCGTGCCCTGCGGCCCGGGCAGCACCTCTACCTGTTCGACTGTCCCGAGAGTCTGTTCTTGCAGCTTGCGGAAGGGGATGCCATCGACATAGACCGCCGCGCGGTTGACGATGAGGGGGTTGGATTCGATCCCACGGATGGTGACGTAGGTGCCGCCGACCTGCCCGGTCTGGTTGAACTGCACATTGGGAATGTGGTCGTCGATCTGGCGCAGACTGTCGATCCGGGCATCGCGGATGAATTGCTCGGTCAGCACCGTTGCTGCCACCGGGGTATCGGCGAGCGGCGAAGGCTGGCGCGTGGCGGTGACGATGATCCCGTCCCTCGTGATTTCCGGCTCAGGCTCGGGCGGCGGTGACTGGGCCAGCGCGGCCGTGGGTGCGACGCCAGAAAGTAGCGCGGCAAGGATCAAGCGTTGAGCCATGGGAACCCCATAATTGCGAACAAGTCGCAACTATAGATGTAACAACATAACATCAACAGCCGTGACTTTCGCAACCGGGCAATTGCTTTGGCTGTTAGGCAATCAGTCTCGCCAGCGGCTCGGGGCGATCCCGTGTTGGCGCTTGAAGGCGGTGGCGAAGTGGGCGGGGGAATAGCCCACCCGATAGGCAACCTCGGTCGGGCGGATTCCCTGCCGCAGCAGCCGACCAGCCTCGTCCAGACGGAAGCGGGTCTGGTAACCGCCGATCGACATGCCGAATTCGCGCCGGAAAGCCTCGCTCAGGATGCGCGGGCTGCATCCGGTCCGGCGGGCGAGGGCGGCGATGGAGAGTGGGCGGGTGAACTCGGCTTCTATGAGTGCACAAGCCTCGCGCGCCAGACTGCGGGAGCGCGGCGCGTCGGCATCCGAAGGGCGCGGACGGCACAGCGCTTCCTCGACCACCGCGACCAGTTCGAGCGCCCGCGCCTCGCGCGCCATGTCCCTGGCGGTGCCCTGGAACCACGGATCGATCGGCATGGAAAGGCGCGCGATGAAAGACCGCGGCACGCCTGCAAGCGCCATGCAGACATCGCCCTGACGACGGGCAAAGTCCGCCAGCGGGCCGAACCCGTCGAGCTGCGACGGCTGCGCCGACAATCCGGCCGAGTGGAATTGGCCCGGGGCGAGGATGGTCGTCATCGTGACCGGGGCCGTGCAGATGACCAGCGTCGCGCCCGAACCGGTGACAGCCATCTTTCCGAAGGGCGCGACACTCTCGATCCCCGGGGTGAGGCCACAGGCGAAATGAAGCCCCGCGGGCAAGTCGGCCTGGTATTCAAGCCCTTGGGGATTCACCCCGCTCGATTGTCAGTAGGCAGAACCAGAGGGATGGCACGCAGCCTGTTCGGTCGCGCCGCCGCTGATGGCACCAATCGCCTCGGTCCAGTTTCCATCCATCGGGCAGAATATTTTTTCCAAAGAATCGCGCGGACACCAGCAAAATTGACCAACCGCCTTGGACCTTCGACAGAAAATGCTAATGCGATTGATTTGCATGAATGGCATGTCTAATGGCTATTGAGATTGATTCTCAAAAGGGACTTCCACGGCTGCTCGCCAATCTTGCTTTCGGCTTCTTATGCTGTCTGCTGCCGCCACGCCTGCCCAGCTTTCCGCGCAAGCTGCATCCGGCGAAGCTGGGCTCGAACGCTCTGAGCGCGCTGCCGAAGAGCAGCAAGCGGACAACATCATCGTTACCGGCCGCGCGCAGAAGCTCTACCGGGTTGAAACCACCGCTTCGACCAAGCTGCCCACCGAGCCGTTGCTTTCGAGCCAGAATGTCTCCGTCATCACCAGCGAGCTGATCCAGGATCAGGGCGCGCGCGATGCGCAGGACATCTACCGCAACATTTCGGGCGTGAGCTTCTTTAGCTACGCCGGCGTGACCGCGCGCGGCTTCCGGCAGGAGGAGATCTTCTTCGATGGCCTGCGCGGCGATCCCTATGCCGGATTCTCGGTGCCGCAGTTGTTCAACCTCGACCGGGTCGAGTTCCTGAAAGGCCCCTCCGGGATGCTCTATGGCCCCGGCGCGCCGGGCGGGCTGTTCAACTACGTCACCAAGAAACCGCAAGACAAGCCCTTTAGCGCCGACGTTCGAGGGATCGTCGGGAATGCTGACCGCATCGGTGGCTCGGCTGAAGTCAACAGCTCGCTTGGCGGGGGCTTCGCCGCGCGCGGCGGGTTGTTCTACGAGGATCGCGGCCTGTTCCGCTTCAACGCTGCCTCACGCACCTTGATCGCCGATGGCGGCGTGTCATGGAGCCCCGGCCCGGTAACGGTGATCCTCCAGGCGACTCGCTACGACCAGGAACTCGACGCCAGCCGCCTGCGGGGCGTGCCGACCGACGATGACGGCAATTTCCTCGCGGACCGGCGGTGGAACCACAACGAGCCGGGTGATTTCCTCAACTTGCGTTCGGACGTGCTGCAGGCGCGGATCGAGGCCGAGCCGCTGCCGGGCCTGACCCTCGATGCGACGATGCGCTACAATGACGCGACCGAGGTGCAGAACTACCATGAACCGCGCGGTCTGTTCGATTCGGATGGCGACGGCATACGCGATGCCACCATTCGCGAATTCCGCGACCAGCGCCGCGACGAGGAATCCTGGTCTTTTGGCGGCAACGCCGTCTATGCCTTCGATCTCGGCGGCGATGTCGGTAACCGGGTGCTGGCGGGGTTCGACCACTTCAACGGCGAGGAGATCTTCGCCGGGCGCAGCCTGCGCGGCCGCAACCGGGTGGTGGCGGGCCTGCCCAGCCCGCTCAGCCTGCTCGATCCGGTCTATGGCCAGTCGGACCCGGCGACCTACAACCAGGGGCCGTTCAGCATCTTCAACACCGACAGCCGCCGCACCGGTTTCTACCTCCTCAACGAACTCACCGTGGGCCCGGTGATCATCACCGGCGGCATCCGCCAGGACAATTTCCACGACGATTCCGACGGCATCGTTTTCGAGGATGAGGCCACCACCTATCGCGGCGGCATCGTCTACCGCGTGACAGACGAGATCTCGCTGTTCGGCCACTATGCCACCAGCTTCGAACCGCAGGACCCGAGCGTGCAGAACCCGCTGGCGGGCGGCCCCTTCGCGCCAACTGCCGGCGACATATTTGAGGGCGGGATCAAGACAGCGCTGATGGGCGGCCGCATCCAGTCCTCGCTTTCCGCCTACCAGATCCGCCGCCGCAACATCCTTCAGGTCGATCCGCGCGGCGACGTTGGCAATGACGGAGTCGATGACTTCGTTGCCTTCGGCGAAGTCACATCGAAGGGGATCGAGTTCGATCTTGCCGCAGACATCACCCCGGACTGGGTACTGACAGTCGCCTATGCCCATAATGACACCAAGATCACTGGCGACAACGGTGGGGGCGGGATCCTCAACCGCGTTGGCGATCGTTTCGCCAATGCGCCCAAACACCAGCTCGGCATCTGGACCCGCTACCAGATCCCCGACATCGGGATCGCTGCGGCCTTCGGCGGCGACTACGTCTCGGAGCAGGTAAGCCTGTCCGGACAGCCAGTGCGTCCGTTCATGATCTTCGATACCTCGCTGATCTACGAAGTTGGGCCGATCCGCGCGATGCTGCGGGTCGACAACCTGTTCGACAAGACCTATGCCGTGTCAGGCTTCATCGACCGCACCGGGCATTTCCCGGGCGAGCCGCGCTCGATCTTCCTTGAAGTGGGCTACGCCTTCTGATGGACATGGCGCGCGATCTTGCCGGTTTGGTGGGTGCGCGCACGGCCAAGAAGCGCAAGACGTCGCGCATCTGGTGGACGGTGCACCAATGGGTGGGTCTCAAGCTGAGCCTGTTCATGGCATTCATCATTTTCACCGGGACGCTGGCGGTGGTCAGCCACGAGATCGACTGGCTGCTGCAACCCAGCCTCAGGGTCGCTCCGGCCAGCGCCGAGGGTCCGGTGGCGTGGGCGCGGATCGCAGAGAATGCAGCACGCCATCCCGGCGTGGCCGAGGTGTGGTCGATGGAGGCGCCGACGGCCTCGGCCTTTGCGGTCAAGGTGACAGTGAAGGACGCAGGCGGCGATCTGTTCTATCTCCATGCTCACCCGACAACTGGCGCAATTCAGGGCCAAGGGCCGTGGGTGGGCGCGCAGCGGGTGCTGCGCAACATGCATCGGCATTTGAATCTGCCGACCAAAATCGGCGTCCCGATAGTCGCCTTTCTCGGTGTTCTTCTCCTCACTAGCCTCGTCACTTCGCTGGTGGTCTACAAGAAGTGGTGGCGCGGTTTCACCAAGCCGCTGCGCAGCCGCGATGCGCGCACATGGTGGGGGGACTTCCACCGGCTGGCCGGGGTCTGGTCGCTGTGGTTCGTGGCGCTGATTTCGCTCACCAGCGTGTGGTATTTCGTCGAAAGCCTCGGTCTCGATGCGCCGCCGCATCCTGAAGTCGAAGCCGGAGTGCCTGCAAAACCGGTCGCGTCAGGGTTGGAATCGGCATTTGCGGCCGCCCTTGAGGCATATCCGGGCCTCGAGGTCCGCCGCGTGATCCTGCCCGGCACGGAAAGCCCGGTGCTGCAATTGCACGGCGACTATAAGGCTATTCTGGTGCGTCCGCGTTCCAACGCCGTCTGGGTCGATCCCGCGAGCGCCAAGGTGCTGCTGACCACCGATGGGCGCAATCTCAATGTCCATCAGCGTATCAGCGAAATGGCCGATCCGCTGCATTTTGGTGACTTCGGCGGCTACTGGACCAAGGTGCCGTGGTTCCTGTTCGGCCTGCTCCTTACCGGCCTGGCGCTGTCAGGCGCAGCAATCTATTCGTTGCGCATCGCCGGCGAACGCCGACACGAGGCGCGCCTTGCGCAGGCATTCGCCGGGATGTGGCGCGATCTGCCGCGCTGGCGATGGGTGTCCGCCCTCTTGATATTGATTGGCTTCGCCCTGCTGCCAACGCTGATTTGGCAAGTGTCTTGAGCTTAGCCCCGACAGAGCGCCGGGGAACGTCTTTGTGATGTTCGCGCACACCCTCCAGTCGGCGTGGATCATGCTGGCGATTGTCCGTACGCTGCCCGCCGCATAGGGAAAGTCTGAAAAACTCCACCACTTTTGGCGAGCATCGTGGTCAGATCTGACCTGCTCCCCCCGCTGGCTCGCTCGATTTGATGTAGAGTCTGCCCTGAGCGAAGGAGCAGATGAATGAGGAAGAGTCGTTTCACCGAGTAGCAGATTATCGGCATGATCAAGTAGCAGGAGGCCGGACTGCCGACCGCCGAGGTTTGCCGCAAGCACGGGTTGAGCCTTGCGACCTTCTGCAAGCTGAAGGCCAAGTTTGGCGGCCTTGAGGTATCGGAGGGGCGGCGGTTGCGGTTGCTCGAGGAGGAGAACAGCAAGCTCAAGCGGCTGCTGGCCGAGAGCGTGCTGGACAATGCGATCCTCAAGGATCTCCTGGGAAAAGTCTGGCGACGCCAGGCCAGAGACGGGACGTGGCGCTCGGCGTGATGCGGGATTAGCAGATCTTACAGCGCCGGGCCTGCGGGCTGCTTGGCGTCGACCCCAAGAGCGCAGGCGACGGCCATGCCGGGGGCATCGCCCAAAGCCGAGCCAGGCGAGAACGTCCTCCAGACCATGCCGAGATCCGCGAGGAGATGCGCGAGATCGCCGCTCAGCGCCGCCGGTTCGGCTACCGGCGCGTGGGCGTCATGCTCGAACGCAAGGGGCACGTGATGAACCACAAGAAGCTCTACCGGTTGTATCGCGAAGAGGGCTTGTCGGTGCGGCGGCGGCGCGGGCGCAAGCGGGCACGCGGCAGCCGCACGCCGATGCCTGTGCCGCTGCGTCCGAACGATCGCTGGTCGATGGAGTTGGGCGCTGCGCGCCCTTCTCCGCTCCGCTTCGAATCTGTGGCCGACACCTTCGGCGCGTCGCGCAGGCTGCCTATCCTGGCGATCGACGATGACGCCTGCCGGGAGAACCTGTGCGTGCTGGGTGGTAGGAGCATCTCGGGTGCCCGGGTCGCACGTGAACTCGACACGCTGGTGCGGCTCTATGGCAAACCGGCTTGCATCGTCAGCGATAACGGGACGGAGTTTGCGAGCCGGGCAATCCTGAAGTGGGCGAGCGAGAACCGGGTCGAATGGCACTACATCGATCCGGGCAAGCCGCAGCAGAACGCGTTCATTGAATCGTTCAACGGATCGCTGCGCGACGAGCTGCTCAATGAGGAGCTGTTCGACAGCCTCGCCGATGCCCGGCGCAAGCTGGCTGTCTGGCGCTACGACTACAACAATGTCAGGCCGACTCATCCCTGGGGAACCGAACGCCGGCACAAGCGCGCCGGGCGTTCCTGCATGATGGAGGCGTCCCACTCGGCGCGCTTGTGCCGGCGGGCGTGCACGAATATCAAACCGGCGGACTCTCGTTATGACTGCGGGATCAGCGGGGGGCAGGTCAGCGGTGGTTGTAGAATTCGACGAAGGCTTCGATCTGGGCCTTGAGGTCGCCGGGCAGGAAGTAGTCTTCCAAGAGGATGCGGTTTTTCAGGGTCTGGTGCCAGCGCTCGATCTTGCCTTGGGTTTGGGGATGGCACGGCGCACCGCGCACGTGGCTCATCTTGTTGGCCTCGATGTATTCCGCTAGTTCGCCAGCGATGTAGCTGGGACCGTTATCGCTGAGCAGTCTGGGCTTGTGCAGCACCGTCGCGCAGTCGCAGCCCGAGGCCTTGAGGGCGGGGTCCTCTCAGCGTAGATCCTGCACCTCACCTGTGGTCGCGGCACGAGCAGTATCACCTGCTAGGCGGCGCTTGGCTTCGCCGCCCTTCGGGTCACTTACGTCACGACGTGGTCGGGGTTCGTCTACGTAGCATTCGTGATCGACGTTTACACCAGCTATATCGTGGGCTGGCGGGTGAGCAGGACGGCGCATGCCAGCTTCGTGCTCGATGCCCTGGAACAGGCGATCCATGATCAGCGTCCTGTCCATCGTGGCGGCCTGATCCACCACAGCGACCGCGGCAGCCAGTTTGTCTCGATCAAATATACCGAACGCCTTGCCGAAGCCGGGATCGATCCATCGGTGGGCAGCATCGGCGACAGCTATGACAACGCCTTTGCCGAAACGATCATCGGTCTTTACAAGGCCGAGGTCATCCATCGGCGGGGACCGAGGCGATCATTTGAAGCCGTGGGATACGCCACACTCGAAACGGAGTTCGGCGGAGCCAATGGGTGAACTGATTTAACAACCGCCGCATGATCGCGCGCATCGGCAATATCCCGCCAGCCAAAGCTGAGGAACGCTATTAAGCCAAGCTGGACGATACGCCCATGGCTGCATAATTTAATGAAACTGGCCTCCGGCAATCCTGGGGCGGTTCATTCCCCGAAGCGCACGTTCTTCACAAACCTCTCAATAAGCATAGCTGACCCTCGTGGGACTCTTCGGCGATGGGGGCTAGCACAGCGCGACCGAAAGGATCTTCCGTGAGCTCTTCTTGGCATCCCGTCTGCCCCAGCGGCGATCTTCCCGCCGATGGCAAACTCGCCGTGACCATCGCGGGATGGGACCTGCTGTTGCTGCGCGAGGGCGGATCGGTTCACGCCTACATTGACCGCTGCCCTCACCAGGCGGCTCGGCTTTCCCCCGGCAAGGTGCGACGGGGGTCGATCATGTGCCCGCTCCACGGCGCCCGCTTTAAGATCGCTACGGGCGAATGCATCGGCGGTGCCTATCGGTCGCTCAGATCTTTCGCTGTGCGCGAGGAGAACGGGACAATCGCGGTGGAGCTGCCCGGCGAGACCGCCGATTCCAGCGGCCTTCCGCTTTAGCGAAGCTACGAAGATGGGAACAGGCCGCAGCCTGTCCCCATCCGCCGCCGAGAAGACGGCCGGATCCTCAGAACCGTTTGGTCAATTCGACCATCACCGTGCGCGGCAGGTTGCCAAAGCCGAGCTGGTCGGCGCGCACTCCCGTCGCCGTGCCGGTGCCGGCCCCCGTCGACGGACCGTCCACCACACCGGTCACGAAGAATTCATTGGTAAGGTTCTTGCCGATCACCGCGATCTGCCAGTTGCCGTCCGCCGCGCCGAAGCGCATCCCGGCATCGAGCGTGATGTAGCTGTCCTGTTCGCTCAGCGGATTGCCGAAGCCCGAGGCAAGATAGCTGTCCGAATAGCGCGCATCGATGTTGGCGCCGAACTCGAAATCGGTGCCCACCGCGGTGGTGTAGGCAGCGCCGAGCGTGCCGGTCCATTCCGGCGCGACCGAGAGCCGCGCCCCTGTCAAATCCTGGCGCGCCGACAGCCCGCCGACCAGTGTGCAGCCTTCAGCGATAGTCTGCCCGGCAAAGCACGGGGCCTGCGGGAAATCGGTGTATTCGGCATCGGTGTAGTTGATCGCTCCGTGAAGGTTCAGCCCCTTGACGGCATAGGGCGCATACTCGAAGTCGATCTCCACCCCGCGGGTGCGGGCATCGGCGGTCAGCGTCTGGAAGGCGAAGATCGGCGAGTTGAAGAAATCGATCTGCAGGTCGCTGTAATCATAGGTGAACAGCGTCAGGTTCAGCCGCAGCTGATTGTCGGCCAGCGTCGACTTGATCCCTGCCTCAAAACCTTCGACCGTCTCAGGCTCGAAGGTGAGATCGGAGAAGGGATCGGGCGAGAAAGCCGAGTTGATCCCCCCGTTGGAAAAGCCGCCGGACTTGTAGCCGGTTTTGTAGGCGCCGAAGAACAGCAGATCGTCGGTTGGCTTGTACGACAGCGTGACCTCGGGCGCGAAGTCTTCGAATTTTTGGTTGGCGGTCACCTCACCCAGCGGGGCGGACTGGTCGCGGAAGATGAAGGTCAAGGCCGGGTTGTTGTAAGGCTGGGTGAAGAAGCTGTCCTTGGTCTCATTGGTGTAGCGCCCTCCGACGGCCAGTTCGAGCTCGGGTGTGATTGCGAAATTAACCTGTCCGAACAGCGAGAAGGTCTCCCCGTCGGTGAAGCTGTTCTTGGTGGTGGCGAGGAACACGTTCTGCGGCGCGGCGGCGCTGTTGCGTAGGCCTGCGAACATGATGAACTGGTCGAAGATCCGCTCCGTTGACTGGTAGAGCGCGCCGATCATAAAGTTGAACGGGCCGTCGAACTCGGAACGCAGCCGCAGTTCTTGCGAGATCGCCTCCCAAGAGGTGTCCTCGGTCGCCCAAGTGCCGGAATTGTTCCCGGTCTGGAAGTCGCATACGCACATGAAGCGGTTGTTATTCCACTGGTAATTGGTGATGGACGAGATCACGAGATTGCTCGCCTCGTAATCGACCGCCGCGTTGAAGGCGACGCTTTCGTAGCGGTTGAAGGGCGCGCCGTCGGCCCGGGCAAGGGGGAAGGTTGCTGCGATGTCGGTCGGCATGTTATTCTGCCGGGTGACGAAGTCCGCGACGCAAGGCAGGCCCGTCAGCTGGCTCAGGCCGTTCGCCTGTCCACAGGCAAATGGCACATAGTTCCATGAGCTGTTAGCGGTGCGGTTGTAATTGTACGAACCCTTGACGTTGATCGTCAGGTTCTCGCTCGGCTCGACCTTGAAGGTGATGCGGCTAAGGAACTCCTCCTCGCCCGGCTGGTTACTGGTGACCGGAGTCGCGGTGTGGACGATGGGGTTGCCGTTCCCGCCCGCGCCCAGGTTTACGACGTCGAGCGTGGTGTAAGTCCGGTTGGTCTGGATGTTGTCGTAAAGGCCGCCCTCCATCTTGGAATAGCGCAGCGCGAGACGCACCCCGGCATTGTCGCTCAGCGGCAGCGAGGCAATCCCCTCGATCCGGTATTGCTGGGCGTTAAATTCATAGCCTGCGCGGGTGATGAACTCACGCTCTGGCCCCGGATCGTTAGTGGTGAAGGAGATAACCCCAGCGGTCGCGTTCTTGCCAAAGAAGAGCGCCTGCGGGCCCTTCAGCACCTCGACCCGCTGAAGATCGAAGAAGCCCTCGTTGATGACGCGCCCTTGCCCGTAATAGGCCCCGTCGACCACCACCGCGACCGATTGCTCGATCCCGATCGAGGTCGAGGACGAACCAATACCGCGCAAGGTCAACTGCGCGCCCGATCCGTTCGAGGCGCGGCCGACGTTAAAATTCGGCGCGATCGCGGCGATCTTCTCGACACTAGTGATGTCGCGCTGGAGGATCAGCTGTTCGGAATAGGCGGTGACGGCCACAGGCACGTCCTGGACGCCTTCCTCCTTCTTGCGGGCCGTGACCACGATTTCGTCGAGGCCGCCTGCGGCGGGCTGGGCTTGAGACCCGGCCACATCCTGTGCGAAGGCAGCGCCAGGCATCACGTAGACAGCCCCGAGGATGCCCGATATCAGGAACAAAGAACGATCGGAACTCATGATTTTTCCCCCTACCCTGTCAGCCCTCTGGCCCGCAGGGTCACGCGGCGGGACTGTTGCGGCAACTTAGCGATAAAAACCGGCACGCTCTCCTGTTTTATGTATTAGGTGGCATTATCGCCACAAACCGGCATAGCTGCCTTCAGAATGGAGGGCGTATGATCATGCGGCATTTCTGGCGGCTCGATGCGCGCCCTAAGGGTCATGACTATGCAGCCTCGCTAACGCTGGTCAGCGAGGAGATCTCCCCGCCTGCGGAGGGAGAGGTGCTGGTCGAGGCACACTACCTGTCAATGGATCCGGGCGTCCGGGTGTGGATGACGGCGCGTGAGGACGGCTATTCGCCCGCCATCCCGCTCGGCACGCCGATGGTCGGGCAGTTCCTCGGCCGGGTGCTGGAATCGGCCCATCCCGGCTTTTCCGCGGGCGATCTTGTGCGCGGCTTCGGGCACTGGGCGACCCATTCGACGGTCGATCCGGTCGCCGCCGGGCTGACGAGGCTCGACGAGGACGTCGCCGACATCCGCGACCATTTCGGCGTGCTCGGCCTCAACGGGTGGACGGCGCTGTGCGGTCTCGTCGACGTGCTTGGAATTAAATCGGGCGAGACGGTACTGGTATCGGCCGCCGCTGGAGCGACCGGCAGCGTCGCTTGCCAAATCGCTAAAGGCAGGGGGTGCCGGGTGATCGGGATCGCCGGATCGGACGCGAAATGCGCTTGGCTGACGGGCAAGCTCGGGATCGATGCCGCGATCAACTACAAAAACCAAAACGTCGCGGCCGAACTCGAAAGGCTTGGCGGCGGGATAGACGCCTATTTCGAGAACGTCGGCGGCGACCTGCTCGATGCGGTACTGCCCAACATGGCGCTATATGGCAGGATCGGGATCTGCGGGCTGATCGCCGGCTACACAAGCGACACCGGCCTGCCAGGCCCCGTCCGGTTCGACCAAATACTGATGAAGCGCCTCACCATCAAGGGCATCTTCCTGCCCGACTTCATTGCCGAAGGGCGCGACTACTATCCCGAGCTGCGCGCGATGTACGATGCGGGCAAGCTGGCCGGCGACTTCGACGAGACAGTGGGAATCGAGAATGTGCTTAAAGCCTTCACCCGCCTGATGACGGGGCGAAACACGGGTAAGGTTCTCGTGAAAATTCGCGACTTCAGTAGTCGCTGACCTGCTCGTGAAGGATGCGGTAGGAGCGCTTAACGAACACCCAGCGCCCCTCACGCTTCTCCAAGACGTCGTCATACTTGCCCGCTCCTCGCACCAGCTTTCCGGTCTCGGGGTGCTGGTAAAGTTCGTGGGTATAGGCAACTGCAGTCGCGCGGTTGCCGTCCACCTCGATGCTGCCGGGCTCCATGAAATAGACCATCGGTCGCGTCATGTTGTCGAGGCCGTAAACCTTCATCGATTCCGTCCAGGCCGCGACGATTGACTCCTTGCCAATAAACACGCCCAGATCGGGATATTCGGGCAGATCCCAAGATGCGTCTTCCGCCCAGATCGATCCCCACACTTCAGCATCGCGCGTCATCACCCCGTGTGCATGGGTGTTCATCAGTTCGCGGATCGCGAGACGGTCTTCGATGGGACCCGTAAAGGGCATGGCAGTGCTTTCCTTGTCAGGGGCGGCAGCCGGCGAGCCAGTCGTTCAGAACCTCATGGAAGTACCGCACACGGGTTTCCTGCGCAGCAAGATGGGCGTCAGAATAGCCTCGCGAATGCATGCCGGCCTGCATCCCCTCGGCCAGTTCCATGTCCTGGTAGACAATCTGGCCGGTGAGTTCGGGAACGCCGCGGCCCTGGTCGAACACCCGGTGCTCGCAGGCCTCGGCCTCGCGCAGCGGGCGTGGACCCGCCATGATCGAATCCACCACCTCCTGCCCTTCGACCGGGAAGGCCATGCACCATAAGTCGAAGAAGCATTTCTCCGCATCGTCGGGGTGCGGTTCGCTACGGAAGAACACGAGGTTGTCGGGCAGGAAGCTTATCGTGACATTGGGGAAGATCACCGTGTGCAGGCTGTCAGTGATCTCCTCGTCGCTAAGGTGTTCGTAGTGGAGATAGCCGCGTTCTCGCCATAGCCGCCGCTTGGCCGCCTTAAGGTCGCGCCAGCCCTGGATCACGAAATCTTCGTAGGAACGGTAAGCGTCAGGGTCGATGTCCCAAGCCTTTAGGATCGCGGCGAAGACTTCGTTGGTGCCAATTGCCGGGCGGTCGGTCAGCGAGGGGCGCATGGGCTGGACCGTGCGACCGTGCCCCTTGGGCCACAATTCGTGGCGCGCGCTGTCCACGTCCTGGTCGATCCAGGGCGGCACCTGCGGGTGAGCGGTACGGGTGTGATAGCTTTCCGAAAAATTGTCGGTGACGAACTTCCAGTTGGCGTTTAGCTCGATCCGGTACCACGCCACTCGCACGGCGGTGTCCATCGCGTAGTTGCGGTAGAGCGCAGGTATTGGGTCGAGATAGTCGGCGAGTGGCGGTGCGGCATCGTCCATCGTGTACCACGCAAACCCGCCCCAGGCGTCACAGCGCAGTTCCTTGAGGCGCAGCTTGCCGCAAGGGTTGCCTTGAGGAAAATCCTGCGGATCCTGTGCGTATTGCAGCACCCCATTCTTGCCCCAGCGCCAACCGTGATATGGGCACACGAAGGCCTCGACCGAGGAGGATTCGCGCACCAGGCGCATCCCCCGGTGCCCGCAGGCGTTGTAGAAGGCACGGATGCTGCCGTCCTGCTGCCGCACTACGATCACCGATTCCTTCATGAAATCATGGACGAGGAAGTCGCCCGGATCGGGAATGTCCGATAGCCGCCCAGCGATGTGCCAGATCTTCGTCCACAACATTTCCCATTCGGCCCTTGCGAAATCGCGCGACCAGTAGCGATCACCGGTGATCGGGTCGCCGCGCAGGTTTGCCGGATCGCGGCCGTTCATCGGCATCGGCACCTGATGGGCGGTCATGTGCGGCTCTCCACGACTGTTCTAGAGGGCCTGTCTGAACCAGCGGCCTGTACCGGCAAACTATCAGTTCTGCGAGGAATTCGGCACACCTGCCGGTTTTTGTCCCTTGGCACTTTGGAAGATCGCTTTCACCATCATGACTAGCGCCTCGCGGACCGCTTCGCGCCGTTCGGGCTCGGCGATAAAGGGGCGATTGATGACCAATCCCAAGTGGAGCGCGGCCGCAAGGTCGTTGGCGAGCAGCATCGCTCGCGGCGCGCCCTGCCAATGCGGGATCGCACGCTCAACCTCGCCGATCCATCTCCGCTCGAAGGCCTGAGTCGCCGGAATCAGCAGTGCGGAGAGTTCGGGATCGGTGCGCGCTGCCACCACCAGTTCCAAATAGGCAGTGAATTCAGGCGTCTTCACGCTTTCCCAGTGCACGGCGGTCGCGACTTCGATAGCGTTCTCAGGATCGCTGTCGCGCAGCGCGGCGAGGTAATCGGACAGGAACCGGTCGAGCCGCTTGTGCAGCACGTGATCGATCAGCGCGCTGATCAGATCCGCGCGGCTGGCGAAGTGGTAGTGCATCGCCCCTCGTGAGACATTGGCCAGCTTCAGCACCTCGACCGTGGTGAGCCGGGCAAAGCCGCCTTCCACCAGGCAATCGGTCGCGGCATTGAGAATCAGCTTGCGAGTGGCGGCGGCCTTTCGCTGCTGCCACCGCTCGGGTGAGGGAAAAGCGTCGGTTTTCGGCAGGGCGGGCGCGTGGGGATCGTTCATCGACCATGTTCTTAAAGCCTTGGGCGCGGTACTGCCAACCCCACCTAACGAAATGTCTAGCTTGATGGGTAAGGTAGACAAAATAAAACCGGCACAGTTGCCTTTTTGTCTCGTAACGGACGCGGGCATGGCACCCAAAGGGAGAGGTCCATGAATATTCAACTCGGCGTGTCGCGCTATGCCTCGGGGGCTGACCAGCCGGTCCGCGGAGATGTCATCACCGGCGAACGCTACACCTCGCGCGAATGGATGGAGAAGGAATTCGCCAATCTCTGGCCGCGCGTGTGGCACCTCGGTGCGGTTCTGGCCGAATTCGAGGAGGAGGGCGACATCGTGCGCCACAACTTCGCCCACGAATCGGTTCTCATGGTGCGCCAGGCCGACGGGTCCATCCGCGCATTCTACAACACTTGCCCGCACCGCGGGAACCGACTGGTGCTGGGCGATGTGACCTCGACTGACCGGATCACTTGCTCCTATCACGGTTGGCAATTCGATCCGGCGGGAACGCTGGTGCACGTGCAAGATCCCGAGGACTTCCCGGGCGGCAACCCCTGCGGCAAGGTGCGCCTCACCGAACTGCGTTGCGAGACCTGGGGCCCCTTCGTATTCTGGTGCATGGACGATGATGCGAAGCCGCTGCTCGAATGGCTTGCCCCGCTCCCCGAAAGGCTCGCCGGCTATGGCCTAGAGACGTGGGTCAGGGCGATGAACCTGTCCTGCGATGCCGACTTCAACTGGAAGATCATCCGCGACAATTTCAACGAGAGCTATCACCTCCCCACCATCCATCCCGAACTTGCGACCTTCATCAACGATGGGCTCGATGACACGCTGTTCGAGATGTACGACAGCGGCCACAACGCTATGTGGATGAAGGGGCATCAGCCAACCACCCGTCGCCAGTTTGACAATGTCGACGCCCCGCTTGACGACATCGCGCGCGCCTGGGGCGTGGACCCCGAAGCCTACGCAGGCCGGCCCAGAGCGATCCGCGAGGCGATCATCGCGGCCAAACGCAAACTGGGGCCCGAGCGCGGCTACACAAACTATGCCTCGATGACAGATCAGCAGCTGGTGGACTATTTTCACTGCACATTGTTCCCCAACCTGACGATCACGATGTCGCCCGAACAGTGCCAGATCCTGCGCACCGAGCCGCACCCGACCGACCCCGCAAAGTGCATCTTCCAGCACTGGTGTCTCTATCCTCCGGTCGAGGGGATGGAAGAAGTCGAAAGCCCGATCGGCCGGATACCGTTGAAGCATGACGCGGTGCAGCGCCACTCGACCTATGGCGACGGGGTCAGTCTCGGCTTTGTCGCCGACCAGGATCTTTCGATCGGCACCACCCAGCAGCAGGGCCTCGCATCGCGCGGGTTCAAGGGAGCGATCCTGACCTATCAGGAAAAGCGCATCCAGCGATTCCACGAGTTGCTCAACGATATCGTGCTGGGCAGGCCAACCTGATGGCGGCCATGCCTGAGGCGGTGCGCACCGCGATCGAACGACTTATGGTGGAGCATTGCCGCAATGTCGATGTGCTCGAGGACATCGACAGGCTGATCGCGCTATTTACCGAGGATGCGGTGGCCGATATGACCGCGATCGGCGTGCCGCTTATTGAGGGCCGTGCCGCGCTTGCCGACTTCTACGCGGGCGTTTTCGCGAACCTCTCCCACAGCTTCCATCTGATCGGCAATTGCCGCGCGGAAAGCTGGGACGGGAAGGTCGGCACGATGAGCGCCTATGTGATCGGCATGGGCCAGCCGCGCGCGGGCGCGCGGGTAGAGATGCAGGTGCGTTATGTCATGGAGTGCATCGAGACGACCGGCGGGTGGCGGTGCCGCCGCTACACTGTCACCCCGATGATGCCGCTCGGCGGCTAGACCGAGGCGAAGCCGCCGTCGATTACAAGTTCGTCGCAGGTCATGAAGCTCGCCGCTTCGGACGCGAGGAACACCACGCCCGCCGCGATCTCCTCTGCGCGGCCCATGCGGCCGATCGGGTGGCGCGCCGCGGTGCTGGCGATGGCGGTCTCGACATCGGGCATGACGCCGAGATCGACATAGCGCTGGAAGATCCCCGCCAGCATCCCGGTGTCGACGCCGCCCGGATGGACGCTGTTGACCCTGACCGGATGGCCAAGCGCGGCGAACTCCGCCCCCATGCACTTCGCGAGCATCGCCACCGCCGCCTTGCTGGTGCAATAGGCGGCGTTGAAGGGCGCCCCGCGCAGCCCCCCCACACTGGACACGGCGATCACGCTCGCCCCGCCCTTGCGCCCCTGCCCGCCCGCGATCAGCAGCGGCAGAAGCACCTGCGTGCCGAGGATCACGCTGTCGACATTGACCGCGTTGACCCGGTGGAACTCGGCGAGCGGCGTCTCCTCGAACTTCGTCACCACCGACAGCCCGGCATTGTGCACCAGCACGTCGAGCCGACCATGGTCGCGCTCGACCAGCGCGCGCAGGCGCTCCCAGCCTGCGGGGTCGGTGACGTCTAGGGGGACGTAGCGGAGGGGGCCCTCGCCTGCGGCTTCGGGTTGGAGATCGGCGGCGATCACGACCGCACCCGCTGCCTGCATGGCCGCGACAGTCGCGCGGCCGATGCCGCCATTGGCGCCGGTCACCACCGCCACCGTGTCCTTGAGCCCGATCGTCATTGCGCCGTCCACCCCCCGTCGATCACCAGCTCCGCGCCGGTCATGTAGCTACTGTCTGGCCCAGCCAGGAAGGCGACCGGCCCGGCGATCTCGTTAGGGTGCGCGAGCCGGCCGATGGGGGTCGCGGCGTTCATCCCCTCGATCAGGTGCTCGACCGATGGCGCTGCCCCACTCGCCACCCACCGCTCGAAGCCCGCATGGAGCAGCGGGGTCTCGACGAAACCCGGGTGGAGCGAATTGGCGCGGATCGGCATTTTCTTGGCGGCGAACTCCATCGCGATCCCCTTGGTGAACATCCGCACCGCACCCTTGCTGGCGTTGTAGGCCGAAACCTCGCTCATCCCGACGAGGCCCATAATCGAGCTGACGTTAACGATGCTCGCCCCGCCCGCGACCGCGCCTCCGCTCGCAGCCATCAGGGGCGTGAAGGTGCGGGTGCCGAGGAACACTCCGTCGACATTGACCGCCATGATCCGCCGCCAGTCGGCCATCGCGATGCTTTCGACCGTGCCGGTAAGGTCGGTGCCGGCGTTATTTACGAGGATGTGAAGCTGGCCGTGCCGCCCGGTGACGAAGCCGAGCGCCGCCTGCCAGGCGTCCTCCTCGGTCACGTCGAGCTGGATGTAGCTGGCGGCCGGACCGAGGCCCCCGAGTATCGGCGCAGCTGCGGCCGGATCGTCGAGATCGCCGATCACCACCTCGGCCCCATCGGCCAGCATGCGCCGCGCGCACGCGAGTCCGATGCCGCGCAATCCCCCGGTGACGAGCGCCACCCGCCCAGCCAGACCCTTGTCCGCCATGTCGGTCCTCCTTGTCCCCAACGCTGAGGGAATGACACAGTCGGGGGACAGGGTAACCTGTCAAAACGGCAAGACGAGCACGCTCAGTAGCGCACGCGCGCGCTCTAGGGTTGAGATTCAATTGGCCCACCAGATGATGGCGGCGACGATGAGGACGGCGGAGAGGAAGTTGTCTGCGCGTTTGTCATAGCGGGTGTGGATAGGGCTGACCCGAAGGGCGGCGAAGTCAACTTCTTGAGGCGACAGGAGCAGCGTTCGATTGCATTTCGCTGCTTGTAGGCGCGCGCGTCGTAGGCGTGCGGATTTCTGCGCTTTGGATTGGGCGGGATGACGGGTTCGCAGCCGTGCTTGGCCAGCCACTCGCGCAGTGACTTTGCATCGTAGACGCGGTCAGCAAGCAGGCAGCGGGGCCTTCCGGTGATGGCGAGCAAATCGCACGCGCCGCTCAGATCGTGGGCATTGCCGGGCGTCAGCACCAGAGCGCGGGGCCGTCCTGCCTCATCGGTCAGCGCGTGAACCTTGGTGGTACGTCCGCCTCGGGATCGGCCGATAGCCTGCGCCATCGCCCCCCTTTTGCACCCGCTGCCGAGCGGTGCGCCTCGATGTGCGTGCTGTCGATCGAGGCCGTGACGCCGCCGATCACGCCGGATGAGCCGGTGAGAGCGTAGTGGATATCCTCCCCCGCACCCTGCTTGCGCCAGCGGTTGAAGCAGTTGTAGATCCTTGTGTCCGGGCCATAATCAGCCGGCAATCACGCCACCGGGCGCCCGTCTTGAGCATGTGCATAATGCCCGAGATCACCCGCCGGTCATCAATCCGGTACGCCCCGCGCCGGCCAGTGGGAAGCAGTGGCTAAATCGCTCCCCAACTCGCATCGTCCAGCCAATATAGGTGCTTGCTCCTCCAAGGTGCCTCCTCGGCAACCCTGAATCAGCAACTCTGCGCTTCCGCTAGCGCTAGGCTCAGGACCCATTAAGTTGCTTGCACTTGAGGCGATGGGTTGATTCAACATCGGCACCAAGGAGGTGCTGCTGGTGTCGGAGCTTTGGTTGTTGAGCGAGGCGCAGATGCGCCGGATTGAGCCCTATTTTCCGCTGTCGCATGGGATTCCACGGGTCGATGACCGGCGCATCGTGAGCGGCATTATCTTCGTGATCAGGAATGGCCTGCGCTGGCGCGATGCGCCTCCCGCCTATGGCCCGCACAAGACGATCTACAACCGGTTCATCCGCTGGAGCCGCCTGGGCGTGTTCAACCGTATCTTCGCCGAGCTCGCCGCCAAGGGCGGCAAGCCCGACCAACTGATGATCGATGCTACCCATCTCAAGGCGCACCGGACGGCGGGGAGCCTGCTAAAAAAGGGGCTCTACCCCGACGTATCGGGCGCACCAAAGGTGGCTTGAACTCCAAGCTTCACGCTGTCTGCGATGGCAGGGGCCGCCCGTTGATCATGCTGCTCAGCGAAGGGCAGATGAGCGACTACAAAGGGGTGGCCCTGATGATCGATGCCTTCCCAGGAGCCAAGGCGTTGCTCGCTGACCGGGGCTATGATGCCGCCTGGTTCCGCCATGCCTTGGCCGAGCGCGGCATC
>NZ_MUYJ01000008.1 GCF_002155695.1 Erythrobacter tepidarius
AGGTCTGGCAGCCGCGCCCCGTCATGGGCGTTGGCCGCGCTGGCATCCCAGGTCCTGATCAGCCCATGCGCCCGGTCGATGCCGATGTGGTTCTTGTAGCCGAACATCGGGATGGCAAGATCGACCGGCTTGAACGCCGCAGGATCAGCACCCTCCTTCACCTTCGCCTTGGAGTATTTGACCGTCCAGCGCGCATCGCGGTCCTTCTGGCGGATCCTGGCGGGCTTCTCCTTCCAGCGCTCCGGGATCTTGCCCTCCTTTATCGCGGCCTTTTCCTCATCGCTATTGCGCTGCCTGGGCGCCGGCACCACGGTCGCATCGATGATCTGCCCGCCCATCGCCAGATAGCCGCGATCGGTCAGCACGGCATCGAAGCGCGCAAAGAGCTTGTCGATCGCCTTGGCCTTCACAAGCTGCTCACGAAACAGCCACACCGTGGTGGCATCAGGCACCTTGCCATCGAGCCCTAACCCCAGGAACCGCTGGAACGAGAGCCGGTCCTTGATCTGGAACTCTGCCGCCTCGTCCGAGAGCGAGTAGAGCGCCTGCAGCACCAGGATCTTGAACATCATCACCGGATCGAACGGCGGCCGGCCGCCTTTGCCACGATCGCTCCGCCTCAGCGCCACGATCAGCGGCCCGCGGAACACTTCAAAATCCACCACCCCCGCCAACCGCTCCAGCGGATCGCCCGCCGCGCTCAACGCCGCATACCGATCCGACAAATCAAAGAAACCCGGCTGACCAACCATCATCGCCTCCGCTCATCGCAGCGCAGAGTGAATCAGATCAGCGCATCAAAGGCGAGGGTTTTTCGAGGTGTCCACGTGCTCAAGAAGCTGCGCGTCGCCAAGGTGCAGACCCCGGTGCTGATTCTCTCGGGCATCAGTGAAATGGATTCCAAGGTGCGCAGCTTCGGCTTCGGCGCGGACGATTACGTCACCAAGCCGTTCCACCGCGAGGAGCTGGTCGCCCGCATCCATGCCGTGGTGCGCCGCTCGAAGGGCCACTCGCAGTCGGTCATTCGCACCGGCAAGCTCGCCGTGAACCTCGATGCCAAGACGGTCGAAGTCGATGGCGCCCGCGTCCACCTGACCGGCAAGGAATATGCGATGCTCGAGCTGCTCAGCCTGCGCAAGGGCACGACACTGACCAAGGAGATGTTCCTCAACCACCTCTACGGCGGGATGGACGAGCCCGAACTCAAGATCATCGACGTGTTCATCTGCAAGCTGCGCAAGAAGCTGTCGCTGGCCTGCGGCGGCGAGAACTACATCGAGACCGTGTGGGGCCGCGGCTACGTGCTGCGCGATCCGAACGAGGAAATGGAAGCCGCGTAATCTGCTTTTCGCAGCCGCCTCCGCGGCTGCGTCCTCGCTGCGTTTCCTCAGCGGCCGAAAATGTTTTCACCTTCCGCGATATTGAGAAGTTCTGAAAAAACATAGACAGCTGGGGAGCGACCTGCTGCGGGGATTATCTCACCTAGCATACCGTTCTCGCGAAGGGCGCGGATGATTGTGCGGGCTGTCGGTCCGGGGATTTGAACCGATTGAATAAAGTCTGGGGTTGTGAAGATCGGCCTTTGAAATAGCCAGTCGAGAGCGCGGACCGCATATTGTGAATGCGTGACGTCGACTACCCAGTCGCGCTTGCGTTGATGCAATGCCAAGATCGCCTGCGCTTTTTCGGTGTTAATCTCGGCTTGGGCTATGATTCCTTTAAGGAAGAAAGCGATCCATCCGGTCCAATCTCCGTTTTCGGAAATTGCCAATAGTCGAGCATAATACTCATCTCGATTTCTTTCGAGGAAATCTGACAGATAGAAATTTGGTGCCGACAGCAATCCATGAGCATACATAAACAACGGAATTAGCAGCCTGCCCAGACGCCCATTGCCATCAAGAAACGGATGGATCGACTCGAATTCTGCATGAACGACAGCCAGTTGAACCAGCCGGTCGATTGCGTCTGCGTGTATGTATTGCTCCCAGAGGTCCATAGCATTGGCCAGTATGTCTGCGCCCGGAGGGACGAAGCGCGCCTGCTCTATGGTGCAGCCATCAGGTCCGATCCAGTTTGGAATGCGCCGGTATTCTCCTGGGTCTTTGTTTCTCCCTCGCACTCCGTCCATGAGGACCCGATGCGTGGACTTAAGCAGCCGCTGCGCCAGCGGCATACCTTCTTGCATCTGTCTGGTCGCATGATTGAGCGCGGCGCGATAATTGAGGACTTCGCGAGCGTCAGCCTTCTTGGGCGTGCTCTCGTCAAAGAGATTTCCTTGTGCCTCAAATTCAAGGACCTCTCCCAAGGTCACCTGGGTGCCTTCGATCTTGCTTGAAAGAACCGCTTCCCGGTTCGTCAAAGGCGAGAGGAGGATATTCCGATTTGGAACTCCAGCCAAGACTCCCTCGTAGCGCGCTATTGCGGCGTTTGCGGGCCCTACGAGAGGGAAAAGTGTTGCCAAATCAATTTCTGCGGGTGGGAATTGGCCTTGGTGGTAATTTACCGGCACTGGAATGAGGCTCCGAATTTGATGATCGTTCGTTCAAAGCAAACGAGTTTGATGATCGCAAAATGAGGTTCTGCTTACATCAAGGCGCTTTGTGTTCAAAGCACGATCATCAAGCTCTAGCTGGGTAAAACGCCCCCGTGAGTTGACCATAGGCATTGCCGGTGCCAAGCGCCCGCCTCATGACGGCATTCAAGGAAGGCGATCCGACCACCATTGCGCGGCTCTATGGCCGCAGCGTGGGCAAGAAGCTTCGTAAGCACCAGCAGGGACTGGTCGACAATCTGCTGCCCCAGATCAGCGTGCCGGCGCAAGGCGCGGTCACCAGCCGCGCGCTGTTCGGGGATGATCGGCCACTGCATTTCGAGATCGGCTTCGGCGGGGGCGAACATCTCGCCTATCGTGCCGACCTGCTGCCCGATCATGGCTTCATCGGGGCCGAACCCTTCCTCAACGGCGTGGCGCAGGCGCTGACCCATATCGAGGACCAGCGCCTCGGCAATATCCGGCTGCACCATGGGGATGCGCTGGAAGTGCTCCGGCGGGTGCCCGACGGGGCGCTGACGATGCTTTACCTGCTCCATCCCGATCCCTGGCCCAAGGCGCGCCATGCCAAGCGGCGGATGATGAACGACGGACCGGTGCGGCTGTTCGCCGAGAAGCTGAAACCCGGCGGCGAGTTCCGCTTTGGCACCGATCATGCGGTCTATCTGCGCCATGCGCTGATGGTGATGCAGCGCCACACGGACCTGTTCGAATGGGTGGTCGAGAAACCCCTTGACTGGCAGGTGCGCCCCTCCGGCTGGCCCGAGACGCGTTACGAGCACAAGGCCCGCACCGTGTACGGCCACGAGGTGTGGTATTTCCGCTTCCGGCGGCGCTAGACGCCGCGGCGCATCCGCCACCACGGCATGAGCGCGAAGGCGCCCTGTCCCGCCAGCCCCAGCAGCGCGTGCGGCTGGCGGAATTCGGCGAACCATTGCGCCGGCGTCATCCCCATCATGGCAACACCCAACGCGCATTCCGCCGCCATCAGCAGCACAAAGGCAAGTCCGCCGGCAGCCAGCCCCTCGCCCGCGCTGGCAATCGCAAGGCGTCGCACCAGCCAGCCGCTCGCCAGCCAGCTCGCCCCCAGCATCACCGGCAATTCCATCAGCGTGGCAGGCACCAGTCCCACGAGCGGCGCCAGCCATAGCACCCGCAGGATGCCGAGCACGAACCCCAGCGCAAAGACCATCGCCCCATAGGCGATGGCGGCGCCGACAATCCTCACCCCACCACGCCCGCGCTCGCCAGCACCGCCAGCGTCAGCACATCAGGCACGGCGGCGGTCATCGGCACGATCTGCACCGGCTTTTCCATCCCGATCAGCATCGGCCCGATCGTGGCATTGCTGCCGAGCTCGCGCAGCAGCTTGGCCGAGAGGTTGGCCGATTGCAGTCCGGGCATGATCAGCACATTGGCCGGGCCGGACAGGCGGCTGAAGGGATAGAGCGCCATCACCTTGGGGTTGAGCGCGGCATCGGGCGCCATTTCGCCTTCATATTCGAAGCCGACATCCTCCCCGTCGAGGATCGCCACCGCCTCGCGGATATTGCCCAGCCACTGGCCCGAGGGGTTACCGAAGGTCGAATAGGACAGAAACGCCACCCGCGGTTCGTGCCCCATGCGCCGCGCCACCGCCGCCGTTTCCTTGGCGATATGGGCGAGCATCGCGGCATCGGGCCGTTCGTTGATGGTGGTATCGGCGAGGAAGGTCGTGTGGTTCTTGCCGATCATCATGTGGATACCGAAAGGGACCGCGCCTTCCTTGGGATCGAGCACCAGATTCACCTCGCGCACGCTCTGCGCGAAGGTGCGGGTCATGCCGGTGATCATTCCGTCGCCATGCCCGAGCGCGACCAGCAGCGAGGAAAACACGTTGCGATCCTGGTTGACCATCCGCCGCACGTCGCGCTGGGTGAAGCCGCGCCGCTGGAGCCGCTTGTAGAGATAGTTGACCATCGCCGGAACATGCTCGCTGTCGGCCGAGTTCTGGATCTCGAAGCTGCCGGGATCGCTGACCGAAAGCTGGTGGAGCTTGTCGAGCACCGCCTTGGTGCGGCCGACCAGAATCGGCGTGCCATAGCCGAAATCGCGGAACTGGATCGCGGCCCGCAGCACCACTTCTTCCTCGGCCTCGGCGAAAACCATCCGCTTCGGGTTCGCCTTGGCGGTCTCGTAAACGCCGGTCAGCACCGAGGTGGTGGGGTTGAGGCGCGAGCGGAGCGCGACGCGGTAGGCGTCGAAATCCTCGATCCGGCTCTGCGCCACGCCCGAATCCATCGCCGCCTTGGCCACGGCGGAGGACACCACCTCGATCAGGCGCGGATCGAAAGGTGCGGGAATGATGTAATCGGTGCCGAACTTGTGGTTCTTGCCATAGGCGCTCGCCACTTCCTCGGGCACCTGCTGGCGCGCGAGCTCGGCGATGGCCTTGGCGGCGGCGATCTTCATTTCCTCGTTGATGGTGGTCGCCTGCACGTCGAGCGCCCCGCGGAAGATGAAGGGAAACCCCAGCACATTGTTGACCTGATTGGGAAAATCGCTGCGCCCGGTGGCGACGATCGCGTCGGGACGTGCCGCCTTGGCTTCATCGGGCATGATTTCCGGCACCGGGTTGGCCATGGCGAAGATGATCGGCTTGTCAGCCATTTTCTTGACCCACTCGGGCTTCAATGCACCCGCCGCCGACAGGCCGAGAAAGATGTCTGCGCCCAACAGCGCCTCTGCCAGGCTGGTGGCGGAGGTGGCGACCGCGTGCGCGCTCTTCCACTGGTCCATGCCTTCCCGGCCCGGGGTGATCGGGCCGGAACGGTCGCACATGATGACGTTTTCGTGCGGCACGCCCATCGCCTTGATCAGCGCGGTGCAGGCGATGGCGGCGGCGCCTGCGCCGTTGACCACGACCTTCACGTCCTTGAAGTCGCGGCCGGTGATGTGACAGGCGTTGAGCAGGCCGGCGGCGGTGATGATCGCGGTGCCGTGCTGGTCGTCATGCATCACCGGGATCTTCATCCGCTCGCGCAGCGCGGCTTCGATGATGAAGCATTCGGGCGCCTTGATATCCTCAAGGTTGATGCCGCCAAAGGTCGGCTCCATCAGCGCGACCGCGTTGATGAAGGCTTCCGGGTCCTCGGTGGCGAGTTCGATGTCGATCGAATCGACATCGGCAAAGCGCTTGAACAGCACCGCCTTGCCTTCCATCACCGGCTTGGAGGCGAGCGCGCCGAGATTGCCGAGGCCGAGGATCGCGGTGCCGTTGGAGATCACCGCCACCAGATTGCCCTTGGCGGTGTAGCGCGCAGCAAGCGAGGCATCGCCGGCAATCGCCTCGACCGGCACGGCAACGCCCGGCGAATAGGCAAGGCTGAGGTCGCGCTGCGAGGTCATCGGCTTGGTCGCGACGATCTCCAGCTTACCGGGGCGGATCGTTTCGTGATAGAACAGCGCCTCGCGCGCGGTGAAGCCGCCCTTGTTGTCTTCGGCCATGATCGCTGATCCCCTGCTTCGCTCCGGTTCTTCGCGGCCCGTCTTAACCGCGCCACGCCAAGAGCGATAGGCCCGAAATCGCCCCGCTTCCGGGGAAAGCGGGCGGGCCTGACATTCCGAATCGCAGGCCTTGGGGCTAGGCGTGCAGCATGGCCGCGCGCGACGATCCGAAACCCACCCCGATGATGGCGCAATACCTGCGCCTCAGGGAAGAAGCGGGCGATGCGCTGCTGTTCTACCGCATGGGCGATTTCTTCGAACTCTTCTTCGAGGATGCACGCAAGGCGTCGCACATTCTCGATATCGCGCTGACCACGCGGGGCGAGCACATGGGCGAGCCGATCCCGATGTGCGGGGTGCCGGTGCATTCGGCCGAGAGCTATCTCGCGCGGCTGATCAAGGCCGGCTGCCGGGTGGCGATCGCCGAGCAGGTCGAAACCCCCGAGGAGGCCAAGGCGCGGGCCAAGCGCGAAGGAACGCCTGCATCCAAGGCTCTGGTCGGCCGCGCGATCGTGCGGCTGGTGACGGCGGGCACCCTGACCGAGGAAGCCCTGCTCAATCCGCGCCGGGCCAATGTGCTGGTGGCGCTGGCCGAATTGCGCGGAACCATCGGCATCGCCTCCTGCGACGTTTCGACCGGCGCCATGGTGTTGGAAGAATGCGCAGCGGACCGGCTCGGCGCGGCGCTGGCGCGCATCAGCCCGAGCGAAGTGGTGGTGCCGGAGGAGTGGCAGCACGGCCCGGATGGGGCGATTACCCGCCCGCGCAGCACCTTCACCAGCGATGCCGGGGCCGATAGGCTGAAGGCGATCCACGGCATCGCCACGCTCGATACTTTCGGAGACTTCAGCCGCGCAATGCTGGCGGCGGCGGCGGGCCTGGTGGCCTATCTTGAGCATGTCGGGCGCGGCAGCCTGCCCTTGCTGTTGCCGCCGGTGCTGCGGGCGGCCGAGGCGGGCATGGCGATGGACGAAGCGACCCGCGCGAGCCTCGAAATCCTCGAGGCCACCGGCGGCGGTCGGGCGGGCAGCCTGATCGGCGCGGTGGATCGCTGCGTGACCGGCGCAGGCGCCCGGCTGCTGGCCGAGGATCTGTCGGCCCCGCTGCTCGACATTGGCGCGATCGAGGCGCGGCTGGCGCTGGTTCAGTTCTGGCGCGATCGCCCGATCGAACGCGCCCGACTGCGCGACATCCTGCGCACCATCCCCGATCTCGGACGCGCGCTGGGACGGGTCGTGGCCGGGCGCGGCAGTCCGCGCGATCTCGGCCAGTTGCGCGACGGGCTCACCGAAGCGGCACGGCTGCATCACTGGCTTGCCGCCGCACCCGACCGGCCGGAACTGCTCGATCAGGTGCTCGAGCGCCTGACCGGCCACGGCGCCCTGACCGACTGGCTGGCGCGCGCACTGGTGCCCTCCCCGCCGACCGAACGCGCGGCCGGCGGTTTCATCGCGGATGGTTACGACCCCGCGCTGGACGCGCTGCGCGCCAGCTCGGGGGATGCCCGCCGCGCGATTGCCGCGATGGAGGCCCGCTACCGCGAGGAGACCGGGATCGCGACGCTCAAGATCCGCCACAATGGGGTGCTGGGCTATTTCATCGAGGTTCCCGCACGTCACGCCGATGCGCTGATGGCGCCGGACAGCGGCTTTACCCATCGCCAGACAATGGCCGGGGCGGTGCGATTCAACTCTCTGAAACTTCACGAGGAAGCCACGCGGATCGCCGAAGCCGGAGGCCATGCGCTGGCAGCCGAGGAGGCCCATTTCGAGGAACTGGTCGCGGCCGTGATCGCAGCGCGCGAGGCGATTGCCGCCACTGCCGCCGCGCTGGCCCGGCTGGATGTCGGCGCGGCCAATGCGGAACGGGCAGCCGAGGGCGACTGGTGCCGCCCCGCGCTGGCCGAGGATACCGGCCTGGCGATCACCGGCGGGCGCCATCCTGTGGTCGAGGCCGCGCTCGCCAGAACCGGGGAACGCTTCGTCGCCAATGATTGCGTGCTCGCCGAGGACAACCGGCTGTGGCTGATCGGCGGCCCCAACATGGGCGGCAAATCGACCTTCCTCAGGCAGAATGCGCTGATCGTGCTGCTGGCGCAGGCAGGGTGCTTCGTCCCGGCTGCCTCGGCGCGCATCGGCCTTGTCGACCGTCTGTTCAGCCGGGTCGGCGCGGCCGACAACCTCGCACGCGGCCGTTCCACCTTCATGGTCGAGATGATCGAGACTGCGGCCATTCTCGCGCAGGCGACGCGGCGCAGCTTCGTGATCCTCGACGAGGTCGGGCGCGGAACATCGACCTATGACGGCCTCGCTCTTGCTTGGGCCGTGGCCGAAGCGGTGCATTCGCAAATCCGCTGTCGCTGCCTGTTCGCGACCCATTATCACGAACTCGCGCGCCTCGCAGAAACCTGCGACGCGCTGAGTCTCCACCATGTCCGCGCCCGCGAATGGCAAGGCGATCTGGTGCTGCTCCACGAACTGGCCCCCGGCCCGGCGGATCGCTCCTACGGCCTTGCCGTCGCGCGGCTCGCCGGGGTGCCCGCGACGGTTATCGAGCGCGCCAGAGCGGTGCTCGCAAAGCTCGAGGCGACGCGCGAGGCCACCGGCGGCATCGCCGCCGGGCTGGGCGATCTGCCGCTGTTCGCCGCAATGCGTGCCGAGCCTGCCTCGGCCTCTCCCGAACAACAGCTCGCCGAAACCTTGCGGAACACCGATCTCGACGCGCTCACCCCGCGCGAGGCGCTCGATCTGCTCTACGAATGGAAGCGCACCCTGCCCCGCTCCAAGGGATGATTTCAACCAAGGCTTAACCGCGCCGGCGCTAGCCTGCGCGGCATGTCCAATTCCCCGCTAGCCAGCACCAAATCTGCGCTGATGTTTGCCGCGATCACGATCTTCGGCACGCTTGTGATGGTGGGCCCGGGTGGCGGTCTGCTCGACCGGACGATGGAACGCTTCGGGCAGCCGAGCGCGCCCGCACCGGAGGAGAACCCGGTCATCGTGCACAGGCAGCCCAAGCCGGAAGCCGAACCGCTCGACCCCGCGGCCGGCTGGGGCCTTAGCGGCGAGGCGATGCTCGGCAATGATGCCAGCACAGAGGTGCCCGCGTCCGAGCTGCTGCCCGAAGAAGCCAGCCCTTCGCCCGACAGCCCGGCCAGAGCGGCCTTTGCCCCGCCACAGGTGCGGCGCAGCTCGGCGCTGCCGCAGAACACCGGTGGGCCGGTGCAGGCGGATTCGCTCGGCGAACTGGTCCCCCGCGACGGCAGCAGCGGCGAGGCTGCGGGCGCCGAGGCGGCCGTGCCCCCGCGACCGATCGGCAACCAGCTTCAGTGAGCCGAGACCTAGCGGGTCGGAACCGGCACCTCGCCACTGTAATCGTAAAAGCCCCGCCCGGTCTTGCGGCCGAGCCAACCCGCCTCGACATATTTCACCAGTAGCGGCGCCGGACGATACTTGCTGTCGCGCGTGGTCTTGTAGAGCACCTTAATGATGTCGAGACAGGTGTCGAGCCCGACGAAATCCGCCAGTTGCAGCGGGCCCATGGGGTGATTGAGGCCAAGGCGGCAGCCCTTGTCGATATCCTCGATCCCCGCGGTTGACTGACCCAGCACGAACACCGCCTCGTTGATCATCGGCAGCAGGATGCGGTTGACGACGAAACCGGGTTCATCCTGCGAAAGCACCACTTCCTTGCCCAGCCCTCTGGCAAAAGCGGTGACGGCTTCGGTGGTCGCGGCCGAGGTGGCAAGGCCTGGAATGACCTCAATCAGGCCCATCACCGGCACCGGATTGAAAAAGTGCAGGCCGATGAAGCGGGCCGGATCGGGCGTGTGGTTGGCCATGCGGGTGATCGGGATCGATGAGGTGTTCGACGCCATGATCGCTGCGGGCGCGAGCACCTGTCCGGCCTTTTCGAAGATCGCGTTCTTGATTTCCTCGCGCTCGGTCGCGGCCTCGATGATGAGGTCGGCATCGGCAAAGTGGGCATAGTCGGCCACCGGCGTGATCCGAGCGAGCAGGGCCTCGGCCTCGGCCGCCTCGATCTTGCCTCGGCCCATCAGCTTGACCAGCGCCGCCTCGATATTGGCCTTGCCGGCCTCGGCGCGGGGCAGGTCGACGTCGGTCAGCATGACCTTCATGCCGTGGGCGGCGACAGTCTGGGCGATACCGGTTCCCATCTGACCGGCACCGATGACAGCGATATTGCGCATGTGGGCTTGGTTCCTCCGCAAGTGCAGCAAGGGCGCTGCCCTAGCGGGGAAGAACGCGGCTGGCCAGCGATTAGCGCGCTATCTGTTCTGGCCCGGAACCCACTTCACATCCGTGCGGCCATCATCATTGGCCACGCGGGCGAGCACGAAGAGCAGATCGGAAAGGCGGTTGATATAGGCCAGCGCTGCGGGATTGACTGGCACTTCGGCGGCGAGCTGCACCATCGCACGCTCGGCAGCGCGGGTGGTGGCGCGGGCGACATGGATGCGCGCGGCTGCCTCGCTTCCGCCCGGCAGGACGAAGCTGGTGAGCGGTTCGAGGCGCTCGTTGAGCGCGTCGATCTGCCCCTCGAGCCAGCGCGCCTGCTGCGGAACGATCCGCAGCACCATGTCGGACGGCGTAAAGTCGTCGTTCTGCGCGGGGGTCGCAAGGTCTGCGCCGAGATCGAACAGATCGTTCTGAACCCGCGTCAGCAGCGCCTTGTGGCTGGCGTCAGCCAGAGCGCAGATCGCAAGACCGATCGCCGAATTGGCCTCGTCCACCAACCCCATCGCGGCGATCCGCGCCGAGTGCTTGGGGCAGCGCGACCCGTCGACGAGGCCCGTCGTTCCGTCATCGCCGGTGCGGGTGTAGATCTTGTTGAGCTTGACCATGATGCGAAGAAATCAGCGCGACACCGCCAGCAGGATCGCCACCACCACGATCGCGAGCGCCTGATACTTGATGCGCGCGAACATCGCCTTGTTCTGGAGCAGCTGCATATCGGTCGCGGTGCTTGCCTCGCCGCTTTCGAGATCGATCTTGGTCGTCTTGAGGAACGCGACGATGCCGCGGATCAGCGAATAGGCCACCAGTCCCATGAGGACGAGCAGAACGGGGACGAGTACATATGCCATGCCTACCTAAATGGACGCCTCCGCCTCAGGTTCCAAGCCTCAAATGTTGCATTCTGAGTTGTTCGGCAAGCATCCGTCCATTCTCGCCCGCTGCACGCCGCTCGGCAAGCGCCGGCGAGCCGCGCCGCTTGGCGAGCTTCTGGCCGGTCTCATCGGTCAGCAACGGGTGGTGATACCAGCGCACCGCCGGCAGGCCGAGCAGGGCTTGCAGGGTGCGGTGCACATGGCTCGCCGCGAACAGATCGGCGCCGCGCGTCACCAGCGTCACCCCGTCGGCGGCATCGTCGAGCGTCACCGCGAGATGGTAGGAGGCGGGCAGATCCTTGCGCACGAGCACCACATCGCCAAGGCCGGAAAAATCGACCGCCTGCGGCCCTGCCAGCTCATCCTGCCACAGCAGCGGGCCGGTTGCGGCGAGCGCCTTGGCCGCATCCAGCCGCCATGCCGCAGGGCGCGCCGGGTCGGGCGGGCGGTGCTTGCAGGTGCCGGGGTAGATCAGGCCTTCAAGGCCGGGGCGCGCGCCCGCTTCTGCGATTTCCTTGCGGGTGCAGGTGCATGCATAGAGCAATCCGCGCGCCTTCAGCGCCTCGGCCGCGGCGGCGTAGCTGGCGAGGCGGGTCGATTGCGCGGGCACCTCTTCCCATTCCAGCCCCAGCCATGCGAGATCGCGGCGGAATTCATCGGCGAGGTCAGGGCGCGAACGCGGGCCGTCGATATCCTCGATCCGAAGCAGGAACCGCCCGCCGCTCGCCTTCGCCAGATCATGCGCGATAATCGCCGAAAGCGCGTGGCCGAGATGCAAGCGCCCGTTGGGGCTGGGCGCGAAACGGGTTACGAGAGGCGTGACGGCAGGCATCCGGTCGCCCATGCCACACGACAGATTGTTACGCTATCCACAGGCTCTCCACAGCGTGTCCCTGTGGATATGCGCCTTGTCACGGGTTTGACTCTTTGCCGTGCAAGGTCAGGATGCAGTCAATCAGGGAGGAACGCGCACCGTGTTCAACGCCGAACTGATCGAAAAGGCAGCCCGGTTCCGCGGTGTCGACGAGGATCCGACCCGCAACCTTTCGGCCTGCCCCGCGCTGGTGCTGAACGCGGATTACACCCCCCTGTCCTACTACCCGCTCAGCCTGTGGCCCTGGCAGACCGCGATCAAGGCGGTGTTCCTCGACCGGGTGGACATTGTCGCGAGCTACGAGCGAGAGGTGCATTCTCCAAGCCTCGACATGAAGATCCCGAGCGTCATCGCGCTCCGGCAATATGTGAAGCAGAGCGAGTTTCCCGCCTTTACCCGGTTCAACGTGTTCCTGCGCGACCGCTTCCAGTGCCAGTATTGCGGCAGCCACCAACATCTGACCTTCGATCATGTCATCCCGCGCCGCCTCGGCGGGAGGACGACATGGGAGAACATCGTCACCGCCTGCGCCCCCTGCAACATGAAGAAGGGCGGGCGCACCCCCAAGCAGGCAGGCATGAGCCTGCATCAGGCGCCGATCCGGCCCACCAGCTGGCAGTTGCAGCAGGCAGGCAGGCTCTTCCCGCCCAACCACCTGCACGAAACCTGGCGCGACTGGCTCTATTGGGATGTCGAGCTGGAAGCCTGACCGGCATCGCCCGGTGCCGTTCCGCCCCCGCCCGCGCCCAGCCCCGACGGGGCGGGCCGGCAAGGCGCGATTCGCGAGCGATCCGCGCGCTCGTCGAGACAGAGACTTCCGGATCAGGCCCGGCCCGGATGACCACAGCAGCACCGCACCATCATCGCCTGGCGGGTGGCCGGGTGAGATCGGGGCAGGGTCGCACGCGCGGGTTCTCTGCGGCGCAGGCAGCGCTTGCCAAGGTCGCGCCGCAGCCTAGGTTACCGCGGCCCGCTGGCCAAACGCGGCATTCTGCCATTCACCGCTCGCCAGCACCTCGGCGAGATGACGCGCGGCAGCCGCAACCTCGGCAAAGCGCAGATAGGCCGGCGCAAAGCCCAGCCGCAGCACATCCGGATCGCGAAAGTCGCCGATCACGCCGCGCGCGATCAGCGCCTGACAGATCGCATAGGCCTCGGGATGGCGGAAGGAGAGCTGGCTGCCGCGCGCGCTGCTGTCGGGCGGGCTGACGCATTCGAGCGCCACCCCATGCGCTGCGAGACACGCGAGGAAGAACTGCGAAAGCGCCTGCGACTTCTCGTAAAGGCGCGCGACGCCGATCTCCGCGATCAGATCGACGCCGACTTCGAGCGCCGCCAGCCCGAGAACCGGCGGGGTGCCGCATTGCAGCTGCGCTATCCCCGGCGCAGGCACATAGTCGTCGGAAAAGGCGAAGGGCGCAGCATGTCCGAACCAGCCGGTGAGCGGCTGCACGAGATCGGCATGGTGACGGTGCGCCACAAAGGCGAAGGCCGGCGCCCCCGGCCCGCCGCACAGATATTTGTAGCCGCAGCCGACCGCGAAATCGGCCTCCGCCGCAGTGAGATCGACCGGCACCGCCCCGGTCGAATGCGACAGGTCCCACAGTACCAGCGCGCCCGCCGCGTGCGCGGCGCGGGTAAGCGCGGCCATGTCGTGCATCGCGCCGGTCTTGTAATGGACATGGGTGAGCAGCAGCAGCGCGATATCATCGCCCAGCGCATCCACCAGCGCCTCGCGTTCCACCAGCCGCCGGGTGGCGAGGCCTTGGGCCTCAAGCCCGGCGATCATGTAGAGATCGGTCGGGAAATTGCCCGGCTCGGACAGGATGACCTTGCGACCGGGGCGCATCCGCAGCGCGGCGGCGATCAGCTTGAACAGGTTCACCGAGGTGGAATCGCAGGCGATCACCTCACCCGGGGCAGCGCCGATCAGCGGTGCTATCTTCGCGCCCACGCGGCCCGCCATCTCGAACCAGCCGGCATCATTCCATGAACGGATCAGCCCCTCGCCCCACTCCTGCTCGAGCACGCGGCGCAGCACTTCGGGCGTCGCCCTGGGCAGCGCCCCCAGCGAATTGCCGTCGAGATAGATCACTCCCTCGGGCAGGCTGAACCGTGCGCGGAAGGGGGCCAGGGCATCGGCGGCATCGAACTCGGCGGCGCGCGCTTGCGGGTTCATATCGCCGTCCTGACGGTAAGCAATTCGGGAAAGAAGGCCTGATTCAGCACCCCTTCAAGATAGGGCACGCCCGCGGTGCCGCCGGTGCCGCGCTTGAAGCCGATGATCCGCTCCACGGTTTTGAGGTGCCCGAAGCGCCAGCGCTGAAAATGATATTCGAGATCGACCAGCTTTTCGGCCAGCTCGTAGAGGTCCCAATGCGCCTGTGGATCGCGGTAGATCGCCGCCCAGGCAGCCTCGACGCTGGCATCGGGGAGGTAAGGCGCGCCCGGATCGCGCTCGACCGCAGCCTGGTCGATCGCGAAGCCGCGCCGCGCCAGCAGGCGGATCGCGGCATCATAGAGGCTCGCGCGCCCGGCCTCGGCGGCCAGCCGCTCGGCCCAGTCCGCGTCGCGCTTGTGCAGCTTGACGTGCTTGCCCTCGCGCCCGCCGAGCATGAATTCCATCATCCGGTACTGCGCCGACTGGAACCCGCTCGACGCGCCGAGATAGGGGCGGATCGCCGCGTAGTCGTGCGGGGTCATGGTGGAGAGCACGTCCCAGCTCTGGATCAGCTGCTGCTGCGCCCGCGCCACCCGCGCCAGCATCTTGAAGGCGGGACGCAGATCGTCGGCCTCGATGGATGCGCGCGCGGCGGTCAGTTCGTGGAGGCACAGCTTGAGCCACAGTTCGCTCGTCTGATGGACGATGATGAACAGCAGCTCGTCATGCGCACCGGATGCGGGATGCTGGGCCGCGAGGATGCGGTCGAGATCGAGATAGCTCGAATAGGTGACTTTGCCGGCCATGCTCCGCTCCTAGCGGGCGGCGGCGCGCGAGGAAACTACCCCTCGATCACCCGCGCTTCGGGATGGTGCTTGTCGATGTGCCTGAGGATGATCTTCAGGTTCTTCGTGTTCGAGCGGAACAGCGCGTCCGCCGCGTCGCCCACCAGCGGGATTGCGCCGATCGCGGTATCGAACAGGACGTTTGCCCCCATCCGCGCCAGCTGCCAGCGCGACATCCCAAGATTGCGCGCTTCCCAGATGATATAGGCGCCCATCGCGGTGGTGATGATCTCGCCCAGCACCGGCACGAGGCCGATCAGAACGTCAAGCCCGATCGGCACATTGATGCCGGGGATCACGAGGCTGCGTTCGAGCAGCTGTTCCATCGCCGTCACCCGGGCGCGCACCGACGCGGCATCGGTGCCGGTCGGCAGCTGCATCGCGATGATGCGGGGCGGAGCGGGGCGGCGATCCATGGTCTTGTCCATGCCGCTTATGTGGTGGGCTGAGACAGCGGGAACAAGGGGTGCAGCCCCCACTGGTTGGCGAGATAGTTGCGGATCGACCCGCGCACCAGCGACCAGCGCACCGGCGCGCCGAGCGGGATATAGACCTCGCTTGCCATCAGCGCGGCATGGGCCTCGCCCAGCAGCTGCTCGCGCAGGGCGGGATCGCGTTGTTCGAGCGACTCGCGCACGAGCGCGTCGGCCTTGGCCGAGCACAGGCCGGCATTGAGCGCGCAGTTGAACTGGTTGAGATACCACAGCGGCGAGGAATAGCGCGCAACAGTGTCCCTTAGCTCGATCTGCGCGCCTTCGCCCGGAGCCACCCGCTCGATCGAAACCCCGATGCTGGCCCAGGCGCGGGCGAGCTGACGAAACAGCAGATCACTGCCCGGGCCGGGCGGCAGGCCGACCCGCAGTCTGGCCTCCTTGCCGGTCTGGATGGTCCACGCCCGGATCCGCGCGGCGGCCGTCGTGCGACGCTGTTCGAGCGTCAGGTTCTGCCAGCGCTGCGCCGGGTAGCGCGGCTGCGCGAAGGCTTCGGGCGGGACGATCCAGCTGCTCGATTGCCAGCCGCTCAGCCCGAAGGGCTGGATCAGCGATCCGCGATCGATCGCCATCGACAGGGCCTCGCGCCGCGCGGGGTCGGCCAGCAGGCCGGTGTCGTCGCGGATCGCCAGCCCCAACAGGCCCATCGCGGGATCGACCTGAATCGTCCCGCGCGACAGCGGGCCGACCTCGGCCAGCGGGAAATCGACGATGCTCCCGCCCAGCACCAGATCGACATCGCCGCGCGAGAAGGCATTGACCGCCTGCCGTGCCGGGCGCGCTTCGACATTGAGCGGGCGGGCGATCTCCTCCCAGTCCTCCTGCGCGGGCTGGCCGCGGGCTTCAGGCGGCAAAGCGATCAACCGCACGATCGGCGCGTTCGCATCGCGCGAGAGCGCCATCGGGCCGGCCCCGGTGCCGTTCTTGATGAAGCCGAGTTCCGGCTGGGCCAGAAGCCGCAGGAAATCGGGCATCGGGCTCGACAGGCGCACTTCGATGACGCGCCCGGTCATGACGCGGATTTCGTCCACCCTGGCCAGATCGAGCCCGAGCGATGTGCCTGCGAGCCGCGCAATCGATTCGCGCAGCAGGCGACGAATCTCGCTGGCAGTGATTTCCTCGCCATCGGGCCAGGTCCTGTCGCGCAGGCGGAAAATGTAGCTCAACCCGTCATCGGTGACGATCCAGCGCTCGGCGAGCGCGGGCACCACCTGGCCGCCGGCATCGAGCGCGACAAGCCCCTCGAACGCGGCGGCGCGCACGTGCTGGGCTGGGGGCGACAGGCGCACGCCTTGCTGGAACAGGCTCTGGGGCGAGCCGATGATGGCGATATTGACCGGCATGGCGCCAGTCGACGGGCCGCACGAGGCGAGCAGCAGCAGAAGCAGGGCGAGCCGGAATCGCATCGCTCCTGCCTAGCAGCTTGCACGGCGATGGTCAGCTTGCCTGGAGCACGATTGCCCGACGCAAGCCGGATCGTCCCTGATCAGATCTTGCGCAACTTGCCGGGCTCGGGCGGCGGCGGGGTGCGGTAAGCCCACAAGGGCCGGAGCAAGGCGGCGGCCTGGTCGTCACCCGACTTGAGCGGGCGACGCGCCTTTTGCGAATCGATTTCCTCATCGAAAGCGATGCCGAAACGATTGTCCTGCACCCAGGCCACGCTGCCGGTGATGCGGCCGAGATTGCGCAGTTCCACTTCGACGCGGTGGCCGCGCTGCACCCTGACGTTGCCTTCGGCCATCATCCCGCCATCGGAAAGATTGCGCACCCGCACGCGCTGGGTTTCGGCGTGCTGTTCAATGCGAATGTCAGCCAACAGGAACAGGCTGTCGCGCGCCACGCTCCGCGTCTCAACGCCCGTCATCTCAGGATCGCCTCCGTGTCATGCCCCGGCCGATCGGCCACGCCAGCGAGCGTATAGCAGCGTGCCGACGGTTGCCCCCCACTGCTAGGCAAAGTCGGTTAACGGGCGGTAAAACATGGCCGGCTGGCAGGCCCGTTCTGTGCGGGTGTCCCGCGACGGCACAGCCCGCCACCGGAAGGTAAGCGATCAGTCGTCGCGCGAGATCTTCTCGCGGCGCTCGTGGGCTTCCTGCGCCTCGACCGTCATGGTGGCCACGGGCCGGGCAATCAGACGCCTCAGTCCGATCGGCTCGCCGGTAACCTCGCAATAGCCGTATTCGCCCTCGTCGAGCCGGCGTAGGGCGGCATCGATCTTGGATATCAGCTTGCGCTGGCGATCGCGGGTGCGCAGTTCGATGCCCCAGTCGGTCTCGCTCGAAGCGCGGTCGGTCAGATCGGCCTCGCGGATCGGCCCGTCGGCGAGCGATTGCAGGGTCTGTCCGGCGGCCGAATGGATGGCCCGCTTCCATTCGATCAGCAGCATCCTGAAATAGGCCTGCTGGCGCTCGTTCATGTATTCCTCGTCCTCGCTCGGGACGTAGCCCTCGGCAACGAGGCGCTTGGCCTTTTCAAGGATATCGATTTCGTCAGACGCCGCAGATGCCATGTGGCCCTCTAATCCCAAAAAGCGGCTCGCGGGGCCATTATGTCCTGACACCTGATGTTCTGCATGGCTCACTTGGTCCCGCAAGATGAAGCTACCGCCGCGCTATAGGCAAGCCCCCCAAGGCGCACAAGCGGCTTTGGCAATCGACTCGGCCAGGCATGGCAAGGCCTGCGCCCCGGCCTCGGATTGCCTTGTCCGGTTAACAAAGTTGCCGTCCCGTTAACCAAAAATTGACCATGATCGCCGACTTTTCGGGGGACGGAGGGCCGCAGGGGGCGGCTCGGACAACTGACGGGGCCAAACCATGCAACTGATAACGATCACCGATCGCGGCACGGATGCTTCACGCGAGACCATGGCCGATCTCGGACTGGCGCGCTTGCTCAGCGCCGCAGCGCAGGGGGACATCAATGCCTGCTTCGATCTGGGAGTCGCCTTTTCGACTGGCAGTAGCGGGGCCGAATGCGATCTGATCGAAGCCCACAAGTGGTTCAACCTCGCCGCCGCGCGCGGCCACGAGGAAGCCGCCCACTGCCGGGCCGACATTGCCGACGAGATGACCGCGCGCGAAATCGCCGAAGCCCAGCGCCGCGCGCGCCAGTGGCTGGCACAGGATGCCCGTCGCGCCGCCTGAGCGGTGTCAGCCATCCTTCCTGAACGGGGTGCGCCGGCCGAGATAGAGCTGGTCGTCCGCCACGCCCGCCCGCTCGCGTTCGAGGAAATCGGCGACAGCGGCGCGAAAGCCTGGATCAGCGATCCAATGGGCCGACCATGTCTGCACCGGCTCGTAGCCGCGGGCGAGCTTGTGCCCGCCCTGGGCACCCGCTTCGACCCTGGCCAGCCCCCGGGCGATGGCGATATCGATGGCCTGGTAGTAACACAGCTCGAAATGCAGGAAGCGCACCGCGCGCGTGCAGCCCCAATAGCGCCCGTAGAGCGCATCCTTGCCGACAAAATTCAGCGCACCGGCAATCGGCATCGCACCATCATAGGCAAGGATCAGCACGATCCGCTCCCCCATCCGCTCGCCCAGCAGGCTGAAGGCCGCGCGGGTGAGATAGGGCCTGCCCCACTTCCTTGCGCCGGTGTCCTGATAGAACACCCAGAAGGCGTCCCAGTGCTCCTCGCGAATCTCCGCACCGGTGAGGTGGCGGATTGTCAGCCCCTCCACCGCCGCCGCGCGCTCCTTGCGCAGATCCTTGCGTTTGCGCGACGACAGCGCGCCGAGAAAGTCCTCGAAACTGGCATAGCCGCGGTTGAACCAGTGGAACTGGATATCGGCCCGCGGCATCCAGCCGCCTGCTTCGAACAGCCGCAGCTGGGCAGGCGCGATGAAGGTCGCGTGGGCGGATGACATCCCGTTCTGCAGGCACACCGCCTCGGCCCCCTTGAGCAGATGCGGGGCGAGGCCTTCGTCAGACAGCAGCAGGCGCGGGCCGGTCGCCGGAGTGAAGGGCACGGCAATCTGGAGCTTGGGATAGTAGCGCCCGCCCGCACGGTGCCACGCATCGGCCCAGCTGTGATCGAAGACATATTCGCCTTGGCTATGCCCCTTGGCGTAGGCGGGCATGGCCGCGAGCAACCGGCCCGCCGCGTCGGTGATGACGATGGGTGCGGGCTCCCAGCCGGTGCCGGGGCCGACCGAGCCCGAATCTTCCATCGCGGTGAGGAATTCGTGGGAGACGAAGGGATTGTCCTTGCCGCCCAGCGCGTTCCACTGCGTGCGATCGAAGCTGCCGACCGAGGCGGCGATGCGGACCGCAAGTTCCGGCGCGTCACTCACGCAAGGCCCTCTCGTTCGACGATCAGCGCATCGGCATGGGCAGATCCCCGCGCGCGGGTCTCGGGCGAGCGGACGGTCCATGTCAGCAGCGCACGGCCGCTCTCGCGCCACAGGCCGGTCAGCGCATTGGGAAGGTCGCGCACATCGCAGGCAAGAAAGTCGGGCTTAGCGCGTTCGAGCGCGTGGGGCGCGCGCCAGGCGTTGCGGTAGCCGTGATCGAGCGTGTCGGTGATGACGAGACCGCGCACCATCGCGGGCGCGTGGCGGGCGAACCATTCGCCCACGCGCAAATCGAAGCTCATCACCGCGAAGGCTCCGGCATAGCCTGCCAATGCCCTGGCGATCGCCATGCACGGCGTGACGATCGCAAGATGAGGCTGGGCCTTGATCTCGACGAGGATCGGCACCCGGCCCGCCACCAGTTCAAGCAAGTCGGCAAGGGTCCAGATCGTCTGATCGGTGTCCATCAGCGCAATCCGGCACAGATCATCGGCGCTGCGCCCGGCGGTCTTGCCGCGCTCCCTGGTGAGCCGGTCAAGCTCCCAGTCGTGAAACACGAGCGGCACGTTGTCGCGGCTCATCTGGATATCGCACTCGATCCCCATGCCGGCCGCGATCGCCGCCTCGGCTGCGCCGCGCGAGTTTTCAGGCACGCCTGGATGGTGCAGGCCACGGTGGGCATATTCCCACTGGGTCAGCCAGTCGGGAGCGCGCCTTTCGCTCATGGCCTGAGCGCGATCACCGCATCGACTTCGACCGCCGCGCCGCGCGGCAGGGCAGGCACGCCGACTGCGGCACGGGCGTGCTTGCCGGCATCGCCGAACACCTGCTCCATCAGGTCGGAGGCGCCATTGGCGACTTCGGGCTGATCGGCGAAATCGGCGGTGCAGTTGATGAACGCGCCCAGTTTGACGATCCGCTCGACGCGCTCAAGCAACCCGGCCGCATCGAGCTGGGCTATGATCATCAGCGCGCAGGCGCGAGCGGCAGCCTGGCCCGCGGCAAGGCTCAAGTCATCACCGAGCCGGCCTTTGACCACCTCCCCGTCGACGAAAGGCAGCTGGCCGGAGACATGGGCAAAGCCGCCATGCACCACCACCGGCACATAGCTCGCCACGGGCGCAGCGGCCTTGGGCAGAGCAATGCCGAGTTCGGCGAGGCGGGCGCGGGCGCTTGTCATGTCGTTCACTCCTCCAGTCGTTCCAGCAGCCACGGCAGAGCCTCGTCCCAGCGGTCGATCCGCGAATGGGCGTGGCCCGCCTTGTGGGCACAATCAATGGCATGGGCAATCATCGGCTCGCCGCACAGGTGCAGCCGCGTGACATGCGGCGTGATCTCGGCAACCGAGGCATGGTGCTGGGCAAGATCGTCGATAAACAAGGCCTTGGTCGGCGCATATTCGTCGATGATCGCCTTGAGCGCCGGTCCCTTCGGCCCCTGATTGGTATAGACGCGGGCCTTGATGCCGACCTTGGCCAGCTGCGCGGCGCGGGCATCGCGGTGCTGATCGGTAAGGTTGGTAAGGATCACCACTTCGGCCTTTTCGGCAAGAGTGTTGATCCCTTCCACCGCACCGGCAATCGGCGTCTGCGAATCCATTTCGGTGTCGAAGAAATGGCGCAGCATCCGCCAGATATCGGCCGGCGCAAGCAGCTCGCCGCTGTCCTGCCAGCGCAGCGCCTCGGCGAAGTTGTGGCCTTCGAGATGGAAGCTGACACCCTGCGTCGTCTCGAGCCATTCCTTGAATGGCGCGACCATGTGCAGCAGCACCTCATCGCAATCGGAAATGATCAGGGGACGGGTCATGCGCGTAAAGCGTCCTTGGCGGCAACCAGTTCCTCGGGGCTTACCGCCAGTGCCTCGGCGGCGCGGATCAGGTCTGGTTCGTGATTGGCGAGAAATTCGAGGCTCGAAGCCAGAATCGCCGGATCGCCCAGCCCGGCCCGCAGACGATCCGGATCGAGTCCCGTCAGTGCCAGGTAGCGCGCCGCCCGCTCATCGCTCTCGAGCACCCAGCCGAGCGCCGCCAGCGCGAGCGTGTGGGGATAGTCGGGATCCGAGGCGGGGCGAAGCGGGATTGTCCTGTCCTTCGGGCAAGAGTAATGATGGGCGCGGGCGATAGGGGCGCGATGTGACAAAGCGGATCATGGTTGTCGAGGACAATGACCTCAACCGGAAATTGTTCTGCGACGTGCTCAAGGCCAACGGCTTCGAAGTCGAACCTGTGTCTGATGGCAATGTCGTGCTGGAAATCGCGCGCGCAAAGGCACCGGACCTCATCATCATGGACATCCAGCTGGGCGGCGTTTCCGGCGTCGACCTGATTGAGGCAGCCAAGCGCGACCGGCACCTTGCGGCCATCCCGGTGCTCGCGGTCACCGCCTTCGCCGCCAAGGGCGACGAGGAACGTATCCGCGCGGCTGGGGCGGAAGGCTATCTGTCCAAGCCGGTTTCGATCGGACCCTTCATGTCGGCGGTCAATGCTTTGATCTAGGCCGCAAACCTGCAGGGGCGGTGTCAGACGCGATTCCAAGCATATTCGATGAGGAAGGTCACCCCCGTCAGGCACAGGCCGACCATGAAGCTCTTGTAGGCATAGGTGAGGAACCTGTATTTCTTGCGCTGAAGCACCTGCCCGTTCTGGTAGATATCGTGCAGCATGGTGCGGAACACGGTTTCGTCGGCTTGCAGCTCGGCGAGCACGCTGTCGACCCACTCGTTTTCTTCCATGTGGGTGAAATATCCGAAAAACAGCTTGTTGGGCTGCCCGTGGGGGAACTTTGCCGAGCTGGGGCTGCTGACCGAAGGCAGCACCGCGAACACCGCGCACATCGCCGAGATGAAGGCGAAGAGCGCGAGCACGCCGAGGGCCACGGGCATGGTGCCATTGGTCGCCTGCCCGACCGAGATGGTGAAGACCAGAAAGGTCGCCCCCATCAGGATCGAGGCCTTGGTATCGGCCATCTGGCTCAGGACGAGGTTGGCCTGCTGGCTGGTGCGCACCAGATGGATCGCGTGGTTCGAATAGCCCGAGGGCGATGGCAGCGACGGCGCTGCCTTGGGCGCATCGGCTTGCCCATGATTTTCGGCCATGTTCATCCCCCCGGCCCGGCCGTGCGCCCCCGGCGACGCGGCCAGAACTTGACAAGCTGCATCATCCGCCGCTTTGCAGCCGTAATAAAGGGCTACAGCCCGCCCGACAACCGATCCCAAGAAAGCACCCAGCATGACTCCAGCTGACGTTGACGCTGCGATCCGCGCTCTGGTCGAGCCCTTCAACAAGAAGGGCATTGCCATCGAGGACTCCACCACCTTTGCCGGCGATCTGGAATTCGACAGCCTCACAGTGATGGATTTCGTCGCTGCGATCGAGGACGAGTTCGACATCATCATCAGCATGAACCAGCAGGCGGAGATCGAAAACTGGGGCCAGCTCGTCGCGGCAGTGCACAAGCTGCAGGATAGCTGATAATGGCCACTGCCATGAACGAAACGACCACCACTGCCGCATCGATCGATCTGCTGGCGAAGTTCGACTCCGTAATCCAGACCCGCGAGCAACTTCTCGCCGCTGGGGTGGAGGATCCGTTCAACCTCGTCATGGAGCAGGTGCTTTCGCCCACCCGTGCGATCTGCAACGGGCGCGATACCATCCTGCTTGGCACCTACAATTACATGGGCATGACCTTCGACGATGACGTCATTGCCGCGGGCAAGAAGGCGATGGAGGATTTCGGCGCCGGGACCACCGGCAGCCGCGTGCTCAACGGCACCTTCCGTGATCACCGCGATGTCGAAGCCGCACTGCGCGACTTCTACGCCAGGAAACACGCGATGGTGTTCTCGACCGGCTATCAGGCCAATCTCGGGATCATCTCGACGCTGGCGGGCAAGGGCGACTACATCATCCTCGACATCGACAGCCACGCCTCGATCTGGGATGGCTGCAAGATGGGTGACGCCGAGGTTGTGCCCTTCAAGCACAATGACATCGAGGCGCTGGAAAAGCGCCTGAAGCGTGTGCCCGAAGGCGCGGGCAAGCTGGTGGTACTCGAAGGCGTCTATTCGATGCTGGGCGACGTTGCCCCGCTCAAGGAAATGGTCGAGATTTCGAAGCGTTACGGCGCGATGGTGCTGGTTGACGAGGCGCATTCGATGGGCTTCATCGGCGAGCACGGCCGCGGCGTCGCCGAAGACCAGGGCGTGCTCGATCAGGTCGATTTCATCATCGGCACCTTCTCCAAGAGCGTCGGAACGGTGGGCGGCTTCTGCGTCTCGAACCATCCCAAGTTCGAAGTGCTGCGGTTGGTGTGCCGCCCCTATGTCTTCACCGCCGCCCTGCCGCCCAGCGTGATGGCGTCGAGCGCGGCTTCGATCCGCAAGCTGATGCAGGGTGGGAACAAGCGCGCGCACCTGTGGGAAAACAGCCGCACGCTCCATAAAGGGCTGCGCGATCTCGGCTTCCGGCTTGGTACAGAAACCCCGCAAAGCGCGATCATCGCCGTGATTATGCCCGATCTCGAAAAGGGCGCGATGATGTGGGAGGCGCTGCTGAAGGAGGGTCTCTACGTCAATCTCGCGCGTCCGCCGGCCACTCCGGCCGGGATGACCCTGCTGCGCTGCTCGCTGTGCGCGGAGCATTCGGCCGAGCAGGTGCAGACCATTCTCGGCATGTTCGAGCGCGCGGGCAAGGCGATCGGGATTATCTAGTTCGCAGGGGCGCCGCCCCTAGTTGATCGTGATGATTCCGTCGACGGCGCGCCATTCCTGTGGTCCGATCAGGTGCTTGTGCGCCACCCGGACCGAGTGCAGCACCGCATCGATCTCGCGCCGCCAGAAGGTCAGGAAACGGTCAAGCTCGGGGAAGCCCGGGGCGACGTCATATTGCTGCATCACGAATTGCTGCAACAGACTGCGGTGATCGGGCATGAAGTAATGGATCTCGACCGTGGACAGGCCATAGCCCTGCAACTGGGCAAGGAACGCGCGATCGCTCATCAACTCTCCTCCTGTAATCGTTGAAGAAAGCTGCGGCCAGACAATCGCACGAATCGGTCAGCAGTCAATGCCATGTTGCAATTTCATTGCGCAGATCGCCGCAATGGGTGAAAGCAGCCCCGATGGAAAATTAACCTATATGGTTATTTCGCTTGACATCGTGACGCTTATTGGTTAAAAGAAGGCATAGTCGGAAAATTGCGATTCGCCCGCAGGCGGCCTTCCCCCACCGGAAGTGCCGCCGATTTCGTTTGTGCTTCAGGAGTGCCCGCATGGCCAAGCCGCCCGGCAAGCGCATTGCCATCCGTCCCGATCTCAAGCTGGGCGAAAGCGGGCGCATCAACAAGAACTGGCGCAGGCTGTTTCTCGATAGCCTCGCCGAAAGCTCGAACGTGACGCTGTCGGCCGAAAGAGCCGGGGTCAGCACCAGCCGCGCCTATAAGGTCCGCCGCGAGGACGCCGAATTCGCCCGCGCATGGCAGATGGCGCTGGCAGAGGGCTATCTCCACCTCGAAATGGAAGTGCTGCGCCGGCTGCGCGACGGCGATTCCAAGACGACCGACGATGGCAGGTTCGACTTTGCCAACGCCATCCGCCTGCTTGCCGCACACCGCGACAATGCCGTGCGCGCAGCCGGCGAGGTGCGCGATGTCAGCCCTGCGGAGATTCGCGCTTCGATCGACCGCAAGATCGAGGACATCCGCCGCCGCATCGCCCGCCAGAAGGCCGCGGCCGAGGGCAAGGGCGCATGATCGGCCCCTACGACGACATGATCGCCGATGAAAGCGAGGATGGCGAAAGGCTCCGCTACGAACTCAGCGAGGCGCTGGACCGCGCGGAACGCAACAGCTTCGCATATCTGTGGGACTATCAGGCCCGGCCGGAGCAGCTCCCACCGCCCGGCGACTGGCGGATCTGGATGATCATGGCCGGGCGCGGCTTCGGCAAGACCCGTGCCGGAGCGGAATGGGTGCGGATGATCGCCGAAAGCCATCCCGAGGCGCGCATCGCGCTGGTTTCGTCCTCGCGGGCCGAAGCACGCGCTGTGATGGTCGAAGGCGAGAGCGGACTGCTGGCGATCTGCCCTCCCGGCCGCAAGCCCCTCTTCGAACCCTCGTTGCACCGGATCCGCTTTGCCAGCGGGGCGCAGGCGCAGCTGTTTTCCGCCGCCGAGCCAGAGAGCCTGCGCGGACCCCAGCACAGCCACGCCTGGTGCGACGAGATCGGCAAGTGGCCGCTGGCGCACGCGCGGGCAACCCGCTGCTGGGACAATCTTCTGCTCGGCCTGCGGCTCGGCAGCGATCCGCGCATCGCTGTCACCACCACGCCCCGCGCCGTACCGCTGGTCCAACGCCTTGTGCGGCAATCCGCCAGCGGCGAGGTGGTGATCACGCGCGGTTCGACGCTGGATAACGCCGCAAACCTCGCCGCACGCTTCATGGAGTCCATCGCCAGCGAATTCGCGGGCAGCCATCTTGCCCGGCAGGAGATCGACGGGGAATTGCTCGAGGATATCGAGGGCGCATTATGGACCCGCGGCCTGCTCGAACAGGTCCGCGAATCCCGCTGCAATGCCGATCATGCGCGGGTTGTCGTCGCGGTCGATCCGCCGGGCGGTACCGTCGGTGATGAATGCGGAATCGTCGTCGCGGCACTGGGCGAGGATGGGATCGCGCGGGTGCTGGCCGATTGCTCGATCGCGGGCGCGACGCCCGAGCTCTGGGCGCGCAACATCGCCGAGGCCGCACGGCAGTGGGGCGCGGATCGGGTGGTAGCCGAAGCCAACCAGGGGGGCGCGATGGTCGAAAGCGTGCTGCGCGCCGCCGATCATGCCCTGCCCCTGCGGCTGGTTCACGCCAGTCGCGGCAAGGTCGCCCGGGCAGAGCCGGTCGCGGCGCTCTACACAGCAGGCAAGGTGCGCCATGTCGGCCTGTTCGCCCATCTCGAAGACCAGCTGTGCGGCCTGCTCACCGGCGGCACCTATGCCGGCCCCGGCCGCAGCCCCGATCGGGCTGACGCACTGGTCTGGGCGCTCAGCGAACTGATGCTCGGCCGCAACGGCCGGCCGCGGCTGGTGCGCTTCGACTAGCGGACGCGAAGCGCCCGCCCAACAGAGGAATATCGATGGCCTTACTCGACATCTTCCGCTCCGCCTTCAAGGGCGGCGCGCCCGCCCGCGTGCCGCTTGCCCAGAGCATGATGGCCGGCTGGATCCCCGCCTGCGAGGGCGGCTTCGGCACGGAGCACTTTGACTATGCCCGCGCGGTCGAGGAGAGCTTCCTCGCCAATCCCATCGCCCAGCGCTCGATCCGGATCGTCGCCGAGGGCGTCGGGCAGGCACCGCTGACCTGCACCGAGCCGCGTCTTGCCGCACTGGTGAATGCCACCAGCGCAGGCCAGTCACTGATCGAGACGCTCGCGGCGCACCTGCTGCTGCACGGCAATGGCTATGTCCAGATCATCAAGGATGCTGCCGGCGTGCCGATCGAGCTGTTCGCGTTGCGTCCCGAGCGGGTCAGCGTGGTGACCGGCCCCGATGGCTGGCCCTGCGCCTATGACTACACCGTGCAGGGCAACCGCACCCGCATTGCGGTGCTGGACGAGGATGGTTGGCCCGGCATCATCCCGATCCGGGCGATGAATCCGCTGGACGACCATCGCGGGGCCAGTGCGCTGGAGGCCGCGCATCAGGCGGTGACGATCCACAATGCCGCAGCCCGCTGGAACCGCGCATTGCTGCAAAATTCGGCCCGCCCATCGGGAGCGCTGGTCTACGAGACAGGCGATGGCATGACCCTCAGTCACGAGCAGTTCGAAAGGCTCAAGCGCGAGCTCGAGATCGCCTTTTCGGGTGCCGGTCATGCCGGTCGGCCGATGTTGCTGGATGGCGGGCTCAAGTGGCAGAGCATGGCCCTATCCCCCGCCGACATGGATTTTGCGACGCTCAAGAGCGCGGCGGCTCGTGACATCGCACTTGCCTTCGGGGTGCCGCCGATGCTGCTCGGGCTGCCGGGAGACAACACCTATTCGAACTATCGCGAGGCCAACCGCGCGCTGTGGCGGCTGACGCTGCTGCCCCTCGCCGAAAAGCTTTTCGCCGCGCTGCGCGAGGGCCTTTCTCCGTGGTTTCCAGACGCCGAACTCGGGATCGATCTCGATCGTGTGCCGGCGCTCTCGGAGGACCGCGAGCGGCTTTGGTCGCAAGTGTCCCAAGCCGATTTCCTGACCCGCGCCGAGAAGCGCCAGATGCTGGGCCTAAGCCCGGAGGAGAATAGCCAATGAGCCGCGAAGACATCCTCGCCGCCCTGATGGCCCAGGCCCGCACGCAAGGGGCCGAACTCCTCACCCTGCGGGCCATTGTCGAGGAGGCAAGCGTGCTCGCCGGCGACCGCGTGCTCGAACGGCTTGGCCTCGGCGATGCCGGGGCCGAGAGCGATCTGATGGAACTGCGCGAACTGCTGCGCGCCTGGCGCGACGCCAAGACCAGCGCGTGGAAAGCGCTCGTCGACTGGGTCATCCGCGGCGCGCTCGCGCTCTTGCTGATCGGGATCGCGGTGCGGCTCGGCGCATGGGACCTGCTGTGAGCGCCCCGCTGCGATTTGCCGGCTATGCCGCGCTGTTCGACGTTGCCGATGCCGGGCGCGATACGATCCGGCGCGGGGCCTTTGCCCGCACGCTGGCCGAGCGCACCGTACCGCTCCCGCTCTACTGGCAACACCGGCCCGATCAGCCAATCGGCATCATCGAGCAAGTGGCCGAGGACGCGCGCGGCCTGCGGGTGGTGGCCCGGATCGACCGGTCCGACAGCCGCGCCGCACGCCTTTTGGCGAAAGGCCAGGTCAACGGTCTCAGCTTCGGCTTCCGCGCGCGCTCGGCCCGTCGGAATCCGGCCGGCCGCGAACTGCTGGACATCGATCTGTTCGAAGTCAGCCTTGTCACCCACCCGCTGCAATATGGTGCCCGCGTTCACCTGGTCGGCTGAGCCGCACGGACGCCCGCCGCACCCACCCCTTCCCACCGGCCGCCATCGGGGCGGCCTTCTTCCCCGCGCAACCGAAAGGCCCTTGCCCCATGGAGAAAATCCCCAACCCCACCACTCTCACCGCAACCGTCACCGATCCGTTCGAGGCCAGCTTCGATATCGTCGCCCGACAGGATCGCGCCGAGGCAGATATCGCCGCGCTGCGCCACGATGTGGACGAGGTGAAGTCGCGCCTCGACAAGGTTGCCCGCGCGGCGTCGCGTCCGGTGATCAGCGGCGGCCCGGCGAGCTACAACAACGAAGTCAAAGGCTTCGTCGATGGCTATCTGCGCCGTGGTCGCGAGACCGAAATCAAGTCGATCAGCGGCGCGAACCCCGCTGACGGCGGTTTCGCGGTACCGCGCCAGATCGACGCGCTGATCGCCAGCCAGCTGCGCGACATCAGCCCGATCCGGGCCATTGCCCAGATCGTCCAGACCGGCACGGCGGGCTACCGCAAGTTGGTCGCGACCGGCGGCACCGCCTCGGGCTGGGTCAGCGAGGTCGCGCCGCGCCCGGAAACGGCGACCCCCCAGTTCGCCGAGATCGCTCCGCCCTCGGGCGATCTCTACGCCAATCCGGCGGCGAGCCAGGCCATGCTCGATGATGCCGCCTTCGACATCGAATCCTGGCTGGTCAGCGAGATTGCGCTCGAATTCGCCCGCGCCGAGGGCGCTGCCTTCGTCACGGGCACCGGAATCAACCAGCCCGAAGGCTTCCTTACGGCGGCCAAGAGCACGGCCGAGGACGGGGTGCGTGCTTTCGGCACCTTGCAATATATCGGCTCGGGCAGTGCCACCGGGCTCGGTTCCGCGCTCGATGCCAAGCTTATCGACCTGATCCATGCGCTGAAATCGGGCCACCGGCAGGGCGCGTGCTTCGTGATGAACTCGGCCACGCTCGCCAATGTCCGCAAACTCAAGACCGCCGATGGCGCGTTCCTGTGGCAGCCGGGTCTGGTCGAGGGTCAGCCTGACCGCCTGCTCGGCTATCCGGTGATCGAGGCCGAGGACATGCCCGATGTCGCGGGCGGCGCCTTCCCGATCGCGTTCGGCAACTTCCGCCACGGCTATCTCATCGCCGAACACAGCGCCACGCGGGTGCTGCGCGATCCCTTCACCAACAAGCCTTTCGTCCATTTCTACGCGACGAAGCGAATCGGCGGGAAGGTGCTCGATTCGAACGCCATCAAGCTGTTGAAGATCGAAGCCTAGGCCTAACGCCAGGCTTCGCTGCAGCGGCACGGCCCGGGGCCCAGGCGCTCCCGCGCCGGCAGCTCGCGCCCGCATCGCTCCAGGCCATCCCCGCCTGACCCGGCGATGCGGGCGCACTTCGTCTTGATCAGAATGTGGGAGAACCCGCGATGCAGCGTATAATCGTGCAGCCGCCGGTGATTGGCGGTGCCGCGCTGGCGGAACTGAAGCACTGGCTGGCCATCACCCGCCCGGACGAGGATGCCGCGCTTGCGCAGCTGCTCGAAACCAGCGTGACCATCTGCGAAGCCTTCACCGGCCAGTCGCCCCTGCACCAGACCATCGAGGAAATCGTGCCCGTCGCCAATGGCTGGCAGGAACTTGCCGCGCGACCGGTCCAGGCTCTGGTGGCAGCCGCAATCATCGCGCAGGACGGCGCCAGAACCCCGCTCGACGAACCAGACCTCGTGATCGAGCTCCGCGCCGCCGGGAGCGCCTGCATCCGCATTAGCAAGCCAATCACAGGCCGGGCCGTGGCGCTCCAGCTGAGGGTCGGGATCGCCGCCGAATGGGACGCGCTCCCGCCGCCTCTGGCGCAGGGCATCATCCGCCTTGCCGCTCATCACTACCGTGACCGCGACAGCAAGGCCAGCACGGTGCCCCCCGCCAGCGTTGCCGCCCTGTGGCGCCCCTGGCGCCAGGTGCGGCTCGGATGATCCGCGCCAGCGCCTCTTGGGCCGGGCTATTCCAGCGTCTGCAGCAGCGCACCCGGCGCCTTGCCGACCGACACATGCGCGCGATCCGCCGCCGCAGGCGCAGTGGCTGGGATTCGGCCGCGGCTTTGTGGCCTGACTTCGTTGACGACAACCCGAGGAGCTGAGCGCCATGGAAAACCAGCTGCGCACTGCCCTGATCGCATGGCTGCGTTCCGACCCTACCCTCGCGAGCATCAACAGGATAGCCGAAGAAGCGCCGCTGTCCGCCAGCCCGCCGTGGCTGGGCATCGCCGCGAGTGCCTCGATCGACTGGGGCACCAAGGACAGGGCGGGCCGCGAAACCCGGGTCGCGCTTGAACTCGAGACCCGGATCGACCTGCCGGGTGCCGACGCCGCTCTGCTCGGCGCGATTGAGCGGCGCGTGCTGGACATGCCGCCATTCCAGCCCGGCTTCGAAATCGCCTCGATCCGCTTTCTGCGCTCGCGCAGCGAGGCCCGCGACGACAACCGCCGGGCAGCGCTGCTCGAATTCCGCTTCCGCATCCTCGAACCTTCCACGGAGTAAGCCCATGCCCGCACAATCCGGTTCCGCCTTCCTGCTCAAGATCAGCGACGGCGCCTCGCCCCCCGCCTACCAGACCGTGGCAGGCCTGCGGACCACGCAGATGTCGATCAATGGCGACACCGTCGTGGTGACCCACAAGGGCTCGGGCGGCTGGCGCGATCTGCTCTCAGGGGCAGGCACCCGTTCGGTTTCGGTCAGCGCCTCGGGGATCTTTCTCGGCAGCAGCGCCGAAAGCGCCGTGCGTGCCCATGCGCTTGCCGGCACGCTCGACGACTACGAGCTGTCGTTCGAGGACGGCGAGAAGCTGCGTGGACGCTTCCTCGTCCAGCGGCTGGACTATGCCGGCGATTTCAACGGGGAACGCAGCTACACGCTCCAGCTCGAAAGCTCGGGGCCGGTGATCGCCGTATGAGCGCTGCTGCCAATCCCTTGCGCGGCGAATACGACTTGGTGATTGCCGGCCAGACGCACCTGCTTCGCCCGAGTTTCGAGAGCCTCGTGCTCGCCGAAGCCGAGCTCGGCTCGCTTTTCGCGCTGGTGGAGCGGGCCGCGCAGGGGGTGCTCACCCTCGCAGAGATCGCTGCGCTGCTGTGGCACTGCCTGCCTGCCGAGACCCGGCCCGAGCGGAGCATTGTCGGACAGGCGGTTGTCGCCATGGGGCTGGTCAATGCCACCCGCCCGGTACGCGCCATCCTCGCGCAGGTGCTTCAGGGCGAGACATGATGTCCTTTGCCGACGCGGCGCGGCGGGCCTGCGCGCTGTCAGCCAGGCTGCTCGGCTGGCGTCCTGCCGAATTCTGGGCCGCCACTCCGGCCGAGCTCGCCATGGCGCTGGCCGACCCTGCCCAAGCTGCCACCCCTGCCCCACCCGACCGCGACATGATTGAACGGATGATGGAGAGCGATCCCGATGGATGACAATTTCGACGCACTGGTGATCGACGTGCGCGCCAGTACTGACAGCTTCGCCGCCGACCTCCAGAACATGCGCCGCTCGCTCGATACCTCGCTGCTCGACGGCTTCGGACGGGCGGGAGCCGTGCTTGAAAGCGGTCTGCTGTCGGCCTTGCGTCGCGGCAGTATCGGTTTCGACGATCTCAAGCGGATAGCCTTCCGTGCGCTTGACGAGATCGCATCCCACGCCCTGCAATCCGGCCTTGCCAATCTGTTTGGCGGCGCGGGCCTGGGCGGTCTCGGCGGGCTGATCGGCCAGTCACTCGGCGCACTTTTCGGTCTGCCGGGCCGCGCGACCGGCGGCTTGGTCTCACCCGGACGCGCCTATCTGGTGGGCGAGAACGGCCCGGAAGTTTTCCTGCCGACAGCCTCGGGCCGGATCGAACGCGGCGATGCGATTGGCAGCGGCCGGGGGCGCGATGTCAATGTTGCGATCCAGCTTGCGGTACCGCGCGGCACGGCTGCGCCCACCGCGATGCGTCGCTCCGCGCGCCAGATCGCCAGCGCGGTTCGCCGCACCCTCCAGCAAGTCTGACAGAGCAAAACCCATGGCATTCTGGCTCGCCCGCGACCGTCGCACGCAGGAAAGCAGCTTCATCCAGCGATTCGATCCGCGCTTTTGGACCGTCAATTTTCCACGCCCGGCGATGGCCTCGGTGGTGACGCTCGGTCCGGATGCGCTGCGGGTGGAAGTCGAACTCCACCATGCCGGAGAGCTGGTCGGATTGATCTGGGACAGCGCGGACACGCTCGATCATCCGCTGCTCGCCTACCAGACCGACCGGGACTACTCGCACACGACGCTGAGCTTCCGCTGGCAATCGGACGGCGTGATCCCGCTCGATCAGCCCAATGGACCGACTCTGACGATCGAAGGACGCGACGCCGCTGGCACTCAGCGCACTTGGTATGTGCGATTGTGGAACTATGCCGAGGGCACCCCGAACGATGCGCAGGTGACGCTGCGCTTCTCGGAACTCGAAAGCGGCTATCACCTGCCCGGCGAACCCGTGCACCCGGACGATATCGACCGCATGTTCATTTCGCTGGTGGCGCCTGGCTATGTCGCGGGCAGCACCGCGCCGTTGCCGGGGCGCTGCAACGGATCTGTGACGATGTCGAGGATCACCACCACTGGTGGACGCGGGATGCTCGAAATCGGCGATGTCCTGCTGCCACCCCATGGCGAGCGGATGGCCACGGCCTATGACGATTCCTACAACCAGACCCCGGCACGGCTGATCCGGTCCATCACCGGCCTCGGCTATCGTGACGATCTGGTCCACTATGTCGGCATGAGCCACTTCATGCGGCTCGAACGGCAGGGCGAAACCGGACTGCTTGTGACCGCATCCGGCACGCTGTGCGAACCCGCGCGCGCATGGCACCGCAACTTCTTCGACTTGGCGCAGGCCGCCGATCTGGAGGTGATCGTCTCGCTCTCCTACGAGCTGTTCGATGCCTACTGCCCAGAGGAATGGAAGCAGCGAACCGCGAGCGGCGCTCCGGCGCTCACCGGATGGGTGCCGCCATCGTCGCTTCTGTCGCCCGCCAACAGTGCCGCGATGGGCTGGCTGATCGATTGCGCCGAAGCCTTTGTCGCTCTCGTCGCCGAAGCCGGACTTCCGGTGCGGTTCCAGATCGGCGAGCCATGGTGGTGGGTGACGGCCGCCGGTGAGATCTGCTTGTACGACCATGCCGCGCGCACCGCCTTTGGCGGGCTGCCGCCGGTGATAGCCGACCTGCGCGCGCCGCTCGACCCAGCCGCAATAGCACTTCTCGACGCCGCCGGAGCACTGCTCGCGCAATCGACCGCCAATCTCACCGCCGCGATCAGAGCCGCAGCGCCAAACGGCGCCGAGGTGCTGCTGCTGGCCTTCACGCCAACCATTCTCGATCCCGCGATGCCCGAGCTTTATCGCGCCAACCTGCCCACAGGCTGGGCCGCCCCGGCGTTCGACCGCTTGCAGCTGGAAGATTACGACTGGCTGACCAGCGGTGCCGATGCTGCGCGGCGCAAGGCCTATGCCTTGATTTCTGCCCGCCTTGGCTACGCGCCTGCCGCTCAGGACTATTTGGCAGGTTTCGTGCTCGATCCGGGCGATGCTGAGCCCTTCTGGACCCGGATCGACCGCGGGCTTGACGAGGCCGCCGATCGCGGCATCGCCCGCCGATATGTCTGGGCGCTGCCGCAGGTCAACCGCGACGGATACACCCGCCTCCCCCCGTCCCCGGAGCAAGCCATGGATGCCTTCGATGATGTCCTTTATCCTCTTGCGTTGGGGCGCAACACCGCCGTAGCGCCCGAATTTTCGACCTCGATTGCGGTCACCGCATCGGGCCATGAGCGGCGCAATGCGCTATGGTCCGACGCGCGCTTGCATTTCGATGTCGGGCCGGGAATCCGCTCGGAAGCGGAACTGTCGGAACTGCTCGCCTTCTTCCGCGCCCGGCGCGGGCCGGCGCGGGGCTTCCGGATCATGGATCCGTTCGATCACAGCTCCAACGGCATGACCGGAACGCCGACTATGTCCGACCAGCTGATCGGCATTGGCGACGGGCTTGCCTCAGATTTCCAGCTGACCAAATCTTATGGCTCCGGGCCGGAACCGCAGATCCGGCCAATAACCCGTCCGCGCCCCGAGACCCTGCTGGTGAGCATCGATGATGTAGCGACATCGGCCTGGACCCTGCGCGCCGGCGGTGTGCTCAGCTTTTTCTCGCCACCCCCTGCTGGAGCCAAGATCAGAGCCGGATTCCTTTTCGATGTGCCCGTGCGTTTTGCCGAGGACCGGATCGATATCTCGGCGGTCAACTTTCGCGCGGGCGAGGCACCTTCGATCCCGCTGATCGAACTGCGCGAGGTGACATGATGCGCGTCTTCTTCGATCGCGAACTCGATACGGTGGCGACCTTCTGGCGGATCTATCGCCGCGACGGGGTGATGCTGGCCTTCACCAGCCACGACCGTGATCTCGCCTTCGGCGGGATCACTCACCGCGCGGCGCCGGGCATGGTGCCGGCTGCGATCCGTCTCAGCGCCGATATCGCCCATGACAGCGCCGAGGCCGAGGGCGCAATCAGCCATGCCTCGATCCGCGAGACCGACCTCGCCGCAGGCCTGTTCGACGCGGCGGCCATCGAGATCGGTGCGGTCGACTGGCAGACCTGCGAGCATCATGTGCTCTACACCGGCGAGATCGGCCGGATCGAGGACGACCAGTCGCAGTTCTCGGCTGAGCTGCGGTCGAGCAAACAGTTGCTCGAACAGGATCTTGTGCCGCGCACCAGCCCGACCTGCCGGGCCGAGTTCTGCGGCCCCGGCTGCGGGCTGTCGGCCACGCGGTTCACGATGATCCATGCGCTGGCCGGGATCGATTGGGATCGCAACCGGGTAAGGTTCGAAGGCGTAAGCCCGGCCAGCTGCGTGGACGGGCGTTTGCGCTTCCTGGCCGGACCTCAGACCGGCATCCGCTTCGACATCATCGATGCCGATGGAGACTGGCTGCTGCTTGACCGGCCGCTCGCCCGAGGCACCGCACCGGGCACCAGAGCGGAGCTGACCGAAGGGTGCGATCACACGATCGCGACTTGCGCAGCCCGTTTCGACAATGCCATCAACTTCCGCGGTGAACCCTTCCTGCCCGGCAATGACCTGCTGTCGCGCTATGGCCAGCCGTGATCACCGACCGCTAACACTCGGGCAAGCGGCAGGGCGACTGGTCGGATGCCGGTTTCGGCTGCACGGCCTTGATCCTGCGACCGGCATCGATTGCGTCGGCCTCGTCCATGCCAGCCTGGCCGCCATCGGTCGGCACCCCATCCCGCCGCGTGGTTACGGATTGCGCAATATCGCGATCGATCCATGGCTTGTATTTGCCGCAAGTTCGGGCCTCGCACCCGCCGCTGGAGAGCCGGGCAATGACGAGGTGCTGCTCGCCAGCCTCGGCTATGGCCAGCACCATCTGATGATCACGACGGGGCAGGACGAGATTGTCCACGCCCACGCAGGACTGGGCCGAGTGGTGCGGCTGCCCCGCGACCGGGCCATGTCCATCCTTTTCCGCTGGCACGTGCCACCAACCACCGAAGGCTAAGCTGATGGCGACACTGCTTCTTACCGCGCTGGGCACTGCTATCGGCGGACCGGTCGGCGGGGCGATCGGCACGTTGATCGGACAGCAGGCTGATGCCGCGATTTTCGGCGGCGGCAATCGGCAGGGCCCGCGCCTGCGCGAACTGAACGTCAGCAGCTCGAGCTATGGCCAGCCGATCCCGCGCCATTTCGGGCGGATGCGGGTGCCGGGAATCGTGATCTGGTCGACCGATCTGATCGAGAGCAAGCGCAAGCAAAAGGGCCGCAAGGGGCAACCTTCAATCACGGTTTATTCCTATTCGGCATCTTTTGCGGTCGCCCTGTCGAGCACCCCGGTCGCGCGGCTCGGGCGGATCTGGGCCGATGGCCATCTGCTGCGCGGGGCACAGGAGGATCTGAAGGTCGGCGGCCGGCTGCGATTCTATCGCGGTTTCGGCGATGATCCGGTCGATCCGCTGATTGCCGGGGACAAGGGCGCAAGCGCGCCCGCTTTCCGCGACTGCGCCTATGTCGTCTTTGAAGATCTCGAACTGGGCGATTTCGGCAACCGGATTCCGGCGTTGAGTTTCGAAATCTTCGCGCATGGCGGCGACACAAGCGTGTCGCTAAACCACATGGTTCCGGCTGCCGTCCAGACCGCGGATACAACCATCGCCCATATCCGGGGCTTTGCTGACGAAGGCGGCGAGCTGGCATCGACTCTCGCGGCGATCGACGAGGTGATTCCGCTCGTCTGCACCTCCGGCAGAGACGGTCTGCGCGTTGCGCCTCGCAGGCTCGGCACCGATGCCCCGGTCACGTTGCCGGCACAGCTGTCCCTGCGGGACCGGGCGCAGGAGGAGGGCCGGCACAGGCAGCGCACCGGCCTGCCTGCACGCGAACCTGCGGCGCTGCGCTACTATGATGAAGAGCGCGACTATCAGCCGGGGGTGCAGCGCGCGCTCGGCTCGCGGCGGCCCGGGCGCGAGCTGATGCTGGAGCTGCCCGCAACGGCGTTCGCGCGCGACGCGCGCCAGCTCGCCAATGAGCGCGCCAACCGTGCACGCTGGCAGAGCGAAACCATGACCTGGCGCATTGGCGAACTCGATCCACGCCTGCAGCCCGGCGACATGGTGCGCGTGCCCGATACGCCTGGTACGTGGTTCGTCCGCAGCTGGGAATGGCTGGACCGCGGTGTTGAGCTGGTGCTCGAACGCGTGCCGCCGGGTCTGATGGCGATGCCAGCAGGCGATCCGGGCACTGTCAATCCGCCACCCGATCAGGCCCTGCCGCAGACCAGCCTCGCGGCCTTCGAGGTCCCTGCTGATGCCGCAACCGGATCATCGACCCCGCTGATCTTTGCCGCGGCTTCGGCTGCAAACAACGCGTGGCGGGGTGCGGCGCTCTATCGCGTGCAAGGCAACACGCTGATCGCACTCGGCAGTTCGGGCACCGTGCGAGCGGTGATGGGCACACTCGCCGAACCGCTCGGCCCATCGCCCGGCGTCATGTTCGAGCCCGAAGCTAGCCTGACGCTCGATCTGGTTGCGGCAGACCTGTCCTTTAACGATACCGATCTCGAGGGGCTGGCCATGGGTGCCAATCGCCTGTTGGTCGGCGGTGAAGCGGTGCAGTTCGCGCGCGCGACGCCTCTGGGTGAACGCCGCTGGCGCTTGCGCGGGCTGCTCCGTGGACGGGCAGGCACGGAAGCGGAAGCAACGTTGGGGCATGGTGCGCAGACAAGCGTGATCCTGTTGGATGAAAGACTTATCCCGCTCGATCCCACCGATGTGCCCCCGATCGCCTCGACCCGGATTGCCGCCATCGGCACTGCTGATGCGGAAGCGGTGATCGCTCCGCTGGCCAATGCCGGACTGTCTCGCAGACCCCCAACGCCGGTCCATCCGCGACTGCTGATCGAATCCTCCGGCGCCTGGGAATTGCGCTGGACGCGGCGAGCACGCGGCCACTGGCGCTGGGAAGACGGCGTCGAAGTGCCGCTGGTCGAGGAACAGGAAAGCAATCTGGTCGGCTACGGGCCGACCGCTGCACCCCACACGGCGTGGTCGCTCGGCGAAGCCCGGTTGCGCCTGTCGCAGGAGGAGCGGGCCGGGTTGATCTCAGCCTACGGCCCCGCCGCTCTCTGGGTGAAGCAGGTTGGCACCTTCGCGCATTCGCCTGCCCTGTTTCTCGCCATGATCAGCTCAGTCTAAGGAAAACGTAATGTCCGACCCGATTGTCTTCCCCGCCGGCACACCGAATGCCCGGCTACCCTTGCTTTTCGCCGGACAGGCGCAGAAGGAGTTTTTCGTGAACCAGTCGCTGGCGATCCTCGACGCCCTGGTACCGCGGACCGTGATCGCCACCCTTGCCGAGCCGCCTGCCCTGCCCGCAGAAGGCGGGTGCTATCTCGTTGCGCAGGAGGCCGCGGGCGCGTGGAGCGGTAGGGCCGATCAGCTCGCGCTGTCGATCGGAGGCAGCTGGCACTTCATCGCTCCCGACGAAGGGATGCTGATGTTCGACCAGAACGCGGGGATCTGGCTCTGCTTTCGGAATGGTTGGCAAGGCGCCGGCGCGATCACGGCACCCAGTGGTGGCGGCGTGATCGACATCGAAGCACGCAATGCACTCGCACAGTTGGTCGAGAATCTGCAGGCTCTCGGCCTGATTGCTTCCCCTCCCGCGTGAAAACCCGCCCAGGAGGGCCAAAAGCCTATTGCGAAACGGAGCAGGAACTTGTCTTTTTTATCACAAACCGCGGATAGAGACATTCTTGCAACACATAGCTGTTATTGAACGCTTGCCTCTTGGATGTGGAAAAGATACAGACTTCGCGTGCCTCAAGCCGATAACAAAGGGGAAATTTGAATGCGCAAACTCGTCATTGGCATGGCGATGGCTTCGACCGCGCTGACCACGCCCGCCATGGCCCGCGAAGGGCAATGGTACATTCAGGGCGATGGCGGCGTGATGATCGTCGAAGACCAGAGTCTGGACGTGAACGGCGTTGCCGGTGATGCCGGTGCTGAATACGACACCGATTATGACTTCGGTGCAGCCGTGGGCTATGACTTCGGTTCCTTCCGTCTGGAAGCGGAAGCCAGCTACCGCGCTGCCGATCTCGACAAGGTGAGCGCTGGTGCGCAGGGCCTCGCTCTGAACCCGACGCAGAATGCCCCCGGCGGTTTCAGCAAGTTCACCGGGACGCGTGATGCGCTTGGCGAAGTCAATGCGCTGAGCTTCATGCTCAACGGCATGTTCGACTTCGGGAAGGACGATGGGCTGCAGGCTTTCGCCGGGGGCGGTATCGGCGTGGCCCGGATTGACATGGATGGCCGCGTGAATGCGAACGGCCCGGGCGTTTGGAACGACTCCGACACTGGCCTCGCGTGGCAACTTCTCGCCGGTCTGCGTGCGCCGATCAGCGATTCGTGGGATGTCGGCCTGAAGTATCGTTACTTCAATGCGCCCGACGTCAATCTGGTGGATCCGCTGGGTCGGCCTCTCGAGACCAAGCTGAGCACGCACTCGCTGCTCGGCTCGATCACCTACAACTTCGGTGGCGAAGAAGCTCCGCCGCCTCCGCCGCCGCCGCCGCCGCCGCCACCGCCCCCGCCGCCCCCGCCGCCGCCGCCGCCGCCGCCGCCGAAGGCGCCGTGCAACACCGGCCCGTACATTGTGTTCTTCGACTTCGACAAGTCGGACATCACGGCTGAAGCGGCGACCATCCTCAATAACGCGGTTACGGCCTATGCCAACTGCGGCACCGCCAGCGTCATGCTGGCTGGCCACACCGACCGTGCGGGTACCGTCAAGTACAACATCGGCTTGGCCGAGCGTCGTAACGCGGCGGTGCGCAGCTATCTGACCAGTCGTGGCATCCCCGATGGTCGCATCTCGAGCGAAGCCTTCGGTGAATCGCAGCCGCGCGTCCCGACTGCTGACGGTGTGCGCGAAGCGCAGAACCGCCGCGTGGAAGTGACTTACGGCCCGGGTTCGGGCATGTAAGCCGCAGCCTCTCGTAAAATCATGGAAGGGGCCGGAGCGATCCGGCCCCTTTTTCTTTGTCATCCAAGCACGCAGGGCATGAGCCCGAAGCTGGGCCCCTCAGCCAACTGCCCGTAAGGGCAAGCCTCTAGACCATAGGAGGGCAAGGGCGCCCGACACCGACCATACAAAGACCGCTTGCGGACTAAATCGTAGGCTTTCGCCCAGTGTCATCCAACGCGGCTCCGCACGCTTTAAGCGCGTGTCGGATGCGCTCAGAAAAATCCGGACGCCAAGGATCGGCGTCAGTCTCTAGCCCGCCGCTGCCGCCGCTTCGGCGCGCTGCGCAATCGTAGCCTCGGCCGTTGGCAGGGCGCGATAGGTGTAGAGCAGAAGCGCAAGAGAGACGGGCGCAACACCGATCAGTGACAGGACGCCGGTGCGCATGCTGCCGCTCAGCTCGGAAATCTGACCGACCATGTACGGCCCAAGCCCGAGGCCAACCAGCGTTGTGGCGAGGAAGAAGGATGCCGTAGCCGTGCCACGCATGTGCGGCAAAACGAGATCCTGGGTGGTGGCGGCTGCTGCCCCCAGCGCTGCCGCTGCAAACATCCCGGCCAGAAAGTTCATCACATAAAACACCACGGCGCTTTCGGTCGTGAATCCAACCCAGATAGGAATCACTGGCGCCAAGATACCGAACATGATCACGAGGATCCGCCCCGAGGTATGGCGCGAGCGCAGCCAGTCCGACATCCGGCCACCGAGGATAACGCCGAGAAATCCGGAAACAGCACCATTCCCCCCGAGAACCAGTGCCAGCTCGTCTTTTGGCAGTTTGAGCACGGTCTCGGCATAGGGCGCCGCCCAGAAGGCAAGCGCATAGGCGCCGAGCGACACCAATCCGTATCCGAGCGCTGTGCAGATGAAGGCGGGCGTTCCCCAGATCAGGCTGAAGGTGGCCGGATCATGTCGCCGCAGGGTCGCAGCCCAAGAAAACACCGCGTAATAGCCGAAAGCGATCGCCGACCACTGCGGCAGGTTACCGGTCAGCCTGATCATGATCAGCGCGAGCATCATCATCGCCGCTGCCATCGCGATATTGACCAACAGCGCCTTCGGCCCCCGTTGCATCGCATGGTAGAATGTCAGCGGTGGCAGCAGCATCGAAAGGTCGAAGAAGAAATCGGCCAGCGGGTGGCGCCCTTCGGGACTCGCGTCTGACTGGCGCGCAGGTTCGCGCAGCGATGCCACCCACAGCGCCAGCAGCAGCCCCGGCACCCCCACGGCGATGAACGCCGCCTGCCAGCCGACCAGCCCCGCCAGACCACCGCCGGGAAAGGTTTGGTCCCAAACCTGCGAGATCTTGGCTCCGATCAACAGCGAAACCCCTCCCCCGATGTAAAGCCCCGAGGAATAGATCGCGAGCGCAGTCGCACGCTGGTGCGAGGGGAAGTAGTCCGAGATCAGCGAGTAGGCGGTCGGACTGGCCGTGGCTTCGCCGACACCCACGCCCATGCGCGCCAGCGACAGCGTCAGATAGTTGCGCGCCAACCCCGATAATGCCGTCATCGTCGACCACAGCACTAACCCGATGGTCAGCAAGCGCACCCGGTGCCAGCGGTCCGCCAACCTCCCGAGCGGCACGCCGAACAGCGCATAGAACACCGCGAAGGCCGCGCCCCCCAGAAAGCCCAGCTGGCCATCGGTCAACGACAGGTCGCGCTTGATGTCAACCGCGAGGATCGAGAGAATCTGCCGGTCAATGAAGTTGAGAATGTAGACCACAACCAGCACCACCAGCACATACCAGCTATAGGCAGACGCAGCCTCTTCGCTGCGGCCGCCGGTCGCTCTGGTGTTGTCGTTCAAAACCAATCCCCTATCCCGTCATTCTGCCCAGAACCAGCACGCAGCCGGTCAAGCATCATAGCGCGTGCTATCGACAATCCCCGCCTCGGAAAAACCCTTTTTCCTGAGGCGACACGAATCGCACAGTCCGCAGGCCAGTCCTTCTGGCGTTGGATCGTAGCACGACCAGCTCCACGCCGGATCGAGGCCGAGGCGCGCGCATTCGCGGGCGATGTCGGCCTTGGTCATGTGCTGGAGCGGCGCGTGGATGGTGAAGGGCGCCCCTTCGACCCCTGCCCTGGTGCCCAGCCTTGCGGTCTCGGTGAAGCTGGCGATGAATTCGGGGCGGCAATCGGGATAGCCCGAATAGTCGAGCGCATTGACCCCGATGAACACGTCGCGCGCTCCCGCCGCTTCGGCACAGGCAGTGGTGAGCGCCAGAAACACCAGATTGCGCGCCGGGACGTAGGTCACCGGGATATCCTTTCCCACCCCGCCCTTGGGCACATCGATCGCATCGGTCAGCGCCGATCCCCCGAAAGCGCGCAGATCGAGCGCGATCTGCGTATGTCGGACAAGTCCAAGCCGCTCGGCGATGCGCGCGGCCGACTGCAGCTCCAGCTTGTGGCGCTGGCCGTAATCAACCGTCAGTGCGTGAACAGCGAAGCCCGCTTCCAGCGCCAGTGCGGCGGTCACCATCGAATCCAGCCCGCCGGAAAGCAGCACCACGGCCAGCGGCTTGAGCGGTTGCAGATCAGTCATGACAGCGGCACTATCACGCCCCCGCACAAAGGCAATCGGGCCAGCCTGCTCAGCAAGAGCCGGTGCGGCGCGCTTCGGCGATGAACTGGAACGGCAGGCCGCCTTCGATGCCCTGGCTCTCCAGCTGGACGAGAACGGGGGTCTCCCGGCGGATGCTGGTGCGGCCATAGCCCTTGCCGGCACAGGTGTATTGCACGGTGACCTTGGTTGCCGCATCCTCCACCACGAAGCGGTTGCAGCCGCTTTCCCGGTGCCGGAGCTGGATCAGTTCCTGACCGCTGCGCAGGCAGATCTTGCGATCGGGCGAACCGTCTCGATAGCGCACCGTCCATTCCCCTTTGGTCAGGGTTCCGAGCATGGCGAGCCCGCTGCGCTGGGCCAGCCCCGGGATCGCAGCGAGACCGATCACGCCTGCCGCGACGGCGCCGAGGCTGATCGCCCGCATCCGGATGATGGCAAGGTGCTTCATCGCCCCTTCATGCCTGCGTTTTGCCAGTTTGGCTTGGAAAAATTGTCAGGCTTGGCGCAGAAGCCGGACGATTTTCGACGAATCGTCAAACCGCAAGCTCGAACAGACGCGAACAGAACGCGCAATCGATGACGATCACGCCGTCGTCATTGCGCATCGCTGCCCGCTCCTCCGGCGGGAAACGGGAGATGATCGTCGCGTAGTGCTCAGCACTGCAGCGGCAACCCCGCGAAAGCGCCGCGCCGGACTGCACCCGCACCTCATCCTCTTCGTGAAACAGCCGCCATATGATCGCCTCGAGCGACAGGCCCGGATCGAGCAGTTCGTCATGGCTGATCGATCCGGCCATCATCGCGACGTGCTCCCAGTCGGGATGCTCCGTCCGCACATGCAGGCGCTCGCGACCTTCCTCGCCATCGGCCAGATGCTGAACCAGCAGGCCCGCCGCCGACCGGCCGCCCGCACCCGCACGGCTGGCGACGCGGATCAGCGTCGGGATCTGCTCCGACTGGCCGAAATAGACCTCGCACGCCTCAGCCAAGCTGCCGCCTTCCAGCGGCACGATACCCTGATAGCGCTGGCGTCCCTCGGTCTCGAAGGTGATCGCGAGGTAGCCATCCCCGAACAGCGCTGTGAGCGACGGATTGGCGCCAAGCCGCGCCAGGCGTCCGGAATCGAAGTCGCAATAGCCGCGCACCGCGCCTGCGCGATAATCGCACACCAGCAAACGCACGATCCCGCCATTGGTCTGCGCCTGCATGGTCATCTGCGCGTGATCGCCCTTGAGCAAGCCCCCCATCAGCGCACCCAGCACCAGCGCCTCGCTCAACAGGTGGGTGATCGGCGCAGGGTAGTCATGCGCCGACAGCACTTGCTCCAGCACGCCGTCGAGCCGCACCACCCGCCCGCGCGCACTTCGGCCGGGCAGGGTGAAGCCCATCAGCTTGTCGGAAAAGGTCTCGCTCGTTTCAGCCATGTGCCGCTATATGGGGACTGATCGCAACGAACGAAAGCCCGGCTTCGGCCCGTTCAGGGAGCGAGCAGCCCGAAGCTCCACAACAGCACCGATTTCTGTGCATGGATGCGGTTTTCGGCCTCGTCGAACACCACCGATTGTGGGCCCTCGAAGACCTCCTCGCTGACTTCCTCGCCAACATGGGCAGGCAGGCAGTGGAGGAACACGGCATCGGGCTTGGCCAGCGCCATCAGGTAGGGGTTGACCTGATAGGGCGCCATCGCGGCAAGCTTCGCCTCGGCATGCGCCTGCCCCATCGAGATCCAGGTGTCGGTGACGATCACATCCGCGCCGCGCGCCGCTTCGGCCGCGTCCTGGGTCAGCGTCACCCTCGCCCCGCCCGCGCGCGCCAGGGCAACGAAGGCCGAATCAGGCTCATATCCTACAGGCGTGGCCACACGGACGTTGAACTTCATCAGTCCGGCCGCCTCGAGGATCGAGTGCAGCACATTGTTGCCATCCCCGAACCACGCCACCTCAAGCCCGGGCAGCGCCTTGCCATGCTCGATCACGGTAAGCAGATCGGCGAGGATCTGACAGGGGTGCGACCTGTCGGTCAGCCCGTTGATGACCGGCACGCAGGCATGGCGCGCCATGTCCTCGATCTTGGCGTGATCGTCGGTGCGCAGCATGATGGCATCGACCATCCGGCTCAGCACCCGCGCGGTGTCGGCGATGGTCTCCCCCCGCCCGAGCTGACTTGAGCCGGAGTCGAGGATCAGCACGCTCCCGCCGAGCTGCCGCATGGCGATGTCGAAGCTGACGCGGGTGCGGGTCGAGTTCTTCTCGAACACGAGCGCCAGCACCTTTCCACTGAGCGGCGCGTCGGCATCGGGCGCGCCCTTCGGCAGGCCGGCACGCCCTGCCTTGCGATCAATTGCGTCATTGATCATCGCCGCGATCGCGTCGCCGCCGGCATCGCCGAGATCGAGAAAGTGCCTGAAACGTGCTGCCCCGGTCATGCCGGCTCCGCCACCTTGAAGCTCGCCGCACCAGCCGAAAGCTTGTCCATGAATTCGTCGATCTCGGCATCGCCGATCACCAGCGGCGGCAGCACGCGAATCGTATTGTCGCCCGCCGCCACGGTCAGCAGCTGGTGATTGTCACGCAGGTGCACGTAAAACGGACGGCTCTCCATCTTCATCTTGAGGCCGAGCATCAGTCCCTTGCCCCGGACGAGTTCGAACAGTTCGGGATAGTTGCCGATGAACTGTTCGAGCCGGGCGCGCAGCCGCTCGCCCTTATCGCGCACGGCGGCGAGGAATTCCTCGTTGGCCACGGCTTCCATCACCGCAAGGCCCGCCGCCATCGCCAGAGGGTTGCCGCCATAGGTCGAACCGTGGGTGCCGAAAGTCATGCCGCGGGCCGCCTTCTCGGTCGCGATGCAGGCACCCAAGGGGAAGCCGCCGCCAATGCCCTTGGCGGTCGCCATGATGTCGGGCGTGATCCCGTAATGCTCATAGGCATAGAGCTTGCCGGTGCGCGCGACACCACATTGCACCTCGTCCAGCACCAGCATCAAATCATGCTCGTCCGCCAGCGCGCGCAGGCCCTGCATGAACGCCACCGATGCCGGACGGATCCCGCCCTCGCCCTGAATCGGCTCGACCAGAAAGCCCGCGGTATGCGGGCCGATCAGCGCCCGGGCCGCTTCCAAGTCATCGAAGGGCGCATATCTGAACCCGTCGAGCAGCGGCGAGAAGCCGTGATGCATCTTGGCCTGGTTCGAGGCCGAGATCGTCGCCATGGTGCGCCCGTGGAAGGCGTTGTGAAAGGTGATCAGCTCGAACCGGCTGGCATCACCCGCATCGCCGGCATTCTGATGATAGGCACGTGCAGTCTTGATCGCGCATTCCACCGCTTCGGCGCCCGAATTGGTGAAGAACACCGTATCGCCGAAGGTGTTGTCGACCAGCACCTGCGCCAGCGCCTCGCCCTGCGGACTGCCGTAGAGGTTCGACACGTGCATCAGCGTCGCCGCCTGGCGCTGGATCGCCGAAATCAGCCCCTCGTGCGAATGGCCCAACAGGTTGACCGCGATACCGCTGGCGAAATCGAGATAGCGGGTGCCGTCCTCGTCGATGAGGTGGCAGTGCTCGCCGCGCACCGGTCGCACACCGCAACGCGGATAGACGGGCATGAGCGGGGTAATCGACATGATGCTCTTTCCTGAAATTGCAAATGCGGATGCATAGGGAGTATCAAATGCAAATGGCGGCCCTGAACCAGAGCCGCCATCTGCATTCCGTTTACTCGTCCGCTTCCCCTTGGTCAAACCGCACAGTGCGGTTCGGGCCGGGTTCAGCCTTGGATCGGCGCCAGATTGACGGCGGAATATTTTCCGCGTCGGTCCACCTCGAGATCGAACTCGTAACGCTCACCCTCGTGGATACCGGCAAGGCCCGAACGTTCCACCGCCGTGATGTGCACGAAGGCATCCGGCTGGCCGTCATCACGCACGAGAAACCCGAAGCCTTTCATCGCGTTGAAGAACTTGACAGTGCCTCTGGCACGCTCCCCCGTCAGTTCGCGCTGCGGGGCTGCGCCCCTCTGCGGAGCGGTGATCACGTCGCCGATAATCTGGAGATCCTGCGCCGACACTTTGCCGCCGCGATCAACCAGATTGTACTGGAGCTCCTGACCTTCGGCGAGCCCTTCAAGGCCAGCGCGTTCGACCGCGCTGATGTGAACGAAGACATCGTCTCCGCCGCCTTCCTGCTGGATGAAGCCGAAGCCCTTCTGGGCGTTGAAGAACTTCACGATGCCCCTGCCGGTGCCGACGACCTGGGCAGGCATGCGGCTGAAGCCGCCGCCACCGCCGGGGCCACGCAGGCCGCCACCGCCGGGGCCACGCAGGCCGCCACCGCCGGGGCCACGCAGGCCGCCACCGCCGCCGCGAGGGCCGCCACCGCCAAAGCGATCGCCGCCGCCAAAGCGATCCCCGCCAAAGTCGCGCGGGGGCGGAAAACCGTCATTCCCGCCGCCAAACGGATCGAAGCCGTCTTCGCCGAAACCGTCGCGCTTGTCGCGGCCGCGCCGGCGTCCCCTATCGTAACCCATATATCAGAACACACCTTGCCACACTGCCCGACCTCCAATGTTCCGATGGCGTGGACAGTGAGCCGCACCGGATACAGATGCACCGGCCCTGCCGACCGGAGCACCCTGTGCGCCATGCATAGCGCACAACGAGTTGCTTTGCGAACGATTTTACCGAGGCCCGCCGCACACTCGGCAGGTCGATGCAGCGTATGGTTCTGCCGGTGCTTGTGCGATCCCGCACGGTTGGGCATGAGGCGAGCAATCGCAAACCCCCGGGCGGCAGGATTTGGACATGAGCGGATTTCGCAAACTCAATGAAAATGTGCTTGTAAGCCCGCAGCTTGCGCTGGAGGACGTGGCCACGGCTGCGGCGCTTGGCGTCACCACCATCGTCAACAACCGCCCCGATGGTGAAGATCCGGACGCACCCCAAGGCGAGGAAATCAACGCCGCAGCGGCCGCGGCCGGGCTGAATTATGTGGCTATCCCGGTCGGTCATTCGGGCTTCAGCCAACCCCAGGTGGATGCCATGATCGCCGCCTTGGAACAGGCCGAGGGGCCGATTCTCGCCTATTGCCGTTCGGGCACGCGCTCGACTTTCCTCTGGGCGCTGGCGGCGGCAAAGCTGGGCGAGGAACCCGAGACCATCGCCCGTGCGGCGATGCAGGCGGGTTACGATGTCAGCCCGATCAGGCCATTGATCGATATGCTCGCCCAGCGTTGAGGCGCTGGCGATGGAATTCCTGCTCCAGACTGCCGGGTCGCTGGTCGCAATTCTTGCGCTGGCGGGGCTGGCGTGGGCGATGAAGCTGGGCGGTATGCCGCGGCTGGACAGCGAAGCGGCCGTGCGCCGGGCGGCCAGCGAAGTCGAGGACGGCTTCATTCCTGTCGCGCTGGCCCGCGATGCGGAAGGGGCGGCCGCGCTGGCCCGCGATGCGGGGGGACGGATCATCGTGATCAAGCGCCACGGCAACCGTTTCGCCGGCCGGGTGCTCGGCCCTGCTGCCCGGGCACGGCTGGAGGACAGTCCGGGCAAGTTCAACCTCATTGTCGACCCGGGCGAGCCGCGCTTCGGCAAGGTCTTTCTCACGCTGCCCGACCCGCAGGCTTGGGCCGAGGCGATCAATGCGGTAGACGGGCCAAGCGATGCCTGATTTCGACCCCACCCAATACGCCGTGCCGTTCTTCGTGCTGGCGGTGCTGGCCGAGATGCTCTGGGCGAAATTCCACGCACCGGAAGCTTACGAGCCGAAGGACACGCTGGTCAGCCTCGCCTTCGGGCTGGGCTCGACCGTCGCAGGTGCCCTGCTCGGCGGGTTCGCCGTGGCGGTGTTCATCAAGGCCTACCAATATCGTCTGTTCGACTTCGGGCCGCAGTGGTGGAGCGTTTGGTGGGCCTGGCCGCTGTGCTTCGTGCTCGATGACCTCAAATATTACTGGGTTCACCGCGCGGGGCACCGCGTCCGCTGGATGTGGGCGGCGCATGTGAACCACCATTCGAGCCAGCACTACAACCTCTCCACCGCGCTGCGGCAGACATGGACCGGCTCGCTGACCTTCGGCTTCCTGTTCGCGGTGCCGCTGGTGCTGCTCGGCTTCCATCCGGCGATGATCGCGATCTGCGGCGGCTTCAACCTGATCTATCAGTTCTGGATCCACACCGAGGCGATCAAGCGCATGCCGCGCTGGTTCGAGGCGGTGATGAACACGCCCAGCCACCACCGCGTGCACCACGCCACCAACCCGCGCTATCTCGACCGCAACTACGCGGGCGTCTTCATCGTTTGGGACCGGATCTTCGGCACCTTCCAACCGGAAGTCGATGGCGAGCCGATCCGCTATGGCATCGTCAAGCAGCTCGGCAGCTTCAACCTCCTGTGGGCGGTGTTCCACGAATGGATCGAGATGATCGCCGACATCTGGCGCGCACCGTGGCGGCACAAGCTTTCCTACCTGCTGCGCGAGCCGGGCTGGAGCCATGACGGCAGCCGCGAAACCTCGGATATGATCCGCGAAAGATGGCGCGCGCGCACCGGACAGGGGGCCTTGCCTACACCAATGTCAGTGGCTGATCGAAACCCGATTGCGCAGGCCAACGAAGCTTTCTAGTCTCCTCCACCAAAGGGAGAGATCATGGAAAGTTTCGACTACATCGTCATCGGCGGTGGCAGCGCCGGCAGTGCGGTTGCCGGGCGTCTGGCCGTGGATGGGACGCGCCGGGTGTGCCTGCTCGAAGCGGGCGGGCGCAATGACAACATCTTCATCAAGACCCCGGGCTTCATGCCCTTCATTCCGGAAAAGTCGAACTACCGCTACGAAACCGTGCCGCAGAAGGGCCTGAACGGGCGCACCGGCTACCAGCCGCGCGGACGCGGCCTCGGCGGTTCCTCGGCGATCAATGCGATGGTCTATATCCGGGGCAACCGCTGGGATTACGACAACTGGGCAGCGCAAGGCTGCACCGGCTGGAGCTATGACGAGGTGCTGCCCTATTTCAAGCGCGCCGAAGCCAACCAGCGCGGGGCGGATGATTACCACGGTGCAGGCGGGCCGCTGTTCGTGTCGGACCAGACGGCGGCCAATCCCGCCTCCCATGCCTTCGTCGAGGCCGCCGCCGCGCTCCAGCTGCGCACCAATCCCGATTTCAACGGCGAACGCCAGGATGGCTTCGGCCTCTACCAGGTGACCCAGCGCAAGGGGGAACGCTGGTCGGCCGCACGCGCTTACGTCGAACCGATCCGCGAGCAGGGCAACTTCGCCGTGCGCACCGACACGCTGGTCGAGAGGCTTGTGATCGAGGCCGGACGTGTCACCGGTGTTACAATCCGTCGCGGGAGCAAACGCGAATCCTTGCTGGCGCGCCGTGGGGTCATTCTGTCGGCCGGGGCGTTCAATTCCCCGCAGATCCTGATGCTGTCGGGGATCGGCCCGGCTGAGCACCTGAAGGCGCACGGCATCGCAGTGGTGCTCGATCGCCCCGCCGTCGGCAGCAACCTTCAGGACCATATCGACTACGTCTCGGGCTGGGAGACGCAGAGCGACGTGCCGATCGGCAGTTCGCTCAAGGGCACGCTGCGCATGGCCGCCGCAATCGTCGAGCACCGGCGCAAGCGGACCGGGGTGATGACGACGCCCTATGCGGAAGCGGGGGGCTTCTGGACCGTGATGCCCGATAGTCCCGCCCCGGACGTGCAATGGCATTTCGTCCCGGCCGTGCTGGAAGATCATGGTCGCGAGAAGGTCAAGGGTCATGGCTTTTCGCTGCATGCCTGCGTGCTGCGCCCCGAAAGCCGCGGCACCGTGCGGCTGGCTTCGCCCGATGCCGCCGCCGCACCGGTGATCGATCCCAACTTCCTCGATGATGAACGCGATATGGCGACCTTGCGCGCCGGTGTGCGGCTTTCGCATCGGATCGTCGAGACCCCGCCCTTGCAGGCCTTCGGTCCCAAGGACCGCCACCCGGTCGATCTCGCTGACGACTCCGCGTTGGACGCGCTGATCCGCAGCCGCGCCGACACGGTCTATCACCCGGTCGGGACCTGCCGCATGGGGAGCGATGCCGATGCGGTGGTCGATCCGACACTCAGGCTCAACGGCCTTGAAGGGCTGTGGGTGGCCGATGCCAGCATCATGCCCACGATCGTCAGCGGGAACACCAACGCCCCGAGCATCATGATCGGCGAAAGATGCGCCGACTTCGTGATCCAAGCCGAGCGGGGCTAGCCCCTAAACCTGGGCAAGCGCGCTGATATTGGCCAGCGGGGCCGCAAGCGCGGCAGCGCGCCAACAGGGCTTGAAATGGCACCGAGGACCCCCGCCTAGGTGGGGGCGAAACACAAAAAAGGGCCGGAGACGCTGGTGGCGGCTCCGGCCTGCTCAAGTCTGTTCGTTCGCAGGAGGAACGAGGTGAGGCGGGGGGAAGGGAGAGGGAGAGAGAGTATCCTCCCCCCGCCAAGCTGCTGAGGGGCGCTTAGTTGTAGGCACGCTCCCCGTGTTCGGAAATATCGAGGCCGTTGACTTCGCTTTCCTCGTCAACGCGCAGGCCAGTGAGAGCCTTGGCGATGGACATGGCGATCGCGGTACCGACGGCGGAGATCACGATGGTGGCGGCGACTGCGCTGACCTGAGTCACCAGCTGCGCACCGATTGCGAAGTCATCGCCGCCCGGTCCGCCGAGCGCCGGCGAATAGACGATACCGGTGCCGATCGCGCCGACGATGCCGCCCACGCCGTGAATGCCGAATGCATCGAGCGCATCGTCATAGCCGAGCGCCGGCTTCACCTTGGCCACGAAGACGTAGCACACCACCGAAGCAATCGCGCCGAGCAGGATGGCGCCGAACGGGCCGGAGTTGCCCGCCGCCGGGGTGACGGCGACCAGACCGGCGATCACACCAGAGCAGAAGCCCAGAGCGGAACCCTTGTGGCCCATCACCCGCTCGGTCAGCATCCAGAACAGCCCGCCGGCCGCCGTGGCGACGAAGGTATTGATCATGGCGAGCGCGGCCGAGCCGTTGGCTTCAAGCGCCGAACCGGCGTTGAAGCCGAACCAGCCCACCCACAGCAGACCGGTGCCGACCATGGTCAGCGTCAGGCTGTGCGGCATCATCGGCTCGGTCGGGTAGCCACGGCGCTTGCCGAGGATGTAAGCGGCGACCAGCGCCGAGACACCGGCGTTGATGTGCACCACGGTGCCGCCGGCAAAGTCCAGCGCGCCCATCACGAAGAACACGCCGCGCGCTTCCCACACCATGTGGGCAATCGGGAAATAGACGATCGTGAGCCACACCAGGGCGAACACCATGGTGGCGGAGAACTTCATGCGCTCGACCACAGCGCCCAGCACCAGCGCGACGGTGATCGCGGCGAAGGTCATCTGGAAGCTAATGAAGATATATTCGCTGATCACCTCGTCGGTGAAGGTCGCCGCGGTGGAATCCGCGGTGACACCTTGAAGGAAGAACTTGCCCCAGCTGATGAACTGGTTGCCTTCCGGCCCGAATGCGAGGCCATAGCCCCACATCACCCACACGAGCATTGCGAGCGAGGCCACGGCCCCGATCTGGGTCATCGTCGAAAGCATGTTCTTGGAACGGGTAAGACCACCGTAGAACAAAGCCAGACCGGGCAGGATCATCAGCAAGACCAGCACCGTCGCGGTCATCATGAAACCATTGTTGCCCGGATTGGGCAGCACTGGCGCGGCTTCGGCCACTTCACTGGCCACGGCGGTCGCCTCGGCGGCGGCCTCGGCCGCCGCAGCGACCGGAGCGGCGAGCGCGGGCGCGGCCAGCAGGACCGCCCCCGTCATCAGCGCCGCAGCATTACGCAAGATACGTTTCATTGAATGTGCCCCCTTACAGCGCGGTTTCGCCGGACTCGCCGGTGCGGATGCGGGTGACGCCGACCAGATCGAGCACGAAGATCTTGCCGTCGCCGATGGCGCCCGTGTTGGCGGTCTGCTGGATGGTTTCGACGATCTGCGCGGCGATCTCGTCACTCGCGGCGATCTCGAGCTTCACCTTGGGGAGCATGTTGGTGGAATATTCGGCCCCGCGGTAGATTTCGGTTTGGCCCTTCTGGCGGCCAAACCCCTTGACCTCGGTGACGGTCATGCCGGCAATGCCCATATTGCTGAGCGCCTGACGAACCTCATCGAGTTTGAACGGTTTGATGATGGCGATGATGAACTTCATCGAAGCCCCCTTTTGCACCGGAAATGCCCGGCACCATCGCACTGCAACAAGCGTGCCACATTGGCGCAACGCCTGCGCAACACGAGAATCCGCGAATTGCTTCGCAACCGCGAAAAAATCCCTGCCTAGAGATTAATCATCTGGTTATAAATTAGGCAGCATTGGCGGTGAGCGGCCGCCGAAAGCCGGGGGTCAGAGGAAATTGCGCAAGGTGGCGATGAAGCGATCGAACTGGTCGTGGTGGAGCCAGTGGCCCGCCTTCTCGAACTCGATCACGCGCGCGGTCCTGAAGTGGGCGATGCGCCCGTCCTTCTCCGGGTTCGAGGCCCATGAATCCGCGCCGTAAAGCAGCAAGGTCGGACACCGGATCGCGCCCCACAGCTGCTCGATGAATTCATCGCCGATGTCTTCGACCGGCCAGACGTTGAGGTGCGGATCGAACTTCCAGCTATAGGTGCCATCCTCGTTGCGGTTGACCCCGTGGACCGTCAGATGCCGCGCCTGTTCCTCGGTGAGGTAGGCGTTCTCCTCGATCATGCGGGCAAAAGCCGCCTCGATGCTTTCGTATTTGCGCGGTGTGCGCCCGGCGGCCTGGCGCTTCTTTGCGATCCATTCGGCAAGGCGCTCGGGATAAGGCACGGCGCGTTGCTGTGCGCGGTATTCGGGCGAGGGGCCAAGGCCCTCGATCGCCACCAGCTTGGTCACCATGTCGGGGAAGGCCCCAGCATAGCGCAGCGCGACATTGCCGCCCATCGAATGCGCCACGATCCGCACCGGACCGACGCCCAATTGGTGGATCAGCTGGGCGAGATCATAAACCATGTCGGCGGCGCAATAGACCCCGTCCGAAACCCAGTCCGAATCCCCATGCCCGCGGTGGTCCATCGCGATGACGTGATAATCCTCGCGCAGCGCCTCGGCGGTCCAGTCCCAGCTGCGCGCATGATCGCGCCCGCCATGCACCAGCACCAGCGGCGGCTTGCCCCGGCCGCCCCAATCAAGATAATGCAGGCGCAGGCGCTGCGAAATGAAGGTTTGCGAAGTCGGACCAGTGCTGTGCATGGGTTTCGCCATGCCGCGAACCTCGCCCTGTCGCAAGACTAGCGTTCCTTGGTGGACGAGAAGGCAAGCTGCGGGTTCTTCTCGATCTGATAGCTCACGTCCCACGGGCTCTTGGCCATGAACACGAGGTCGCCGTCGCGGTCCCTGGCGAGGTTGGCGCGGTTGAAGCTGGCGAAGTCATCCAAGGCCTTGGCGTCCCCCCTGATCCAGCGCGCGGTGGCAAAGGGCGAGGGTTCGAGCACGGCTTCGACCTTGTATTCCACCTCGAGCCGGGAAATCAGCACTTCGAGCTGAAGCTGGCCGACCACGCCGACGACATGGGCCGAACCGATCTCGGGATAGAAGACCTGAATGACGCCCTCTTCGCTGAGATCGTCGAGCGCTTTGCGCAATTGCTTGGTCTTGGTCGGGTCCTTCAGCTGCACCCGCCGCAGGATTTCGGGCGCGAAATTGGGCAGGCCCGTGAAACGCACCTGATTGCGCTCGGACAGCGTATCGCCCACCCTGAGCGTGCCGTGGTTGGGGATGCCGATGATGTCGCCCGCTTCGGCGGTGTCGACCAGTTCACGATCCTGCGCGAAGAACAGGATCGGCGAGTGGATCGCTATCGGCTTGCCGAGGCCCGAGGGCGTCAGTTTCATGCCCCGCTTGAAGGTGCCCGAAACCTGCCGCATGAAGGCGATCCGGTCGCGGTGGTTGGGATCCATGTTGGCCTGCACCTTGAAGATGAAGCCGGTCACCTCGTCGCGGTCGGGGCTGATCTCGACTTCGCCCGCAGGCTGGGGCCGGGGCGGCGGCGCCCACTTCGCAATCGCGTCGATCAGTTCCTCAACCCCGAAATTCTTGAGCGCCGATCCGAAGAACACCGGGGTCAGATCGCCCTTGCGATAGGCATCGAGATCGAAGCCGGGATAGCCCTCGCGCACCAGTTCGATTTCTTCGGCGAGGCCTGCGGGCAGCTCCCCCAGCGGCTCGCGCTTGCCAAGGTATTCGCGGCTGCCCCCCTCGGGCCGGGCGACGGTGTTGCTGGCGAAGTCGAGCACGCCGGTGAACAGCCCGCCCATCCCCAGCGGCGCGCTCTGCGGGCTGACGTCGAGCGCGAGCGCATCGGCGACCTCGTCGAGGATCTCGAACAGCGAACGGCCTTCGCGGTCGACCTTGTTGACGAAGGTGATGATCGGCACGCTCCGCAACCGGCAGACCTCGAAGAGCTTCCTCGTCTGGCTCTCGATCCCCTTGGCGACGTCGATCACCATCACCGCCGAATCCACCGCGGTGAGCGTGCGGTAGGTGTCTTCGGAGAAGTCCTCGTGGCCGGGGGTGTCGAGCAGGTTGAAGACGATGCCGTCCTTCTCGAAAGTCATCACCGAGGAAGTGACCGAGATCCCGCGCTGCTGCTCGATCTTCATCCAGTCCGAGCGCGCCCGCCGCGCCGCCCCGCGCGCCTTGACCTCGCCCGCAAGGTGGATCGCCCCGCCCTGCAGCAGCAGCTTTTCGGTAAGCGTGGTCTTCCCCGCGTCGGGGTGCGAGATGATCGCGAAGGTGCGCCTATTGCTCGTCATTGCGCGCGACGCGGAAGCCCGCGAAGTCCTGGTTGACCGGCATCAGCTCGATCCGGTTGATGTTGAGATGCGGCGGCAGGGCGGCGATCCAGCCGATGGTGTCGGCGATATCCTCGCCGGTCATCGGGTTGACGCCGCGATACAGGTTGTCGGAGGCCTCCTGACTGCCGGTGCGCACGAGGGTGAATTCGGTCTCGACCATCCCCGGCTCGATGCTGGTGACGCGCACCCCCGTGCCGTGGAGATCGGCGCGCAGCGCGAGGGTGAAGTGGTTCACGAAGGCCTTCGAGCCGGCATAGACGTTGCCGCCCGGATAGATGTAGTTTCCCGCGACCGAACCGATCGCGATGATCGCGCCCTTGCGTTCGATCAGCGTCGGCAGGAGCTTGCGGGTCAGCACCACCATCGCGGTGATGTTGGTGTCGATCATGGTCTGCCAGTCGTCGAGGCTGGCGTTCTGCGCCGCCGACAGCCCCCGCGCGAGGCCGGCATTGTTCACCAGCAGATCAATGTCGCGAAACGCCGCCGGCAGGCTGGCGAGCGCGGCATCCATCGCAGGCGTATCGCGCACGTCGAAGCACAGCGGCAGCACCTTGTCCGCCCCCAGCTCCGCGACCAGCGCGTCCAGCCGCTCCTGCCGCCGCCCGGTGGCGATACAGCGCCAGCCGTCCTTCACCAGGCGGCGCACGGTGGCGCGGCCGATCCCGGCTGTCGCGCCGGTGACGAAAGCGATCTTGCTCATCCGCGCAGCTCCCCGCCCAGCTTGGCCGCCGCGGCGACGACCTTTTCGGCGATGGCCTTGAGGTCGGCATCCTTGAAGCTCGCCTCACCCGGCTGGAGGGTGACTTCGAGCGCGATCGACTTCTTGCCCTCGGGCACGCCCTGCCCGGCAAAGACGTCGAAAACGCGCACGCCGGTGATGAAGGCCTTGTCCGCACCCTGCACCGCACGCACCAGATCGCCCGCCGCGAGTGCAGCGGGGACAAGGAAGGCGAAATCGCGGGTGACGGCTTGCAGCGCGGGCGGGGTGAAGCCGGGACGCGCGAAGACGGCGTTCTTCTTGGGCGGGATCGCATCGAGGAACAGCTCGATCGCGGCCACCGGCCCGTCCATGTCGAAGGCCTTGAGCGTCGCCGGATGCACCATCCCGAAGCGCGCCAGCACCATCTTGGGCCCGAGCCTGAGGGTGGCCGACTGGCCGGGGTGGAACTGCGCCCCGGCCTCGCCCATCACCATCAGATTGGCGATGGGGGCACCGGCCGCTTCGAGCAGCTGGAGCGCCAGCGCCTTGGCGTCATAGGCATCGAAGGCCCTGGCCTTGCCGCTCTGCCAGCCGCGCGGGGTCTTCTCGCCGGCCAGCACGATACCGAGGGTGGGCCTTTCATCGCTGAGGCCATCGCTGCGGCGGAAATACCGCCGCCCGATCTCGAACAGGCGCGATGAGGCCGCGCCGCGATCCGCGTTGCGCTTGGCCGCCATCAGCAGGCCGGGCAGAAGCGAGGGGCGCATCGCCTTCATGTCCTCGCTGATCGGATTGGCGAGCACCCACAGGGGTTGGTCGTCCGCCGCGAAGTGCTCCGCCGCCCAGACGGGCAGGAAGCTCCACGTCACCGCCTCGTTGAGGCCGCTTGCGGCGGCGGCACGGCGCAGGCCCCGCTCGAGCTTCTGCAGCGGCGTGGCGGTGGGGCGGGCGACGCCTTCCGCTCGCGGCAAGGTGACGCTCGCGACCTTGTCGAGCCCGTGGATGCGAACGACTTCCTCGACGAGGTCAGCCGGGCCTTCGATATCGTGGCGGCGCAGCGGGCAGGTCACCCGCCAATCGCTTGCCACGCTGAAGCCGAGGCTTTCGAGGATGCGCTGCTGTTCGGCATCGGGCACCGCCACCCCGCCGAGGCGGAGCGTCAGGCCGGGATCGAAGGCGAGGACCTTGGGCTGGGACGGCGGCGAACCGGCACGGATGACTTCGCTGGGCTTGCCCCCCGCCAGCTCCACGATCAACCCGGTGAGCAGATCAAGCCCCTGATCGAGAAACGCCGGATCGACCCCGCGCTCGAACCGCGTGCGGGCATCGGACGACAGGCCCAGCTTGCGCCCGGTGGCGCCGATGCGGGCGGGATCGAAATAGGCGATTTCAAGCAGCACGTCGGTGGTCGTCTCTGACACCCCCGAATCTTCGCCGCCCATGATCCCGGCAATGTCGTGCACTTGGCGCTCGTCGGCGATCACCACCATCTCGGCATCGAGCGTATAGGTCTTCCCGTTGAGCGCCATCACCTCCTCGCCCTCCTGCGCTCGGCGGGCAACCACTGCGCCCGAGAGCTTGGCGAGATCATAGACGTGCGCCGGACGGCCGAAACCGAGCATGAGGTAATTGGTCAGATCGACCAGCAGCGAGATCGGACGCTGGCCTGCGCTCTTGAGCCGCGCCTGCAACCAGTCGGGCGAGCGGCCATTCTTCACGCCCTTCACCACGCGGCCATAGAAGGCCGGGCAGCCTTCCGGATCGTCGGTGCGGATTTCGACCGGGCACGCGCCGCTCGCCGCAAAGGCGGGCATGGAAATCGGCTTCAGCGTCCCCAGCCCCTTGGCCGCGAGATCGCGGGCAATGCCGTAAACGCCCATGCAATCGGGGCGGTTGGGGGTGACGGCGACCTCGATGACCGGATCGGAGCCATGATAGACCGCGAAATCGGTGCCGACCGGGGCATCCTCGGGCAGCTCGATGATCCCGTCGTGATCATCGCCCAGCTCCAGCTCGCGGCTTGAGCACATCATCCCGTTCGATTCGATTCCCCGGATCGCGCTTTTCTTGAGCACCATGCCGCTGGCAGGCACGGTCGCCCCCGGAAGCCCCAGAACGCCCTTCATGCCCGCGCGGGCATTGGGCGCGCCGCACACGACTTGCAGCGGCGCGCCGTCTCCGGCGTCGACGGTAAGCACCTGAAGCTTGTCGGCATCGGGGTGCCGCGCGGCGGTCAGCACGTGGGCGACGCGGAAACCCGCGAGCCTTTCCGCCGGGTCTTCCACGCCCTCGACCTCGAGGCCGATGGCGTTCAATGCATCGCAAATCTCCGCAAGGGTGGCGTCGGTTTCAAGGTAATCCTTGAGCCAGGTCAGCGAGAACTTCATGCGCGCGCTCCCACGCCAGCGGAAAGGGTGGGCTGGTCGAAAGGCGAAAAGCCGTAATGCATCAGCCAGCGCGGATCGCCGTCGAAGAAGGCGCGCAGGTCGTTCATCCCGTATTTGAGCATGGCGATGCGGTCGATCCCGAGGCCGAAGGCGAAGCCCTGCCATTGCTTGGGGTCAAGCCCGGCAAACTCGAGCACGCGGGCATTGACCATCCCGCTGCCGCCGAGCTCCATCCACGCATGGCCCGGCGCATCGCCATGCCCGCCAACCACACGGCGGCCGCCCTCGGTGGCGTAGCCGACATCGACCTCGACGCTGGGTTCGGTGAAGGGGAAGTAGGAGGGGCGCAGGCGCAGGACGATGTCCTCGCGCTCGAAGAAAGCCTTGAAGAAGGTCTCCAGCGTCCACTTGAGGTGGCCTAGGTGGATGTCCTTGTCGACCACCAACCCTTCCACTTGATGGAACATCGGCGTGTGGGTGGCGTCACTGTCGCTGCGATAAACGCGGCCCGGAGCGATGATGCGGATCGGCGCGCCCTGTTCGAGCATCGCGCGGATCTGCACCGGCGAAGTGTGGGTGCGCAAAAGAACGTCCTTCCCGTCCGCCGTCTTGTCCGGAAAGTAGAAGGTGTCGTGCATCGCCCGCGCCGGGTGGGTCTCGTCCATGTTGAGCGCGGTGAAATTGTGCCAGTCGTCCTCGATCTCGGGCCCGGTGGCGACCGCGAAGCCCAGGTCGGCGAAGATTTCGGCAAGCTCGTCCATCACCTGGCTGACAGGATGCACCGAGCCCTTGGGCACAGCTGGCGCAGGCAGGGTGAGATCGATCGTCTCGCGCGCCAGCTGTTCCTCCAGCGCGGCGGCTTCGAGCGCGGCCTTCTTGGCATCGAGCGCGGCGGCGATGCTGGCGCGCGCCGACTGGATCGCCGGCGCCGCGGCGGCGCGCTCCTGCGGGCTCATGCCGCCCAGGGTCTTGAGCGCAAGGCTGACCCAGCCCTTCTTGCCGAGCGTTTCGAGCCGCTGCGCTTCGAGCGCCTCGAGGCTGGCTGCCGCAGCAATCGCGGCGAGCGCGGCATCGGTCTGGGAAGTGATATCGGTCATGGCGTCTGGATGTTCTGCCCGCAGGGATCTCGCCGCCGCCCGCTAGCGGCAAATCGCGGGATTTGCAAAGCGCCAGTGGCGCCGGCGGCCGATCAGCTTGCCGGGCGATGCAGCCCCTGCACTGCTTGCCCGGCCACCGCCATGCGGGCCCGCGCGGCCGCGACCAGAAGCGGCTTGTCAAGATCGGCATAGGCCGAAGGACTCATCCCCATGAAGCGGCGGAAGTCGCGCACGAAATGCGACTGGTCGTGATAATGCGCATCGAGCGTGCCGATCCATTTGAGCGAGGGGTCGAGCATGAAGCGCGCGAGGCTGCGCAGGAAGCGCTGGCGGCGCAGCAGCAGCTTGGGCGGAAAGCCGAAGGCGCGGTGCGACAGGCGTTCGAGCGAGCGCACATTCATCCCGAGCCGCTCCGCCAGATCGACCACCGATATCAAATCGGGATCGATTAGCGCCGCGGTCAGCGCCTCGATCGCCGGATCGACCGGCTGGGCGGCGGCGAACAGCGCATCCATGTGCTGACCGATCAGCGCGAGTTCGGCGGCATAATCGCCATCGCTTCGTGCCAGCGCCAGCGCCAGAGGGACAAGCCGGGCGAAGGCGGGGTCGGCCATGCCGTCAACGATCCGATCGGCATAGTCGCCCGCCTTGGCGGGAAACAACGCCGCCCAGCCCGATGGCATCAACCCGATCCCCCAGATCCGCCCCGATCGCAGGCGGAACCGCGCGGCGCGGCTGGTCGGCCCGGTGACCGCGAAGGCAGGGCAGGGCAGCGGTTCGCCAGTGCCGATCACCGAATGGGCCTCGGTGCGCGACAGGAAGCGCAGATTGGCCCATTCGGGATGGAGATAGTCCTCCAGCCACGGCTCGTGCGGGGAGCACGCCGCCTCGATGTAGTAATAGGTGGTGACGAAAGGACGCAGCGGTTCGCTCGGCAATGCGAAGCGCAGATTGACCGATTTGCCGAAAACGGCGCGCATGTTCTGGCTCTGTCCCGTCGTGACTCGCGCTGCACCATGCGCCCGGCATTGCCGCGATTGCAATCCCCCCGCCGGTCATCCGCGGAGGTTCCCCGACAGGACAAGCGCCCCGGGGGGGCGGAGGGCGTCAGGCACCCCCGGACGAAAGACCGGCCGGCGGATCGAGCGTCTGCGCAGCGCTTCCCCACACCCGCGCACGGGCCTCCATGAACGAGGTCAGGATCGGGTGATCGAGCGCGGCATATTCGCTCGGGTTCATGGTCATGAACTCGCGGAACTCGCGAGTGAATTGGGCCTGATCGTGGTAGTGATCGTCCATCGCCTCGGTCCAGCGACGGCCGCGCTGGAGCATGAAGGTGGTGAGGCTGCGCATGAATCGCTGGCGCCGCATCAGCAACTTGGGCGAGAAGCCGAAATAGCGCATGCACACCCGCTCGAGCGTGCGGATGCTCATCGCGCAGGCGTCGGCCAGTTCGTGCACCGAGGCGTGATCCCCGCGCACCAGCGCGGCATTCACCCGGATGATGCGGGCATCGTCGCGCGTTGGGCGCATGGCCTTGGTCATCGCGGCGACGATCGCGGCATATTGCTCGTCGCGCGTGGCCTCGGGATCACACAAGGTATCGGCCAGACCGGCGAAGCGGCTGAAGGCCGGGTGACTTGCGCCGTCACAAATCATGTTCGCACAAGTGCTGGCATCGGCATCGAAGAACCGCGCCCAGCCCAGCGGCAGGAAGCCGATTCCCCACATCCGCACCGCCCCCAAGCTGAAGCGGCACGGCAGCGAGCTTGGCCCGGTGGCGACGAAGGACGCGCCCGAAACCCGGCTGCTGCCGATCGACGCATCGGGCGTGCTGCCGCAGAAGAACCGGAGATTGCCCCATTCCGGCTGGAGATAGTCGGTCAGCCGCGCGTCACCGGCGGGCATCTCGAGCGTGAGGTGATAGAATGTCGTGAAGCAGCCTTCGAAAGCCGCCGGGGGTTCGCGGAACTCGGCCGCCAGGCGGTATGGCACGGGCGCCGATGCCATGGCCTGCACGCTCTGCAAAGCATTGTTCCCCATGCTCGCAGATAGCCGCATTTGACGCAGTTATACAAGGATGTCGGCGAAATCTTACAAGAGCGCCAATGCAAAGGGCGGGGACCCCCAGGCACCCGCCCTCCGAACTTCAGGAAAGTAAACCCGCAATCCTTCAGGCCGCAAGCGCGGCCTTGGCCTGGGCGATCACGGCCTTGAACACCCCGCCCTCGTTCATGGCGAGATCGGCCATCGCCTTGCGATCGAGCTCGATGCCGGCCAGCTTGATGCCGTGCATGAACTGCGAATAGGTCAGGCCTTCCATGCGGACAGCCGCGTTGATGCGCTGGATCCACAGGGCGCGGAAGTTCCGCTTTTTCACCTTGCGGTCGCGATAGGCGTACTGCCCGGCCTTCTCGACCGCCTGACGGGCGATGCGGATGGTGTTCTTGCGGCGACCGCGATAGCCCTTGGCCTGATCGAGGATCCGCTTGTGCTTGGCGCGGGTGGTAACACCGCGTTTGATGCGAGGCATGTCAGTATATCCTTATCTTGAGGATGCAGGGCGCAAGGCCGCCTGCATCAATCCAGCCCGTAGGGCGCCCACTTCTTGATCGTCGGCGTATCGTTTTCCGAGAGAACCGAAGTGCCGCGGTTGGTGCGGATATACTTGGCGTTATGGCTGATCAGGCGGTGCCGCTTGCCAGCGACGCCGTGCTTGATCTTGCCGGTGGCGGTGATCTTGAAGCGCTTCTTCACACCGCTCTTGGTCTTCAGCTTGGGCATTTTCATCTCCTGTTCGGGGACACGTCTGAACCGGCCCTGGCAGCCCTTGTCGCCAGGCTGGCTGATTGATTCGTGTCAGTGAAGTGCGCGCGCTTAGGCGGGAGACGCACGAAAGGCAAGAGGTTCGGACAATCCCGCCCTATCCCCTTGCATCCGGCGAAAAGTGCAACGCCCGCATTGCTCCTCGGCCCGAATCGCCTATGGGGCGCATGGCATGACCTTTGAAAATCCCAGCCCCACGCTCGATCGCCCGCCGCGCGGAGAGTTCCTGCGCTTCCTTCGTGCGGCCGCAGTCTTCTTCCGCGGGTTTCTCGAAAACCCTGCGATGGTTGCCTCGGTCGTCCCCTCCTCGCAGGCCACGATCGATGCGATGCTGGCCAAGGTCGATTGGGCCCGGTGCAAGCTTTTCGTCGAATACGGCCCCGGGGTCGGCACCTTCACCACCCGCATCCTCGACTGCCTGCCGCCGGACGGCAGGCTGCTGGCGATCGACACCAACCCGCGCTTCGTCGCCTTCCTCCGCGAAACGATCACCGATCCACGCCTTGAAGTGGTGCTCGGCTCGGCCAGAGATGTCGAACGCATCGTACACGAGATCGGCGAATCCCATGCCGACTACATCATCTCGGGCCTGCCCTTCTCCTCTTTGCCGGAAGATGTGGCGCAGGAGATCGTCGCGGCGAGCTACGCGGTGCTGCGCGACGGCGGCGCCTTCATGACCTACCAGTTCCGCCCGACCGCGCGCGCCCTTACCGCCGCGCAGTTCGAGCGGATCGATACCGGCCTTGCCCTGTTCAACATCCCGCTCTGCGTGCTGGCATGGGGCTGGAAGGAAGCGCCGGCTGCGGCGCGCGAAGCGGCCTGATAGGCGGCTGCCTCCTAGCCCATCGCCGCAAGCACGTCCTCAAGCCGCGCCGGATCGCCAAGCGCGATCACCGTGCCGTCGCTGCCGGCATCGAGCGGATGGCCCTGCCAGTCGCTCATCATGCCCCCGGCGCCTTCTACCACCGGCACCAGCGCGGCATAATCGTAGAGCTTGAGCCCCGCCTCGATCACCAGGTCGATATGGCCGCTCGCAACGAGGCCGTAATTGTAGCAGTCCCCGCCGAACAGGATCTTCTTTTCCGCCACTTGCTTGGCGACCGACATAAAGGCGTCGGCCTCCTCGCTGGTGAACAGGTGCGGGCTGGTGGTGGCGAGCACCGCATCGGACAGCTCCTTGAGCGGCCGTGCGGTCGCGGGCTTGCCGTTGAACAGGGTCGGCTGGCCGATCCGCCCGACCCAGCGCTCTCCGGCAATCGGCTGGTCGATGATGCCGAGCACCGGCCAGCCGTCCTGCAGCAGTGCGATCAGCGTGCCGAAGATCGGACGGCCGGCAATGAAGCTGGTGGTGCCGTCAATCGGATCGAGCACCCACTGCCGGCCCGCGCTCTCGTTGCGGGTGCCATATTCCTCGCCGATGATGCCGTCGGCGGGGAAGGTGTCCTCGATCAGCTTGCGCATTGCCGCTTCGGCCGCGCGGTCGGCTTCGGTGACGAAGGAGCGGTCGGCCTTGCGCTCGTGGCGCCATACCCCGCGAAACAGCGGCCGGATGGCAGCGCCAGCGGCGTCGGCCAGCGCCATGGCAAGGGCGAGGTCTTTATCGGTCATGGGATTCCCAATAAGCAAAGGCTTCCGCCTGTCGAGCCTCGGTGTAGCGCCTGGCCTCGGCCCCTTCCCATTCGAGCGGCAGGTCGGGATGGATCCGGCTGCGACTGACGAACCAGCCCTGTCCCGGCAAACCATCCGATTGACGCACCACCAGCACCGCCAGACCCGGCTCGCCCGCCGCGCGTGCGTTCTCGTCGATCGCGTCGAGCACCTTGCATAATTGGCGCATCAAGGGGCGGGTAAAGGTGTGGCCCAGCAGCGCAAGCAGCCCGCCATAGGTAAGGGTCGAATGCGCGCGGGCCGCTGCAATCAGCAGGCCGCGCACTTCCGACGGATCGAACATCAGTCAAACAGGCTCGACACCGAGCTCTCATCGGCGATCCGGCGGATCGCCTCGCCCACCAGCGGGGCGATGGTCAGGACGCGGATGCGATCGGAGGCTTCGGTCGCCTCGGTCGGGCGGATCGAATCGGTTATCACCAGCTCTTTCAGTGCCGAACCGTTGATCCGCGCCACCGCGCCGCCCGACAGCACGCCGTGGGTGATGTAGGCCGCAACCGACTTCGCCCCGTTCGCCAGCAGCGCCTCGGCCGCGTTGCACAGCGTGCCGCCCGAATCGATGATGTCGTCGATCAGAATGCAGTGGCGGCCCGAGACGTCGCCAATGATGTTCATCACCTCGCTCTCGCCCGGACGGTCACGGCGCTTGTCGACGATCGCCAGCGGGGCGTTGTCGAGCCGCTTGGCGAGCGCGCGGGCGCGCACCACGCCGCCGACGTCGGGGGAGACCACCATCAGGTCCTGCTCGCCGTAGCGCGCCTGGATATCCGCGGCCATCACCGGCGCGGCATAGAGGTTGTCGGTCGGGATATCGAAGAAGCCCTGAATCTGCCCGGCGTGGAGATCGACCGCGAGCACGCGGTCAGCTCCGGCCTCGGTAATCAGGTTGGCGACCAGCTTGGCCGAGATCGGGGTGCGCGGGCCGGGCTTGCGATCCTGCCGGGCATAGCCGAAATAGGGCACCACCGCGGTGATCCGCCGGGCCGAGGCGCGGCGCAGCGCATCGATGCAGATCAGCAGTTCCATCAGGTTGTCATTGGCCGGAAAGCTCGTCGGCTGGACGACAAACACATCCTCGCCGCGCACGTTCTCATGGATCTCGACGAAGACTTCCTCATCGGCAAAGCGCCGGACGCTGGCATCGGTAAGCGGGATTTCGAGATAGGCCGCGATGGCCCTGGCAAGCGGCAGGTTCGAATTGCCGGACATGATCTTCATGACGCGCGAATCCCCGAAGGCAGGTGGTAAGGCCCGCCTAGCGCCGCGTCATGGAATTGCAACGCGCGAGACCCGCTTGTCGTCAGGCGTGCGCTCGCGGGCCTGCGACGGGACGCGAGAAACATTGTCGTAAATGTCACAAATCTGACACGTGGCAAACATAGAGGCGCCCGCAAACGGTCACATCCGGCCGCACTTCTGGCAGGCAGTCTATCATGTCCTCTGTTTCCGGTGGCTCGGCCATCGCCCTTCTCGCCGCCGTCCTGCTGGCCGGCACCAGCACCCCCGCGATCGCCCAGAGCGCGGCTTCCGCCCCGGCGGAGGACACCGATCAAAGCGCGACGATCGCCGATCTCCAGCGCCAGATCGATGAACTGAAGGCGATGGTGAGCGCCTTGCAGGCCGCGCAAGCGGCTCCCGCCCCGGCAGCGCCCCCCGTTATCGCCCCGGTCCCGATGACGGCGCAAGCCGCCGCGCCCGGCGCATCGCCGGCTCCGGCGGTCACCACGCTGCCGGCGATGGCGCCGACGCAGGCTCCGCAGCAGGCCGCACAGGTTGCCGTGGCCACAGCCCCCAAGAGCAAGGCGTGGTACGAAAAGCTGCGCCTGCGCGGCTATACCCAGATGCGCTTCAACCAGATCGTCTCGGGCGATGCCGACGCGCCCGCGGGCGTTTCGCGCCTGCGCACCATCGGTGACAGCGACGTGCGCGGCGCCAGCAATTTCAGCTTTCGCCGGATACGCCTTGTGCTGCAGGGCGACCTGAGCAAGCACGTTTCGATCTACTTCCAGCCCGATTTCGCCGCCGCGGTCTCGAACCAGTCGGTCGGCGAACGGCGCGAAGGCACGGTTTCGCTGCGCGACATGTATGCCGACGTCTTCCCGACCGGCGACAAGGCCTTCCGCATCCGCCTCGGCCAGTCCAAGGTGCCTTTTGGCTGGGAGAACATGCAGTCCTCGTCCAACCGTCTCGCGCTGGATCGCACCGACGCGATCAACTCGGCTGCGCCGGGCGAGCGCGATCTCGGCATCGTCGCCTATTACACGCCGCCGCGCGTGCAGAAGATCTGGGACCGCCTGGCTGCCGACGGGCAGAAGCTTTTCGGCAATTACGGGGCCTTTGGCTTCGGCGTGTTCAACGGTCAGGGCCTCAACCGCACCGAAACCGACAATGACGTGATGCTGGTGGGCCTTGCGACCTGGCCGTTCGCGCTCGACGGGCTGGGCCTCGACGGGCAGGTGTTCGAAGTCGGCGGCTCGATCATGCGCAACACCATCCGCCCGGAAGTGCGCAGCGGCGGCGTCAGCACCATCGGGTACAAGGACAACCGCGTGAACCTCCATGCGATTCTCTATCCCAACCCCTTCGGCCTTCAGGGCGAATGGAACTGGGGCACTGGCCCCGAATTCGATCCCGCCACCGGCCGGATCGAGGAGCGCCCGCTGCGCGGCGGCTATGTGCAGGCGATGGCCAGGATCGACGAATCCCCGATCGGGCCGTTCTATCCTTTCGCCCGCTGGCAATATTACCGCGGCGGATTCAAGGCGGCGGTCAACGCGCCGCGGCTGGAGACCGAGGAGCTGGAGCTGGGCCTCGAATTCCAGCTCGATCCATCGCTGGAGATCACCGCGACCTACGGCTGGGCCGCGCGCAAGGAGCCTGACGAGCGCCGTTTCGGGCAGGCGGAAGGGCAGATCCTGCGCGTGCAGGCGCAGTGGAACTACTGATCGCGGGGCTTGCCAGACGACGTGGACGAGGCAAGTCCCGGCGCGCACCGCTAAGGGGGCGATGCGGCGCACGGCGGCAGGGGCGCAATCCCCCGGCCAGGTTGGCCCGGTGCGATGAGGCCGTGTGGCCGAGGATGTGCAGCGCGCGCTACGGTCACAGCGCCATCAGCAGGCCTGCCGCAACAAGCCACCCGCCTGCCGCCAGCAGCATGATGAACGCCGGCGCCGGCACGAAGGTTCAGGCGATTCGGTGTTCCCCGCGAATCCAGCGCACCGTGCCGCTCGAAGCCCGCATCACCACGCTTTCGGTGGTCATGTAGACCTCCCCCGTCGGCTTGCGGCGGCGCTTGACCCCGTCAAGCAGCGAGCCGCTGGTCACGCCGGTGGCCGCGAAGATGCAGTCGCCCTTGGCCAGATCCTCGAGCTTGTAGATGCGGTCGAAATCGGTGATGCCCCACTTGCGGGCGCGGGCTTTCTCGTCCTCGTTGCGGAACACCAGCCGGCCGTTGAACTGCCCGCCGACGCAGCGCAGCGCCGCAGCGGCCAGCACGCCTTCGGGCGCACCGCCCTGGCCCATGTAGAGATCGACCGTGGTCTCCTCGTCGGTCACCGCGATCACCCCGGCCACGTCACCATCGCCGATCAGCACCACCCCGCAGCCCAGAGCGCGCAGCTCGGCAATCAGCTCGGCGTGGCGCGGGCGATCGAGCACGCAGACATTGATCTGCGAAGGATCGCAGCCCTTGGCGTCCGCCACCGCCTTGACGTTCTCGGTCGGCGACTTGGCGAGGTCGATGATGCCTTCGGGATAGCCCGGGCCGACCGCGATCTTGTCCATGTAGGTGTCAGGTGCATTGAGTAGGCAGCCCTGTTCCGCCGCCGCCAGCACCGCGAGCGCGTTGGGGCCGGCCTTGGCGGTGATGGTGGTGCCTTCGAGCGGATCGAGCGCGATGTCGATCTTCGGGCCCTTGCCCATGCCCACCTTCTCGCCGATGTAGAGCATCGGCGCCTCGTCGCGCTCGCCCTCGCCGATCACCACCGTGCCGTCGATATAGAGATTGTCGAAGGCCTTGCGCATCGCTGCCACGGCGGCTGCATCGGCCGCCTTCTCGTCGCCGCGCCCGATCAATCGGGCTGCGGCGATCGCCGCCGCTTCGGTCACGCGCACCATCTCCAGCACCAGCACCCGCTGGATCGCATTCTCCGCAGAAGCTTGCCTGGCCGCATCAGCGTGCGTATCGTTCGCCGAGTTCATGTCTAATTCAGCCCCTTGTCGCTCTGGTGCCTCCCAAGATCGCCACCAGACCATGTATTGCCCCGGCGCATAAGCGGATGGAGACGGGTTTGTCGAGCAATGCCATGCCCGTCCTGTCGGGTTTTCATCTCTCCCTGTCGGCCTTGGCGCTGTTCGCCGGATTGCCGCTGGCCGCGCAGGATGACACGCCTGCAACAGCGATGCCCGCCGACCGTTCGGCGCCCGATCCGGCTGCCACCCCGGGCGAGCCGCCGCGCCCGCGCATCAACGTGCTGGTCACCGTGCCGCGCGGCGAAGTCAATCAGGCGCAGGCGAAGGAATGCGTCGATCGCGCCGATGCGGGCACGATCAGCGGCGAGATCGTGGTGTGCCGCGAGGTCAGCGTGGACAATTCCGCCCTCACTGGCGATCGTGCGACGAGTCAGAAGCGCTATGCCGAGGAAACCGCCTTCAAGGGCGCTCCGGCGGCCCCCGACCTGTTCGGTATCCCCGACAACGGCAAGGGCATCGGGTTCGGCGGAGTGCCACCGCCAGCGCTGTTCATCGATGTCGAGGCCCTGCCCAAGGCGCCGGCCGGATCGGACGCGGACCGCATCGCGCGCGGCCTGCCCCCGCTCAATCAGGATGCCGAGCTTTCCGAGGAAGAGGAAAAGGCCCGGCGCGAGGCCGCGGGGATCAAGACCACCGTACCCGCGCGCCCCGACAGGAAGAAGAAGGGTTAGTTCGGCAGGATCGGCAGCACCAGCGGCGCGCCGACCAGACTTTCGGAACCTTCGAGCAGCGCCAGTGCTGCGGTGACCGCCGCTTCCGGCCCCTCGTGGGTCACCATTGCCACCATCACCTCGCCTTCGGCCGTGCCGCGACCCTGCTGGATCAGGCTCTCGATCGAAACCGCCCCGTCGCGCATCGCGGCGGTGATCTCGGCGAGCACGCCGGGCCGGTCTTTCACCATGAAGCGGATATAGGTGCGCGCTGGGCGCGCGCCCGGCTCAGCCGGCGGCAGCGCGGCAAGCTGGGCAACCGGGATCGAAAAGGGCGCGCCCACCTCGTCGCGGGCAATGTCGATCAGATCGGCGGCGACCGCGCTTGCGGTCGGGCCGTCGCCCGCACCCGCGCCCTGGAACAGCAGGCGGCCAGAGAAATTGCCCTCGGCCACCACCGCATTGGTCGCGCCGTCGACCGCGCTCAACGGGTGGCCCTTGGCGATGAGGCACGGGCGCACGCGCTGGAGCAGCCGGGGGCCATTGGCGGTGTCCTCGACATCGGCCTCGCCGATCAGCCGGATCACGAAGCCGAGCGCATCGGCCTGGGCGATGTCGGCGGCGCGCACCTGGGTGATGCCGGTGATCCTGACACCGGCAAAGTCGATCCGGGTGCCGAAGCCGATGCTGGCGAGGATCGCGAGCTTGTGCGCGGCATCGATTCCCTCGATATCGAACGCGGGATCGGCCTCGGCAAAGCCCAGCCGCTGGGCTTCGGCCAGAACCGCGCCGAAATCCGCGCCGGTGCGCTCCATCGTCGAGAGGATGTAATTGCAGGTGCCGTTGAGGATGCCATAGACCTTGGTGAGCGCGTTGGCCGAGGTGCCCTCGCGCAGCCCCTTGATCACCGGGATGCCGCCCGCCACCGCCGCCTCGAACTTCAGCGCGGCATTGTTCGCCTCGGCGATTTGCGCCAGTTCCAGCCCGTGATGCGCGATCATCGCCTTGTTGGCGGTGACGAGGCCCTTGCCCGCGCCCAGGGCAGCGCGCGAGAGCGCGAGCGCCGGGCCATCCGCCCCGCCGACCAGCTCGACCACCACGTCCACATCATCCCGCCGGGCCAGCGCGGTCATGTCGTCTTCCCAGGCGAAGGGAGTGATATCGACCCCGCGATCCTTGCCGCGATCGCGCGCCGAGACGGCCACCACCTCGATTCGCCGTCCCGCGCGCGCCGCGATCAGGGCGGCATTGGTCGCCAGCAGCCGGATCACGCCTGCGCCGACCGTGCCAAGCCCAGCGATGGCGATACGCAGCGGAGCGGGTGCGGTGGTGGTCAAGCGGGCCTCCATGAATGATGCAGACGGCGCTTAGCCCGCACCGCCGCGCGGTCAAGCGGCCTGCGTGATCCGCCGCTCGCAGGGGCCGAGCTGCGCCATCACGAAGGCATAGTCGCCCGCCGCCAGCCGCCGCGCCGCCGGATCGCGCGCGAGGTTGGCGCTGGAGGGTAGCTGGGCCGGCAGCGCGCAGGCGAGGCGATACCAGCGCAGCGTCTCTGGGCTTGGCGGGCGCGCGGCCGAATCGATGATCTCGCCCCACGAAACGCCCCACTGCACCCGCTGGCCCGGACGACGCAGGACCGTGATCGAGACCGGCGAGCCGTCCTCGGTGGCAAGGAAGATCTGCGTCTCCGATTCGCCCGCCAAGGTGCCCGGCACGGCCAGCGCATCGCTGATCCCGATCACCCGTGGCGGGGCGCTTGATTCGTACAGCTCGGTCAGGATCGGACGCAGGCGCGCTTCAAGTTCGGGGGTGAAGGCCAGCTGCGCGCCCGGCGCCACCAGTTGCACCTCGCCCGGCCGCCCTGCCACCGCATCGGCGAACAGCAGCATTTCGCGGTTCTTGAGCTTGGGCACCTTGCCCCTGGCATCGAGCGGCACGTCGACGAGGTAGGCCAGGCCTGCCCCTACCGCACGGCGTCCGGCAATCAGCGCCAGCGTATCGGCCTCGATGTAGAGGCGTGCGAATCCGGCCGCGAGGCCGGGCGCGCGTTCGGGCTTGAGCGCGGTCTGCTTGCGAATCTTGGCCCGGATCACGAGGTCCGAGGCATCGGCAAGGGTGGCCAGATCGGCATAGGTCGGCGCTCCAGGCGCGCTTGCAGCAGGTGCACCGGGCGTTTGTCCGTGAGCCGGAAGCGGCCCCGCCACAAGCCCCGCGCTCACCCCGATCGCCATCATCAGGCGCTTGAAAAACAGCTTTAAATTGCAATTAACCTGTGGTCGCATCGCACCCTGCACCTGACTGCCATTGCCTTGCTTCTAGCAGCCCTGAAAGGACATTGCGCGCCGTGAATCCGCGCTGAACCGATAAAGCGTTTGATTGGGTAGGGGTTGCCCGTTAAAGCCGCGAAAGCTGGCCGGACGGGTTTGGGGACATTACGCGTGCGGGCAGAAAGGTTGTGCTCTGCACGGATTTGCGTTTTTGCGAATCATGTTCAGGGCTTGCCAGTCGGGGTTGGACATTCGCGCAAGGTGCCCACACCTGCCGTCCTTTGTCCCGGCGTGGGAGGACCGAAATTCTAGGGATCTGTTCGTCGGCAGGATTGGCCGGCGGGCGGGAATCGTGCCGGACGGGCGAACCTGGCCGGCTCGCAATTGGAGAGAAAGCGCTGGATGTCCTACGCTAGCAAACAACAAGGATTGACCGGCACCAAGCTCGTCGCATTGATTATCGCACTAGCGATCGTCGGTGGGATCGGGGCGGTGATGGTCATCGGCCTTGCGGTCAACGCCATCAAGAAAGAGATCGAGCGGGTCACCACGGTCGATATCGAAGAGCCGCCGCCGCCCGAGGAACCGGACGAGCCGCCGCCACCGCAGGAAAACACGGCTCCGCCGCCGCCGGTTGCGCCGCCGCCGCCGATCAGCATCGCGCCGGCACCGCCGCCGATCCAGACACAGCCGACCATTCCGCCGCCGTCTCCGCCGGCGCTGCGGATTCCCCCGCCGGCCCCCGCTGGTCCGCCGCCTGCTCCGCCGCCGCCGTCCATGGCCCGGCCGGCGCGCACCAAGAACGAACGCAGCTGGGCGGCCCGCATCCAGGAAAACTATCCGGCCCGCGCCCTGCGCGAGGAGATCGAGGGCACCGTCGGGGTGCGCGTCACCGTCACGCCGGACGGCCGCGCCACCGGCTGCACGGTGACTTCCTCGAGCGGATCGGACATCCTCGATTCGGCCGCGTGTCAGGGGATGGAGCGTTACGCCCGGTTCGAGCCGGCGCTGGACGATGCCGGCAACCCGACCAACGGCAGCTATTCGACGCGCATCACCTATCGTTTGAACTGACGGATCAATCCCGCCCCGGCCTTCCAGCAGGGCCGGAGCCACCCGGAACATTTTTTCAAAAGGACTACTCGCAATGAACCTTTACATCCTTGCCGCCGCCGCGGGCGAAGCACCCAAGAACCAGTTCGGCTTCATGGAGGCCATGAGGGAAGGTGGCCCGGTTGCCTGGTCGATCCTGACCGTGATGATCATCATGTCGGTCGGCACCTTCTACATCATGTTCACCAAGCTCTTCGAGCAGAACAAGATCATGAAGCAGTACAAGAGCGTGCAGTCCTCGTTCTGGCGTGCGGCCAGCCTCAAGGAGGGCGCGGCCAAGCTCGAAAAGGACAGCGCATGGCGCCAGCTGGCCGATGACGCGATCAAGGCCCAGGAAGACCACGGCAAGATGGCTGACGCCCTCGAATCGCATGACTACATGCACGGCACGCTCAAGCGTTCGGAAGATTCGATCAACGCGGTGCTCGCGGGCGGCCTGCCGTTCCTCGCCACCGTCGGCGCGACCGCTCCCTTCGTCGGCCTGCTCGGCACGGTGATCGGCATTTACCGCGCGCTGATCAATATCGGCATCGAAGGCTCGGCCTCGATCGACAAGGTTGCCGGCCCGGTCGGTGAAGCGCTGATCATGACCGCGATCGGTCTGCTCGTCGCGGTGCCCGCGGTGCTCGCGTTCAACTGGTTGCAGTCGCGCAATCGTCGCATCAGCGAGCTGCTGACCGGTTTCTCGACCGACATCCTCGCCTACATCAACTCGAACGGTGCGGTGAAGCCGGCGGTTTTGGCGGCTCCGGCGGCCAAGCCCGCTGCCAAGCCGGCCAACGCCCCGGCTACCAAGGCCTGATCGCCATTGCCGTAGCGCGGCGGGGAACCGGCTGACCCGGCCAACCCGCCGCGCCCCGGCTGCCAACCCGGCCAAGCCAGGGTAGAACAGCCGGGTCGCCTTCGGGCGGATCCATGCAGTCATTGCTTTGACAAGGTAGGAATTCACAATGGCGATATCGACGGGAGGCGGGGGCGATACCCCCATGTCCGACATCAACACCACGCCGCTGGTGGACGTGATGCTGGTGCTCCTGATCATCTTCCTCATCGCGGTCCCGGTGGCGATCCAGACGATCGAGAAGCTGAGGATCCCTGTCTTCGAATCAGTCGAATCGAAGAACAAGGTCGAAAACCTCCAGCTCACCGTCAGCACCACCGATGCTGCCGGCCGTAGCGCCGGGGAGCCGGGCTACGAAGGCGCCTCGCGCACCGGGGAATGCCGGGTCTATTTCAACAACATCACCCCCGTTACCTCCGAAGAGCTGTATGATCAGGCGTTCAACCGTCTCGAGGCGATCGTGAAGAACGCGGGCGGGGTTGAAGCGATCATGGCCGATCCCGAGAAGATCCCGCAGGTCCACATCCGCGCCGACGTGAATGCGCCGTGGCGCTGCGTCGCGGGCACGATCTACAACGTTCAGGCCGCCGGCTATCCGACCGTCGGGTTCATCTCGAACCCGGTCGAGCCTGGCATCTGAGCCTGAGGAAGAGGAGTAACTGACATGGGCATGTCCGGAGGCAAACTCGACGGCGAACCTATGATGGACATGAACATGACGCCGCTGATCGACGTTCTGCTCGTTCTGCTGATCATGTTCATCATCACCATTCCGGTGGCGACCCACTCGGTCGACATCGATCTTCCGCAGGGCAACCCGCCACCGCAGGACATCGTGGTCGATCCGGTCAAGAACAAGCTGATCCTGACCCAGACCGACCAGATCCTGTGGAACGGCACCCCGGTGGATTCGGGCCAGCTGGTGACCCTGCTGAGCGAAACCACCCGCATGGCGGTGGAGCCCGAACTGCAATTCGAACCCGAACCGCTCGCCAGCTACGACATCTCGGCCAAGGTGCTGCAGATCATCAAGAGTTCGGGCGTGACCAAGTTCGGTTTCGTCGGCAACGAAAAGTACCGCCAGTTCGGCAAGTAAGCGCCGCGGTGCCGGCATTGACCGGTAATCACCAGCCACGGCATGATAAGCGAAGGGGCGTTGCGAGCGATCGCAGCGCCCCTTTTGCATGGGGGCGATCCGTCTCGCACCCATGTTTCACGTGAAACATTTCAGGAACAGCGGCGCGACCTAATCCGCTTCCGTCGGGTCGTCCGGGCGCATCGCGGCGGAAATCAGGCCCTCGGCCTCGAGCAACAGTTCGTCATCCACCGCCCCCTGCGGCACCGCTTCGCGCCCGATCATCGTCATCACCGGCACCGCCAGCGGGCTGACCCGATCGAGGGTCACGTGCACCAGTTCGCGCTCTGACCGATCGAGCAGATCGGCGAGCCGGCTCACATCCGTCATCCGCGCCCGCGCGTCGGCCCAGGCGGCTTCGATCAGCACGTGATCCGGCTCGTATTTTTTCAGCACGTCGTAGATCAGATCGGTCGAGAAAGTCACCTGCTTGCCGCTCTTGCGCCGCCCCGGATGCTGGCGCTCGACGAGGCCCGAGATCACCGCCACCTCGCGGAAGGCGCGGCGCAGCAGATGGCTTTCGGTCACCCACTCGGTGAACTCCCTGGTCAGAATGTCGGGCGAGAGCAGGGGTGCGGGATCGGTGACCGGCTTGAGCCCCCACACGGCAAGGCAGTAATCGTTGGCCACGAACCCGCCCGGAAGCAGGCCGCGATCCTCCATCCGCCGGGTGATCAGCATGCCCAGCGACTGGTTCGCGTTCCAGCCTTCGAAGGTGTAATAGGCGGTGTAGTGCTTGCCCGCATGCGGGAAGCTCTCGACCAGCAGCTCGCCGGGGGCAGGCAAGCGGCTGCGGCAATCCTGCATCTCCAGCCATTCACGCACATCGTCGGGAAACCGCGCCCACCCCGCGCGATCGGAGAGCATCGCCTGCACGCGCGCGGAAAGATGGGTGGTGAGCGGCAGCCGCAAACCCCCGTAGCTCGGTATCGTCGCGCTCTTCTTCGCCGCACGCACGATCACGTCCATGTCCTTCACGCCTTCGACCTCAAGGCTCATGCCCGCGAAGAAGAAAGTGTCCCCCGGCGAGAGCTGGGCGGCGAAACGCTCCTCGACCTTGCCCAGGCTGCGGCCGTTCCTGAAGCGCACGCTGAGCATCTCGCTATCGACGATGATGCCTGCGTTCATCCGGTGGCGCTGCGCCTGATCGGGGTGGGCGAGCCGCCAGACGCCTGATTTGTCCCGCACAATCCGCTGGAAGCGGTCATAGGCCCTGAGCGCATAGCCACCATTGGAAACGAAGCCGAGCACGCGGGAGAAAGTGCCCGCATCGACCCAGCTATAGGCAAGGCTCGAACGCACCTCAGCGAGCAATGCGTCCTCGTGGAACGGCCCGGCACAGGCGCAGGCCATGACGTGCTGGGCGAGCACGTCCAGGCTGCCGGGACGGAAGACCTCACCATCGCGCTGGCCCTCGTCGACCGCCTCCTTGGCGGCCATCGCTTCGAGGAACTCGAAGCGGTTGCCCGGCACCAGCACCGCGCGGCTCGGCGTTTCCAGACGGTGCCCGGCCCGCCCGATCCGCTGCAGCAGGCGCGAGCTTCCCTTGGGTGCGCCCATCTGCACCACCAGATCGACATCGCCCCAGTCGATGCCCAAATCGAGGCTCGCGGTGCACACCAGCGCGCGCAATTGCCCCCGCGCCATCGCCTCCTCGACCTTGCGCCGCGCCTCGGTGGAAAGGCTGCCGTGGTGGATGCCGATCGGCAGGTTGTCGTCATTCGCCTCCCACAGGCACTGGAAGATGAACTCGGCCAGGAAGCGGGTGTTGGTGAAGACCAAGGTGGTGCGGTTGGCCTTGATCGCCTGCATCAGCTGCGGGACGGCCCAGCGCCCGGCGTGGCCCCCCCAAGGCACGCGTTCTTCCTGCGGCAGGAGGATGGCGACTTCGGGCGCTGCGCCTTGCTCGCCGGTTACGAGATCGGCCGCGGCGATCGCGCCGGTCTCGGCGCTCTGGGGCGCGAGCCATTCCTGAAAATCCCGCGGATTGGCGAGCGTGGCCGAAAGCGCAACCCGCTGCGCCTGCGGGGCGAGCGCGTGGAGCCGTGCCAGTGACAAGGCCAGCAGGTCGCCGCGCTTGTCGGTGGCGAAGGCGTGGATCTCGTCGATCACCACCCGCTTCAGCCCCGCCAGCAGGCCCGCGCTTTCGGGGTAGGACAGCAGCAGCGAGAGGCTTTCGGGCGTGGTCAGCAGGACATGCGGCGGGCGTTCGCGCTGGCGCTTCTTGCGATCAGAAGGGGTATCGCCGCTGCGGGTCTCGACCCGGATGGGCAGGCCGATTTCCGCGATCGGCGTGAGCAGGTTGCGCTTCACGTCCTGCGCCAGCGCCTTCAGCGGCGAGACGTAGAGCGTGTGCAGGCCATCGGGCGGCGCCGCCCCGGCCGAGGGCGCGAAGTCGCACAAAGTCGGCAGGAACCCGGCGAGCGTCTTGCCCGCGCCGGTATCGGCCACCAGCAGCGCATGGCGGCCGGCGCGCGCCTTGGCCAGCATCTCCAGCTGATGGCGCCGCACCCGCCAGCCGCGCTGTGCAAACCAGTCGGCGATTTCCGGGGGAAGGCAGACGTCGGTCACCCCTGCGACATGGCGCGCCCCGCCCCGGACATCAATGCCCTACGCTTTCCCCGCGTTCCAGCCCCGATGCCGCGAGCTGGGCGTCGATCTGCGCGAGCAGGCGCTCCAGCCCCGCCGCGCTGTCGCTCTCGGCGCGGGCGACCAGCACGTCCTGCGTGTTCGAGGCGCGCAGCAGCCACCAGCCATCGGCGGTGTTCACCCGCACGCCATCGGTGGTGTTGACGCTCTCGACCTCGGGGCCGGGATTGGTGGTCAGCCGTCCGGCGATTTCCTCCATCGCGGCGAACTTGCGGCTCTCGTCAACCTGGAAACGCATTTCCGGGGTGTTGAGCATCGGCGGGATCGCCCCGCGCAGCTCGGTGACGGACTTGCCCAGCCGTGCCGCCGCCGCGAGCAGCCGCACCCCGGCATAGAGCGCGTCGTCGAAGCCGTAATAGGTGTCGGCAAAGAACACATGGCCGCTCATCTCGCCGGCGAGCGGCGCGCCGGTTTCCTTCATTTTGGATTTGATCAGCGAGTGGCCGGTCTTCCACATCAGCGGCTGCCCGCCCAGTTCGGCGACGCGGTCGAACAGCGCACGGCTCGCCTTCACGTCGGCGATAATCGTGGATCCGGGCCGTTCCCGCAGCAGGTCTTCGGCATAGATCATCAGCAGCTGGTCGCCCCAGATCACCCGGCCAGTGCCGTCTATCGCGCCGATCCGGTCCCCGTCCCCGTCGAAAGCCACTCCGAAATCGAGCTGCTTGTCGGCGACGAGTTTCCGCAAATCGGCGAGATTGGTCTCCACGGTCGGATCAGGATGGTGGTTGGGAAAATGTCCATCGACTTCGGTAAACAGCAAGTGGTGCTCGCCCGGCAGGCGGGCGGCCAGCGCCTCGAGCGCGGGGCCGGCGGCGCCGTTGCCGGCATCCCAGCCGACGCGCAGGCCTGCGAGCTTGCCCGGCTCGATTCCGGCCAGTCCCTCGAGCAGGCGCTCGACATACTCGCCAAGGATGTCCTTCGTGGTGACGCTGCCGGTGCCGCTGGCGAAGGCCCCGTCTGCTGCCAGTTTGCCGAGCTGCTGGATATCGGCGCCGAAGAACGGCCGGCCCCGAAATACCATCTTGAAGCCATTGTAATTGGGGGGATTGTGGCTGCCAGTTATCTGAATGCCGCCATCCACCTCTTCGGCTGAGGCCTCGGCATAGTACAGCATCGGGGTTGGCCCCAGTCCGATCCGCACCACATCGCAGCCGCTCGCGGTCAGTCCCTCGACCAGCGCGTGCTCGAGCATCGGCGAACTGACCCGCCCGTCATAGCCCACCACCACGGTCTTGCCGCCCGCCGCGCGCAGCAGCGTGCCGAACCCCCTGCCAATCGCGCGCGCATCATCCGCGCCCAGCGTCTCGCCGATGATCCCGCGAATGTCGTATTCGCGCAGCACGGTGGGGTGGAAATGATGTTGCATGGCAGAAAATACTCCTTGCACAGGTTCGGGCAGCACCATCACGCCGGATCGCAGCGGCCGGGGATCGAATCAGGCATTAGTTCAGGAAAACGGATGAAGCGGCGCGATCATTCCCGCGAATTGACGCTTGCTTGCGACAAACCCCTACCGCGCGATCGTGTCAATCCCGCGATACTACGCAACCGCGCTCAACCGTCCCCACCCGCGTCCGACGCGGAAAGCTCGTCGAGCAGCAGATCGCGCGCCGCATTGGCCTCCTGCATCGCGGCATTGGTGCCGCCGCGATCGGGGTGGACCAGCGTGGTGAGCCGGCGGTGCGCCGCGATGATCTCCTCGCGGCTCGCGCCCGCCCCGATCCCGAGCAGCCTGCGCGCCCGCAACACCGCCTGGCTGCGAGTCGGCGCGGGGCGCAGATAGTCCCACGGCCACTTGCCGAAGGCCCAGCGGCAGACGATGCACGCTGCCGCGATGATGAGGAGGTAGCGCAGCACGCGATCAGGCCAGTTCCAGCTCGCTCTGGGCGCGCGCGAAATCGGGCAGGGCCAGCGCCTTCACCAGACTGCGCAATTCCTGGCGCGCAACCAGATGGCTGGTGCCGAGCTCACCGAGATGGCCCTTGTCGAGCAGTGTCAGCCCGGACGGGAACAGCTCGCGGTAAATCACGCGCTCGCTGAGGCCCTGTGTCACCCGGAAGCCGACCCGCTTGGCCATTTCGGAAAGCGCCCTCTGGAGGCGTGCCTGGTTGCGCGCCTCGACATGCCCGGTGCGGTTGCGCACCACGATCCAGTCCATTTCCGGACGCTGCTGCTCGATCGTCAGGCGGCTGCGCTTGAGCCGGGCTTCCCAGATCAGCTCGGCGAAGAACGACAGCTTCTTGACCTTGAAAGTCTCGGCATCGACCTGGCCGATAAGGTCGAAATCGACGAAGCTGTCGTTCATCGGGGTGACCAGCGTATCGGCGTTTTCCACCGCCGTGCGGGCCAAGGGATCATCCCGCCCCGGATTGTCGATGATGAGGAAATCGCAGGTCGCCTCCAGCCGGGTGATCATCGCCAGCAGTTCCGCCTCGGTCTCCCCGCGGAACACCTCGCAATCCGGGGTCGGCAAGGTCAAATGGCGCTTTTCGAGCGTGGCAAGGCGGTTCTCGACATAGCGGTGCATGGTGCGCTGACGCGGATCGAGATCGATCGCGGCCACCCGCGCACCGAGATAGGACAGGGCAACCGCGACATGGACCGCAGTGGTCGATTTGCCGGTGCCGCCCTTCTCGTTGGCAAAGACGACGCGATGGGCCTTGCCGGGGATCCGCCGGGGAAGGGCAGTGGTGGCCATGGTGACTGAAAACCTCTTGTTCATGGCGCCGGGCTGCCGGGGCGCTTTGACAAGCGCGAGCGCACGGCTAGGGAACCGCTCACGGTTTTATCGGCAGGGGAAGCCGCGTGCAAATTGCGACGACGCGCGATGTGTTGAGAAATGCGGTGACGGCGCTGCGCCAGCAGGGTGGCGGCCGGATCGCGCTGGTGCCGACCATGGGGGCGCTGCACGAAGGCCATCTGACGCTGGTGCGCCGCGCGCGTGCAGCGGCCGACCACGTCGTCGTCTCGATCTTCGTCAACCCCAGGCAGTTCGGCCCGAACGAGGACCTCGACGCCTATCCCCGCCAGCTGGCGACGGACGCGGCGCTGCTGGAAGCCGAAGGGGTTGCGCTGCTGTGGGCGCCGACGGTCGAAGAAATGTATCCGCAAGGCTTTCTCACCAACATCAGCGTTGCTGGCGTGAGCGAGGGGCTGTGCGGGGCTGCCCGCCCCGGCCATTTCGACGGGGTGGCGACCGTCGTGTGCAAGCTGTTCAACCAGGTCCGGCCCGACATGGCCTTCTTCGGCGAGAAAGACTTCCAGCAGCTCGCCGTGATCCGGACAATGGCGCGCGATCTCGATCTTGCCCAGCCGCAAGTGAACAACATCATCGGAGTGCCGACCGTGCGCGAGGCGGACGGCCTCGCGATGTCGAGCCGCAACCGCTACCTCTCGCCCGCGCAGCGCGAACAGGCCGCGGCCCTGCCCCGCGCGATGCAGGCTGCGATCGCCGCCATCGAAGGGGGCGCGCCGGTGGCAAAGGCACTGGCAGAGCTGGAGGCCGACATCATCGCCGCAGGCTTTGCCAGCGTCGACTATGCCGTGCTGGCAGACAGCGCGAGCCTTGCCCCGCTGGAGGCGCTCGGCGATGGGCCGGCCCGCCTGCTGGTCGCCGCGAGGATCGGCGGGACGCGGCTGATCGACAACATGGCGGTGGGTTGAGACCGATAGCGCGCGAGCTTATTGACGCACCGGCACCTTCGGTGGCATGGGCGCGAACGACGGCCCGAGCGGGTATAGCTTAGTGGTAAAGCTCCAGCCTTCCAAGCTGGCTATGCGGGTTCGATTCCCGCTACCCGCTCCACTCGCCTGTCGGTTAATGTCGGTGTTCGACTAGACAGCCCCCTAAAATCTCTAGCATTCTGCGGCTTCAAGGCCGCTTGCGGCTACCTGCGTTCATTTCCAGCCGCAACTGGCTGGGGGTATGTTTGGGGGGTATCTGCCAGAGGCCTGGCGAATAGCGCCAACCGCGGGGGTATCCATGGCGGCGGGCTCCGGAAAGGCGGGCGCGGGCAAATGGCTCTTTCAGACGCGGTCAGCCAGCACGCCAAGCTCCGTCGGCTTGCTCCAGAACGGCAGCACCACGTGGCCGCGCTTGACCGCCTTGTAGGCAAGGAAAGCGCCAGTGCTCGTCGCAAAGATACAGGGGATCAGGCTCGCTTCGAGCCCGAAGCCGCCACCCGTCACCAGATCAGGGCCGTTAAACACCGTCTTGAACAGGCCCGGCTGGGCGATGCTGCCCGACACCACCCCGCCGAACACCGCCGACTGGGTGTAGTTCCAGGCGATGTGAAAGCCGATGCCCAGCCACAGCCGCCGGGTGAGCATATAGGCCGCCGCGAGCAGCAGGCCGGCCTCGATGCTGATGAAGATCGCGCCGGTCAGCGTCGCATCGGGGTTGGCGAGGTGGACCGCGCCGAACACCACCGAGGACACGATCACCGAAATCCAGCTGCCGAGCCATTCCTCGACGATCCGGTAGAGCGCCCCGCGGAACAGCAGTTCCTCCAGAAAGCCCGCGCTGCACGCCTGATAGAGCGCGGGGATCATGACCGCCACCGGGTTCATGCCCTCGATCCGCCCGTAGCCGAGCACGATCAGCACCAGCACGCCGAGGGTATAAAGCCCCGAGCCGACCAGCATCCCGATGCCCAGTTCCTTCAGACCCGGATTGAACGCCAGATCGCTGATTTCCCGGCGCTCGATGAAGCGCCCGAAGCCGACATAGATCCACATCGCCAAAGCGACCATCCCGGCCACGGCGAAGGCCGATGCCACGTGGTTGCCCTTGGTCAGCTCCTGGAAGGCATTGCTGAACCCGATGCAGTAGAACAGCGGGGTGCCGAGCAGGAACAGCTTGATCGGCGGAAACTGCAATATGCGCAGCCACAGCGGCATCTCTTCGGCGCGGTCGGTCATGGCATGATCCCCCTTGTCGTTGATTGCGATTGTGCCTTTCGCGGTCGTCACCAGATCCGCACCCGCCGTTCGGGGGGCAGGTAGAGCTTGTCGCCCGGTTTCACCCCGAAGGCTTCATACCAGGCGTCGACATTGCGCACGACGCCGTTGACCCGGAACTCGCCGGGCGAGTGGACGTCGGAGAGCACCTTGCGGCGGATTTCGGCTTCCCCGGTGATGTTGCGCCACAGCTGGGACCAGGCGAGGAAGAAGCGCTGCTCGCCGGTGAAGCCGTCGATCACCGGTGCCTTGCCGCCCTGCTTGTCGGCGACGTAGGCGCGGTAGGCGGCATAGGCGACCGACAGGCCGCCGAGATCGCCAATATTCTCGCCGAGGTTCTGGCGGCCGTTGATGGTGAGGCCGGGCAGGGCCTCGTAGCCGTTGAACTGATCGACCAGCCCGGCGGTGCGCTTTTCGAACTCGGCGGCACGGCGCTTGGGGACGGATTGCAGGCGCTTGCTGTGAAAGTCGAAATGGGCCTGCACCCAGGGTTCCGACAGCGACGGTGCCCAGTGATCGAGCGTCTTGAACATCAGGAAGGACTGCAGGTCGCGCACCGGGGTGGCGGCGAACAGCTGCGCCATGTCCTTCACCGCGCTATCGGTCATCACCTTGAGGCGCTGCTGGCCGGCAAAGCCCTGCTCGGCGAGGAAGGCGTCCATCCACGGATAGGCCATGATCCGCGCGAAGCCGGCGCGGTCCTGTGTGCCGCCGATGATCGCCAGCGTGCTGGCAATTGGGGTGAGGCCGAGCGCATTGCGCCGCGCCATGTCGGCGTGCGAGCGATGGAAGTCGCTGATCATCTGTTCGGGGCTGCCCGGCGCGTCGGTGCTCTCGCGCGCCATCGCAATCAGTTCGGCGACCCGCTGCTCGGTAGCGAGATAGACCTCGACCGAGGCGTCGATATAGGGGAGGCCCTCGGCGGCTTGGCGGTTTTGAGCCAGCCTTCGTTGACATAGCGGTAGAAATCATCGCCCGGACGCACTGTGGGCGAAAGCCCATCGCGATCAACGCCCCCTGCGGCGCTCTCCGGTTCCGAATGCGCCATGGCAGCCGAGACCGGCTGACGCAGCACGGCGATTGCGGCGGTAGATGCAAGCAGGGTCTTCATCGCAGCCCTCCTGACCCAAGGCCATCGGTCGGCACACGGGAGGACTGCGGCTGACCGGGATTGCCTCACCCCCCGGTCAGCCGCCTCACGTCATGGCCTGCGCGCTGGACTTCGAGCCGTCACACGGTCGATGAACGGCCTAATCCCGACAGGTGCGGGGCGAGACGCTTTCGATCGAGTAGATGTAGCCGTTACGCGAATTGACCACGAGGCACTGCTTCGAGGCCGCGCGCCAGTAGGTCATGTACCGGCCCTCGTCGGTCTTCTTGTTATCGAGCTGGGTGAAGCCCCGGCTCATCAGCTGGCCGGTGGCGTAGTTGCGTTCCTGCCCGTTGAGATCGTTGAACTCGGCATAAGCGCTGTAGCCGCCGCCACCCCGATAGCCGCCGCGGTAGCTGGTCTGGTGCTCGCGCTCGCGCACGCCGCTGTCATAGCCCGACGAATAGGCGTCCGAGCGGCTGTAGTTGTGATAGGGCTGCCCGTAGAGCCCGTCGCGGTGGCCGCGCTCGAACTCGGCCATGCCGCGCTCGTCATAATCGGCATCGCCGCGGTGGTGCGACTTGCTGGCAAGCGCCGCGATACCGAGCAGCGCCGCCGCCCCGACCGCGACTGCCGCCGCCTTGTCACCGCTGCTGCCCTTCTGGTTGCAGTCGGCATTGGTGGTCTGGTCGATCGACTGGAAGTTACCATCATAGGTCACGACCTTGATGCATTCCTTGGTGTTGCCGTTCCACCAATAGTTGATCTTGCTGTCGTATTCGGCGTGACCTGAAATCAGGTGAAAGCCGCGGTATTCGAGCTGTTCCTGACCGCTTGAACCCTTGGCGCCAACCAGATCGCGAACCGATCCCGGCGTCTTGGCCACGGCCGCAACCGGTGCGGCGACCATGGCCGCCGTCGCCAGCAGCGCGCCCATTTTTCCTGTAAATTTCATTATCCTTCCCCCTGCGCAAATCCTGCCATGTCGCCCAGAAGCTGACACATAAGCCCCTTTTGAGCATTGGACATTTCGAGCCACGCTGTGGGCGTTTCGCGCCAGCCGGCAGGTTTCAGCCCGCGCTTGGGCCAGATTGCACCCCGTCGTCCTGCCAGCCGGCGCGCACGGTTTCGTTCCGCACCAGCCACAGGCCGTAGAGAAACAGCGGGCCGGTGAGGACCAGGCCGAAGGTCAGTTGCTGCTGCAACAGGGCGGGATCGGGCGCAGCGCTCTTGTCAGCGCCGCTGCCGGCGAGGAACACCACGAAATCCCACAAGGCGTGGATCACCATGATCGGAATGATCGAACGGGTGCGGATGCGAATCGCGAGATAGGCCGCGCCGCTCATGAAGGCATTGAGCGCCTGCACCCCGGCTGCAGCGAGCTCACCGGTCAGGATCGCGTTGAACACGTGCACCGAACCGAAGGCGAGCGAAACCAGCAGGAAGCCGGCCCAGAACGGCAAGGCCTTGCGCGCCGCGCCCCACAGCACCCCGATCCCTGCCAGATAGAGCGCCGGGAGCCACAGCAGCTTCCACCATCCCGGCGGCGAGGGAGCGCGAAAGCCCATGTCCCGCCAGCCGGCGATCAGGACCGCGATCATCAGAAACGCCGCGGCTCCGGCCACGCCCCAGGCGAGGTTCTGCGTGATCAAATCTTGCAGGCTCGTCTTCGAATCGAGCAGCAGGGTCGGCACCACCAGGGTGATCGCCGCCCATATCGCGACCAACACAATGGCAAGGCCGAGCCGCTTGTTGGCATCCGTCATGTCTGATTCTCCTTCGCCAGGGCAAAGCCGATGAGCAGCAAGGTCACGATGATCAGGATGATGGCCGCCAACGTTGCCCCCACTGCGTTGGCCGCGGCCGCGACATAGCCGATGCCCAGCTTGGCCCGGAACCACAGCATCTCCTGCCAAAGGTACCAAAGGCTCCCTCCGGCCAAGATGATCAGCGCGGTCTGCGCCGCGGTCGCATTGCCGATCTGCCAGAGCACACCGACCGTCCCGACCACCAGAGTGATCGGCGCGGTGATAAAGCACTGACTGTAGAATATCGGGCGCAGGGTTTCACGGTCGAGCGCGATGCCGAGCTTGTTGAGCAGCCGCAGCGACAGGACGAGCGGCAGAAGGCTGAACATGAACACCCGGAACAAGAGCAGGTTCTGGGTGTCCTGAAGAAAGCCCGGCAGCTTGCCTAAGTCCGAAACGGGCAAGGCCAGCTCGATCAAGTGGCTGAGGCCGAGACACATCATCAGGAACAGCGGCGGGCTGAGCGTATCGCTGTATTGCCCGGACTGCACATCGCCGAGCTCGGTGTCGGCATAGTCCATCATGCGCTGCGGGTGGCGGATGGTGAGGTACAGGGTGCGCGGGAAGAACACCAGCATCACCATGACTTCGTAAAGCAGCTCCTCGAGCGACTTAAGCAGCCTCATGAAGTCCATGGCGGCCTATCCATCAGAGCGCCTGCCGCCGGGCCGCGTCAGGCTCAATCGCCGAGGACGAAGGCGTCGGGGATCTCGTAGGTTTCGGTGCCCAGCCTGGCGATGGTCACGTCGCCCTTCTTCTCCGAGCTGATCGCCATGGCCGCGGTGCCGTCGGCCTCGGCGGTGCTGAAGCTCAGGAAACTGCCATCAGGGTTGAAGAAGATCGCGCGCTTCGTCGCATCGGGCAAGGTCACTTCAACTGTCGTCCCGTCAGCACCGTTGCGGATCACGCCTGCATCGCACATCCCGGCAGCGGCGCCCTTGTAGCCGGCGCAGGAAATCTGTGCGGTGGCATTGTAGTTGGTGCCCGCGACCTTGGCATCGCCCTGGCTATCGCCATCGCCGGGAACGGCTGCGGCCTGTTCTACCGGCGCGGCATCGGTGGCTGCCGGCGCTTGCGGATCGGCGCCGCCGCAAGCCGCCAGCAACAGCAGCATTGCGGGCGTAGCGATCTTCGTGATGGTGTGCATGTCGGTGTTCCCCCTCAATCAACAACGGCGCCACGAACCGCACTGTCTTCGCGCCACACGGGATTGTGGGTCAGAAACCCTCCGCATGCCATTGTCATTCGCGGCCAGCGGCTGGACAAATCGCGCCACGCCGCATCGGCGCATCTGCTTGCACCGCGAAGAACTCCTGCATAAGCTCGCAGCTTGAATCGCGCGGGGCAGTATGGGCGCTATCGGCAATTCATCGCGGCAGTCCGGTTCCCGGATGCGGGCCGGCGCCCAGGGGCTTGCGCGCGCAGATGTCGAAGCCGCCATCGCGATGATGGGCACGCGTGCCGCAACCCGGGTGCCAACCGCAACCTTGCTGCATATCGGCCAATGGCTCGGCTGGCCTGAATGGCTGCGCGAGGGCACCTCGCTCGCAGGGACCAGCGGACCGCTGCCGGCGATGATCTCCCGGGCCGACGATGTCCGCATCATGGGCAATATCGTCGAAAACGCGGATATCTTCGCGATCGTCGCGGCCATTCTCACCCACCCACGGCCCGCGCTCAGCCTCGCGGGCGAGCTTGCGGTGCTGCACGGCCCGGATCTCGGCAGCGCGATCATGCTGATCGCCCGCGGTCTGGCGCTGCGCAACCTTTGGATCTGCCTCGAGGTGCGCGAGGATGAAGCACAGGTCGAGATCGCGATCCGCCCGGCCTTGCCGATGGGCGATCTGTTCGGCGCCTTCGCGATCTGCGCGCTCGCCAAACTCCAGCGCTCGATCGCCGTCTATCGCGGGGATGCGCTCGAAGGCCTGCGCATTGCCACCCAGCTGCATGACCTGCCGCAGGCTCAGGGCGCGCTGGCCACTTTCGGGTGCCCGGTCGTGCCAGCGAGGGGAGCGGAAGTCCTGCGGTTTCCCAAGGCGTGGACACAGCAGCTCAATCCGCATCACGATCCGCTGGTCTGGGACGTGGCCAAGGCCAAGATCACGCGCCTCGCCAACGATGCGGGGGGCATCGCCGATCGCGACCCCTTGCGCGACTTCATCGTCGATCACCTCTCGCGGTTGCACCGCGTGCCGCGGCTCAAGCAGGCCGCCGTGCATCTCGGCATATCGACCCGCACGATCGTGCGCTCGCTCGCGCGGCAGAACACGAGCTACCACAAGCTGGTCGAAGAGGAACGCAAGAGCCGCGCGCTGGCCCTGATCGCGGATCGCGCGCTGTCGCTGAAAGAAGTGGCCGAGGAGCTCGGCTTCAACGACATGTCGAGCTTCGGGCGCTCGTTCCGCCAGTGGTTCGCAGACACCCCCGGCAATATGCGCAGGCAGGCGTGCGGATAGCCGTCTGCCGCTCGCGCGGATCAGCCCGTCCGGCAGGACTGACACGGCCAGCCTTACCCGCGCGGCGCCAGCTTCGCCAGTTCGGCCTCGATCCGCGCGCGCAATTCCACCGGGAGATAGATCCCTTGTCCGTGCGCGCTCAGGCGGCCGGTGCTGATCCGGTCGATCCGCACGGCGTAAACCACCGGGCCATCGGTGCGCCGCGCCAGCGCGCGGTCGATCCTGGTCTTGAGGCTGGCGAAGTCGCGCTCGAAATTCTGCGCCAGCGCTTCGGCGATGATGCCCTTGAACTCGGCGGAATTGGCCAGCGCCAGCAGCAATTCCTCACCGATCATGTCGGTCTCGCCGGTGATCGCCACCTCGGTAAAGGCAACAGCGCGCGAATTGGCCGCGTTGACCGGCCTGCCGGTGAGCCACAGCCGCCCCTTCGCCCGCTGCCACAGCGCCAGATCCGAGCTGGCATCGAAACTGACCCCCACCGCGATGCGGTTCGCGCTGGTGCCATAGACCACCACATCGCTGAAGCGCGCCGTGACCGTGCCGTAAGTGCCGAGGGGGAAGGGCCTGGCGGCGCGTTTCGCCAGCGCGCGGGCGATAACGGCTTCGAGCACTGCGTAATCGGCCACCACCGGAACTTTGAGGATCGCCTCCCCGCCCTTCATCGCCAGCCGCTCGACTGGCGGCAGCGGGCCGGGTTCGGGCGCAGCGGGGCGGGTTCCGACAAAGGTCGCCAGCGCGCCTTCGAGACCGAGCGACAGCACCATCCGCTGGCCGGTGATGCTGTAGCCGCCGTAAAGGAGCCGCTGGGGCGTGATGCGTCCCCAGACGGGCGGGTTCTCGTGATTGAGCTCGATCACGGTATGCGCCGCACGCCAGCCGCGCTCGGCCGCATCGCGCAGTGAGACCTCGGCCAACGCGCGTTCGAGCCTCGCGGCGATCCGCGCCTTGAGCGGTGCCAGCTTCTCGTCGGCTCTGTCGGTGAAAACGATGCGCCGCCCGAGAAAATCGATCCCCGGCTCCCGTGACCAGGCATAATCCACCGCAACCTTGCCGCGCAGCTGCCAGTCGCGGGTGAGATCGAAGGTCATTGCGAGCCGCAGGTCGAGCGCCGCAGTTGCGGTCTCGCGCTTGAGGATCCCGCCGATGTCGCGGGCCACGAGCGTGGCTGTGATCGGCAGGCGCAGCACCAGTTGGCGTCCGCGCCCGGCGAGCCGCAGCTTGCCGCGCCGCACCTTGGCATCGATGTCGCACCTGATCTTGGGCGTCTTGGCCTTGAACAGCGCGAGATCGACCTTGCGCGGCGGCACGCACAGTTCACCCTTGCGCGATATGGCCCACAATTGCCGGGGCAGTTCGGCTTCGAGTTCGCGCTCGAGTCCGGCAAGATCGATCCCGAGATCGACCGCCACCACCGACGATTCTTTCGGGAAGAGGATCGGATCAGCCGCCCGCACAGGCGCAGCTGGTGCCTCGGCGGCTGGCGCACAGCCCAGCAGCGCGAGGAGCAGGGGCACGAGAGCGGCGCGGCGCATGATCACCGACACGAGCGGCGCAGCCGCAGAATCGCGCGCGCTTCGGGGGGCGTGGCACCGGGCGCGCGGCGCCGCCGGATGGCCTTCCCTGCGAAGCGGTCTGCGCCCATCAAAGCCCTCCCTGCGCTGCCCGGGGCGATTCGCGTGCGGCCCCGCTTACCTCGTCCGCGGCGCATTCTTGCATCGAACCGGCCAACCGGCAAAGGCGCAGGGCCGGCACCCCGTGCTAATCCTCGTCAAAACAGCCGGGCGTGCCAGCGCGCGGCGCTGTGTAGGTAGCCCAGTCGCTGTCCGCTCCGGCGCTTGCCGGAGGACCGGCAGGGCCAGGCCGCGCCCCCAGCCGCAGACGGTGGAGATGCACCTTGGCAATCATGTTGGCGGTGATCGGCGCGGTGACGAACAGGAACAGCGACACCAGCAGTTCGTGCGTGGTCCACTCGCCCTTCACCAGCTGGAAGTAGATGATCGATCCCACCAGCATCGCCCCCAGCCCCAGCGTGCTGGCCTTGGTCGGCCCGTGCAGCCGCTCCATCAGCGAGGGCAGGCGCACCAGCCCCCAGCTGCCGATCAGCGCGAAGCTCGCCCCCAGCACGATCAGCACGCTGGCGAGGATTTCGCCGAGAGAGAAACCGTTGCTCATTCGATGATGTCCCCCCGCAGCAGGAACTTGGCATAGGCGACCGTGCCGACGAAGCCAACCAGCGCGAGCAGCATCGCCGCCTCGAAGGACGTGCCCGACCCATCGGCGATCCCGCCGAGGATGATGATGCCGATCGCGTTGATCGTCATCGTGTCCAGCGCAAGGATGCGGTCGGCCATGTCCGGCCCCTTGATCAGCCGCCACAGGTTCATCGCCAGGGCGATGGAGATTGCGGCAAATCCGAAGCCGAGCGCCCATCCGATCATGGGAAGATCCTCTTGAGACGCGCCTCGTAGCGCGCCTTGACCCGCGCGATCTCAGCCGCCGGATCGGGCGCGTGCAGCGCGTGGACCAGCAGAAAGCGTCCGCAGGCCGAAACGTCCGTCGAAACCGTGCCGGGGGTGAGGCTGATGGTACCGGCAAAGACGGTGATCGCCTCGGGCGTGTCGAGCTCCAGCGGGATCGCCAGCCAGGCCGGGCGCAGATCGCGCTCGGGCTTGAACAGGATGATCGCAGCCACCACGAAATTGGCGAGGATGATGTCCCACAGGACAAGGCCGACATAGGCGATCGCCGGGGCAAAGCTGATGCGCGGCCGCGCGGGCCAGTAGGCATCGGTGAACTTGGGCACCCCAAGCCCGACGACGAGGCCAAGGAACAGCGCGCCGAAGGTCAGATCATTGACCATCACCACCCAGACGACGACCAGCAGCGCCGAAAGGCCGGGATGCGGGAGGATGCGGTTCATCATGACGCCCCCGTTCCCAGCACCGCGCGCGCGGTCGTCTCGCGGTCGAGCGCCTGCGCGGCGGCAGCATCGGCATAGGCGCTTGCCCAGCCCGCGCCTGCCGACAGCGCCGCGAGCAGCGCCAGCGCGATGGCAGGCGCGATCATGTCGGCGCGCGACACGGCGGCAGGAGCCGCCACGGCATCCTCCACCTTCCAGAACACCGCGCTTCCGGCGCGCGCAAAGCCGATCACCCCGAACAGGGTGGTGAAAAGGATCACGCCCCAGGCCCAGCCCCAGTCGGGCAGCGCGGTCAGCGATTTCAGGATCAGCAGCTTGCCGATGAAGCCCGAGAGCGGCGGCAGGCCGCTTGCAGCGATGGCGGCGGCCATGAAGAACAGGCCCGCCTGCTGTCTGGCGGCGAAATCGGGGCCGGGACTGCAATTGTCCGCCGCGCCCGCCCGCCGCCGTGCCACCACATCGGCCACAAGGAACAGCGCCGCGCCGGCAATCGTCGAATGGGCGAGGTAATAGAGCGCCGCACCGAGCGTCGTCTCCTGCCATCCGGCGACCGCGATCAGCAGCGTGCCGGTCGAACCGATGATGACATAGCTCGCCTGTTCGGAGAGGCTGCGCGCGGTGAACACCCCGGCAAAGCCGACCGCGGCCGTCACCAGCGCGGCGGGCATCAGGAACGGCGCGGGCGCCCAGGCCGCCGCGCCGGCATCGGGGCCGAACACTTGCGGCACCACCCGGATCAGCGCATAGACGCCCACCTTGGTCATGATCGCAAACAGACCCGCAACCGCCGGGGTCGCCACGTCATAGGTGCGCGGCAGCCACAGGTGGAGCGGCACCACCGCAGCCTTGATCGCGAACACGCTCGCCAGCAGCAGCGCGGCGATGCGCAGCAGGCCCTGATCGGCGGGCGCAACCTCGGCCACCCTGGTGCCGAGATCGGCCATGTTGAGCGTGCCGACAAGCGCATAGAGCAGCCCCAGCGCGATCAGGAACAGCGATGAACCGACGAGATTGACCACCACATATTGCACCCCCGCCTTAAGCCGCGCCGGCCCCTTCCCGTGCAGCAGCAGACCATAGGAAGCAATCAGCAGCACCTCAAAGAACACGAAAAGGTTGAACAGGTCGCCGGTCAGGAAGGCGCCATTGAGACCCATCAGCTGGAACTGGAAGAGCGGGTGAAAATGCCAGCCCTTGCGGTCGATCCCGGTGATCACGGCATGGAGCAGGGCCAGCAGCGCCAGGCTGGCAGCAAGGGTCAGCATGATCGCCGCCAGACGGTCGGCCACCAGTACGATCCCGAAAGGCGCAGGCCAATCGCCCAGCACATAGAGCGTGATCGCCCCGTCACCCGCACCTCGCAGCAGCGCCAGCGCGCAGGCCAAGATCGCCCCGCAGGAGGCAAAGGCAATGCCGATGGCAGTGCCCGGATGACGCCGCAGCAAGAGCAGCGTCAGCGGCGCGGCCAGGGCGGGGATCGCCACCGGCAGGATCGGGAGATGGTCGAACAGGTTCACTCGCCCTTCTCCTGCGCGCCATCATCCTCGCTCGGCACGCTCTCGCCATCGACATGGTCGCTGCCCGTCTCGAGGAAGCTGCGCAGCGCAAGGATGACGATGAAGGCAGTCATGCCGAAGGTGATCACGATCGCGGTCAGCACCAGCGCCTGCGGCAGGGGATCGGTGTATTCGGTGACACTCTTGTCCCAGATCGGCGGGCGGTTCAGCACCAGCCGGCCGCTCGCGAACAGGAACAGGTTGACCGCATAGGACAGCAGCGTGAGGCCGAGCACCACCTGAAAGGTGCGCGCGCGCAGCAGCAGGAAGATGCCGCCTGCCACCAGCACGCCGACCGCGCTCGATACAAGCAGTTCGTAGGTCATGGCGCGCTCTCCTGCGCCTTGTCAGCCAGCGTTCTGGCATGGGCGCGGGCCGCGCGCTGGGCGATCTGGCTCAATTGCGCCAGCGTCAGCATCACCGCGCCCAGCACGGTCAGGAACACGCCTGTATCGAACAGCATCGCGCTCGCCAGCTCGAACTTGCCGATCAGCGGGAGCGAGAAATAGTCGAACCAGCTGGTCAGGAACGGCCCGCCGAAGGCCATCGCGCCCAGACCCGTTGCCATCGCCACCAGCACGCCCCAGGCAATCATCTGGTGCTCGCCGAAGCGCCGCCGCCGGTCGCTCCAGTCGTAGCCCGCCGCGAGATATTGCAGCAGGAAGGCGATTGCCACCACCAGCGCGGCGATGAACCCGCCGCCCGGCTGGTTATGGCCGCGCAGGAACAGGTAAATACCCACGGTCAGCGTCAGCGGCAGAGCGATGCGGCTGGCCATCACCAGCATCATCGGATGGCGCTCGGGCGAATGCGGCATATCCTCCTGCCAGCGCGCCAGCCGCGCCCCGGCGGCACCGCGCGCGGTTCCTTCGAGCAGGGCGTAGATCGCAAGACCGGCGATCCCCAGAACGATGATTTCGCCCAGCGTGTCGAAGGCGCGGAAATCGACGAGGATCACATTGACGACATTGGTCCCGCCACCGCCGGGCTTGGCGTTGGCGAGATGATAGGCAGAGATGCTCGCGCCCGGCTCGCGGGTCAGGATCGCCCAGGCGATAGCTCCCATCAGCGTGCCCCCCGCCAGCGCCAGCGCCCCGTCGCGCCATTTGCGCGCAGGCGACGACAGTGTCGGCGGGGCCTTGGGGAGCAGATTGAGCGCGAGCAGCAGCAGCAGGATCGTCACCACCTCGACCGAAATCTGCGTGAGCGCCAGATCGGGCGCTGAGAAGCGCACGAAGGCAAGGCTGACGACGATCCCGATCACGCTGACATAGACCAGCACCCGGAGGCGCTGACGCGCATCGTTGACCACGGCCGCGGTCGCCACGATCAGCAGCGCCCAGGCGATGATCGCAGGGCCGGAGGCGGGCAGACCGGGACGCGTCCCCGTCAGCACCCCGCCGCCTGCCAGCGCGCCGTCGATGATCAGCAGCACGATCACCGCGACACTCACCAGCACCATCCGCTGGAGCGAGGGCGTGTGCACCGCGACCATCGCCTTGCGCAGGCGGGAGTCGGCATAGCCGAGCACGGCGTCGAACATCCGCTTGGCATCGGGCAGCGCCGTCCGCTCCCACAGCGCGAGCAGGCCCGCGTGCCGCCACAGCAGCACCGCCCCGCCCGCGACCGCGATCACGCTGAGGATCAGCGCGAGGTTGACCCCGTGCCACAGTGCAAGCTCGAACACGGGCGCAGACGCGCCGGTCACCGCCGCTGTCGCCGTGCCCACCAGCGGCGCGGCGAGCGCCATCGGCACCAGGCCCAGCAACACCGCCAGCACGGTCAGCAGCGCCGATGGCACCCACATTCCGGCAGCAGGATCATGCGCGCGGGCGAAGGGTTCGGGATCGCGGGGTTGCCCGAAGAACAGGTGCCACACCAGCCGCAGCGAATAGCCGACCGAGAAGGTCGCACCGATGGTTGCCAGAACCGGAACCAGCCACGGCAGGCCGAACGGCGCCACATGAAGCGTTTCGTAGAGCATCATCTCCTTCGAGATAAATCCGCCCAGCGGGGGCAGGCCCGCCATCGATGCCGCCGCGAGGGTCGCGATCCCGGCAGTCACCGGCATCGCCTTGGCCAGCCCGCCCAGCCGCCGGATGTCGCGCGTGCCGGTCTCATGGTCGACGATTCCCGCGGCCATGAACAGCGCGGCCTTGAAGGCGGCGTGATTGAGGATGTGCAGCACCGCTGCCAGCGCCGCCATCTTGAGACTGAAGCCGAGCAGCATCACCAAGAGACCGAGCTGGCTGATGGTCGAATAGGCAAGGATGCTTTTGAGATCGTGCCGAAACAGCGCCACCACCGCGGCGAAAACCATGGTGACGAGGCCGACGCTGCTGACGGTCACGGTGTAAAGTTCCGTCCCCCCCAGCACCGGCCACAGCCGCGCGAGCAGGAACACGCCCGCCTTCACCATCGTCGCCGAATGCAGGTAGGCGCTCACCGGGGTCGGCGCGGCCATCGCGTGGGGGAGCCAGAAATGGAACGGGAACTGCGCCGATTTGGTGAAGCAGCCGACAAGCACCAGCGCAAGGATCACCGGATAGAGTGGCGAGGCCTGCACCTGCGCGCCGCGCGCAAGGATGGTCGCCAGATCGAAGGAACCGGCCACCAGCCCGAGCAACACCATCCCGCCGATCAGCGCAAGACCGCCACCGCCGGTAACCGCCAGCGCCATGCGCGCGCCCTGCCGGCCCTCGGCCTTGTGCTGCCAGAAGCCGATCAGCAGGAAGGAAGAAAGGCTGGTCAGCTCCCAGAACACCAGCATCAGCAGCACATTGCCGGCCAGCACAATCCCCAGCATCGCCCCCTGAAACAGCATCAGGCTGGCGAAGAACCGCCCCGTCGCCTCACCTTCGTTAAGGTAGAAACGGGCGAAGATCACCACCAACAGCCCGATCCCCAGGATCAGCCCGGCGAACATCAACCCGAGGCCATCGACCATCAGCGCCAGATCGAGTCCGAGCGAGGGCACCCAGGAAGCCGTGACCGAGGGCACAGCGCCGCCGACAACCGGTCCGGCGAGGCTTGCGAGCAGCGCAAGGCCGGCCGCACTGGCCACCCCGGCAATTCCCGAATGCAGCAGGCGCGATCCGCCGGCCAGCAGCGCGATCAGCAGTGCGGCAATAAAGGGCAGCGCCACCAGCATGTAAAGCGTCAAGGCATAAGCCATTGGCGTTCCCGGTGTTCCCCTGCTCCAGACGCGACATTGCGAACGCGCCGGTGGGCGCGGCCCCCGCCATAGACGAGGGGTTTGCGCAAGGACAAGTCAAACCACCCAACGCCCGGATGCGGCGGCCCGTTCCCGCCAGGGCGGCGGGGCGCGGCTCAATCGCCTTCGAATTCCATCAGCGCGGTGACTTCAATGCCGGCCTCGCGCAGACGCCGCGCCCCGCCGAGGTCGGGCAGATCGATCACGAACAGCGCGCGTTCGATCACCGCCCCGGCCTTGCGCAGCAGCTCGGCCGACGCCAGCGCGGTGCCGCCGGTAGCGATGAGGTCGTCAACGATCACCACCTTCTGCCCCGGCGCGATCGCCCCGGGATCCATCTCGAGCCGGTCCGTGCCGTATTCGAGCGCATAGTCGATGCCGATGGTGGCGATCGGCAGTTTGCCGGGCTTGCGCACGGGCACGAAGCCGACCCCGAGCTGCACGGCCACTGCCGCGCCGAAGATGAAGCCGCGCGCTTCCATCCCGGCGATCTTGTGCGCGCCGGCTTCGTCGGCAAGCGCGGCGAGGTGGTGGACGCTCGCAGCCATGCCCTGTTGGTGGCCAATCAGGGTGGTGATGTCGCGGAACTGGATGCCGGGTTGCGGGAAGTCCGGCACGGTGCGCACCAGCGCTTTGAGGTCTTCGCGGGAGAGTTGCGGCGTCATGGCGGATGCTGGCCCCTTTCGCGCCCTAGAAAGCAAAGCGCCTCGCCATCCGCAAGGGACGACGAGGCGCATCGGCATCGGGATGGCAGAAACCTACTTCTTCTTCGGCTTCACTCCGGCCCAGATCTGCTTGTACGACAGGAACGCGAGCGCCGTGGCGAACAGCAGGAAGCCAAGCACGGCCCAGCCGGTCTGCTTGCGGGCCACCAGCGAAGGCTCCGCGGTCCAAGTCAGGAAAGCTGCGACATCTTCGGCCATCTGCGGGATGGTCGCGTCGGTGCCGTCGGCATAGGTGACCTGACCGTCGATCGAGAGCGGCGGCGGCATGGCAATGTTCACGTTGGGGAAGTGCTTGTTGAAATAGAGGCCCGCCGGGGTCTCGAAACCAACCTTCTTCGCCTTTTCGGGATCGGGCTCGCCATAGCCGGTGAGCAGCGAATAGAGGTAGTTCGAACCGTCGTGCCGCGCCTTGGTGATCAGCGAGAGATCGGGCGGGATCGCGTTGTTGTTGGCGGCTGCCGCGGCGATCGCGTTGGGATAGGGCGAGGGGAAGTAGTCGGTCGGCTCGCCCGGACGGGTGGTCGCCTCGCCCGTATTGGGGTCGATGCCCGGAACCGTCCAGGTGGCGGCTTCGGCGTCGACTTCGGCTTCCGAATAGCCCAGATCGCGCAGATTGCGGAAGGCCACGAACTTCAGGCTGTGGCAGGCCGAACAGACTTCCTTGTAAACCTGATAGCCGCGCTGCAACTGGGCCACGTCCCACTTGCCGAACGGGCCGTCGAACGAAAAACCGCCCGCGGGGCCTTCGCCATGCTCGTAGAAGGCGGCGGACGGCTGCTTTTCCGGCGCAGGGCCGAAGGCAAGGTTGTAGGCACCCGGAATCAGCGACCACAGCACCATCACCGCGGTGATGGCGAGGCCGAAGATGATGCCTCCGAGACGAATAGTCATGACCGAACTCTTTCTCGTTATCGGGTCAGAATGCGTGTGACATGCAGCCCGCCGGTCATTCGGCAGGCTGCAGCGAAACTTCGGGCAGGGGGCCGACATCGCCCGCAGCTCCAGCGCCGGTGCGCGCTTCGGCGGCAGCGTCCTTGCCGAGCACCGCTTCGGTGATCGAGAAGGGCAGCGGCTTGGGCACTTCGATCTGGCTCACGATCGGCAGGATCACGAGGAAGTGCAGGAAGTAGTACGCCGTCGCGACCTGGCTGAGGATCACGTAAGGCTCTTCCGCCGGGGCCCCGCCGCAGACGAACAGCACGATCATCGCCGGGATCAGGCCGAACCAGAAGAACTTGTTGAACAACGGACGGTAGTGGCCCGAGCGCACCGGGCTCTTGTCGAGCCAGGGCAGGATGAACCACAGCAGGATCGAGCCGAACATCGCGATCACGCCGAGCAGCTTGGCCGGGATCAGCACGATTCCGGTGAAGGGGATGGTGAGATCGCCGGTGAAGGCCCGCAGGATCGCATAGAACGGCCAGAAATACCATTCGGGCACGATGTGCGCCGGGGTCGAGAGCGGGTTCGCCTCGATATAGTTGTCCGGATGGCCCAGCGCGTTCGGCAGGAAGAACACCATGGTGGCGAAGGCGATCAGGAACACGCCAAGGCCGAACCCGTCCTTCGCGGTGTAGTAGGGGTGGAACGGCACGGTGTCGCTTTCGCTCTTCACCTCGACGCCGGTCGGGTTCGACGAGCCCGGGATGTGGAGCGCCCAGATGTGCAGAATCACCACACCCAGGATCACGAAGGGCAGCAGGAAGTGGAGCGAGAAGAAGCGGTTGAGCGCGGCGTTGTCGGGCGCGAAACCACCCAGCAGCCAGACCTGCAGCGGTTCGCCCACCAGCGGGATCGCGCTGAACAGACCGGTGATCACCTGCGCGCCCCAGAAGCTCATCTGGCCCCACGGCAGCACGTAGCCCATGAAGGCGGTCGCCATCATCAGCAGGAAGATCACCACGCCGAGCAGCCAGATCATCTCGCGCGGGGCCTTGTAGGACGAATAGAAGAAGCCGCGGAAGATGTGCAGATAGACGACGATGAAGAAGAAGCTCGCGCCGTTGGCGTGGGCGTAACGCAGCGCCCAGCCCCAGTTGACATTGCGCATGATGTGCTCGACCGTGGCAAAGGCCACCGCCTGATTGGCGGCATAATGCATCGCCAGCACGACACCGGTGACGATCTGGATCATCAGGCAGAAACCGGCGAGCACGCCGAAGTTCCACATGTAGTTGAGGTTGCGCGGCACCGGGTAGCCGGCCCCGACCGCATTATAGACGAGGCGCGGCAGCGGCAGCTTTTCGTCAAGCCACTTGGTCAGAGCGGTCTTCGGTTCGTATTGCTTGGCCCAGGCGAAACTCATGGCGTTCTCTCGGCTTGATCGATATTGAAAGGCGGGAGCGATTATCGTCTTGCGTAAACTACGGAAGCTCAGCCGACGCGGATGACGGCGTCGGAGGTGAACTCGTATTCCGGAACCCTGAGGTTAAGCGGCGCCGGACCTTTGCGGATGCGCCCGGCGACGTCGTAGTGCGAACCGTGGCAGGGGCAGAAATAACCGCCGAATTCGCCCTTGTTCTCGCCCTCGGCAGCGCCCAGCGGCACGCAGCCGAGGTGGGTGCACACGCCCATGGTGACAAGGATGTCCTCATGGCCTTGCTTGGTGCGTTCAGCCAGCGTCGCCGGATCGCGCATCGGGGCGCCGTCATCGGCCTTGGCCTTGGCGATTTCCTCGGGGGTGAGGCGCTTGACGAACAGCGGCTGCTTGCGGAACACCGCCTTGATGCTCTGCCCCGGCTGGATCGCGCTGACATCGACATCGGTGGTGCTCGCGGCGAGCACGTCGGCCGAGGGCGCCATCTGGCTGATCAGCGGGAACAACAGCGAAGCGCCGCCGACACCCGCGGTGCTGAGCGCGGCGATGTGAATCCAGTCGCGGCGACGGACGCCCTCTTCAGAACCCGTTTCGCTGATTACGGCCGTGTCAGAAGCCATTTCGTCTTACCCTGCTCGTTTTGCCGCGCTGATATAACGGCCCGCGCGGCGTAGTGTTCCAGTGACGGGGCTGCAGCCCCACGTGCGTTCCGTCGATTGATCCCCGCTCCGGCGCCGCGCGCTCGTGCCGCGCCCGACCCGAAGCTGGCGCGGCAATTAACGGCAAAGCTGCAAGAATCCAACCGTGTTTTAAGCAAGCCCTGTTCGCAGTCGCTCAAGACTTCATCGTGGCAAGGCGATCATGCTGATCTGTCTGCCATAATTCGTCTCGCACGCCTGCGTGGACCTGCGGTGAGAATGGTAACGCGCGACGTGTGAGAATGTATCCCGGCCGATATCGGCGATTTTGCCGAGGCCGGCCGCGGCCAGCCGCGCGATGATGAAACCGGGCAGGTCAAAATGCCAGCGCGCGCGCCCTTCGCGCGGCGGAACAGGGGCGAAGAACGGCGCGTCCGCGGCAGCAAAGCGGGCGCGGAACGGAGCATCGACCTCGTAGCTCGCCTGGGCGATGGTCGGGCCGAGGACGGCGGCGATGCCGGCGCGGGTGGCGCCGAGCGCCTCCATTGCGGCGATGGTATTTTCCAGCACGCCCTCCACCGCCCCGCGCCAGCCGGCATGGGCCGCGCCGATCACGCCGGCCTCGCGGTCGGCAAACAGGATCGGCCCGCAATCGGCGGTGACGATCCCGAGCACGATACCCGACGTCGCGGTGACGACCGCGTCGGCGACGGGACGGCCCTCGGCCTCGTCTTCCCACGCGGCGGTCACGGTCACGACATCGGGAGAATGGACCTGATGCGGCGCGGCGAGCTGCCCGCCGGCGAGAATGGCGTCCGCCGCCGCCGCGCGCAGCATGCGGACCCTGCCCGGATCGCCCGGGCCGCCGAAGCCGAACTGGTGGGCCCCGCCCGCGCTGCCGAAGAAGCCGTGCGGCACGCCCGCCAACAGCGCGCTGCGCTCGATCTGGAAGGCGCTCACGTCAGCCTTCCAGACTGCGGCTGACCTGCTCGAAGGTGTCGCGCGAGAGGTTGCCGGCGGCCATGATCCGCTCCAGCTCGCCCTTCGTCAGCGCCGCCCGCCCCGGCTCCAGCCGCCGCCAGCGCCCCAGCGACGGCACGAACCGCGCCGCAGTCTGCGGGTTGATCGGATCGAGCGCGAGGATCACGTCGGCCACCATCCGGTAGCCCTCGCCGCTCGCGGCATGGAAGCCCTTGGGGTTGCCCGCAAAGGCCATGTAGAGCGCGCGCACGCGGTTGGGGTTTTTCAGGGTGAAGTCGGGATGCCCGGCCAGTTCGCGGACATGCCGGATCACGTCCGGATGGAGCGACAGGGCCTGGAGCGTGAACCACTTGTCCACCACCAGCGCATTGTCCTTGTAGCGCTCGTAGAACGCCGCCAGCCGCTCGGGCCGCTCGGGACAATCCAGCCCGCTCAGCACCATGAGCGCGCCCTGCCGGTCGGTCATGTTGTCGGCCGCGTCATATTGCCGCGCGGCCAGCCTCGCCGCCAGCACAGGGTCGGCAGCGGCGATGAGAGCGAGCGCCGTGGTCTTGACCTTGCGCGCCCCGCGGCCCGCCGGATCGTCGAGCGCGACCGCCGAGGTGCGCGCGTACAGCGCATCCAGCTCACCCGCCAGCGCGATGCCGATCGCCGCCTTCAGCCCCTTGCGCGCGGAATGGATCGCGCCCGGATCGCCGCGCCGCTCGCCGGCAGCCATCACCTCGAACAGATAGGTCTCCGACGGCAGCATCAGCAGTTCGCCGCGCATCGCGTCGTCGAGGGCGCTGTCAGCGATACTGGCGCGGAACGCAGCGATGATCGCCGCCTCACCCGCCGCCCGCTCCTCGGCGGTGAGCGTTCCGCTGGCGATGCCGACAAGGTGGCCGACCGCGAGTTCCTGCAAGGCCTCGAAGCGGGCAAAGGGATCATCGTCATGGGCGGCGAGGAACACCAGATCCGCGCGCTTGAGCTCGCGCTCGATCACCACCGGGGCGGTAAAGCCGCGATTGATCGAGACCACCGGATCGGGGCCGGCAAGCGGCAGGATGAAGGTCTGCTCGGCCTGCGACAGCACCACCAGCTGCTCCGCACCAAGCTTTGCTGCACCCCGCGAATGCACCGCAATCCGCAGCGGAATCGGCATCGGCGCCTTGTCGGGCTGGTCGGGGGTGGGGGGCACGGTCTGCCTCAGGGTCAGCACCAGCGCATCATCGTGGACGTGCTGCGCCACCGCAACGCGCGGCGTGCCGGCCTGCGAATACCACAGGCGGAATTGCGCAAGGTCGAGCCCCGCCCCGTCCTCGATCGCCTTGACGAAATCCTCGCAGGTCGCCGCCTGCCCGTCATGGCGCTCGAAATAGAGATCGGTGCCCGCCCGGAACCGCTCGGCACCGGCCATGCTGCGCATCATCCGGATCACCTCGGCGCCCTTGTTATACACGGTGGCAGTGTAGAAATTGTTGATTTCGCGGTAGGAATCCGGGCGGATCGGGTGAGCGAGCGGCCCCGCATCCTCGGGGAACTGGGCGGCGCGCAGGATTCGCACATCCTCGATCCGCTTGACCGCGTGCCCCCGCATGTCCTGGCTGAACAGCTGGTCGCGCAGCACGGTCAAGCCTTCCTTCAGGGACAGCTGGAACCAGTCGCGGCAGGTCACGCGGTTGCCCGACCAGTTGTGGAAATACTCGTGCGCGATCACCCCTTCGACCGCGTCGAAATCGGCATCGGTCGCGGTGTCGGGGTCGGCCAGCACGTATTTCGTGTTGAAGACGTTGAGCCCCTTGTTCTCCATCGCCCCCATGTTGAAGTCGCTGACGGCGACGATGTTGTAGAGATCAAGGTCATATTCGCGCCCGAACACCTGCTCGTCCCACGCCATCGCGCGGTGCAGGGATTCGAGGGCATGATCGGTGCGGCCCAAGTCTTCCTTGCGCACCCAGACGTTGCATTCGACCACGCGGCCCGAGCGAGTGGTGAAGGGTTTGCTGTTCGCCACCAGATCGCCCGCCACCAGCGCGAAGAGGTAGCACGGCTTGGGCCAGGGGTCGTGCCATTCGGCCCAGTGGGTGCCATCGGCGTTGTCGCCCGCGGCCACGCGGTTGCCGTTGCACAGCAGGATCGGGAAGGCGGCTTTGTCCCCCGTCATCCGCACGGCATAGACCGAAAGCACATCGGGCCGGTCGGGGAAGAAGGTGATGCGGCGGAAGCCCTCCGCCTCGCATTGGGTGCAAAGCATCCCGTTCGAGGCATAAAGCCCCATCAGCTGGGTGTTGGCGCTGGGATCGATTTCGGTTTCGATCGCGATCAGGTGGCTGTCGCCGCGCAACGGCACGATCAGGTCCGGCCCGTCCATGCGCCAGTCAACCGCTTCGCCATCAACCGCCACGCTCAGCGGCGTGAGGCTGTCGCCATTGAGGCGGATGGTGTCGGCGTGATCGGCGCGGGCGTTGCGCTGCACCGTCAGCTGGCTGCGCACGCGGGTGCGGGTAAGGGCGAGATCGAAGTCGAGCTTCACTTCCGGCACCAGCCAGCCGAACGGACGATAATCCTTGCGCAGGATCACCGGCGGTTGATGCGGGCTCGGCGCGGCATCGGCCAGTTCGGGGTTGGTGTCGGGGTTCGTCGGGGTGGTGGCGATATCCATGGCCGCCGATTTAGGTTGATTCGCGCGCGGGTCCAATCTTTAGGTTGGGGCCATGGCGCATTTGCTGATCTTCGGGCTGGGATACACCGCATCCCGCATCGCAGCGACGATGCGCGCCGCGGGCTGGCGCGTGCAGGCGACGGGCAACGCGGGCGACATCGCCTTTGCCGATCGCGCTGCGGTGCTCGCGGCGCTGGGTGAGGCGAGCCATGTCCTCTCCTCCGTCCCGCCCGCGCGCAACGGGGGCGATCCGGTGCTGGAGACCTATGGCGCGGCGATCGAGGGCAAGGCGCTGTTTTACCTGTCGTCCACCGGCGTCTATGGCGACCGCGCCGGGGCCTGGGTGGACGAGGCAACCCCGACCATCGCGCAAGACGGAAAAGGCCGCCGCAACGCGCGGGCCGAGGCTGATCTGGCCTGGCTGGAGCGGGGTGCGCGGGTGTTCCGCCTGCCGGGGATCTACGGGCCGGGCCGCTCGGCGCTCGACCGGGTGAAGCAAGGCAAGGCGCGGCGGATCGCCTTGCCCGGGCAGGTGTTCAGCCGCATCCATGTCGATGATATCGTCAGCGCCGTGGTTGCCGCGCTGGTCCAGGATGCGCCCGCCGGAGCCTACAACCTCGGCGACGATTACCCGTGCAGCGGCAATCAAGTCACCGAACACGCTTGCCGCTTGCTCGGCCTGCCACCGCCGCCGCTGGAGTCGCTGGAGGAGGCGAACCTCTCCGACATGGCGCGCGGCTTCTACATGGAGAACCGCCGCGTCGCGAACGGCAAGGCGAAGCGGGTGCTGGGCTGGGTGCCGCGCTATCCGACCTATGTGGAGGGGCTTGGAGGTTTGCTTTAGTTTGGCAGGCTTCGGCGGCGCAGCAGCCGCAAGGGCGACCGCCCGCCCGCAGCGACGCGACCTTCAGGTCGCATGAGCGAGGATATCGCAGCGCGGAGGCGCTGCGCGAATCAACGACTCTTTGACCTGAGTGCCAGCCCCATCCCCACCAGCGCCAGCGCCATGCCTCCGGCCGAGAGCGCGTCCCACACGAACCCCTCGAACAGGGTCGACAGCCCCATCGCCACGCACACGGTGAGGATGCCGTTATAGGCGGTCTTGCCCGCGCCGATCTGGCGCACAAGATTGTAATGCAACGGAAAGGTCACCACCGAGCCGATAATCGCGAGATAGGCCGTGCCCGCCCAGAACCGCCACCCGTCCGGCACCTGCGGCGGGCCGGCGGTGAGCAAGGCATAGACGAGATCGAAGACGAGGCCATAGACCATCGCCCAGGCCAGAAAGCTCACCATCGGCACCCCGCGCCCGGTGGGGTTGGCCTGCACGACATTGGCGATCGAGGCAGCCAGCATCCCGCCCACCGCCAGCGCGATTCCCAGCATCACATTCCCGCCCAGCGGTGCCGCTTGCCATTCGTGCATCAGCAGCAGCGCCACGCCGACGATCGCGACAAGGCTCCCGCCGATGAAGCCGCCCGCCACTCTCTCGCCGATGAACACCCGCGCGAAGAGGGCATTGGGCACCATCAGCAGCGCGAACATCACCGCCACGATGCCCGAGGTGATGTGCTGTTCGGCATGATAGACGAACAGGAAATTGCCGGAAAACTGCGCGATCCCGACGCCCAGCGCCAGAAGGTGCTCGGGCCGGGTGAGCTTCAGCCGCTGGCCCATCGCCGCTGCCAGCGCGAACAGCGCGGGCGTTGCCAGCAGGAAGCGGTAGAACACGCCCCACGCCGCAGGCACATCGGCAATCTGGCCGGTGATGACGAACCAGGTCGAACCCCAGATCGCGCCGGTCAGCATGAAGGGGATCAGCACACGGGGGCTGAGCATCGACGGCGGGAACGCGGAGGTCATAGGGCGGCGATGGCCTTGCCGAGCGCCGTCGCATCCTCAGGGCGGGTGTTCCACGCGGTGACGAAGCGGGCCGATTCCGCGCCCCAGTCGTAAAAGGCGAAGCCCTGCGCCCGCAGCGCCGCGCGCTCTGCCGGCGTCAGGCGCACGAACAGTTCATTGGCCTCGACCGGATGGAGCAGCCGTTCAGCGCAGCCTGCGGCCACCTCCTGCGCCGCCGCATTGGCGTGCGCGGCGTTCGCCAGCCACAGCCCGTCATCGAGCATCGCGAGGATCTGCGCCGCGAGATAGCGGCCCTTGCATTGCAGATGCCCGGCGCGCTTGCGGCGATAGCGCACTTGGCTAGCCGCTTCGGGATCGAACAGCACCACGGCTTCCGCCCCCATCCCGCCGTTCTTGATGAAACCGAAGGCGAGGCTGTCGACCGGCCCGCTCGCCGCGCGTGCGGCATCCTCCGCCGATCCGCCGAGAAAGGCCGCGGCATTGGCAAAGCGCGCCCCGTCCATGTGCAGGCCGAGGCAACGCTCCCTGGCAAAGGCGCCGAGCGCCGCCAGTTCGCCGGGGGTATAGGTGCGGCCATATTCGCTGGCCTGGGTGATCGCGATGGCGTGGGGCTGGACCTGATGCACGTCATTGCGGATCGGGTCCAACAGCGCCGCGATGCCTTCCGGGGTCAGCTTTGCGCCCTCGCCTTCGGCCAGCATCAGCTTGGCGCCGTGGAGGAAGAAGCCCGGAGCGCCGCCCTCGTCGACCTCGATATGCGCCTCGCGGTGGCACACCACCCCGCCGTGGGGCGCGCACAGCGTGGCCAGCGCCAGACAATTCGCCGCGGTCCCCGTCGCTACCCACAGGCCTGCGCATTCGCGCCCGAACAGCGCGGTGAACGCTGCGTCGAGCTCGCCCGAAAGCGCGTCCCCGTCATAGGGATTGTCCGGCTGGTCCGCCGCGCGCATCGCCTCCCAAAGCTTGGGGTGGACGGCGGCGGCATTGTCGGAGAGAAAGGGCTTGGTGAGGGTCATCGTAACATCGCCTCTAGCCGCGCGCGCACGGCTTGCAAGCGGCAGAGGCCAGCGGGAAGGCGAAAGATGGGCGAGGGGCACTGCGAGGTCGGGATCACGCATCATGTGCAGGGCCAAGGCGGGTGCTATCTGGCGGTGGTGCCGGATTGCGCGCATGAGGCCTATCTCCAGTGGGAACCCGGCGGAATGCAGGACGGCAAGGAGGTGCGCATCGCCGCGCATACTGTGGTGCCGCGTGCGATCGGCGGGCGCGGGATCGCGGCGCAGCTGGTGCTCAGGATGGTCGCCGATGCCGAGCGGCTCGGTTTCCTGATCCGCCCCGATTGCTCCTATGTCGCGGCCAGATTTGCCGAAAACCCCGATTGGGCCTCACTGCGCGCCCGAGCCGGCGGCGGCGCGCCATCGAGCCGCGAATAATCGGTCGCGGTGATGGTTTCGAGCAGATTGGCCCTGAGCGCAAGGGCCTCGGCGAGCGGCACCCCGGCGATCGCGAAGCTGCCGCCCGCCAGCCCGAGATGCACCGTGGCATAGCCGCGCCGCCGCGCCACCGGCCCTTGCGCGATCTCGACCGAATGGAGCTTGCGCCGTGTCGCGATCCGGCTGGTGGGTGACAGGAACCCGCTGCTGGCGATGATCTGCGTTTCGCCGAGCGCAAAGCGGCGGAACTCCCACGCGTAGAGATTGGCGGCGACTGTCACCAACGCCGCGCCGAGCGGGATCAGGAACAGGCCGGGCGGGGCGAAGATCGCGACCGGAATCGCCGCCAGCACGAAGGGGGCCGAACCGAGCACGGCCTTGTCGGTGCGCTGCCGCTTGCTGGCGCGGTGCCAGACGGTGCCCGCGTCGGGCAGGCAGAAACCCGCCGCAGCGACGATCGGGGCGAGTTCCTCCATCTTCGCAAAGGGCGCAACCACGTGGCTTTCGCTCTCGCTGTCCTGCGCCAGGCTGACAAAGCTGAGGCTGTGCCAGCCGAAGCGGTAGCGCAGCGGGCCCGTGCCGATCACCAGCCCCTGCACCCGGTGCGCGGGAATCACCACATCGGTGCGGGTCAGCAGCCCGCGCCGGCGCCGGAACCCGCGCGCCGAAAGGGTCAGCGTGAAGCCCCAGTCGCGCAAGCCGGTGCGCGCCACACCCGTGACAAAGCCGATCACGATCAGCCCGACCAGCCCGGCCAGCGCGCCGATCGCCTGCGCATAGGGGCCGAGCGCGGCGATCGTGCTGCCTTGCTGCTTGAGCCAGCGGTACCAGAAATCGGCATTCCACACGTCGATGTCGGTGATATTGTCGACATATTGCAGCGCCCCGCCGAGCACCGCGAAGACCGCAAGCGAGAATTCGAACAGGCCGAAGGTGACGAGCCGCGCCGGGCCCATCGTGAACAGCACCTCGTCTTCGCCACCTGCCGGGACGGCGCCAGCCGGGGTCCGCGCCGCCGGCTGTTCGTCATGCCGCTCGCGCACCAGCCGGCGCAGCCGCTCGCCCTCGCTGGCAGCGAGGTATTGCAGGACAAGATCATCCCCCCCGCCCGCCCCGGTCTCGAACTTCACCGTCACCAGCCCCAGCAGGCGCGGCAGGGGCCTGGCTTCGAGGCTGACGTCCTCGATCCGCTCGAACGGCACCGAGCGGGCCGAGCGGCTGAACAGCCCGCTCTCCACCCGGATGTCGGTCTCGCCGATGGTGTAGGTCAGCCGCCGCCAGCCAAGCCAGCTGGCCGCGGTGCCGATCACCGCCGCCGCAATGCCCACGCCCAGCGCCATCCCTATGCGGTCACCGCCCCCGATCCCCGAAAAGGCGATCGCGATCGCCGGGATGATGGCGCTGCGGATGCTGCCGAGCGCACCGAGGACCACGCCGAGCAGGGCGGTGCGGCGGGTGTCGCTCACGGCCAATGGCTCACTGGGTTTCGCGGCGGATATGGGCACGGATCGCCTCGCGCATCTCGCGCGCCAGTTCCTCGCCGAGGCCGGGCAGCGAGACAGAGGCATTGTGATTCCCGGCAGTGTGCAGGGTCAGCGTGGCGATGCCGAAGAAGCGTTCGATCGGGCCTTGATCCACATCGATATGCTGCACCCGCCCGAAGGGAACGACCGTGTCGGAACGGAACAGCAGCCCGCGCACCACCCGCAGCCGGTCAGCCGCAATCTGGTACCCGCGCGCGTTGTAGCGGCGGGTGGGCACGCGGATGATGCAGGCCAGCGCGATCACCAGGACCGGCCCGGCGATGAGGCCGGTCGGGAACAGGCCCTCGCCCTGCAAGAGGCTCTCCAGCACCAGCGCCCCGAAGAGCAAGGGGATTGCGGCCAGCGTGGTGCGCACCCGCAGGGCGTGGGCATAGTTGGGGTGAAGACGGGTCAGCGCGCCATCGTCATCACTGGGCGCGGCAGACGGGTTGATTGCGGGGGCGAGATCCATGGTGCCTTACTGGCGCAATACACTGCTGGCGCGCAAGGCTTTTCGTGCGGCTAGCGGCGCTGATCGAACCTCCGGCCCACCAGCGCGGCGGCGATGTTGGTCTTCTGCACGTCGATGCTGCCGCCCGCGATCCCCCAGGCATAGGCATCGCGCAAGCGCTGCTCCATGCCGTAGTCCTTGTGATAGCCATAGCCGCCCATCACCTGCATCCCCATCGCCGCGACCTCGCGCACGATCTCGTTGGCGAAGCACTTGGCGAGCGAGCTTTCATAGACCGTCGGCAGGCCATCGGGCTGCGCAGCGGCGTTGGCGGCGGCGCGGTGGATGAGGAGGCGCGCGGCCTCGACCTTCATCGCCATCTCGGCGATCTTCAGTTGCACCGCTTGGAATTCGATGATCGGCTTGCCGAAGGCGACACGCTCCTGAACATATGCGGTCGCCGCTTCCAGCGCCGCCGCCGCCACCCCGAGGCTCTGGGTCGCATTGCCGCAGCGCTCCAGCCCGAAGGCGCTCATCAGCTTGGCAAAGCCACCCGCGCCGATGATCACGTTCTCGGCCGGAACGCGCACATCCTCGATCGCGAAGTCGGCCGTGGCGATGCCGCGGAAGCCCATCAGCTGCTCGCGCTTGCCGAACTGCATCCCCGGCGCGTCCCGCTCCAGCAGGATCGCGCCGATGCCCTTGGCCCCCGGCTCGTCGGTGAAGCGGCAATAGGTCACGTAGTAGTCCGAATGGCCCCCGCCGCTGGTCCAGCGCTTGTAGCCGTTGACGACATAGGCGTTGCCATCGCGCACCGCGCGGGTCTTGAGATCGGTCAGCGCGGTGCCGGCGTCAGGCTCGGACATCGACACCGCGACGATCTTCTCCCCGCGGATGACTTGCGGCAGGATGCGGGCCTTCATCTCCGGCGAGCCGAAGCGTTCGATGGTGCGCACCGGCCCGGCCAGCGCCTCGAACACCGGGAAGGCGACCGCGTTGGAGATCTTGGCAAACTCCTCGAGCACGATCAGCGCCTCGAGATGCCCCAGACCGAGCCCGCCATACTCCACCGGCAGGTTGACCCCGAGAAAACCCATCTCGCCATAGGTGCGCAGCATGTCGTGCGGGACGGGATAGTCCTTGGCCTCCATGTCGCGGGCCAGCGCGGGGAGTTCCTTCTGCGCGAACCTGCGCGCTGTTTCCTGCAGCTCGCGCTGCGCCTCGGTCAGGTTGAAGTCCATGGCCGTCTCATTCCCTCCTCTAGCGGTGCACGTCCCCTAGCGCATTTGCGAGGCGGGCGCGCAAGTGCGTGCCGACTAAGCTAGCAAAAACGCATATCGGGAGAGCAACAGATGACCATCCTCCATTCCAGCCTCGGCCCCAACCCGCGCCTCGTGCGGATGTTCATGATCGAGAAGGGGCTTGAGGAAGGCAAGGATTTCACCCGCGTGCATTACGATATCATCGCCGGCCAGAACCGGCAGGATGCCGCCTACATGCGCAAGAACCCGCAGGGCACCACGCCGATGCTGGAGCTGGACGACGGCACCTGCCTCACCGAAAGCTGGCCGATCTGCGAATTCATCGAGGAACTGCACCCGCAGCCCAACCTGTTCGGCGAAACGCCCGTGGAGCGCGCCATGGTGCGCAAATGGGCGCGGCTGTTCGACCAGGAAGTGGTGGTGCCGATGACGATGGGCTTCCGCGCCGGGGCTGGCCGGGCGATGTTCGCGCCGCGCATGAGCGTCGTCTCGCCTGAAGCCGGGGCGGAGCTTTCGGCGCTGGCGGACGAGAAGTGGCGGATGTTCGACAGCTGCCTCGGCGCCAGCAACCACATCGCCTTGGGCCGCTTCACCTTTGCCGATCTCCTCATCTTCGCCTTTGCCAATTTCGGCTTCACCATTGGCTGGAAGCTGCCGGAGGGCACCGACAACCTCGCGCGCTTCATCGACACCCACAACCAGCGCGCCTGCGCTGCGATCTGGCAGCAGGCCGAGTAATGCCCGACCTCGCCGGCAAGGTCGCGATCGTCACCGGCTGCGCGAGCGGGATCGGCGCGGCAACCGTGCGGCGGTTCATCGCCGATGGCGCGCAGGTGCTCGGCACCGACCTCGACGCCGAACGCGGTGCAGCGCTGTGCGCCGAGGCGGGCGCGCGCTTCGCGCTGCAGGACGTGGCCGACCGCGCGCTCTGGCCGCAGATCGTTGCCGAGACAGTTGCGGCCTTCGGGCGGCTCGATATTCTCGTCAACAACGCCGGGATGGTCTCGGGCGCGGGGATCGGCGAGCTTGACGACGAAGCGATGTTCGCCGCTTGGGACAAGGTGCTCGCCGTCAACCTAACCGGGACGATGGCGGGGTGCCGTGCGGGCATTGCCGCGATGCGGGCGAACCCAGGCGGCCCCAAAGGCGCGATCATCAATATCGCTTCCACCACCGCGATCATGCCCCTGCCGACCGATGTCGGCTATTCCGCCAGCAAGGCAGCGGTGGTCGCGCTAACGAAGTCGGTTGCGACATGGTGTGCGCAAGCCGGTCTGAACATCCGCTGCAACACCGTGATCCCCGGCGCGACCATGACCGGCATTCTCGCCGCGGCCGAGGAACAGACCCCGGGCCTAATTGCGGCGGTGGCCAGGACCTCGCCCCTGAACCGCCTCGCCGATCCGGCCGAAACCGCGGCGGCGATCGCCTTCCTTGCCAGCGATGAATGCCCCTTCATGACGGGGGCAGAGATGCTGGTCGACGGGGCGATGACGGCGATTCACCCGGGGTTCTGAGTTCGCCCTGGATCGCCAGCAGATCCGGGGTCATGTTCCCGCATCTTTTCCAGATAGCCGCTCGGCCCCATCTGCGCCGCGGTCCAGACGAAGATCGCGAGACTTGCAAGGCCCGAGACGAGGCACACGCCGAACACCGCCACAGCCAGCGCGCTGGCGCCCTGCGTCGGGGTCAGCGCATCGCTCAGCGCGCCGATCACCCCGAGGCCGAGCGTCTGGCCGACGAGATTGTTGAAGAACAGCGCGATGGCGACGGCGAAGCCCCGGCTCGCCGGCTCGACCGCGGCCTGGATGCCCGACAGGATCCCCGCCTGGCTGGCGACATAGATCGCATAGGCCAGGCCAAACCAGCCGAGAAAGCCCGCGAAGCTGCCCGAGCTCAGGCTCAGCGCCAGCGGCACGACACAGCCGAGGCTGACAAGCCCGGGCAGCCACGCCCGCCAGCGCTCGTCGCGCAGGGTCAGCCAGTGGGTCATATAGCCGCCGAGGATCGGCCCCGGGATGCCCCCGAGAAAGAAGGTGAAGCCGAGATAGAGCCCGACATCCCCCGTCGAGACCGGGAAGGCACGCAGCATCACCGCCGCCATCCAGAAGGCAAGGCCGTAGCCGATCATGATCTGCACCGCCCAGCCCAGCGCCAACCCCATGAACACGCGGTTGGCGACGAGGCTGCGGATCGTCTGCCCCAGCGGCAGCTGCGCCATGTCGGTGCCCGCCGGGGCAAAGCGCCCGCGTGGCGGCTCGCGCACGGTGAGATAGATCACCCCCGCCAGCACCAGCCCCGGCAGGCCCATCAGCACGAAAGCCCGACGCCAGTCGAAGATTTCGGCTAGCTGCCCGCCGATGATCAGGCCGCCCGCCGTCCCCATGCTCGCCCCGATGGTGAGGTAGCCCATCGCCTTGGCCAGTTCGGCGCGGGCGAAAAAGTCGGCGACGAGGCTTTGCGAGGAGGGGCCGGAACACCCCTCGCCCACGCCGACACCGGTGCGTGCGAGGAACAGCGTCCAGAATCCGGTCGCCAGCCCGCAGGCCGCGGTCATCAGGCTCCAGAACCCGATCGCTGCGGCGACAATGTTCTTGCGGGTGGCGCGATCCGCCAGCCGCGCGGCGGGAAAGCCGGCCAGCACATAGACAAGGCTGAAGGCCAGCCCGCCGAGCAGGCCGAGTTCGAAGTCCGACAGGGTGAATTCGGCCTTGATGTCCTCGACAAGGATTCCGAACACCAGCCGGTCGGCGACGCTGAACGCGCTTGTCAGCGTCAGCAGCGCCAGCACATACCATCTGTAGACGCCCGGCTGATCGCCGGGCTGCGGCCATCTATAGAGGCGCGGCTGATCGCCGGGCTGCGGCCAGCGGTGGGCGCTGGGCCGGTTCTCAGTGGTGCGGTCTGGCGTAAAGGCCATTGTCCACCGGGATCGTCAGGCCGGTGAGGAAGCGTGCCTCGTCCGAGGCAAGGAACAGCACGCAGCCCGCGACATCGCGCGGGTGGCCCAGCGAATCGGCGGGCAGCGGACCATCGGGGATCTCCATCGGAGCCTGCCCGGCGCGCCCCGAGACGCCCATCACCATCGGGGTCTCGATCCCCCCCGGCGCGAGCGCGTTGACGCGGATGCCATAGCCCTTGTCCTGGAAATCCACCGCAAGGCTGCGGGTCAAGCCGGCGATCCCGGCCTTGCTTGCGGCGTAGGCGGGAATGTTGCCATAGCCCATCAGCGCCGCGGTGGAGGCCATGTTGATGATCGAGGAACCGCCCCCGCCCACCTTGAGGTGACGGTGCTTCATCAGCGGCACGGCATATTTGCACCCGAGAAAGGTGCCGATAAGGTGGATGTCGAGATGCAGGCGGAAATGCGCGAGGCTGCACTCCTCGATGCTTTCGAAGATGACGTTGCCGGCATTGTTGACGAGGATATCGAGCCCGCCGTGGCGTTCCTCGACCGCGCGCATCACCTCGATCCATTGCTCTTCGCTGGTGACGTCGAGCGCCATCGCATCACCGCCGATGGCATCGGCGACCTTGTGCGCCAGCTCCACCTCGCGGTCGGTGACGATCACCTTGGCGCCCTCGCGCGCCAAGGCCTCGCAATCGGCCTTGCCCAGCCCCATTGCTCCGCCCGTCACGAGCGCCACCTTGCCCGCTACCCTTCCCGCCATTGCACTCTCCCAGGCTTTTTCTTGGGGCCAGCCTATCGGGCAGGCGGGTCGGTGCTACTGTCGAAAGCGCGAGGGCGCACACCGGGCACGACGATGTATTCTCCCGGCCCGGGAGCGAGGCAAGAATGATGGAAGCAGCCGAAGTCGCGCGGTTGAAGGCGCTAATGGAATGGGAAGGCACCCGCACCGCCCCGCCCGATGGGTTCCCCACGCTGCCCGACATGCCCGCCGGGCGCTACACCAGCCCCGAATACTTCGCGCTCGAAATGGCGCACGTGTTCCGCAAGAGCTGGCTGTTCGCCGGGCACATGGACGAGATTCCCGAGCCGGGGTGCTACATGCGCTGGCACAATGCCGGCGATCCGATCGTCATCGTCCACGGCATGGACGGGGTGGTGCGCGCCTTCCACAACACCTGCCGCCACCGCGGTGCGCCGGTGGTGACCGCGGATCGCGGCAAGTCTGCGCGCCTGATGTGCGGCTATCACAACTGGACCTACAAGACCGACGGGAGCCTCGTCGGCGTGCCCGAGCGGCGCGATTTTCCGGCCGATTTCGATTTCTCGTGCCGCGGCCTCTTGCCGGTGCGCTGCGAGCTGTTCGGCAAGGTCATCTTCGTCAATTTCGACATGGAGGCGATGCCGCTGATCGCGTGGCTCGGCCCGCTGGCGCGCGAGTGGGAGGAATTCGCCTTCGACCGGATCAAGTTGGCGGCCCGGCATTGCTTCGATCTCAAGTGCAACTGGAAGATCGCGATGGAGGCCAACATGGAGGTCTACCATGTGCCCTTCATCCACCCCGAGACCGTTGCCCCGCTGGTGGATTCGACCCGTAACTACAACACTTTCTATCCCAATGGCCACGCCCGGATGCTCGCCCCGCCGCCGCGCCATACCAACCGCGAACACGTGCGCGCGATCGACAGTCCGCCGGGCTGGCAGCAGATCGAAACCGTGGGCGAGCTGGGCCGCACCTGCACCCAGAGCTACACCCTGTTCCCCAACTGGGTCAGCCCCTTGAGCAACTATTTCGTGCCGCCACTGCTGTTCTGGCCGACATCCTTGAACACCACCCGGCTCGAACTGGTGACGATGGCGCTCGACTGGGGCGATGAACCCGCGCCCGACCTGTGGACCCTCCCCGACGCGAGCCAGCCCAATGGTCGGCAGATGAGCCCGATCATCCTTGAGGACACCCAGTTCGGTGAGGCGATCCAGAAATCGGTCGAAGGCTCGGCCTTCCGCTCGGTCCCGCTGTCCTATCAGGAAGCGCGGATCTACGCCTTCCACCAGAGCCTCGATCGAATGATCGGGATCGCCAGGGTGCCCGAAGATCTCAGGGTCGAACAGGTGATCGGCCCGGAATGGGTGTGGCCCAACGATCCGCGCATCGGACAGATGGAACGCGCGCAGGCGGCCGCCCGCCAGGCAGCGGAGTGACGCTACGGAATGGCGCTTTCACGGGCGGATGTTGCGTATTTGTCGCACTTTGCCGCCGGCACTATCGCTTTTGCTGATAGCGTGATTGCGGGCGCAACATACACCTGCACAGCGTTCCGATAGGCGCGGGCAAACGCGTCACGGCATTGGGGAATCAGGGCCGGCGAGGCCCGCAGGGGAGAGAGAGCGATGAACACACTTCAAGCCCGAATTGCGTTCGGCGCCCGTGCGCGCGGCGTGCGGACTGCGCTGCTGTGCGGTGCTGCCTTGGGCAGCTTTGCGGCGATGCCCGGCATCGCCCACGCGCAGGATGCAGACACGGCGCAAACCGCATCCGAGGAGCGGGTGATCATCGTCCAGGCCCGCCGCCAGAACGAAACCCTGCAGGAAGTGCCCGTCACCGTCACCGCGATCGGCGGCGAGACGCTGACCCGCTACAATGTCGACCAGGTGGCCGACATCACCAGCCGGGTGCCCACCCTCAACGTGCAGGTGGGTGGTTCGGGCTCGGGCGGCCAGCTCAGCCTGCGCGGCGTGGGTTCCTCGAACATCTCGGCGGCCTTCGATTCGGCGGTGGCGCTCGAATATGACGGGGTGGTCGTGTCCACGATGCGCCTCGTGCAGGCCGGCTTCTTCGACGTCGAGCAGATCGACGTGCTGCGCGGCCCGCAATCGCTGTTCTTCGGCAAGTCGGCCACCGCCGGCGTGCTGTCGCTGCGCTCGGCCAATCCGACCCCGGAATGGGAAATCGGGATGCGCGCCTCCTATGAATTCGAGGAGAAGGGCTATCTGCTCGCGGGCTACATCTCCGGCCCGATCAGCGACACGCTGGGCGTGCGCGTGGCGGCGCAGTTCAACGATATCGACGAATTCCAGAAGCTCCAGCCCGGCACCCCAGCCGTCAACCAGGAGCGCGGGCTGACCGATCTGATCATCCGCACCACGCTCGACTGGCAACCCTCGGATCGATTTTCGGCCAATCTGAAGGTGCAATACACCAAGAACGAGAACGACGGCGCGATCGGCACGGCCGAAATCAACTGCGGCGCGAACGGCATCGCCGATCCGGTGTTCCTGCTTGGCGGCGCTTTGCAGATTCCGGCGGGCTACAACTGCAACACCCGCGACCAGCGCTACTTCCTGCCCGATGCCGCGCCGCAGCTCGCACCCGGCGTGCCGACGCCCTCGCGCGCCGCGGGCCGCAACGGCGTGCCCTTCGGCGAGACCGAGCTGTGGTTCGGCCGCCTGCAATTCGACCTCGACCTGTCGGACACGCTCAAGCTTACCTCGGTCACCGGCCTGCTCAATCTCGATGCGGTCGACTTCGACTGCTATGCCTACGCCGGTGTCTTCCCGGGCGGCATCCCGGGCGGCGCGGGCTGTTCGGACCCGATCAACAAGCTCGAGCAATACACGCAGGAACTGCGCCTGACTTCGGACTTCGACGGCCCCTTCAACTTCATGCTCGGCGCCTTCTATGAAGACCGCACCTTCATCTTCGATACCGCCCAACAGGGGGTGAACATCTCGTTCCTCGGACGCGATCCGGTGACGGGCTTCACCTATGACTGGGACAAGATCCACACGACCAAGACCGAGGCCTTGTCGTTCTTCGGCAGCGCGATGATCGCGCTGACCGACAGGCTCGAACTCTCGGGCGGGGTGCGCTGGACCGACGAAAAGAAGGTCCAGACCATCGCGGTGCCCTATGTGCACACGTTCCTGCAAGGCCCCGCTTTCGTGCGGCCGGGCTTCTTCTCCGGGCCGATCAACTTCAAGGACGACAACGTCTCGCCGGAAGTCACCCTGAAGTATCAGGCGACCGACGATCTCAACTTCTTCGCTTCCTACAAGACCGGCTTCAAGTCGGGCGGTATCGACAACTCGGCACTGCCCTCGAACAGCCTCAGCCAGGCCGCGCTGACGGGTGACTTCAGCGCGCTGATCTTCCAGTCGGAAAAGGCGGAAGGCGGCGAAGTGGGCTTCAAGTCGCAATGGGCGGGGCGCAGCTTCACCCTCAACGCGACCGCCTACTACTACGTGTTCAAGGATCTGCAGGTGCAGAACTTCAACGCCCAGACGATCCAGTTCGTCACCTCCAACGCGGGCGAGCTGACCACCAAGGGCGTCGATCTCGAAGCCCGCTGGAGAACCCCGGTGGATGGTCTGAACCTGTCGGCCAACCTGTCCTGGCTCGACACCGAATACACCGCAGACTTCTTGCAGCCGGGCGGTCAGGGCGGGCCTGTCAACCTCAGGGGCCGTCGCGGCAGCCAGGCGCCGGAATGGGCGGGCAACCTCGCGGTCGACTGGGCGATACCGCTGTCCAATTCTCTCGAATTGTTCCTGTCGGGCAATGCCAACTACAATGATGGCTACATCACCGATGAAACCTCGTTCAACGACTACGTCCAGCCGAGCTTCTGGACGATCGATACCAACGTCTCGATCGGCCATCCGGACGGCAAGTGGAAGCTGTCGCTGATCGGCACCAACATCACCGACAAGATCTTCGTTATCACCACGGGCGGGCGTCCGTTCCTCTCGCCCACCGGCGATGACTTCGTGATGACCCAGAACCGCGGCCGCCAGATCTTCGCGGAGGTCAGCTTCAAGTTCTGATCTTTCCGATCAGGGGCAAAAGCAGGGGCGGGCCAGCGATGGCCTGCCCCTTTGCTTGTGCTGCTTCCCGCCAAAAGTGAGCATTGCCACCCATCACGGGAAGGCGGATGCTCTGCCCCATCACGCAGGCCCGGAAAGGAACGCCATGTCCCGCGAAGTACTCATCGCCATGACCCGCAATCTGGTGGCGCATGGGGCAGCCGATACGATGGAATATGCCGACCAGATCGTGCGCATCCCGGCGAGCGCCTATACTGACGAGGCCCTGTTCGAACGCGAGAAGCGGCAGATCTTCCGCCGCCTGCCGCTGATGGTCGCGCCCTCGTGCGAACTGCCCAATCCGGGCGACTACAAGGCGATGGACATTTGCGGCGTGCCGCTGCTGCTCTCCCGCCAGAAGGACGGCAGGATCGGCGCCTTTCTCAACATGTGCACCCACCGCGGCAACCCGCTGGCGCACGGCTGCGGCAATGCCAGCCGCTTCACCTGCGGCTATCACGGCTGGACCTTCAAGGCCGACGGCGAGCTGATCGGGGTTGCCAGCCCCAAGGATTTCGGCGCGATCGACAAGGCCGCGCACTGCCTGACGAAGTTCCCGGCATATGAAAGCGCCGGGCTGATCTGGGTGACGCTCGATCCGGATTCGAAGCTGTCGATTGCCGACTACCTGTGCGGCTATGACGCGCTGCTCAAGGCCTTCGGGTTCGAGAACTGGACGCTGTTCTCGCAGCGCACGCTGGCGGGGCCGAACTGGAAGACGGCCTATGACGGCTATCTCGACTTCTATCACCTCCCGGTGCTCCACAAGGACACCTTCGGGGCCGATTTCTACAACCGCGCCAACTACTTCGCCTTCGGCCCGCACCAGCGCCTCTCGACCCCGTCGAAATTCGCGATCAAGGTGCAGGGCGAGGACGATCAGCAACTCGATCTCGAAGCGATGAGCGATGACGAACTGCCGCAGGAAGTGCTGGTGCAGGGTGTCTGGACGATCTTCCCGCACATTTCGATCGCCAGCTTCTATGGCGGCGGGCAGCGCGGGGCGATGATCAGCCAGCTGTTCCCCGGCGCCACTGTCGGCGAGAGCTGGACCACCCAATATTACGTCATGGAAAACCAGCCCGAAACGCCGGAGCAGGTGCAGGCGGCGCACGACCAGTTCAACTTCCTCGAAGTGGTGGTGCGCGATGAGGATTACGCCACCGGCAAACGCCAGCATCAGGCGCTGCAATCAGGGCTGATGAAAGAGGTGCTGTTCGGCCGCAACGAAAAGGGCGGCCAGGTCTTCCACCAATGGGTCGAGCGTCTGACCAATGCGAGCGACGAGGAACTGGTGGCGATCTTCTCCGCCGAGCAGCGGCAGGCAGCCGAATAGGGGCCGGCACCGCCTTCGCAGCTCCTGCGCCGGGGCCTGACGCGCTTGGGTTGGACGCGGTGGGATCGCGCCGGCCCGCAAGGGCCGGTTGACGCCAGGGCGGCACCAGGCGGTGTCAATGTTACATGATGACATGGCGATTTCTCTGCGTTAGTGCCGCCCCGCCCATGACTCGCCTTCGCGCCTTGATCCGCAGAAATGCCCAGCTCGCGATGGGGCTCGTGGTGCTCGCCCTGGCGGTCAAGGCGCTGGTGCCGGCCGGCTACATGATCTCGCCTCATGGCGAGCGCTTTCTGACGGTGACGATCTGCGCCGATGCCAGCGGCACGCCGAAGCAGATGCGGATAGCCATCCCTGACGAGGATAAGAAGGGCAGCGACCATTCCGAAGCGGCAGACAAGACGCAGCCTTGCGCCTTTGCGGGGCTTGGCCATGCCGCGCTTGGCGGGGCCGATCCGCTTTTGCTGGCCGCTGCATTGGCGTTCATCCTGCTGGTCTGGCTTGGGCCGCTCAGGGCGCCGCCGGCCCGCGACATTGCCTTCCTGCGCCCGCCGCTACGTGGGCCGCCCGCCCTTTTCGTCTGATCGTCGGGCTTTGCGCAAGGGTGTCTGACCCCGACGCGCAAAGCCCCTTCGCTCACTGACCCGCCAAGGCAGGGTCGATGGCGCTGCGCCGGATCACGGGCGCGCGCCGACGGAAATCGGGATAGATCATGCAAATCAACACTGTGAAGCGCGCCCTCATGGGCGCCACGATGCTTGCCGCAACGGCGGGCGCTTTCACCGCCCCGCTTCAGGCCCAAGGCATCGGCCAGCGGCAGGACGAGATCATCGTCACCGCCAGCCTTCAGGGCACCCCCACCGCGCCCACGCCCGAGGCTGCCCGCAAGGAGCTGGAACGCGTCCCCGGCGCGACGGGACTCGTCGAGGACGAGGGTTTTGCCGACATCTTCGCCCAATCGATCGGCGATGTGCTGGAACTGACCCCCGGCGTCTTCGCCGACACCAGCGCCCAGCGCGAGAGCCGCATCTCGATCCGCGGTTCGGGCCTCAATTCCAGCTTCGAGCGCCGCGGCCTGACCGTGCTGCGCGACGGGGTGCCGATCAGCCGCGCATCGGGCGCGACCGAGTTTCAGGAGGTCGATCCGCTGACAGTGCGCTACATGGAGGTGTTCAAGGGTGCCAACGGCTTGCGCTATGGCGCAGCCTCGCTGGGCGGAGCGGTCAACATCGTCAGCCCCACCGGGCGCACCGCCCGCGCACCGATTGCCCTGCGCGCCGAGGGTGGCAGCTTCTCCACCTTCCGCGGCAATACCTCGCTGTCGGGCAAAAGCGGCGATGTCGATTACTGGGGCGGGATTACCGGCCTGACCAGCGACGGCTATCGCGAACACAGCGAAGTGCGCAGCCTTTACGGTCATGGCAACCTTGGCTGGCGGGTGTCGGACACTATCGAAACGCGCTTCTATGTCACCGCGCTGTCGGACAATTTCGAGCTGGCGGGAACCTTGCGCCTTGCCGATGCGCTCGCCAATCCGCGCGCGGCGGGCCGCCCGGTGACAATCGGGCCGTTCTTCCCCGGCGGGCCGGTGACCGTGCTCGACCCCGGCCCCGTCGCCGACGACTGGGACCGCAACCTCGATGTCTTCCGGGTGTCGAACCTTACCGTGATCGACCTCGGCTCCGCCGATCTTGAGCTGGGCGCCTGGTATGCGCGGCGCAACCTCGACCACGCGATCACCCGCTTTGCCGGGATCATCGTGCAGGGCGAGGACGAGGTCGGCGTTTCGGCCCGGCTCGCCGGCAACCTTCCATTCCTCGCCGATCAGAGCCGCTGGCAGGTGGGGGCGATCTATGCCTTCTCCAGCAATGACGCGAAGACCTTCGTCAACAATTCAGGCACGCGCGGGGCGCTGCGGACCCGCTCGGATCAGGATTCGCAGACGCTGACAGTCTATGGTCAGGCCGAACTCGGGCTGAGCGACGCCGTCACCCTTGTCGCGGGCGGCCAATATGCCCGCGCCGTCCGCGATGTCACCGCGATCGTCAATGCGGTCACCGGCCGGGGGGAATACGACCAGTTCAACCCGCGTGTCGGCCTGCTGATCGATGCGGCCGAGAACATCCAGTTCTTCGGCAATATCAGCCGCAGCTTCGAGCCGCCGAGCCTGGCCGATCTCACCAGCGGCGGGGCCTTTCCCTTTGCCCCACTCGATCCCCAGCGCGCGACCGTGTTCGAATTGGGCACGCGCGGACAGGCGGGGATCGTCTCGTGGGACATCGCGCTCTACCGGGCAGAGCTGGAAAACGAGTTCCTCGATCTTGCCGTGCCGGGCGCGCGCGGGCTGGTGACGGTGACGACCAACGGGGATCGCACGATCCATCAGGGGCTCGAACTCGGAATCGACCTGCGCCCGTTCAAGGCGGCGCTGGAGGCCAAGGGCCAGGCGCTACGGCTGAGCGCGGCCTACACCTTCAGCGACTTCAGCTTCGATAGTGACGCGGTCTATGGCGACAACCAGCTCGCCGGCGTCCCGCGTCATGTGCTGATCGCCGAAGCCCGGTTCGATCAGGTGGAGAAGTTCTACCTTTCCGCCACCTTGCGCTGGATCCCGGATGGCCCTTGGGCGGACTACGCCAATACCGAAAGGGCGCCCGGCTACGAAACCGTCCAGATTACCGCCGGAGTCACGCTGACCGACGGGATCGAGCTGTTTGGTTCGGTCGACAACCTGTTCGACAAAGTGTTCATCTCCAACGTCACCACCAACGCCAACCAGCGCCTGACCAACGAGGCGCTCTACACCCCCGGGCAAGGGCGCGCCTTCTTCGGCGGCCTGCGCGCAAGGTTCTGAGGGAGGGCCTGAAATATGAGCGCAAAGACCAGAACCGCGCGCTGGTCATACTCCAAGCACCAGTGGCTGGGGTTGATCGGCGGGATCAGTCTGCTGCTGTGGGGCCTGTCCGGCCTCACCCATATCGCGATGGTGCTGTTCGGGCCGCAGCAGGCGGCATTCATGCCGCCTGCTGCGAAGGTCGCACTCGAAGGCGCGCGACCGATTGCCGAGACCCTTGCCGAACACGGCATCGCCGAAGCGGTGGCGGTGAAAACCGTCCCCGCTCCCGGCGGCGAAGTGCTGTGGCAAGTGACCCCCAAGGCGGACGGCGCGCGGCGCTACTTCCATCCCGCCGATGGCAGCGAGGTCAAGGGTGGGGACCGCGCGCAAGCCGAGTTCCTTGCCCGCCACTATCTCGCCACCGATCGGCCGATCGCCTCGGCTCGGCTCCAAACGGCGTTCGATGCGGACTACCCCTGGGTCAACCGGCTGCTGCCGGTATGGAAGCTGGAATTCGCCGGCGATGATGGCCTGACCGCCTATGTCCACACCGAAACCTCCAGCCTTGCGGCGGTGAACAACACCACCAAGACACGCCTGCAGAGCGTGTTCCGGGCGCTGCACACCTGGGAATGGGTGCCGCCGGGGATGGACTGGCTGAGGATCATGGTGATCGCGCTGATGGTCGGGAGCCTGCTGGCGCTCGGCCTTACCGGCCTTGCCATGCTGGTGACGGTGCGGCGCAAGCAACGCCTGCCCGGCGCGCGCGGCTGGCACCGGATCGCGGGCTATGTGCTGGCACTGCCGCTGATCATGTTTGCGGCTTCGGGGATCTACCACCTGGTCCAGTCGGCGCTGGTGCCCCCCGTCAGCCAGCTCAAGATGGGCCGGCCGGTCAATGTCGCAAGCGGCAAGTGGCCGGTCGAGGCCGACTGGGCGCTGATCGCCAAGGGGCGCGATATTGCCTCGGTCGCGCTCGTCGAAGGTGCGCAGGGCCAGCCGCTCTACCGCATCGGCCTTGCCCCGAAAGGCCCGATGGGCGGGGGCGAGCATGATCACGGCCCGGCCAAGGCCGCGGCGGATCATGGCATGGCAGGCCATGATCACGCTTCGATGATGGCGGCGCAGACGAAGACCCCCACCACCGATGCCGAGATCCGCGAGGCCCGCTTTGCCGGAATCAAACCCGATGGCCCGGCCATCTATCTCGATGCCGCCACCGGCGACGTGGTCAATTCGGGCGACGAGGATCTCGCCCGTGCCATCGCCCGGCGCTTTACCGGGGCGCCCGACAGCGCGGTGAAGCGAGTGGAGCTGGTGACCCGCTTCAGCCACGAATATGACTTCCGCAACAAGCGCCTGCCGGTGTGGCGGGTCGATTACGGTGCGCCGGTCAATGCCAGCCTGTTCGTTGACACGGGCGCGGGCGTGCTGGTTGACCGGGTCGCCGACGGCGAGAAGCCCGAGCGCTTCGTGTTCAGCTTCATCCACAAGTGGAACTTCCTGTTCCCGGTCGGACGGCTCGGGCAGAACGTGATCGTGGGCATTTTCACGCTCGCGCTGATCGGCTTCACGGCGGTTTTGGGCCTCAGGATGGATCTGGTCCGTCGCCTTCGCATGCGACGCACCGGGCCGAAGCGCGGCAGTGAAAGCCGCCCGGCATCTGCCCCGGGATGACAAACCGCGCCCGCTTTCCCGCCATTGCCTTGCGCATTAGGGGAATGGCGGCAAGCCGGACTGCTTGCGCCATGTCCGCGATTGGCCAAGGCGAGGGCGCAAAGTGCCGGCCCGCCAATCCGTGCTGCGTGCCTCGGCCGGTGGCGGGGCCGGTCGTTCCTGCCGCCCGCGGGCAAGCCCGCCGAGGCCCGCGCAAGGGCGGGGTGGCACGCGCGAGCGGATTGCAGGGTTTGCCTCCATGCCGGCCAACGGCTAGAGTGTGCCCCGGCTCTTTCCCATCCTTTCGCCCTGACTTCGCGACGGGTGCGGGGCTGAGGCGCGGTGTCGCGCCCCGGCCCGCTGTCTGTCCGCCCGACAACGATCCGCAGAACCATCGGAAAGGATGGGCATTTTCGCGGAATGATCAGGTTGACGCGGTGTCACCTTTGTCCGCTTGGCAAGATGGCGGCACAGACGGCGGCGCGATCATCCGAAGGCCGGGCGATAGTTGCTCTCGCCCCAGTCCTGCCGCTTGGTCCATTCGCCCATCGTCTCGAGCTTGCCCTCGAGTTCGGGGAAGCGTTCATAGACATGCTCCATGTCGACCGCGAAGGGCTTGGTCGGGGCGGTGTTGTTGTATTCGTAGAAGGCCTGGATGCCCTTGGCGAAGTCCTCGCGCATTTCGACCGGCATCGCGTCGCCCGCGGCTGCGACCAGATAGCGACCGAACTCCTCGGGGGTGCAGGGGTCATAGACGATCTGCTTGCCCAAGGCCTCGGAAAGGCAGGCCGCCACCTGCTTGCCCACCAGCCGCTCCGGCCCGCCGATATTGAGCCACGCGCCTTCCATGTCGGGCCGCTCGAGGCTGGCGAGCATGAATTTCGCCACGTCGTCGAGGCTGATCCAGTTGGCTTCGAGATCGGGGTTATGCGGATAGACGTAGCGACCTTCGTCGACGATGAAGGGCCGCGCCCAGTTGGTCAGCAGATTGTCCATGAACAGCACCGAGCCGAACACCGTCCCCGGCGCGCCCGAGCGCCACAGGGCGTTGATGCCCTTGGTGTTCTCCCCATAGGTGAAGGGATCACCGGGCTTGTCCGGGATCCAGCTCGAGGTGTTCCATACCACGCGCTTGACGTTCAGCGAGGCGGCGACCTTGCCGACCTCGCCGACCAGATGGGCACGATCGGCGCGGGCCTGGAGCGGGTGGGTGTAGAAGATGTAGTCGCTGCCTTCGAGCGCGTCCTTGTAGGTCGCGGTGTCATAGAGGTCCATCGGCCGCACCTCGACCCGCTCGATGCCCTCTACCGGCGCGCCTTCCAGCGCATCCGGTCGGCGCGAGATCGCGCGCACGTCATAGCCCGCCGCGAGCGCCTGCCGCACCTGCGCCAGGCCCTGCCTGCCGCTCGCCCCGATCACCGTAATCAGTGCCATTTCCGCTCTCCCCGCATCTTGATGTCGGCGGCAAGACTAGGAAGCCCGCGCCCCCCGTGCACCGCGCCAAAATGATAGCCGCGCGCGCCCCATCCCCTAGCGAAATGGCGGGGTTGCCGGAGCGTCGCCGGGGCCGGAGAGTGACGGGATGAAGAACCGCTTCTGGCGCATCGAACGCCGTCCCGAAGGCACGGATTTTTCCAGTGCGCTGGCGCTGGTCGAGGCGCCGCTCGCCCCTCTGGGCGCCGGCGAGATTCGCATCCGCAATTCACACCTGTCGATGGATGCCGGCACGCGAATGTGGCTCACCGCGCGCGAGGATGGCTACCAGCCGCCGCTGCCGGTGGGCGGGCCGATGACGGGGCTGGTGCTGGGCGAGGTGATCGAGAGCCGCGCCGAAGGCTTTGTGCCGGGCGATCTGGTGCGCGCCTTCGGGCAATGGGCCGATATCAGCACACTCGATGCGGCGGGTTCGGGGGCGATTGTGCTCGATCCGTCGGTCAGCGATCGGCGCGCATGGCTCGGCCCGCTCGGCATGAACGGCTGGACCGCGCTGTGGGGGGTCGCGCACACAGGTGCGGCCAAGCCGGGAGAGAAGGTGCTGGTCTCGGCGGCAGCGGGGGCGACCGGCATGCTTGCGGTGCAGATCGCGCGGCTGCTGGGCTGCGAGGCGTGGGGCATCGCCGGGGGCGCGGCGAAGTGCGCTTACCTGACCGAAACCCTAAGGATCGCGGGGGCGGTGGATTACAAGGCGGGCGATGTCGCCGCGCAGCTCGATGCCGCCGGCGGCTTCGATGTCTATTTCGACAATGTCGGGGGTGCGCTGCTGGACGAGGTGCTGACCCGCATGAACCACTATGGCCGGATCGCGGTATGTGGACTGCTGGCCGATTACGCGGGCGGCGGGCGCACGTCCCCGCGGGCATTCGATCAGGTGCTGATGCGGCGGCTGCGGGTGGAGGGATTCTTCTCGCCCGACTTCATGCACGAAGGCCCGGCGCTGACCCGGCGGTTGCGCGAATGGAGCGAGGCGGGCGAGCTCGTCATGCCCTATGACATGACTTACGGGCTGGAAAACACCCTGACGGCCTATGCCAAGCTGTTCACCGGGGCCAATATCGGCAAGGTGATCGTGGAGCTGGAATCATGACGGGCACAAGTGAAGACCGCGAAGCCATCCGCGACATTCTCGCCGCCTATGCCCATGCGATCGACCGGCGGCGCTGGCAGATGATGGAGCGCCTGTTCCACCCGGACGCGACGTTCCGCTTCGGGGCGATCGAGGGCGACTGGCGCAGCTTCGTGGAGCAGGCCCGTGCGATCATCGATCCCTGCCTTGCAACCCAGCATCAGCTCGGCCAGACGATCTTCGGGTTCGAGGGCAAGAACCTGTGTCACACCGAAACCTATATGACCGCGATGCACACCATCCCGCCCGGCTATCCGATGACGGCCGCCTTCCCTGACAAGGGGCTGATCTATTCCGGCATCGTCGCGGGCCGCTATGTCGACCGGTTCGAGAAGCGCTCTGGAGAGTGGCGCATCGCCCAGCGCACCGGCCTTTACGACTGGCGCGAGTTCCGGGTGGCGGAAGGGGTGGACCTGTCGGATACGCCGGAGGGTGCGGCGGGCTATCACGACACACGCGATCCCTCGACGGCAGCGGTCCGGCAGTGGCTCGGCTAGGGGCGCCTGAAGGAAAATACGCCCGACATCGTCGCGATCTGTTCCGGCCCGCGCCAGATGCCGCCCGAGGTGTAGGCAGTGCGCCCGCCCAGCCGGTCAATCCGAACGCGGGCTTCCAGCCAGTCGCCCAGCTTCGCAGCGGCGAGGTAATTGACCGTCAGCGTCACGGTCGACGGTGCCAGCCGGGGCCGCTCGGCATCATAGACCGCATGGCTCAGCGCGACATCGGCAAAGGTCGAAATCACCCCGCCATGGGCCGCGTCCTGATAGTTGATGTGATGCGGGCAGATCAGCAGCCCGACGACGCGCACGCCATCGGCCACCGGCCCGAGATAATAGGGCCCGCCATGGTCGAGAAAGCCGGGGGTGAAACCGGCGGGATCAAAGCCTGAGGGAATGTCCATCCGCCCATCCTACCCCGCCGCGCAGTGCTGCGCCCGCTATGAATTGTGCCAATGACATGCGCGCGCGCAGGGGGTATTTCCTCGCCCCATGGGAGACAGCACAGCATTGGCCGCAGAAAGCTTCTGCGATGTCGTTCGCGAACATGCCCGCACCCAGGGCGATGTGATCGCCTTCACTTACGGGCAGGAAAACATCAGCTTCGCCGAACTCGACGCGGGCGCCGATCGCGTCGCGAACGGCCTCGTCGCGCTCGGGGTCAAGCCGGGAGACCGCGTCGCCTTCCTCGGCAAGAACCACCCGCTCTATTTTGAGGCCTTCCTCGGCGCGAACCGGGTGGGTGCGGTGATGACACCGGTCAACTGGCGTTTGGCGGCGCCCGAAGTCGCCTATGTGCTCGACAACAGCAGCGCGCGCGTGGTGTTCGTGGGCGAGGGCTTTGCCGAGGTGCTGCGCCTCATCCGCCCGGACTGCCCCCATGTCGAACAGGTCATCGGGATCGACGCGCCGGACTTCTCGGGCACCGATTACCGCACCTGGCGCGACGGCTTCCCCGCAACGCCCCCGGCCCACCACATCCGCGCCGAAGACGACGCGCTCCAGCTCTACACCTCGGGCACCACCGGCAAGCCCAAGGGCGCCGTCATCACCCACGGCTCGCTGCTTTCGAGCCGCGATGGCACGGCCGCCGGCGAACAGATGCGCAAGTGGCAGGAACCGATCCCGGGCGATGTCACCCTGCTCGCCATGCCGTGCTTTCACATTTCCGGCACCGGCACCGGCATCGGCACGATGGTGGCAGGCACCAATGCCATCGTGCTGCCCGAATATGATCCGACCAAGGCGCTGGATCTCATCCAGAACTACAACATCTCCAAGATCTTTCTCGTCCCTTCCGCCCTGCAAATCCTGCTCAATCACCCCAAGGTGGGCGAAGTCGATTTCAGCCGGCTGAAATATGTCACCTACGGCGCCTCCCCGATCCCGCTCGAACTGATGCGCGAGGCGATGCGGGTGATGGGCTGCGGCTTCGTGCAGATGTACGGCATGACCGAGACCAGCGGCACGATCGTCGCGCTCGATCCCGAGGATCACGTCCCCGAAGGCAGCCCCCGGATGCGCTCGGTCGGCAAGCCGCTCGCGGGGGTGGAGATCAAGGTGATCGATGAAGCGGGCAATGAAGTCCCCACCGGCACCGTCGGCGAGATCGCGACGCGTTCGAGCAAGAACATGCGCTGCTACTGGAATAATCCCGAAGCCACCGCCGCCACCATCGACCCGCAAGGCTGGCTGCGCACCGGGGACGCGGGCTATCTCGACGAGGACGGCTATCTCTACATCCACGATCGGGTGAAGGACATGATCATCTCCGGGGGCGAGAACGTCTATCCCGCCGAGGTCGAAAACGCGCTCTATTCGCACCCCAAGGTTGCCGATGTCGCCGTGATCGGCGTGCCCGATCCCAAGTGGGGTGAAGCGGTGAAGGCCTGCGTGGTGGTGAAGCCGGGCGAGCAGCTCACCGAGGCCGAACTGATCGCTCACGCGCGCACCCTGATTGCCGGCTACAAATGCCCCAAGTCGGTCGATTTCGTCGCGGCGCTGCCGAGGAACCCGTCAGGGAAAATCCTGCGCCGCGAGCTGCGCGCACCCTACTGGGTGGGCAAGGACCGGGCGGTCAACTGAGGTGCCGGCGGTCCGCCAGCTGGCCTACAAGGTCGATGATCTTGAGGCCGCAGCGGCGGCGCATCACCGGCGGTTCGGATCGGGGCCGTTCTTCGTGCTGCGGCACGTGGCGCTGGCCTCCTCGCACCATCGCGGGGTGGCGCGCCCCTTCGATCACTCCAGCGCCTATGGCCAGTGGGGCAACGTGATGCTGGAGCTGGTGGTCCAGCACAATCCGGACGATTCTGCGCTGCACGAGATGTTCCCCCACGGCTCGGGCCGCGAGGGGCTGCACCACGCGGCGGTGTTCGTCGATGATCTGGACGCCGCGATCGCGCGCTTCGCGGCCGAGGGCGCGGCGCTGGCGCAGCTTTCGGTCACGCAGACCGGCACGGCCTTCGCTTTCGTCGATACGCGCGCGGAGCTAGGCCATATGCTCGAACTCTACGAGCCAACGGCGCAGCTGACGGGCTTCTACGATTTCGTTGCCGCCGCCGCGCAGGGCTGGGACGGGCGCGATTTGCTCAGGGAGCTGGGTTAGCCCCCGCCAGCTGCGGCAAGCCCACCAGCGCCGCCCGGCATTCGGCATCGGCAAGCGCCGCCAGCACCGAGAAGGCGACAAACCCCGCCTCGCCCAGATGCGCAACCACCGCTGCCGCTTCGGCATCGGTGATCGCCGTGTGCTCGAACGGAATCCGCCGGGCGTAGGCGAGAACCGCGCGGGTGCCCGCGTCGAGGCCGCTCTCGTCGGGCGCCTCCCCCATCGCGTGCACCGCCGCAACCGCCTGCCGCACCAATGCCACCAGCGCGGGATCGAGCGCCGCTTCGGTCTTCCCGCGAAAATCGGCATAGTGGCGCGCCAGAACCGGATCGGCGGCCAAGGCTGCACACACCGCGCTCATTCGGCGGCCTCCAGCACCGCCGGGGTGGGCAGAACGGTGCGGTCCATCGCCTCCGGTTCCAGCCCCATGGTGATCAGCGCCTTCGCGAGCGCGAGGAAGAGCGTCACCCCCAGCCCCAGCTCGGCGATCTGCGCCGGGGTGAGGTGGCGTTGCAGCGCCGCCTTGGCATCGCCGGTAAGCAGCTCGGGATCATGGATCAGCGCATCGGTGAACTTAAGAACTGCCTTCTCCGCATCGGTGAGCCTGCCGCTGGTCTCGTAGCCATCGGTAATCTCGTCCACCACCTCCTCGCGCAGGCCTTCGGCCAGCGCCTTGTCGAAACGGACATTGCGGCAGAACCCGCATTCGGTGACCCGCGCATTGCGCATCCGCGCGATTTCCTTGATCCGCGCCGCCAGCACGCCCGATTCCCAGAACCGGCCGTAAAGCGCGAAGAAGCTGTGGGCGATCGCGGGCTGGTGGGCGAGCACCGAGCCGAAATGCGCCGGCTCGCCGGGGATGGCCGAGGAAACGCGGGGAATGGTCGACATGGGGCCTCTCCTTCGAGCGAAAGGATAGCGCAGGCTGGCGCCACCACGGCCTCGCCATTTTCACAGGCGGCGCCTTCATGCGGCGCGTGGCAAATTGCGCAGCATTGCGAGGGAGAAAGCACATGCCCGGCCAAGCACAGCGCGTGATCGAGGAATTCTGGCGCATCCAGGACGGAGGCGACTACACCAAGCTGGTTGATCTCTTCGCCGAGGACGCCTTTCTCGAAGACCCGATCTGGGGCCAGTATCGCGGGCGCGAGGCGATTATGGGCTTCATGACGACGATGGTGAAGGAAATGGCGACGCGCAAGGTGCACTTCACCGTCGATGAGATCTGCGGCGACGATCACGCCGCGTGGGCGCGCTGGACGATGCACATGGACGGCCACCCCCCGCGCGGGGGCGTGGGGATCTACAAGGTCGAAGGCGGCAAGCTCACCTATTACCGCGACTACATCGACCCGGCCGCCGAATAGACTACATCGGCCGGTAATCCGGGTGGCCGCTCTCGCGCAGGTCGAGCATCGGCAGCGGGAAGGCGGCGTTGGGGCTGGCGTCGGGCTGGTCTGGCATCGCCATGGTCCAGTCCATGATGTAGCGGCGGCTGGAAATGCGCCATTCTTGCCCACGCTTCTCGTAGGTATCGAGATAGCGCCCGCCATACATGTTGCCCCGGTAAGGCTCTTCGCCCTCGCGCCGGAAACCGAGGGCGATGCCATAGGCCTCGCCTTCGGCCGTGGTGGCGCTGGTCAGCTTCACGCTGAGCGGGGCGAGCATGTGCCAGCGCCGCCCGGTGGACCGTTCCACCTGCATCACCACCGGCACGAAATCCGCCGCCGTGCCCTTGAAAAAGCCATAGTCGATCGCCGCATCGGGCCAGTAGCAGGCGGCCTGCCCCGCATCGTCGAGCCAGTCGAGCGTACGGCAATAGCGCGCGATGAGATCGTGGATCGCCTGCCGGTCGAGCAGTTCCTGCAGCTGCGCCTGCATGGATGCGATGTCGATGCTCATGCGCGCGCACTCCACCAGGCCGGGATCGCCAGCGGGAAGCGTTCCTGCGCGGTTTTCATCGCCACGCTGGCATCATCGGGCAGCACGGGATCGGTGGTGTGCGGCAGGCCCCCGCCCGCACCCTCAACCGGATCGACATATTCAAGCCTGATGTCGGCCAGCACGTCGGCAAAGTCATGGCCTTCGTGATGATCTGACATCTGGTGGTGGTAGAAGGCCCACTTGTCCTTGAAACTGAGCAGGCAGTAATAGCTCAGCGGCTCCTGCCCCTTCCAGTATTCGTAGCGGATCACCCCTTCCTCGGTGCCGAAGGTGTGGTGGACCATGTCGCGCATGATCGCCTCCCACTTTTCCTCCTTGCCGGGCTTGATCTGGATATGGGCGAGCAATGTGGCCATCGAAGCACCTTTCGTTCAGGCGGGGGTGAGGTTGAGCAGCAGGCGATAGATGCCGAGCATGATGCCGCCCTGATGGCGAAAATCATTGCCCGGCGCATATTCCATGCCGACAAAGGCATCGAGGAGCCTGTCCCATGCAATCGTCTGTTCGAGCCGCGAGAGGTTCGAGCCCGGGCACGAACGCGGCCCCTGGCTGAAGGCGAGGTGCCGGGTGGCGGCCTTGCGATCGAGCTTCAACTCGAGTGGGTCCTCGAACTCGTCCGCGTCGATATTGGCTGCCGCCCAGCGCAGGTGCAGCATCGAACCGGCGGGGACGTGAACGCCCTGGAACACCTCGTCTTGGGCGCAGATGCGGGTCGAGAGGCCCTGCGTGGGCGAGCGCAGCCGCATCCCTTCCTCGATGAAGGTGCGGATCGCCGCCCGATCATCGCGCAATCGTGGCAACAGGCCGGGACGCTCGCACAAAAGCTGCGCCTGTTCGGCAAGGGCATATTGCGTTGTCTCCAACCCGCCGATCACCATCGCGTAAACCACGCCGTTGATCTCGTCATCGGTGAGCTTGCGGCCCAGCGCCTGATATTCGACCTGCGTCAGGAAGCTCACCATGTCGTCCCGCGGACGGCTGCGTTTCTCGCGGGTCTGTTCGGCCACATATTCCTTCATGCCCGCCAACAGCCGGAACTTTTCTTGCGTTTGTTCGGGCGTCAGGATGTTTTTGTGCGTGGTGCCGACCACATAGGACATGACCTGGGCATTGCCCCATTGTTCCAGCCGGGGAATGTCCTCCTGCGGAAAGCCGAGCACGTCGGCCATCACCCGCTGCGGCAGAGGACGGGCGAATTCGGCCACGAAGTCCACCGGCTCCCCGGCGCGGGCCTTGGCCCGCAGCCCGGCGATCAGATCCTCGACATGGCCCGCGATCATCCCCGCATGGCGGGTGCACCCGGGGCCGACCCACGGATCGGTCAGCTCCTTGCGGTGCGCGCGCCACAACTCGGGGGTCGGGCGCAGCGAGACGATGCTCGCGACCATTGCGTCGATATCGGGGATGTGGGCGGGCATCTGCCCTGACTGCTGGATCTGCGCGACCAGCAGCGAAAGTGTCGGCGGGAAGCGATCCCAGTCCATCACCACCCGGCGCACGTCCTCGTATTTGGTGAGGACGAAGGCGTCGCTGTCCGGGGTCAGGCCCTCGCCGGCGAGGCGCTGCACCGGGGCCTCGGCATGAAGGATGGCATAGGCCTCATACCAGTGCTCCTGCGCGCCCGGGGCGAACAGATCGACCTCGTCAAGCGAACGCGGAGCGCCCCCTGCTGTCTCTTGCAAAACCGCCTCTCCCATTGCCCAGGCGCCTCGCTTAGCGAATCCGCCAATTGCTGGGGCAACGCTTGTCCCGCAGCCTTGCCCTTACGGAAACGGACTATTTTGTCAGGCCCCGCGGGAGAGAGACGTGAGCCGCATCAGCAAATTGGCGCCGGAACAATGGGATGAACGGTTGGTCGCGGCGATCCAGCCGGACAATCTCACCGATCTCGAACAGGGCCTGACTCGCTTCTTCGCGCATTGCCCGGAACAGGCGCTTGGGCTGATGGGCTTCGCCGGGGCGCTGAAACGCAACCGCAGCCTGCCCGAAAGGCTGGTCGAACTGGTGCGCCTGCGGATCGCCTTCTTCAACCAGTGCCGTTCCTGCATGGCAATCCGCTATGCCGATGCGGTGGCCGACGGGGTGACAGAGGGGCTGGTGTGCTCGCTCGAACGCCCGCAGGAAGCCGAAAACCTCACCGCCGCCGAGAAAGCCGCGATCCGCTACGGCGAGCTGATGGCGACCGACCATCTCGCCATCGACGATGCGGTCTATGACGAACTGCGCCAGTATTTCACCGAGGCGCAGATCGTCGAACTGGGCATGACAGTCGCCTTCTTCGTCGGCTTCGGGCGGCTGGCGGCGACGTACCACATGGTCGAGGAACTGCCGCAAGCTTTCCAGAGCGCCGGGAACATCGCCCCGTGGGGTGCCGAGAAGATCGAGGTGCGCTGATGGCGACGCAAGCGAGCAAGGGGTCCGCCCTGCACGAGATCAACCTGTTCGATCCCGAACTGCAACAGTGCCCCTACGCGGCCTACAAGACGCTGCGCGACGAGGCGCCGGTTTACAACATTCCGGGCACCCAGATTTACGTCGTCAGCCGCTACGAACATGTGCGCGAAGTGCTGCTGGACCCGGAGCGCTTTCCCTCGACCGCCGCGAACGAGCTGATGCGCGCCAGCCCCGTCGATCTCGAGCGCGGGCGCAAGGTGGCCGAGCGCTTCAAGGAGAAGGGCTGGCTGCCCGCGCCGACGCTGGCCGGGCGCGACGATCCGAACCACAAGCAGATGCGCGCGATGTTCAACGAGGCGTTCAAGCCGAGCCGCATCAAGCAGATCGACCCGCGCGTCGAAAGCCTCGCCTACGAGCTGATCGACGAATTCCTCGATGATGGGAAATGCGACTGGGTGCGCCAGTTCTGCGTGCCGCTGCCGCTGTTCATCATCGGTGAGCAGATGGGCGCCAAGCGCGAGGACATGTGGCGCATCAAGGGCTGGACCGATGCCTTCTTCCACCGCATCTCGCTTATGCTGCCCGAAGACAAGCATCTCGAAATGGTCGACCGCGAGATCGAGGCGCAACACTATTTCCAGCCGATCTTCGAGAAGCTGCGCGCCCAACCCGACGACAGCCTGATCTCGGTGCTGGTCAACACCGTGATCGAGGAGTGGGGCCGGCCGCTCAACGATAACGAGCTGCACGCCGAGATGATGGCCGACACCTTCGTCGGCGGCTCGGAAACCACCACCAATGCGCTCGCGGCGGGGATGAAGCTGCTGATCGAGAACAAGGACGTCTGGGTCAAGCTCAAGGCCGAGCCCGACAAGTATATGCGCAACTTCGTCGAGGAGGTGCTTCGGCTCGAAAGCCCGGTGCAATCGCTGATGCGCTTCACCCACAAGGATGTGGAACTGGCCGGGGTGACGATCCCCGCCGGTTCGGTCGTCAATGTCCGCTACGCTGCCGCCAACCGCGATGAACGCTTCTTCACATGCCCGGAGAAGCTCGATCTCGACCGGCCCAAGGCGGGCGCGCATATGGCCTTCGGATCGGGCACGCACCACTGCCTCGGCGCACCGCTCGCCCGGCGCGAGCTGACCTGGGGCTTCCAGGCGGTGGTCGACCGGTTCGAGGACATGGACTTTGCCGAAGGCGAGAACGACTTCGCCTACCACCCGCACTTCCTGCTGCGCAGTCTCAAGCAGCTCAACATCGTGTTCGAGGCGAAGAAGCGCTGATGGCGAGCCTCGCCCAACCGGTGCCGCAGCGGATTGACCTCACCCCGCAGCCGCTGCCGGCGCTGTCGGACAAGCCGATCGACGGCAGCCGCTATTGGTCGCGCAGCTTCATGGCGCGCGAGTGGGACAGGATCTGGACCAAGGCGTGGCTGGTCGGCGGCCTCGCGCGGCAGGTTGCCAAGCCGGGCGATTTCTTCACCTACGAGATCGGGCGCGAATCCATCCTCGTCACGCACGGCGAGGACGGCAGGATTCGCGCCTTCTACAACGTCTGCCCGCACCGCGGGAAACGCCTCGTCATGGCGGAGGAAGGCCATTCCAAGCGCCTTGCCTGCTCCTACCACGGCTGGCGCTTCACCAGCGAAGGCGAACTCAACTTCGTCCCCTGCCCCGAGGATTTTGCGGGCGGCAACCCCTGCGGCAAGGTGCGGCTGGAGGAGGTGCGGTGCGAGGTCTTTGCCGGCTTCGTGTGGGTCAACCTCGATCCGAACGCGGCCCCGCTCGCCGATCACCTCGGCCCGGTCGCCCACCAGATCGCTATCTACCGCATGGAGCAGATGCACCGCACCCACTGGGTGACGCTGGAGGGCGACTGGAACTGGAAGTGCGTGCAGGACAATTTCAACGAATCCTATCACCTGCCCTTCGTCCACCCTCAGACCCGCTTCGTGATGGAGCAGAGCTACAAGGACTGCCAGTTCGATCTCTACGCCCCGCACGGCCATGCGCGGATGTTCATGCCCGGTTCGCGCCCCTCACGCGCCTTGCGCGGCCACACCGAAACGGTGCTCGACATGATGCGCACCGAACTGACCTATTGGGGCCTCGATCCGGAAGACTTCCGCGATGATCCCTTGCGCACCCGCGCGGCGCTCCAGCAGGCCAAGCGCGCCAAGGGGGCCGAGAAGGGCTATGATTTCAGCCATTTCCACGATGCCCAGCTGACCGACCATTTCCACTACACGATCTTCCCCAACATCAGCTTCAGCCTCAAGCCCGACGGCTGCATCTGGCTGCGCGCCGATCCGCACCCGACCGACCCGGAGCGGTGCTATTTCGACATGTGGTATTTCACCTGGTTCCCGGACGGGCAGGACCGCTACTACGCCTATTCGATGGGGCAGGAGGTCGATCGTACCGTCCCCGTCCCGCACCGGCGCGGGGTGGTGGGCGAGCTGTCCTGCGGCCCCGGCATCGATCAGGACGTGAGTATCTGGAGCGAACAGCAAAAGGGCCTCAGATCGCGCGGCTACAAGGGCGGGCATCTGGCTGGGCAGGAAGCGCGGGTGCGCTTCTTCCACGATACGATCGACCGCTGGCTGGGAGAATAGCTCAGGCGTTGGCCAGCGCCGCCGTGCGCCCGGCGATGTAGCCGAAGGTCAGCGCCGGGCCGAGCGTTCCGCCCGCGCCTGCGTAGATCCCGCCGGTCGGGCAGGCGATGGCGTTGCCCGCGCCGAACAGGCCGGGGATCGGCTGCCCGTCATGGCCGAGGACCCGCGCCTTGCCGTCGGTGCGCGGCCCGCCATTGGTGCCGAGCAGGCCCGAGGCGATCTCCACCGCGTAGAACGGCGCCTGGCGGATCGCGCCGAGCGTCACCGCCGCGCCCTCGCGCGTGCGATCGCCGTAGAAGTGATCGTAAGGGCTGCTCCCACGCCCGAAATCGGGGTCATGGCCCGCGTCGGCATGGCTATTGAAGCGCGCCACGGTTCGGCTCAGGGCTGCGGAATCGATGCCGATCTGTTCGGCCAGCCCTTCGAGCGTGTCGGCGCGCATCACCCAGTCGGGCATCGGCTCGCCCGGCTGGCGCGTGCCGAGCGGATAACGTTCGGCATATTGCGCGTCGAAAATGAGCCAGGCTGGCAGGTTGGGATAATCGTAAGTGGACGGATCGAACTGGTGGAACACGCCGCCCAGCGCCGAATAGTTCGCCGCCTCGTTGCAGAACCGCCGCCCTGAGCGGTTGACCATGATCGAATGCGGCACGGTGCGCTCGATCAAGATGATCTGCGCGCGCTGCTCGCCGCTCGCCCAGGGCTGATCGGGAGTGACCAGCGTCGGCGCCCACCACGCGCTGGTCATGTTGCCGAGCTTGGCGCCCGCCGCCATCGCCAGCTTGAGGCCGCCGCCAGTGCCCGTCGGCGGGCTGGCAGGCGCGGTGACGGGGCCGCGCAGAAAGGTCTGGCGCAGTTCGGTGTCCCACTCGAAGCCGCCGGTGGCGATGATCACGCCGCGGCTTGCCAGGAGCGTGAAAGGCGCACCCTTCTGCGTGCCTTCGATGCCGGTGATGCGTGTCCCGTCCCTGGCCAGCCGGCGGGTATCGACGCCGAGGATCGGCTCGATCCCGCGCGCAAGGCAGGCCTTGAGCAGCCGCGCCACCATCGCCTGCCCGAACCCGCACTGGCGCGCCGCGATGCGCTGGCGCACCACCTCGGGCGGCGGCAGCGCGCTCGCCCCGCCGAGCGGCGTTTCGCGCAGCATCAGCGGCTTGGGTTCCTCGACCGCGTAGATCTTCTCGGCCCATTCGCCCAGCTCCGTGAGCGTGAACAGATCATGGTCGAGCGCGCGGCTGCCTTCGGGCTTCGCGCCGGGGCGATCGAGGTAATAGTCGGGATAGCCCGGCAGTATCGCCACTTTCAGCGCGTCGATGCTTTCGAGAAAGGCAAGCGCCTCGGGCCCCTTGTCGACGAAGGCTTCGAGCGTATCGTCCACCAGATCGCCGTGAGCGAGGCTGCGGAAATAGGCCAGCGCATCCGCGCGGGAATCGGTCATTCCCGCGGCTCGCATGCGGGGGTTGTCGGCCACCCAGATCACCCCGCCCGAAATCGCCGAGGTGCCGCCGACACGATCGCCCCTTTCGATCAGCGCGACCTTCGCGCCGGCTTCGTGAGCCGCCAGCGCCGCCGCCATGCCGGCCGCTCCGCATCCCAGAATGATCACATCGACCTTGCTCATCGCGCCATTGACGCCTTGCCGGGGCGGGGCGGCAACCCGTCATTTTGGCAAGGTGCGCATCGCCGCGCCGATCGCTACCCCTGCTACCAAAGGAGACAGGGCATGAAACTCGCAGGAAAGATCGCCGCCATCACCGGGGGCACCGCAGGCATGGGGCGCGGGATCGCCGAGGCGTTTCTGGCCGAAGGCGCCAAGGTCGCGCTGTTCGCGCGCAATGCCGAAAAGGGCGCGAAGGTGCTGGAGGAACTCGGCGCGGGTGACAACGCCATCTTCATCGCGGGCGACGTGATGAGGCAGTCAGACCTCGAAGGCTTCATCGACCAGGTGATCGCCCATTTCGGCACGCTCGACATCCTCGTGAACAATGCCGGCGGCGCGGGCGATCTTCAGCCGCTGGTCAACCTGTCCGATCACGCCTTCGACGAGGCGATGAAGTGGAACGTCTATTCCACCTTCTGGGCCACCCGCCGCGCGCTGCCGGTGATGCTCGAAAAGCAGGACGGGCGGATCATCAACATCTCCAGCATAGAGGGCAAGCACGGCAAGCCGGTGCTCACGGCCTATTCCGCGGCCAAGCACGCGGTGAACGGCCTGACCAAGAGCCTGGCGCGCGAAGTCGGGGCGCAAGGGGTGACGGTCAATGCGATCTGCCCCGGCCTCGTCATCACCGACATCATCAAGAACAACGGTCCGGCGACGGCCAAGGCGATGGGCATGGAGTTCGAGGAAATGGTCGCGCTGTTCGCCAGCGAGGCCGCGATCAAACGCCCCAACGAGGTCGAGGAAATCGCCGCCGTGGCGGTGCTGCTCGCCAGCAAGGCGGGCGCGGGCATCACCGGCGCGCAGATCAGCGTCGACGGCGGAACCGCGCAGTATTGAGATCATCGCTCGGCGGTTGGCGGCTCATTCCTGCCCCGTTCGATGTTCCACGTGAAACAGGCCAAGGGCAGAGCGCCTACCCCTGAAGCTTTGCCATCGCCGCGCCGACGGCTGCGGCAACGTCGCTCGCCTGCGGATTGCCGCGCATGATGAGCCCGCCATTGGGCTGGATGTTCGCTCCGGTGACATAGGCGTTGTCGGTGCACAGCCACAGGCAGGCGTGGGCGACATCGTCCACGGTGTTGAGCCGCCCCATCGGATAGCGGGGCAGGAAGGCGTCGACCAATCCCGGCACCTGGAAGCTCTCATGCGTCATCGGGCTGTCGGTGAAGGCGGGCGAGACGGTGTTGGCCTTGATCCCCAGGTGCCCGTAATCATTGGCGACGCATTCGATCAGCGCCTCGCTGCCGCGCTTGGTGCCGATATAGGCGGCGTGGTTGGTGATGATCGCCTTGGTCGTGGCCGAGGACAGGCTGATCAGCGAACCGCCGGTCGGCTGCTGCCGGCTCATCACCCGCACGAAGGCTTGCAGGAAGTGGTGCACGCCCTTGAACTGGAGATTGACGATTGCGTCGAGCTGTTCGTCGGTGATCTCCTCGAGGCTGGCGAGCAGGCCCCAGCCGGTGGTGTTGATCGCAATATCGACCCGTCCGAAAGCCGCGAGCGCCTTGTCGGCCATGGCATTGACCTCGGGCTTCTTGGTGATGTCGCACAGCGTATATTCGCCGCCGATCTCCTCGGCGAGCGCGGCGAGCGGCGCTTGCTTGCGGCCCGCCACCATCACCCTTGCCCCTTCCTTGGCGAACAGGCGGGCAATGGCCTGGCCCATATTGCCTGCCGATGCCGCCCCCAACACGACCGCGCTCTTGCCTTGCAATTGTCCCATGACGTGACTCCTCTGGGGGAAGCGAGTAACACGGGACGCCCTGTGCCGCCCCTTCCCAAAAGTGTCCATTGTTCGCGCAAGGCGCGGGGCTGATAGCCCTTTGCACCACCTTGGGGAGAGCACGAGGATGTTTACCGGACCGCTGGAAGATCGCGTGGCGATCAGCGAACTCAACGGCACCTATGCCGATGGCGTGGTGCGTATCGACCCCGAGACCTGGGCAAGCGTGTGGGCCGATGATGCCGAATGGGATCTGATGGGTCACAAGACCCGCGGCAAGGAGGCGATCGTCGCCTTCTGGAAGGGTGCGATGAGCGGTCTGGAGGCGGTCAGCTTCCACTGCATCCCGAGCATGATCGCAGTCACCGGCAACACTGCGAAAGCCCGGGTGCAGACGCAGGAGATCCTCAAGCCCAAGCAGGGCAAGGCACGCCACGTCGGCGGGCTTTATGAAGACATGCTGGCCAAGATCGACGGGCAGTGGCGCTTCACCAGCCGCACTTTCAGGATTGTCGCCGAATTCGGGGCGGAGGGGTGAGCCGATGGCCAAGATCATCATTGCCGCGCAGATCGATCTCGATCCCGCCCGGCGCGAGGAAGCGCTGCGCACCGCGCGCCCGCACATCGAGGCCGCGCTCGCCGAGAAGGGCTGCATCCACTACGACTGGAGCGCCTGTTCGATGAACCCGGCCCGCGTCAACGTGTTCGAGGAATGGGCGAGCGAGGAAGACCTTGCCGCCCACTTCCGCGATCCGGCCTATGCCGGGATGCGCGATCACATCGGCAAGTTCGGGATCACCGCCGCGGTCAGCAAGAAATATCGGGTCGATGCCGAAGGCCCGGTCTATAATGCCCAAGGCGTGGCGACCGAGGCGTTCGACTGAGACTTCTGGGAGCCATTCTCGCGGGCGGACAGGCGCGCCGCTTCGGCAGCGACAAGGCGCAGGCGCTCTGGCAGGGCGCGCGCCTGATCGACCAGGTGGCCGCGGCGCTCGCCGGGCAGTGCGAAGCCGTGGTCGTCTGCGGGCGCGAGGAGCCGGGCTTTACCTGTATTCGCGACTGGCCCGAACCCGGACTCGGCCCCTTGGGCGGATTGGCCGCGGCGCTGCGCCATGCGGACAAGGGGGGCTTTTCCCATGTCCTGAGCGCAGGGGTTGACGCGCCCGACCTGCCGCAGGATCTGGCCACCAGCCTTGCGGGCGAGGGGGCAGCGATCGTTGCAAGCCAACCGGTCGTCGGGCTGTGGCCGGCAAGCGCCGCCCCCTTGCTGGAAGGCTTCCTCGCGGGCGGAGGCCGCGCGCTTTACCGCTTTGCCGATCATGTCAGCGCGCGGAAGGTGGCGCTTCGCGCCCCGCTGATGAACGTCAACACGCCAGAGGATTTGCCCTAGCGTCGTCGTTGCGAGGGCGCACCTGATCCGCAGGAAGCGATCCGGAACGGTTCGCGGGATGCTGTCGATTGCCGCGCCGCCTAGTTCAGCGCCACTGAGCAAAAACCTAGAGCTTCAGCATCTGCTTGCCGCGGTTCTGGCCGGTGAACAGGCGCTGGAGGGTCCGCGGCGCGTTTTCGAAGCCGTGCTGGATGTCTTCCTGATATTTCAGCGCGCCGTCCTTGACGAAGCCTTCGAGCCGCTTGCGGATGGCGGGGAATTCGCTTGCCCAGTCGAGCACGATGAAGCCCGCCATCGTCCCGCGCCGAAACACCAGGTTGAAGTAGTTCTCCGGCCCGGCAGGCAGCGTGCCGGTTTCGTAGCGGCTGATCCCGCCGCAGATCACCACCCGCGCGCCCGTGGCGATGCAGGCGAGCATGTCGTTCAGGATCTTGCCGCCGACATTGTCGTAGATGACATCCGCCCCGCGCGGGCAAAGCTCGCGGATTTGCTCCTTCACCCCGCCCGCCTTGTAATCGATCGCGGCGTCATAACCGGCCTCCTTGACAAGCCAGTCGCACTTGTCCGGCCCGCCGGCGATCCCGACCACCCGGCATCCGGCGATCTTGGCGAGCTGGCCGACGATGCTTCCCGTCGCGCCGGCCGCGCCCGACACCAGCACGGTATCGCCGGCCACCGGCTTGCCCACCTTGAACAGCCCGCAATAGGCGGTCAGCCCCGTGGTGCCGAGCACCGACAGGACGGCGGTGGGCGACAGCTCGGTTTCGACCTTCGTCAGCTCCTTGCCGTCGGTAACCAGCCACTCGGTCCAGCCGGTGGTGCCGAACACCAGATCGCCCACCGCGAAGCGCCCGCCGTTGGATGCCACCACTTCGGCAATCCCGCTGCCGCGCATCACGTTGCCGATCTTCATGGGCGCGACATAGTCGGCGATGTTCTCCATCCAGCCCTTCTGCGCTGGATCGAAGCCGAGGTAGCGGGTCTTCAGCAGCATCTCGCCCGGGCCGGGATCGGGCAATTCGGCGGTGACGAGCTTGAAGTCGTTCTCGATCTCGATCCCGCGGCCGCGCGGGTGTCCGTTCAAGAGCCATTGGCGGGTGGTGGTGGGCATGAGCGTCTCCTCTGGTTGCCTGCCCTATTGCGGTCGCCCGCCGCGCCTCTCCACGGACAAAAGTGTCAGTCGAGCCCCCCGCCCCCTGTGGTAGTTTGCGGGTCTCGAGGAGAGAGACGATGGGCCCCCGCACGCACAAGACTTTCTGCCGCTTCTGCCATGCCAATTGTGCGATGGAAGTCGATGTCGTCGACGGCAAGGTGATCGCGGTGCGCGGCGATCCGCAAGATCCGGCCTATGGTGGCTACACCTGCATGAAGGGCCGCGAACTGCCGGATTCGCACAATTCGGAGCATCGCCTGCGCCACAGCCTGGTGCGCAATGCGGATGGCGCGTTCGTCGAGACGCCGATGGATCAGGCCCTGGCCCATGTGGCAAGCGAGCTGCGCCGGATCATCGACACCTATGGCCCGCATTCGGTGGCGGTGTTCATGGGCTCGGGAGGCTTTCAGAACTCGGCGGCGATGGCCGCTTCGCTCTCCTTCGCGCAAGCCGTGGGCAGCCGCAATTTCTACACCTCGGTGACGCTCGATCAGCCCGCCAAGGTCTTCACCACCGCGCGCTACGGCAAATGGATGGCAGGGCCGAACACCTTCTCCGAAAGCGACGTCGCGCTGTTCATCGGCAACAATCCGATCGTCTCGCACTATGCGCCGGTCGGGGGCGTACCCCCGTTCAGCCCCTCGCGGCGGATCCGCGACAAGAAGGCGCAAGGCCTCAAGCTGATCGTCGCTGACCCGCGCGAGAGCGACGTGGCGCGGCTGGCCGACATCTATCTGCCGGTGAAGCCGGGCGAGGATCCGGCGATGCTGGCGGGGATGCTCCATGTGATCATTTCCGAGGGGCTGTATGATCGCAATTTCGTCGCCGCGCACGTGGACGGGTTCGACCAACTTGCCGAGGCGGTGAAGGCCTTCCCGCCGGAAGTGGCGGCAGAACGCGCAGGTCTGGACAAGGATCAGCTCGTCGCCGCCGCACGGATGTTCGCGGGCGGCTCCAAGGGCTGCGCGGTTACCGGCACGGGGCCGGAAATGGCAGGCCACGGCACGCTCACCGAATATCTCGTCACCTGTCTCAACACCATTTGCGCCCGCTTCAAGCAAGAGGGCGAGAAGGCCGCCATCCCCGGTGTGTTCAGCCCCTACCAGACGGCGCGGCGCGCCCAGGTCGCCCCGCCGGTGCCGATGTTCGGGGCGGAAGGGATGCCGAAATCGCGCTTCCGGGGCCTCGGACATCTCGGTTGGGAAATGCCCTGCAACGTGCTCGCCGACGAAATCCTCACCCCCGGCGAAGGCCAGGTGCGGGCGCTGATCTCGGTCGGCGGCAATCCGGTGGTCGGTTTCCCCGATCAGGCCAAGATGGTCCGGGCATTGGATGACCTCGAGCTTTTCGTGCAGATCGACCCGTGGATGAGCGCCAGCGCGAAACGCGCCACGGTGGTGCTCGCGCCCTCGCAATGCCTCGAACGCGAGGATATCACCAACCTTTCCGAATGGTGGCATGAAGAACCCTATGCCCGCTACACCGAGGCGGTGGTGACCCCGCCGGGCGACTGCATCGACGAATACGAGATGTTCTGGACGCTGGCGCACTACCTCGGCTTGCAGATGGTGCTGAACGGCGGCCCGCTGCCGATGGACAGGAAGCCCACCAAGGAGGAATTCCTCGATCTGATGGTCGCGGGCAGCCTCAAGAAGCCCTCGGAGGTGCGCAAGGATTGTCAGGCCAACGGCGGGGCGGCGATGGTCTATCCCGAGCTGCATCCGCTGGTCGAACCGCCCGACGAGAGCGCGTTCCACCGCTTCGATCTGGCGGCCGGCGAAATGCCCGCGCAACTGGGCAGATATGCCGAAAACCGCGCCACGAAGGAGGGCTTCGACTTCCGCCTGATCAGCCGCCGCTCCAAGACGCGGTTCAACTCGATCGGCCATCCGCTGAAGAAATTGCGGGCCAAGACCACCACCAACCCAGCCTATATCCACCCCGAGGACATTGCCGCGCTGGGACTGAAGGAGGGCGGGCTGGTGGCGATCAGCAGCCCGCACGCGACGATTCACGGCATCGTCAAGGCGAGCGACAAGGTGCGGCGCGGGGTCGTGTCGATGGCGCATGCCTATGGCGATGCCGACGCGACCAAGGACGACGTGCGCGAGCGCGGCGCCTCCACCAACCGGCTGGTGAGCGAGGTGGTCGATTACGATCCGATCACCGGCCAATCGCTCCAGAGCGCCATTCCGGTGAAGCTCGAACCGGCCTGATAATCGCAACCCAAGGACCCTTATGCCCGCCAATCGCCGCTTTCTCCTCCAGCGCCGTCCCGTCGGCACGCCCGTGCGCGAGGACTTCGCGCTTGTCACCCAAGACACGCCCGAGCTTGCCGAAGGCCAGTTCCTGATCCGCAACCATTATGCCTCGCTCGATCCGGCGATGCGCGGGTGGATGGATGCAGAGGGCAACTACATGCCGCCGATCCCGCTGGGCGAACCGGTGCGCGCCAGCACCATCGGCGTGATCGCGCAAAGCCGCGCGGAGGGCTTCGCTCCCGGCCAGTGGGTGATGGGTCTGAATGCGCTGGAGGATTACTCGGTCGGCGTGGCCGGCGGCTTCACCCAGCCGATCGACCCTGCCCAGGTGCCGAGCGTCACCAACTACCTCTCGATCTTCGGCGCGGTCGGGATGACGGCCTATTTCGGCTTCCTCGAGGTGTGCGAGCCCAAGCCGGGTGAAACCGTGCTGGTGAGCGGGGCGGCGGGCGCGGTCGGCTCGCTGGTCGGCCAGCTCGCCAAGATCCACGGCTGCCGCGCAGTCGGGATCGCGGGCGGCCCGGCCAAATGCCCGCGCCTGATCGAGAGATACGGCTTCGACGCCGCCATCGATTATCGCGGCAAGGACGAAGCCGCACTGACCAAGGCGATTGCCGAGGCCTGCCCCGACGGGGTCGACGTGATCTTCGAGAATGTCGGCGGGATCATCCTCGATGCCGGGCTGATGAACCTCAACCTCCACGCCCGCGTCGGGCTGTGCGGCCTGATCAGCGAATACAACACCGCGCCGCGCGGATGCCGCAACCTGTGGCAGCTGATCGTCAAGCGCGCGCAGATCCGGGGCCTGCTGGTGGCCGATTATGTCGCGCGCTTCGGCGAGGGCGCGCAAGCGATGGGCGCATGGGCCGCGCAAGGGCGGCTGACCATCGACGAACATATCGACGAGGGACTGGAGAACGCCTTCGACAGCTTCATGCGGCTGTTCGCGGGCACCAATGATGGCAAGATGATCCTTAAGATCGCCTGATGCGTTCGCTTCTGGTCTTGTCGGGAGGCCACCCCTACGAGGCGGGGCCGTTCGACGAACTCCTGCAAAACCTAGGCGACTTTGAGATCACCCACCTCGTCCACCCCGAGGGCGGCGAGGCCGACGCGGCGCAGGCGATCCGCACCGCCGATGCGCTGCTGTTCTACGACATGGCGGGCTATAGCTTCGGGGAGGGTACGGTGACGGTGCGCCCGCCCTCGCCCGCCTTGCGCGAGGCCGTCACCGCCCGCTTCGCCAGCGGGAAGGGCGCGGTGGCGATGCACCATGCGCTTGCGGGCTGGGCGCTGTGGCCCGAATGGCACGACTGGCTCGGCGGGCAGTTCCACTATCAGCCGGGCAGCCACGGCCCGGATTCCGGCTACCGCCACGATGTCGCCTACACAGCACGGGTGGTGGCCGATCATCCGGTGACGCGCGGCCTGCCTGCCAGCTTCCCGGTCACCGACGAGCTTTACCTGTGTCCCGTCGATGAAAGCGCCTTCACCCCGCTGGTGCGCGCGGAGGGCTTCGCCTTTACCGCCGACAATTTCTACTCCGCCGCCAACGCCGTCGCAGGCGCGATGTTCAGCCGTGCGGGCTGGGCACATCCGCCGGGCAGCAATTGCATCGCCTGGGAAAGCCGCACCTGTCCCGCGCGGCTGATCTACCTGCAATTCGGCGATGGCCCCGCCAGCTACGCCAACCGCCACGTCCGGCAGATGCTCGGGCAGGCGCTCGACTATACCTCAGGAGCAATCGCATGACCCCGCAAGCCACTGTCGAAGCCTTCATCGCCCACTGGAACGCCTGCGACATCGACGCGATCATGGCGCTGTGCGCGGACGACATCGTCTATCACAACATCCCGATGGAGCCGATCCACGGCACCACCGCGATGCGCGCCATGATCGAGGGGTTCCTCGCCAACGTCGCCTCATGCGACTGGCAGACCCACGCCATCGCGGCGAGCGGCAACACCGTGCTGACCGAGCGCACCGATGCCTTCAACTTCAAGGACGGTCGCCGCGCCGCGATCCGGGTAATGGGCACCTTTGAAATGGGCGCAGATGGCCGCATCACCGCCTGGCGCGACTATTTCGACATGGGCGAGTTCCAGCGCGAGTTTGCCCCGGCACCCGGCGATGCATGACGATGGCGCGGCAATCCTAACACAAACGCGCATCGCATCGCAGGCGCACTCATGGCTAGGCTCGCGCCATAGTTTCAAGGGGTCTGGAGCCTGGCCACATGAACAAGCCTGAAGGCAACGTCTTCGCGCCGGAAACGCTGATCGATCCGTTCGATTACTACCGCGCCGTGCACGAGGCCGGGATCGCGATCGAGCATCTCGAAGGGATGAACACCTGGGTCGTCTACTCCTACGACCTGTGCAGCGAAGCGGCCACCAAGCCCGAGATCTTCTCCAACGATTTCACCGCGCTGATGGGGCGCGAGGCGGACGAGGAGATCCAGGCGATCCTTGCCGAGGGCTGGCCCGACCTGCCGACCTTGCTGACCGCCGATCATCCGGTTCACACCCGCAACCGCAAGCTGGTCAACCTCGCCTTCTCGGCCCCGCGCGTCAACGCGATCGAGGCCGATATGCGGCAGAAGTCGATCGAGCTGATCGAGGCCTTTGCCGACCGGGGAGAATGCGAATTCGTCGAGGAGTTCGGCGTGCCGCTGCCGGTCGCCATGATCGCCGGACAGATCGGGCTGGAGGATGATCCCAAGCGGGTGAAGCGCTGGTCGGACGCGGCGGTTGACCGCTTCAGCCAGATGGTCGATTTCGAGCGCAAGAAGGAATGCGCCCGCTCGCTGGTCGAATTCCAGCACTACATCAAGGGTCTGATCGACGACCGCAGGGCGAATGGCGGCAACGACCTGCTGACCGACCTGGTCGAAGCACGGGTGGAGGGCGAGACCCCGCTCACCGATGCTGAAATCATGTCGCTGATGCAGCAGTTCATGGTGGCGGGGAACGAGACCACCACCTCGACGCTGGCCGGCGGCCTGCTCCAGCTGATCCGCAACCCCGACCAGATGGCCAAGGCCAAGGCCGCCGCCGGTGGGCGCGATCCCAAGGTGATCATGAATCTCGTCGAGGAGGCGCTGCGCTACGAAACGCCGACGGCGGGGATGTGGCGGATCGTCAAGCAGGATACCGAGCTGGGCGGGATGAAGATCCCCAACGGCGCAATCGTCCAGCTGCGCTATGCGGCGGCCAACCGCGATCCATCGAAGTTTCCCGATCCCGACAAGTTCGATATCGAGCGCGCCAATGCCCGCACCCACCTCGCCTTCGGCAAGGGGCCGCACATGTGCGTGGGCAATATGCTCTCCCGCAAGGAGATGCTCGTCGCCTTCGACGAGCTGCTCGAGCGGCTCGATAATTTCGCGGTGGCCGACGAAAGCCAGATCCGCATCCTGCCGAACATCCTGCTGCGCGGTGTGACCCACCTGCCCATCACGTTCACCCGGAAGGCCTGAGCCGCATGAATTTCGATCTGTCGGAAGAGCAGCAGATGTTCGTGACCTCGGTCGAGCGCTTCGCCGCGCCGATCGATGTCGAGGCACGCCGCCGGTTGCGCCTGTCACCGGGCGGCTATGACCGCGCGCGCTGGCAGAGCCTTGCCGAGCTTGGCCTGATCGCGCTGGCCGTGTCGGAAAAGGCAGGCGGCATGGGCGGCGCGCCGATTGATCTGGCCCTAGTGCTGGAGGCGATCGGCAAGGCCAACGCGCCCGATCCGCTGCTCGAACACGGGATTCTGCCCGCCCTGCTGCTCGAACACGGCGGCGCGGAAGAAATGCTCGCCAGCGTGCTTGCGGGCGAGACCTTCGCCACGCTTGCATGGACCGAGCGCAATCAGCGCTACAGCCTCAAGGCCAGAGGCATGAAAGCTGAACAGAAGGCGGAAGGATTTGTGCTGTCGGGCGAAAAGACGATGGTGATGGGCGCGCTGCTCGCCGATCTGTTCATCGTTACCGCTGACCTTGGCGGACAGACCGCCTGCTTCCTCGTGCCCAAGGACGCGCCCGGTCTCGAAGTGCGCGCCTATCGCCTCGTCGATGGCAGCATCGCGGGCGAATTGAAGCTGACCCGCACGCCCGCATCCGCCAAGCTCGCGCTCGATGCCGCCGCGCTGGATGCGATCGTCGCCGATGTGCGCCTGCTGGCGGCGGCCGAGATGGTCGGCCTTGGCCAGCGGCTGCTCGACGACACGCTCGCCTATGTCAAGGAGCGCGAGCAGTTCGGGGTGGCGATCGGCAGCTTTCAGGCGCTCCAGCATCGGCTGGTCGATTGCTATGCGCGCGGCGAACAGTCGCGCTCGATGCTCTATCGGGCCGCGCTGACCGAGCGCGGCGCGGCGGCGAAATGGCGACGCGCCGCTGCCGGGGCCAAGGCCTTCATCAGCGAGAATGTCGATGCCATCGCGCGCGAGGCGGTGCAGATGCACGGGGGCATGGGGATCACCGACGAGCTTGCCATCGGCCATGCGCTGAAGCGGGTGCTGCTGCTCGCGCGGCTGTTCGGCGATGGCGATACCATGCTGGCCGAATATGCGCGGGCAGCGTGATTGGCGGGCTGATGGGGGCTGACATCATGGGCGAAAAGATCGATCCGAACCTGTGGAGCGACGATCCCGAGCCGCATCTGATCGGCGGCAGGCTGCCCTCGGGCGAGATCGTCTTTCCGATGCCCGTCGGCGATGCAGCCAAAGGAGTGGAGCCCTACAAGCTTGCGCGCCGCGGCAAGCTGTGGTCGTGGACCTCGCAGGGCTTCCTGCCCAAGGAACCCTATGAAGGCCCCGGCAGCGGGCCGGGCGAAGGCCCGTCCGACTTCCAGCCTTTCCTGCTCGGCTATGTCGAACTGCCCGGCGAGGTGATCGTCGAGAGCCGGATCGTCGATGCCCGGCTGGAGGATCTCCATCTCGGCATGGATCTCGAATTCTGCATCGTGCCGTTCAACGCGCGCTACGACACCTTCGCCTTCCGCCCTGTCGCCCAAACCGAAAGCAAAGCCGCATGAGCGAGAATGTCTATATCATCGGCGCCGGCATCCACCCGTTTGGCCGCACCGACAGCCGCTCGGGGCGCGAGCAGGGCGTCTATGCCGTACGCGAGGCATTGCAGGATGCAGGCCTCGAATGGCCCGACATCGAATGCGCCTATGGTGGCTCGGCGGCGGCGGGCAGTGCGGACATCATGGTCAACGAGCTGGGGCTGACCTCGCTCCCCTTCACCAATGTCGCCAATGGCTGCGCCACGGGGGGCAGCGCGCTCGCCGCCTCGCAACAGGCCATCGCGTCGGGCATGTATGATCTCGCACTGGCAGTCGGCTTCGACAAGCATCCGCGCGGCGCGTTCAACGCCAAGCCGGCCGATTACGGCCTGCCCGATTGGTACGGCCAGACCGGCATGATGCTGACCACGCAATTCTTCGCGCTCAAGATCCAGCGCTACATGCAGCTTCACGGGATCAGCCGCATCACGCTTGGCCGGGTGGCGGAAAAGGCCTTCCGCAATGGTGCGATCACGCCCCACGCCTGGCGGCGCAGCCCGGTCGATCTCGAGACGATCATGAACGCACCGATGATCAACGACCCGCTGACCAAATACATGTTCTGCTCGCCCGCCGAGGGCGCGGTGGCGCTGATCCTCGCTTCGGAAAAGAAGATGCGTGAACTGGGCGCGGACGGGGTCAAGATCCGCGCGGTGGCGGTCAAGACCCGCCCGCCCAACTCCTTCGAGGTGTTTCAGCCCGGCATCAGCATTGCGGAAGGCGGCAAGCCCACCGTGCTCGCGAGCAAGGCCGCTTTCGAGAAGGCGGGCGTCGGGCCGGAGGACATCTCGGTTGCCCAGCTGCAGGACACCGAAAGCGGCGCGGAAATCATGCACATGGCCGAAAACGGCTTCTGCAAGGATGGCGAGCAGGAAGAATGGCTGGCCAATGGCTGGACCGAAATCAACGGCGGCAAGCTGCCGGTCAATACCGATGGCGGGTGCCTGGCCTGCGGTGAGCCGATCGGCGCCTCGGGCCTCAGGCAGGTTTACGAGAATGTCCAGCAACTGCGCCAGCGCGGTGGCGCGCGGCAGGTGCCCGGCAAGCCGCGCCTCGCCTATAGTCATGTCTACGGCGCTCCGGGCCTGTCCGCCGTCGCCATTCTGGAACGCGAATGAGCCGAATGCAGGGCAAGGTCGCGCTGGTTTCGGGCGGCGCGGAAGGGATCGGGGCTGCGGTCGCGCGCCTGATCATCGCCGAGGGCGGCTGCGTGATGCTGGGCGATGTGCAGCGCGAAAAGGCGCAGGCCCTCGCGGCGGAGCTGGGCGAACGGGCCGATGCCTGCCAGCTCGACGTGCGTGACCTTCACCAGTGGGAAGCGGCCGTCTCCACCACGCGCGGGCGGTTCGGCAAACTCACCGTGCTGTGCAACAGCGCCGGAATTTCGGAACCCGGCAATGTCCCCGACGGTTCGCTCGACGTGTGGGAGCGCACCATCGCCATCAATCTCACCGGCCCCTTCTACGGGATGCGCGCCGCAATTCCGGCGATGGAAGCCAGCGGGGAACCTTGCGCCATCGTCAATATCGGCTCGATGATCGCCCTGCGCCCCGCGGCTTTCGTCGCTGCCTATTCCGCTTCGAAGGCGGGACTGCGGGGCCTGACCCAGTCGGTCGCGCTCGATCTGGCCGAGCGCGGCCTGCCGATCCGCGTCAACATGGTCCACCCCGGTGCGATCCGCACCCCGATGTACAACCGCTACAAGTTTTCGGGTGCCGACACGCCCGAAAACATCGAAACCAATTTCGCCGCCACCCACCCGATGAACCGCATCGGCGAGCCGGAGGAGGTCGCCCGCGCGGTGGTCTTCCTGGCCAGCGACGAGGCAAGCTTCACCACGGGATGCGACTTTACCGTCGATGGCGGCGGAAGCATTCGGAGTTAACGTGGCCAAAGTCCATTTCATCCGCCCGGACACCCGGTTCCCGCAATCGCGTTCGCGCCGCCGGCCAGTCGATGGCGGCAGAAACATCAGGAGCTGACATGCCCGCACAGCCCACCACACAACCCGCCACCCGCATCGATGCGCATTTCATCGCCGCGGGCAAGTATCACGACATCGACTACCCGCGGCTCGAGATCCTCAAGCTGCTGGCCGAGCATCCGCAGATCCGCACCACCGTGGCGGCCGACTATTCGGGGCTGGAGCGGCTCGATGCCTGCCGCTTCCTCATCACCTACACCTGCGATCTGATGCCGACCCCGGAACAGGCACGGCAGCTGCGCGCCTGGCTGGAAAAGGGCGGCAAGTGGATGGCGCTGCACGGCACCAACGCGATCCTCGTCTTCACCGCCGATGGCCTGGTCGATGCCCCCGACGAGCGTCCTGACGTGATGGAAATGCTCGGCACGCAGTTCGTCGCGCATCCACCGATCGACAGGTTCCCGGTCGCGGTGGTCAACAAGGATCACGAGCTGACCCGCGGGATCGCCGACTTCGAAGTGGTGGACGAGCTCTATCTGTCCAGAACCACCGCGCCGATCGAGACGCTGATGCAGACCACCTTCGAAGGCGAGGCCACCGGCTTTACCCAGAGCCAGTGGCCGAAAACCACCGTGCCTATCGTTTATACGAGGGATATTGGCGCGGGGCGGATCGTTTACAATACGCTTGGTCACTGCCGCGGACATTATGACCTGCCCGGCATGGCCGATTTCTACCCGCACAAGGAAATGTGCGCCTGGAATTACGATGTCTATTATGAGCTGCTGCGGCGCACGATCCGTTGGGCCATGAGAGACGGGGACTGAACGGGATCGATACGACATGGACATGGACTTCTCGCCCGAGGACATCGCCTTCCGCGAGGAAGTGCGCGCCTTCCTCAAGGACAACCTGCCCGAGCGCCTGCGCATCGGTGCGCGGCGCACGCCCGGCGTCTTCGTCGAGCCCGATATTGGGATGGAGTGGCACCGTATCCTCTACAAGAAGGGCTGGGTCGCTCCGCACTGGCCCAAGGAGGACGGCGGAACGGGGTGGACCCCGACGCAGAAGTTCATTTTCGAAAAGGAATGTGCGCTTGCCGGCGCACCGGCGCTGGCGATCCTCGGCCTGCGCCTCGTCGGCCCGGTGATCTGCGAATTCGGCACGCCCGAACAGAAGGCGCGGTTCCTGCCGAGGATCCTGTCGGGCGAAGACTACTGGTGTCAGGGCTATTCCGAGCCCGGTTCCGGCTCCGACCTCGCCAGTCTGAAAACGGCGGCGCGGCGGGAGGGTGACGAATATGTCATCAACGGATCGAAGATCTGGACCACCCACGCGCATCACGCCAACTGGATCTTCGCCCTCGTGCGCACCGATGCGAGCGTGAAGAAGCAGCAGGGGATCAGCTTCCTGCTGGTGCCGATGGATCAGCCGGGCATCGAAGTGACCCCGATCTATTCGATGTCGGGCGATCACGAGGTCAACGCGGTGTTCTTCACCGACGCGCGCACCCCGGTGTGCAACCGCATCGGCGAGGAAGGCCAGGGCTGGACCATCGCCAAGTTCCTGCTCGAAAACGAGCGCGGCGGATCCTGCTTCGCCCCGCGCCTGCTGCAGAGCATCGAGCGGCTGGAGACGCTCGCCCAGACCCAACCCTCGGGCGTCAACGGCGCGATCGCGCATGATCCGCGCTTCCGCGACCGGCTCGCCCGGGTCAGGCTGGAGGCCGAGGCACTGGAGGTGACCGAGCTGCGCATCCTCGCCCAACTGGCCAAGGGGCATGCGCCGGGCCCGCAGACCTCGCTGGTCAAGCTGCTGAGCGCGAATATCGGCCAGAAGGTCGACACGCTGCGGCTCGAATTGCTCGGCCCCGATGCGCTGCAACTGCCGCTCGAACGCCCGCTCTACGGCAACGAGGCGCCCGAGCCGGTGGGGAGCGAATATGCCCAGACCGCGATGGGCAGATATCTCAACAACCGCGCCTCGACCATCTTCGGCGGTTCGGATGAGGTGCAGAAGAACATCATCGCCAAGACCGTGCTGGGTCTGTGACACGGCGCTTCCTCGCCACGGCGAGGAAGGAAACAAGGAAGCGATCCAAAGACCAGGGCGCGCTGGCGCGGTCACGTTTGCCATGGCGCCGCCGCCCCGGGCGGCCCGCAAGGACGAAAAGCATAGGAGACCGAGATGGACGTATCGAAGCTGATGTTCCGCGAAGGCCTGATGGCGGGCCAACGGATCCTCGTTACCGGCGGCGGCACCGGTCTCGGGCGGGAAATGTCAGAGGCCTTTCTCAAGCTCGGCGCAACGGTCTATATCTGCGGCCGGCGGCAGTGCAAGCTCGACGAGACGGTGGCCGAACTCACCGCACTGCACGGCGGCAAGATCGTTGGCCACGCCTGCGACATCCGTGATCCCGAAGCCATCCATGCCATGGTTGATACGATCTGGGCCGATGGCGGGGCGCTGACCGGCGTGGTCAACAACGCCGCAGGCAATTTCATCAGCCGCACCGAAGACCTGTCCGTAAACGGTTTCAACGCGATTGCCGACATCGTGATGCGCGGCACCTTCTACGTCACGCTCGACATCGGCAAGCGGCTGATTGCCGAGAAGAAGAAGGCCAGCTTCCTCTCGATCCTCACCACTTGGGTGTGGTCTGGCAGCGCCTTCGTGGTGCCCTCGGCCATGTCCAAGACCGCGATCAACGCCATGACCCAGAGCCTTGCGACCGAGTGGGGCCGCTATGGCCTCAGGTTCAACGCCATCGCTCCGGGGCTTTTCCCGACCAAGGGGATGAGCGCGCGCCTCCACCCCGGCGGCGCGGGCGGCAATTCGGGCAATAACCTCAACCCCATGGGCCGCGCGGGCGAGATGCATGAACTCGCCAACCTCGCGGTGTTCCTGATGGCGCCGGGCGCGGAATATGTGAACGGCCAGACCATCGCGATCGACGGCGCGGGCTTCCAGGCCAATGGCGGCACCTTCTATCCGATGCTCCACGCACTGGGCGATGCCGAATGGGAACAGCTGCGCGCGATGATCAAGGGCACCAACGAAAAGGACAAGGCCGAAAGAAGCGTCTAGATCGCGCAGGCGCCTTCGCGCCTTCGTCCTCGCGGCCATTCCTTCGCTTCGGAACAGACCGGTGCGGGCGGGCAATCGCCCGTGCGGGCCTGCGGCCCCTTGTCCGGCACTAACCGGCAGCGTCTGCAAGCGCCTGTGCGGTCTTGTAATCGGGCTTGCCGTTGTTGAGCCGCAGCGACTTGTCGGTGAGCACGTAAAGGCGCGGGATCTTGTAGCCGGCCAGGCCTGCGCGGGCATGGGCGTCGAGTCCAGCCTCGTCGACTGTGCCCTCGGTTTGCACCACCGCCACCACCTTGCGCCCGAAGCGCGGGTCGGGAAGGCTCACCACGCGCACGTCCTTGACCCCGGGGTGTTCGAACAGCACCGCTTCGACTTCCTCGGGAAAGACCTTCTCGCCACCTGTATTGATGCACATGTTGTCGCGGCCGATGAATTCAAGCGTGCCGTCAGAAGCCCAGCGCGCGCGGTCGCCGGTCATTAGCCAGCGCTTGCCGTCGATCACCGGAAAGGTCTGCGCGTTCTTCTCGTCCTCGCCGAGATAGCCCAAAGGCAGCGGACCGGTGCGCGCGACAATGCCAATGCCCTCGGTGCCGGGGGGAATCTCCTTGAGGTTCTCGTCGAACAGCCTGGTCTCGCGGCCGGGCAAGGGCTGGAACTTGCCCCCGCCGGTCGAGCCTTGGGCGGTGGTGATGACGATGCCGGTGCCCGAGCTTTCCGAGGAACCCAGCGCATCGACAATCGTCAGCGTGGGGTGGTGCGCGATCAGGCGTGCCTTGAGCGCGGGTGAGAACACCGCGCCCGACGAGGTGATGGTGCGCAGCGAGGCCAGCACCTGCGCCGCATCGCCGCGCGCATCGAGCCGGTCGGCAAGCGGCAGGGCGAAGGCGTCACCGACGATGAAGATCCCGCGCGCCTTGAGGCGCTTGACCTCGTCGAGCGCGAGGTCGGCGTCGAACTTCGGCCCCGGCAGCAGCGCCAGCGTGCCGCCCTTGAGCAGGTGGATGACCGCGGTGAACTGCCCGGCCCCGTGCATCAGCGGGCTGAGCAGCAGCAGGGGCGAGGTGCTGGCGGGGTGCTCGGGTCCGATGCGAACGGCCTCGGCCACCTGTTCGGCAAGGCTTTGTGTCACCAGCGGCGGGGTACCCGGCGGGCGCTGCCACACCCCGATACTGAACGCGCCCCAGGCCTGATCCATCGGCCACATCACCGCCTTGGGCATCCCGGTGGTGCCGCCGGTCGCGGTCAGGAACAGGGCTTGCGGATCGTCATGGATCGCAAATCCGTCCGGCACGGGGCTGCCGCACAGCGCCGCCCACTCCGCTGTGCCGACATCCACCGTCAGCGTCCCCTGCGGCATCGCCCCGCGTGCGATTTCGGCAAAGTCGCTCTCGGTAAACAGCGCCTTGAGGCCGAAGCGGGTGAAGATGTCTGCCAGTTCGCGGGCCTTGTAGTGGTAGTTCACATTGATCGGCACCACCCCCGCCTTCACGCAGCCAAAATAGGCGAGCAGGTATTCGGGCGTGTTGCGCAGCATCTGTCCGGCGATGTCCCCGGGCCGCAATCCGCGGGCGACGAGACCCGCGGCGATCCGGTCGGTCAGCGCGTCCAGCTCGCCCCAGCAAACCACGCGATCCCCGTGCACCAGGGCCGGACGGTCTGCGGGGATTGCCCCTGCCAGCGCCTTGAGCACCATCCCGAAATTCGCGCCCGTAAAACCCGTCACCGCAATCTCCTTCATCAAAATCGCTAGCCCCCCCGCCGGCCTCTTTCCCCTAGGTAAATTGGCAGGACATCCTGCAAAATTGCGCTAGAGTAGGTTTGCGGGAGAACAAACGAGAGGAGCGAGTCTGACAATGGCTAATAATGTTGTCGAGCTGCGGACGCCGCAAGGTCGCGAATCCCTTAACCAATTGCTCGATTCGGTCACCATCACCTGCCCGGAGGACATCCACGATGCCGCGGTGAACCTCGCGCGAATCGCACAGGAGCGCGGGATGCAGATCGCGGTGTGCGACGACATCTCCTCCAAGGAGCCGATGGTCGATGCCGATGGCACGATCCTCAACGCCGACATCTTCCGCTGGCTCGATGACGGGGCGCGCTGGTGGGAGGATCATCGCCTCGCGCTGCATTCCCCCCTGCCGCGCGCCTGCCGCTATGAAAGCGAGCCGTTCTGGGTCAACCGCCACGGCTTCAACACCCGTTGGCGCAACCACTACCTGGCCGAGATCGACCTCAGCGATTTCGAGAGGCGGGCGCTGTGCAAGGCCGCGATCGTGATCCCGACGCACCTGCCCTTCGGCCAGATTTCGGCCTCGAGCTTCATCTCGATGGACCGCAACAAGGAAGACCTCTCGGCCGAATTCGCCGAATATGGCGCGCTGTTCGCGATGGTCACCCGCTGCTTCGTCGCCGGTTACGTGCAGGCCAACCGCACCAAGCGGCGCATCCCGTCCGACTGCGTGCTCTCCAAGCGCGAGGTCGAGTGCCTGCGCTGGGCAGCGATCGGCAAGACCGACAAGGAGATCAGCATGATCCTCAACCGGTCGCACGCCACGATCCGCTACCACATCCACCGCGCGGGCGAGAAACTGGATTCGGTGAACCGCGCGCAGACGATCTTCAAGGCCGGTCAGCTCGGGTATCTGGGGGCGAGCGATTGATTGCGTGCCCGCCTGCGGGCACGTCCCCGGTGAGCCATTGTTGCCCTACCGCTTCGCTACTTGAGGGCACGCTCCCTCCGCTTCGCTACGGAGCACCTGCGGCGCGCGTCGTGCGCTCGCGGTCGCTGCGCGACCGATAGCTGCGCGGTGTCGATGACGAGTGCTGGCTCGGGCCACAGGCGTCGCGCGGCCGAACGGGCGCCCGCAGCGCAAGCGAAGCTAAACAGCCGCAGGCTGGACACCCGACCTTCAGGCTGCATGAGCTAGGATCGCGCGCGCCGGATGGCGTGCGGAAAACAAGGGATCCTAGCCCAGCTTCCTCAACGGCTCGCTGCCGTCCCAGCCGATCCCGGCGGCCTTGATCATCCCGAACAGGTCGGGGCCGTCCTTGGCCTGCTCGAGCAGCTCCACCAGCGTCCCCGGACCACCCCCGGCATCGACATAGATCGCCTTGCTGGTGCCGAAGGTGCCTTCGAGCATCACCTCGGCCCCTTCCGCCTCGCAAATGCGCCGCGCGTGGGCGATATCATCGACCAGAAGGCACACATGGTGCAGCCCGTTGCCGGTCGCCCCGTAATCCCCGGTATAGATCGAGGGGTGATTGTCGCGCGGGCGGATCAGCTCGATCTGCAAGTCGCCCCAATAGGCCAGCGCCAGATCGAACACCGCTTGCGTAGGCTCGCCCCGGTATTTCATCCCGTCGAGGTGAATGCCCTCGATGATGAAGAACGGCCCGATCCCCATGACCTTGGTCCAGTGCTGCACAGCCGCATCGAAATCCTCCGGCACGAAGGCCAACTGCATGATTTCGCCCAAGGCGGCGATCTTTCCCGGCAAGCCCATCTTCCTCTCCAATCCGATAGTGTGCCCGTCCTGCAAAGCTGTGTGATATTCTTTCGCCGAGACACTGCACAAAGTGCGAGGACGACAGGCCAGTTCGCCTCCGATGAGGACCGGAAAAGCACGATGAACGAGATCAAGGATATTGCCCGCGAAGACCGCTGCCCGGGAATCAGCTATACCGATATGCTGAATGGCGACACCCGCCGTCCGCCGGACTACCTGTTCAAGGAATCCACCATCGAGATGGGCGACGAACCGCTGCCGGTGATGCCTTACATCTCGGAGGAATTCGCCCGCCTCGAACGCGAGAAGATGTGGCCCAACGTCTGGCTCTTCGCCGCGCGCGAGGACGAATTGCCCGATCCCGGCGACAGCGTGGTGTTCGACATTGCCGGCAAAAGCTTCCTGCTGATCCGGCAGAAGGATGGCAGCGTCAAGGCGTTCTACAATGCCTGTCTGCATCGCGGCCGCAAGCTGCGGACCGAAAGCGGCAACTCGGTGCAGCTGCGCTGCCCGTTCCATGGTTTCACCTGGCGCAATGACGGCTCGCTCAAGGAAATCCCCTGCGCGTGGGACTTCAAGCACCTCGAAGGCAAGAACATGGACCTGCCACAGGCGCGCGTCGAATTGTGGCAGGGCTTCGTGATGATCACCGAGAACCACAGCCTGCCCGATTTCAAGACCTGGCTGGGCGAGCCGGCGAGCCATTACGAGCGTTACGACTTCGAAAACCGCTATACCGGCATGTGGGTGCAAAAGCGCATTCCGGCCAACTGGAAGGCCACCGCCGAGGCCTTCATGGAAGCATGGCATTCGATCACCACGCACCCGCAGCTGCTCGCCTTCCTGGGCGATGCCAATACGCGCTATGATCTGATCGGCGATCATTTCAACCGCGCGATCACGCCTTCAGGCGTGCTCAGCCCGCACGTGAAGGGCAAGAACTCGGACTACGTGCTGGAGAAGATGAACGAATTCTCCGGCGGCCAGGACGCGCGCACCAACCGCCGCTTCTCGGCCAGCGAAGGCCCGGGGGAAGGCTACGAGGCCGATGATCCGCTTGGCGCGCGCAAGCTGCTGGCCGAGGCCGGCCGCAAGGGCTTTGCCGAACAGTACGGCTATGACTATTCCGATGCCTCGGACACCGAGATCCTCGACAATTTCACCTACAATATCTTCCCCAATTTTTCGCCGTGGATCGGTTTCCTGCCGACGCTGGTGTACCGCTGGCTGCCGGGCGACACGCCCGACTGGTGCATCATGGAAATCCGTCTGCTGTTCCCCACGCCCAAGGGCCAGCCGCGTCCGCGCGCCGTGCCGCCGACCTATATTCCGGATGATCAGCCCTTCGCCTGGGCCAAGGATCTGATGGGCCCGCAGCTTGCCAACGTGTTCGATCAGGACTTGTCCAACTTGCCCTATGTCCAGGAAGGCATGAAGGCGCTGAAGGACGGGATGATGGAGCTGGGCCACTATCAGGACAGCCGCGTGCGGCATTTCCAGCGGACGCTGATGAAATATGTGAACGGGGAACTGCCTGCGGCTAGATAGACTGCCATGGGCTTTTCCTTCGATCTTCGCGGGCGCACCGCGCTCGTCAGCGGCGCATCCTCGGGCCTTGGCACGCGGTTCGGGCGCATTCTTGCGGCGAGCGGCGCGAATGTCGCGCTCGGCGCACGGCGGGCGGACCGGCTGGCGGCTCTTGCAGCCGAGATCGGCGCCGCCGCCGTCGCGGTGCCGATGGATGTCGCGCGCGAGGCGGACATCATCGCCGGATTCGACGCGGCCGAAGCGGCCTTCGGGCCGGTCGACACCGTCATCGCCAATGCCGGGGTCGACGGCGCCGGCATGGCCACCGCCATCTCCGAAGCGGAGATCGAGCAGACCCTCGCGATCAACCTCAAGGGTGCGATCCTGACCGCGCGCGAGGGCGCAAGGCGGATGATGGCCCACGGCATCACCAGCGGACGGATCGTGCTGATCGCCTCGATCACCGCCTTCGAGCCTTCGCCCGGCCTTGTCGCCTATGCCGCGAGCAAGGCGGGTGTGGTGCAGGCCGGACGCACGCTGGCGCGCGAATGGGCGCGCGCGGGCATCAACGTCAACACCGTCTCGCCCGGCTACATCCGCACCGCGATCAACGATGCCTGGTTCGACACCGAAGGCGGCAAGAAGCAGATCGCGCGCTTTCCGAGGCGCCGGTTGATGGGAGAGGAGGGGCTGGATGCGATGATCCTGTTCCTGTGCTCGGACGCGAGCGAGTTCGTGACCGGCGCGGATTTCGTCCTCGACGACGGGCAGACGCTGTGATGCCTTGCCGGTTCAGACCGAAGCGAACCGGATCGCACGCTCAGGCATTGCGCGCGCAGCCTCGCGCCGGCTTTTCCGGAGAGGCGCAGCATGGCTAGACGCCTGATCTCGCTCGCCGCCGGGATCATGCCGGAGGCAACGCCTGCCCAGTTGATCGAATGCGCCGCGGCGAGCGATTTCGATTTCGGCGGGATGTGGGCCGAGCGCGACACATGGACCCCGGCCACCACCCGCGCGATCCGTGCACTGGCGCGCGATGCCGGGGTGGAACTGCTCGATCTGGAAGTCGCGTGGATCATGCCCGGTCCGGCCGATCCGTGGCTGACCGAGCTGGTCGATATTGCCGCCGAACTTGGCGCCCGCAATCTGCTGTGCGTCTCCAGCGATCCTGACATGCCCGCCACCACCGCCAAGTTCCAGGCGCTGGTCGAGCGCGCCAAGGGCACCGGGGTGCGGGTCAATCTCGAATTCGGTCTCTTCACCGAGGTCAAGACCATCCACATGGCCCGCGCCATCCTCGAGGCGATCGAGGGCGAGGCCAAGGCGCTGCTGGTCGATACGCTGCACTGGGCGCGGTCCGGCGGCACGCTCGAAGATCTCGCCGCAATCCCGCGCGAATGGCTGAGCTACTGCCAGCCCTGCGACGCGCCCGCCGCGGGGCCGGATCCGGCCAGTTTCGACGCGATCATCGACGATGCGATCAACCGGCGGATGCCATTGGGGCAAGGCGGCTTGCCGCTGGCCGCGATGGTCGATGCCCTGCCCGCGCACCTGCCGATGGCGATCGAGGAACGTTCCGCGGACTTGCGCGAGGCCTTTCCCGACCTCGTCGAACGCGCCCGTCAAGTCGCCCGCACCAGCCGCGCATGGCTGGACGCACAGGGCTGATCAGGCGCGCGCGGCCACCTCCGCCGCGTCGAAGTAATGGATGCGCAGCTCGCGAAGCAGCCCGCCTTCGAAGGTGCCCGCCTCGCAGATCGTCTGGGTGAAAGGCTCGCTGCCGTCCTTGGGGTGCATGGTCAGGCGGATCACCATCACCGCCCATGTTTCACCGCCGGTGCAGTCGAGCATTTCGAGCCTGGTGTCGGCCCAGGTGGCATACATCGCCGCGGCGCAGCGTTGCAGCGCATCGCGCCCGCGCCACTCTCCGCCAAAGGGCAGGCTGCCTGCCTCATAGAGCACGAAATCCGGATGGATCAGCGCTTCGACCGCGTCCCAGTCCCGCGTGGCAGCGGTGGCATAGACCTTGGCCAGCATTTCTCTGGGGGTGAGCCCCTGTCGTCCTGCCGCTCCGCTACTCGGGGACATCACTCGTCAATCGTGCCGATGAGATCGCCGACCTTGTAGACCGCGCCCTCCTCGCCGGTGGGATGGATGATCCCGCTGGCCGGAGCCTCGATCTCGGTGGTGCTCTTGTCGGTTTCGACCGTGTAGATGATGTCGCCCTTCTCCACGCGCTCGCCATCGCCGAACATCCATTCGACGAGAGTCATTTCGACCGCGCTCATGCCGAGCTTGGGGATGCGGATTTCTGTCGCCATCTAGAGTTTGCCCATCGCAAGTTTGATCTGTTCGATGATCTGGCCCTTGTTCGGGATCCACGCCTGTTCGAGGTGGCTGGCAAAGGGCACAGCGGAAAAGGTGCCGCCGATGCGCCGCACCGGGCCTTTGAGCACGTCCCAGCACTTTTCCTGGATGTTCGCGGCGATCTCGGCGCCGGTGCCAAAGGGACGCACGGCCTCATGCAGGGTCAACGCGCGTCCGGTCTTGCGGACCGATGCCAGCACGCTCGCTTCGTCGTAAGGCGCGATGGTGCGCAAGTCGACAACCTCGACGCTGATGCCTTCCTTGGCCAGCTCGTTCGCCACGTCGAGCGCATCGAGCACGGTGCGGCCATAGGTGATGATCGAGATGTCGGTTCCTTCGCGGGCAATCGCCGCCTTGCCGAGCGGCACGCGGTAGCCCGGGCCGGGATCTTCCGCCTTGAGGCCGTAGCACAGGATGTTCTCGATGAAGATCACCGGGTCGTTGGCGTCGATCGCGGCGCGCAGGAGCCCGCGCGCATCGGCCGGGTTCGACGGGGTGACGACATGGATCCCCGCGACGTGAGCGAACCACGCCTCCAGCATGTCCGAGTGCTGCCCGCCGAAGCCGACCCCGACGCCGGTGGTGGTGCGGATCACGATCGGACACGGGGTCTGCCCGCCCGACATGAAGCGCAGCTTGGCGGCATGGTTGACGATCTGGTCCATGCACACGCCAACGAAGTTCATCAGCATGATCTCGGCAATCGGCCGCTGGCCCGCAAGCGCCGCACCGACGGCAGCACCAATGATCGCGGTCTCGGAAATCGGTGTGGCGCGCACGCGCTGTTCGCCATATTTCTCGGTCAGGCCCGCGGTGACCTTGAACACCCCGCCACCCTGCTTGGCAGAAACGTCTTCGCCGAGGCAGAACACGGCCGGGTCTTCGGCCATCGCCTCGTCGATGGCGAGGTTCAGCGCCTGGGTCATGGTGATCTGGGCCATCAGGCGGTCTCCTCCAGCACGTCCTTGTAGATTTCGTTCACATCCGGCAGCGGCGCGGCAAGCGCGTGTTCGACCGCGGCGTTGATCTGCGCGTCGATGTCGGCCACGATCGCGTCCAGCTCCTCTTCGGTGAACTGGTGCTCGAGCATCACCTTGCGCAGCTTGGGCAAGGGGTCTTCGGCCTTCATCTCGGCGATGTGTTCGGGCGGCATGTAGCTGAAGTCCGCGCCGAAGAAGTGCCCCATCATGCGGTAGCACATCGCCTCGACCAGCGTCGGCCCCTCGCCCCGGCGGGCACGATCGACCGCTTCCTTGACCGCGGGGTAGATCTGGAAGACGTCATTGCCGTCGACCCGCACACCCTTCATCCCGTAGCCTTCGGCGCGCAAGGCGATGCTGGGGCTGTCGGTATGATCGGCATAGGCGGTGTGCTCGCCATAGCGGTTGTTTTGGCACAGGAAGACGACCGGCAGCTTGTAGAGCTGGGCCATGTTCATCGCTTCGTGGAAGCCGCCGATATTGGCCGCCCCATCCCCGAAGCTGACAAGCGTCACGCGGCCATCGCCGTTGTTCTGGCTCGCCATCGCAAGGCCATTGGCAATCGGCAGGCCCGACCCTACCACGCCGGTGGTCACCATGATGCCGGTTTCCGGGTCGGTGATGTGCATGGTGCCACCCTTGCCCTTGCAGGTGCCGGTCGCCTTGCCGAGGCATTCGCCCCACCACTTTTCCATCGGGATTCCCTTGGCGGTCTGCTCTCCCTGACCGCGATAGGTGCACACGACATAATCTTCCTTCTCCAGCGCTGCCATCGCCGCGGCCGAAACCAGCTCCTGCCCGCGCACGCAGTAATACATCACCGCAACCTTGCCGCTCATCAGCAGCTCGCGGAACTTCTCGTCGGTGCGGTTCACCTTCATCGTGCGGATGTAGATGTCGAGCAGCTTGTCGCGGTCGATTTGCGCCATGGTTTTGGGACCTTTCAGGGGGAAGGGATTGGAACTGGACGCGCCCTAGAATTGAACCCTTTGCGTGAACCCGCCGTCGACGACGATGTTCGCACCGGTCATGTAGGGCACCGCCGGGCTGGCGACGAAGACGATCGCCTTGGCGACCTCGACCGGCTCGCCGAAGCGGCCCATCGGCATCTTGGCGAGGGTCGCATCGAACAGCGGCTTCATGTGCTCCTCGATGATCTCCCAGTTGCCGCCCTTGTAGTAAATCGCACCGGGGCTGACGGTATTCACGCGGATGCCCTTGGGCGCAAGCGCCTGCGAGAGCTGCGAGGCATAGGTGATCAGCGCCGCCTTGATCGCGTTGAAGGGATTGGGGGCGATGAAGGTTTCAAGCGCCGCGGTGGACGAGAGCATCACGATCGAGCCGGTGCCCGACTTCTCGAGATGGGGAGTCAGGGTCTCCACCGCGAAGGCCGCGCCCTTCAGGTCCATGTCGAGGCACGCCTGCCAGTCACCCGCCCCACCGGTGCCCGAGGCAGAAGCGGTGTGAACGAAGATGTCGCAGCCACCGATTTCGGCCGCGGCCTTCTCTAGCCAGGCCTGATAGGCTTCGGTGCCGCTCGCCATGTCGAACACCTCGGCAAACACCTTGCCCGGACCGGCCGCATCGATGGCGGCCCTCGCGGCCTCGATCTTGTCGTCCTTGCGGCTGAAGAAGGCGACATCGGCGCCTTCGGCGGCAAACAGCTTCAACGATTCAAGGCCAAGGCCATGTGCCCCGCCGTTCATGATGACCTTCTTGCCCTTCAGTCCCAGATCCATAGCGCCTCTCCCCGGCTAATGGTTGCGACCTGTGGGGATAGCCGAGCGCAGGAGTGCCGCGTATCGTCAAAATTGTGGGGGTGGCGAGGATGGCCGGAGCGGCAATATGCTATTTTGCCCTGCGCATCGTCACCCCGCAGGCGGTCGCAAGGGTCGGGAGCCGGGCCATCGGGCGAGCATTGATGTGCACGCGTTTTCTCCGGCCGACGAGGACGAATAAGACCGGCTGGGGATCGTCGCGTAATTGGCCCATGCGTCCAGCGGCGCAAGCCATTTCGAACAGGTGTGGACGGCCCGGACAAGGCTGAACAAGCGGACAAGACCACGCGCCGAAAATCACGAAAGTCAGAGCCGCAAGGGCGCATTCCGCATCTGGGGCGATCATCGGCTGGCACACTCCTTCCTTTGGGGAGGTTCCTATGGGGAGTATGTCAATGCGGACAAGGCCGCCTGCCGCCGGGCCTTGTGCATCATCCAGACCCCTATCAGGTGGAGGCGATGGCAGCGCATCATGTGGATCAATCGTTCTACAGCGTGGTGACCGTGCTCGATTCCTACGGCCCGGGTTCCGCCAAGCGCGGCGACCGGGTTCATCTTCGGAACGGACAAGCTGCGGTCTGCGCTGGCCAGGGTGCGCTAGACGCCCATCGCCACACATCAGACGCTGCAACGTTTTGTGCAGGGGGTGGTGCTGCTGGGGAGGATTGAACTCCCGACCTCACCCTTACCAAGGGCGGGTTTCCGGACTCATGGGGATGCATGGGGATGATTAAAGCGCTGTGAAATAGAGATTTGATGTCCACGGTTGTCCCCATGCCTCCCCTATTGTATTCCGTACTCGTTCCGTACGAAATAATATGAAGGGAAACGGCGCGTGGCACGCGATCTTAGCAGGGTGAAGGAACGGGACGGTCTGAAGGCCCAGCGGGAGCCGTACTGGCAGCGGCTGCGCGCTGGATGTTTCATCGGGTTCCGACCATCGAAAAAGAGCGGCGCTGGCACTTGGATTGCCCGTGCCTACGATGAGGACCTTCGCAAGTACCGGATGAAGGCGCTCGGCGACTTCGGCACGGTGGCCCCAAACGAGAGGTTCGCGCTGGCGAAGAAGGAGGCCGAAGCGTTCGCCGATCTGGTCGAGGCGGGCGGAGAGGTGCGCCGCGAAATCGAGACGGTCAAAGACGCGTGCGAGGATTACCTCACGGAGAAGCCCGGCAAGATCGCCGAAGGCGTTTTTCGGAGGCACGTCTATGATGATCCCCTCGCCGGCGTGCGGCTCGACAAGCTGCGGAAGCACCACCTGAAGGCATGGCGGAAGCGCCTCGAAGATGCTCCTGCGATTGTGTCCCGCCCGAAAGATGGTGAGGCGCGTACCCGCAAGCGCGCTGCATCGACCGTGAATCGGGACATGGCCGTTTTACGAGCGGCGCTAGGCCGATTGCTCGCACCGGGCGCGCCGCGCAGCGAAGCCGCATGGCAAGAAGCGCTACGCGCCGTGAAGGATGCTGATGGTCGGCGAGAATTGTATCTCGATCGGACGCAGCGCCGAAAGCTTCTCGATAGCATCGACGACGAGGCAAAGCCCTTTGTGCGAGCTCTCTGCCTCTTACCATTGCGTCCTGGAGCAATGGCCGCTTTGACGGTGCGGGACTTCGACAAGCGCACGTCCGAACTGACAATCGCGAAAGACAAGAACGGAAAGCCCCGGCGGATTCAGATCCCGCCAGAGGCCGCGCGGCTGTTCAGCGCGCAGGCGAAAGGGAAGTTGCCAGCCGCGCCCCTGTTCATGCGATCGAACGGAAAACCATGGGACCGAAATAGCTGGAAGCTCCCAATATCGGCAGCCGTCAAGGAAGCTGGCCTCCCGGCTGGCACGTCCGCCTACACGTTGCGGCATTCGGGCATTACCGACCTGATCCGGCTCGGCCTCCCCATCCTGACAGCTGCCCAAATCAGCGGAACAAGCGTGGCGATGATCGAAAAGCACTACGGGCATTTGGGAGAGAAATCCGCGGTCAAGGCGTTGGGAGGTCTGGTGCTTTGAGCGATGTTGCACCCTACCATGGCAATGGCCCTACCGGGGGAACGGGAGGCGGCATCGCTGCCGCCTTCATTTAACCATGGCCAAGCCTCGCAATCGCCCCGATGTGGTGAACTCGGACTTTTTTTCAGGCGTAACCCCTCTATGGGTTGGTCCGGGCAGAGCGCCGATCCCTGAGCGTTTTCATGCAGCCTCATTCTCACTCGCCGATTGGGTAACTTCCCGGTTGCCTAGGAACTCTGACCAAAATTGGTCGGCAAGTGAGTCGGGCTTTTGGCCTCTGCGCCACTTACTCATCGAAGCCACTGAGCGATGGCACTCCTACGACTGGAAGGCCGATGAAGATCTGATTGCCAGCCGAAAGCTGGACGAGAAGCACCTAGAGACGCTAGCAAAGGCTACATGCGCATTTCGGCATGCATTGGGAAAGCCAGCCCTCAGAAGGGCAGAGCGTGACCTGGGCGTTTCCATCGTCGCGGCTTTGAGTCCAGACGCTCGGATTGAAATAACGCATGAAGATGGCTGTAACGCCGTCGCCAATGCGCTTCGTGAGCTCGAGAATTGGGCAAGTCAGCCCGACCGCCACCCGGCCCGCTATGGTCCACTGCTGTACGACACGCTACCTGCGCGCCTACCCAAGCCCGAGATAGCAGTCGCACTGGTCCTTGCCGACCTCGTGACAGGATTTCGCAAGGATGGGCATAATGCGGGAGGAATCCACTTCCCACGGCCAGCCGCTTTGTCGCCAGAGCTACCTTGGAAATCCATTGCTGAATTCGCAACGGCATTTTCTGATGATCCAGAAGCCTCGATCACTCCAGAAAACGTGGCAACGCGGGTGAGGAACTTGCGCGGGAAGGTCGCGCAGATAATGCGTTAGCTGTGAATGCCGCAACAAGCGCGAGACTTTTGGTATTCTCATTGCTCCAATATCTGACCCGTTCTGTGGAATCCCAAGCCATGCCCTGAGGCGCTGCGCAATCCCGCGTGGTCCCTACAGCGGCATGGGAAACGACAATGACCCAACTGTTGACGGTGGCGGAATTCAAGGACCGCTTCAAAATCAGCCACTCGGCGTTCTATCGCGAGGTGGCTGCCAATCGCATCCCCATCAGGAAAATCGGCCGGGCGACACGCATCGCCGTTGCCGACGCGGAGGCTTGGGCTGCCAGCCTACCGACGCAGGGCGGGGAGGCGTCCAATGGCTGACCTCAAGAAAGATGCCCCCAGCGCCGGTGGAGCGGCTCTGGGGGCGAATGTCGCAGGCCGCGAAGCCGCCGGACAGCTGGACCAGTACCATTCGCCCCGATCCCCTCGCAAGCGGCTTGTCGTGAAGGCAATCGGACCTGACGGCCAGCCGTTCAAAGAAACTGGGCAGGTAGCAAAAGTGCTTCTGTCCCTCGTAAAGGCAGGCGAAGCAGGGATTACGCCTCTCGCACGGGAGACTTGGTCGCTGCGGCTTTCCGATCATGTGCGCAAGCTGAAGAACCGGCGCGGGCTGACGATTGTCACCCTCTGGGGCAAGCATGATGACGGGCGGCACGCCCGCTATGTCCTGCGGTCGACCGTGAACATCATCGAAGTCAATTCCGACTGACAGACATGACGGCAGGGCGGCTGGCTACGGTCGCCCTGCTATCTGTCACTCGCTTGATCCCCCAAAAGGGAAGGCCTTGCCATGCGCAAGCGAAGGAAGAACAAACCAAATAAGACCGGCCGCAACCCTACGTCGCGTTTCGCTCGGCTTGATCATCGCCTTTTGAACTCACCCGCCTATCGTGCGCTCAGCGTCGCCGCACGCGCCTTGCTGGTCGAGCTTACCATGCTTGACAATGGCGACAACAACGGGAGCCTCTATCTAGGCATTCGCGATGCTGCGGGGCGCCTTGGCATGGCCGATCTGACGGCGGTTCGGAGCGCCTTCGATGAATTGCAGGATCTTGGATTTATCGAGATGACCGAGGCGGCATCATTCCATGTCAAGGCGGCCGAAAAGTCCCGCGCTCGATGTTGGCGCTTAAGCTGGCTGGCCGGGCCGGGTCGAAAGGGCCCATCAATGGCGTTTATGGAACGCCAGCCGGAGCCCGGCACCAAGGCTCACAAGCGGATGGAGCGCGGAATGCGAGCCCTCAAGGCGTACCGCAAGGCCCGCGATTCTGGTCATTTGCCGGTGTTGGATTCCGACACGGAAAGCCAAGCTATCCCCCCCATGCGTTAGTGGCGGTGTCGGTTTCCAATACGCTATCAGACCCAAATGGCGGAATTCCGCCGATTTGCTATGTGTCGGAATTCCACGCACACATAGCTGCTACCATGGGTAGCGCGGCTCACTCCTCCATTTGTGTTCACAAGCGGAAGGATTGTGCTCAATCCAAGTTTTCGGCTGAGACGGAATTTAGTTGCCGTTGAATTCTCGGATCTGGCGGCGAGCATCTCGCGCATTTGCGCCAATGATCATCCATTCGTCCGAAACGGGCATACCGGCTTCCCGGGTTCTGCATATCTGAGAGTCCACCCCGCCGTAATCGGGGTCCGTGCGGTCGCAGGGGCAATAGCCAAATTTGCAGAAGCGGCGGTCGGCCTTCCTTGGCGGCGCTGGAGATTGAGGTGCGGAGCTCGCAACTGGCGGCGCGGTCTCGGGCTTCAGGCAGCTAAGCATTGCGTTCCGTGCGGCGTCGCCACCAGACAATGGGATGAGCATCGAGTCCTCAAGGCCGAACGAAATTTCGAGCGTCTTTGCCTTGGTCAACCGATCTCCATATGCGGGCGAGAAGCGCCACAAGTAGGCTGGCTCGCCCTTGGTCATGAATTCACCCTTGTCGCTGCTCGCCGCCATCCTTCCATCGACTTCAAGAAAGAGGGGTACCTCACGGCCCCGGGAATTCTTAGCCTCAATGCCGATGACGCTTAATAGCGTCCACCCCTCCGTTCGATTAACCTTAACGAGCACCGCAGGCCTAGCGCGCGAGATGAGATTCAGCGACACCGCGCAAGAACCATCCTCTTGCACAAATGCCCACGAACCATCGACCACTGCCTTTTGTGGGGCGGGCTCTTGCTGCCCGGAACTGCCTTCAGGCGCCCCCTGCGCGGCCAATGCCATTGCAGCCAATGCCAGATATGCGGTTTTCAAGGCACCCATGGCTCCCCCACCTTGCGCTCTTTGTTGGAGGGATAATGATCGGACGGGCCAAAAAGGACAATCGAAAGGGATACTTCGGATGGAAATTAATTCCTGGCGACAGCTCTGAGGGAAGGAAAGCGGTCTACGCCCGCATACAAGTTTGCCGATCTCTAGGGAGGACCCGCAATTCTCCCCCGCCATGCTTTCCATATGCTGTCCGGCTTGTGACACGCGATGCGTTCACGCCTTGGCATGAACGGACAAAGTACCTAACCTAGCGGCTCTTCGAAAGAGGGGCGCGAGGGTGGGAGTTAAGTATACGTCGCTGGCTTTGGCGGCCCTATTGATGTCAGGTTGCGGACGCAGCGGTGCGAGCGATCAGCCCGCCGACATCGACGGCTTCGGGCCATTGCGCTTCGGCATGTCATTCGAAGAAGTTCTGGCGGCTGCGGCGATCGGCACGTTCAACCCGGCTTCAATAACGGACTGCGCTGACACACTGGTTTTGCGGGGCTGCCTTCTCACCCAGCGCACCGGACCGCAATTCGACGTAATCCACGAATCGATCCCCTACAAATTCGCGGCGGAGATCGGGCGCGACAACAAGCTCTACAGCATTACCCTGTGGTTCGACCCAGAGGCTAGGCTGAGCCGCGAAGAATGTGTCCGGATGCTTGAGGCTACCGTCGACTGGTCTTGGCCCGGCGAGGCGCAGACAAACACCAAGCTTAAGCTCTCCGACGACTACGAGTGGCGCACATCACCCAAGGGGGTACGATTTCCGATGTCGCGGGAGGGTGACTTCGCAACTGTGTTCATGCCGGAAGAAGGAGGCGGTGTCGCCCGTTCGTACTTCGCGTCCTTTCTAATGATAGACGGAAAGCCTGACTGTAGTGTGAGCGTGAGCTTCACCGTTCCGACCGAGATGCCTCGCGTTGATACCGAGGCGTAAAGCAACTTCAGTCGAATCTGATGTGTGATCCAAGCACAGAAAAGCTCATACTAATCAGAAACCTGCGGCCGTCTCAATCAGATGCGATTGGCGATTTCTGATCCAATCAGATCTGATTGGGAAGCTGCCACTGTCAGAGCATGCTCGCTATCTCTTTGTCTTGGCACGCCGATTCTGTATCCATCCGGTGAAGGCCGCACCCGTTTCAGTTAGCGGTCACTGGGTTTGATGATGCGTTTTGCTGCGGCGTTACGACGAGCGGCGATCCGGCCGAGGATGCCGTTGATCGGGAAGACATCGAGTTCGTCTGGATCGTAGTCGTCGAGCCATTCGCTGACATCGGCGTGATCTGGATGGTCCGGATCGTTTCTCGCCTCGAGCATTTCGTAGAACCCCGGGATGCCGCCGCAGTCCTCGGGAGGGCAGTTGCGCTCACCGGCGATGAAACGCGGATATGCCGTGGAGCGATCCCCAGCTCGGACATCCCTGATGATCAAACTGTGTTCCCAGTAATCGCCGAAATCATAGACATAATGAATCCGGGTAGTGCCGGGAGCAAGCACATCGCGCAGTCGTGTGCGGGAGGCGACCTTGCGGGGAGCGGTCCCCCAGTCCTCGTCCATGGGCAGGCCGTAGGTCTGGTGATCGATGACCATCTCCCAGAGGTGATAGTCGAGCCATCCCATGGCGGTCTGGACGATCTCGTGCAGCACCTTGAGGGTGATGGAGGTTGGGACTTCGAGCTCTCGCCAGATGAGCGGGTCGGAATCGTTCAGCTCGATACGCAGCGTGGCGATCTCGGTAAAACTGTCGATGGCGCTTTGGCGGGTCATGCCGCCTGCGATAGCAGACCTTCACTCTTGCGCCAGTTCCAAGGCAGCAGCTGATCGAGCCTGGTGGCGGGATGATCGGCGATGCGAGCGAGGACATCGGCGAGCCAGGCCTGCGGATCGACATCGTTGAGCCTGGCGGTCTGGATCAGGGTGTAGATGATGACGGCACGCTGGCCGCCGCGATCGGATCCGCAGAACAGCCATGCCTTGCGGCCAAGCGGGATGCAGCGGAGCGCGCGCTCAGCTGCGTTGTTGGTGAGGCAGATCCGGCCATCGTCGAGGAAGCGGGTGAACGCGTCCCAGCGCTTGAGCATGTAGAAGCAGGCCTTGGTGAGATCATGGCCGCGCGATAGCTTGGCGACCTGCTCGGTCAGCCAGGTGTGGAGCTCGGCCATGAGCGGCGCGCTGAGTTCCTGGCGAACTGCAAGCCGCTCGGCCGGGCTCTTGCCGTTGATGCCGCGCTCGATGTCGAACAGGGCATCGAGGCGCTGCACGGCTTCGAGCGCGATCGGATAGATCATGGCGGCGCTCTGTCCGCGACTCTTCTTGCGGGCCGAGCTTACGACATCGGCCAGCTCGAAGAACTTGCGCCTCGCATGGGCGAAGCAGCCTGCCTCGAGCACGG
>NZ_MUYJ01000009.1 GCF_002155695.1 Erythrobacter tepidarius
AACTGGTCGATCGCGGCCTTGCTCTCGGTCTCGGTCGGCTCGACCAGCATCGCGCCGTGGACCACCAGCGGGAAATAGACCGTCATCGGGTGATAGCCCTCGTCGATCAGCCCCTTGGCGACATCGAGGGTCGAGAGGCCATTGGTGAAGTCCTTGTCGCCGAACAGCGCCTCGTGCATGCACGGCCCGCTGGCGCCGAAGGGGGCGTGGAGAATGTCCTCCATCGAGCGCAGGATGTAGTTGGCGTTGAGCACCGCGTCCTCGGCCACCTGCTTGAGCCCGTCGGCCCCGTGGCTGAGGATATAGGTCAGCGCGCGGGTGAACATCCCCATCTGGCCGTGAAAGGCGGTCATCCGGCCGAAGCTCGGGCCGCGTTCCTCGTGGTTCTCCTCCTCGACGAGGTAGAAGGTGCCGCCCTCATCCTTCCGCACGAAGGGCAGCGGCGCGAAGGGCGCGAGCGCTGCCGACAATACCACCGGCCCCGAGCCTGGCCCGCCGCCGCCATGCGGGGTGGAAAAGGTCTTGTGCAGGTTGATGTGCATGGCGTCCACGCCAAGGTCGCCCGGGCGCACCTTGCCGACGATGGCGTTGAAGTTGGCCCCGTCGCAATAGACATAGCCGCCCGCCGCGTGCACCGCATCGGCGATCTCGCGGAAATCCTTCTCGAACAGCCCGCAGGTGTTGGGGTTGGTGATCATCACCGCCGCCACGTCTGGCCCGAGCCGCGCCTTCAGCGCCGCAACATCGACCCGGCCTTCGCTGGTCGCGGGGATGTCCTCGACGCGGTAATTGGCAAAAGCGGCGGTGGCAGGGTTGGTGCCGTGGGCGCTTTCGGGCACCAGCACCACCTCGCGCGCATCGCCGCGCGCCTCATGCGCGGCGCGGATCGCGAGGATGCCGCAAAGCTCGCCATGCGCGCCGGCCTTGGGGCTCATTGCCACGGCGGGCATCCCGGTGAGCTTGCACAGCCATTCGCCGAGCTGGTGGATCACTTCGAGCGCGCCCTGCACCGCGTTCTGGGGGGCGAGCGGGTGAATATCGGCAAAGCCGGGCAGGCGCGCGATCTTCTCGTTGAGCCGCGGGTTGTGCTTCATCGTGCAGCTGCCGAGCGGGAAGAAGCCGAGGTCGATCCCGTAGTTCTGGCGGCTGAGGCGGGTGTAGTGGCGCACTGTTTCCGGCTCGGTCAGGCCGACAAGACCGATCGCATCGCGGCGGGCCAATCCGCCAAGGCGCGTCGGCGCGGCGGGATCGATGTCGGGCAGGTCAACGCCGGTCACGTCCGCACGGCCAATCTCGAATAGCAGCGGTTCTTCCAGCATCAGCGCGCGGTTGCCGGTGGTGGTGGCCGGGCCGCCGTGGAACCCGTCTTCGGCCAGCTGCATCTCGGGCTTCCAGCCGCTCTTGTTGGGGGCGTTCATCACACGGTCTCCTTGACGCTGGCTTCAAGCTCTGCGGCGAGGCGTTCGATGTCTTCTTCGGTGGTGGTCTCAGTCACGGCGACGAGCAGCGCGTGTTCGAGCGCCGCGACCCCAGGGTAGAGCCGCCCCAATGACACCCCGCCCAGCACGCCCCGGTCAGCCAGATCGCGCACGATCTGGCGCGCAGGCTTGCCGCCGAGCATCAGGGTGAATTCATTGAAGAAGGCGGTGTTGAGCACCGCGACGCCCGGCACCTTGGCGAGGCGATCGGCGGCGAGGCAAGCAAGGCGGTGGTTCTCCGCGGCCAGCTGGCGCAGGCCCCTTTCGCCCAGCAGGGTCATGTGGACGGTGAAGGCGAGCGCGCACAAGCCCGAATTGGTGCAGATGTTGCTGGTCGCCTTCTCGCGGCGGATGTGCTGCTCGCGGGTGGAGAGGGTGAGCACGAAACCGCGCTTGCCCTCGGCGTCCACTGTCTCGCCGCACAGCCGGCCGGGCATCTGGCGCACGTGCTTGGGATCGCGCACCGCGAACAGGCCAAGGTACGGCCCACCGAACTGCAGGCCGACGCCGAGCGACTGACCCTCGCCCACCACGATATCCGCGCCCATCTCGCCGGGGCTTTTGATTGCCCCCAAGGCTACCGGCTCGGTGTTGACCACCACCAGCAGCGCGCCCTTGGCATGAGCCGCTTCGGCGACCGGAGTCAGATCGCTGATGCGCCCCAGAATGTCGGGATATTGCACCACGACACAGGCGGTGTCCTCGTCGATCCGGGCGATGAGGCCAGCGAGATCGGGTTCAGGCGTTATCGCAGGCAGGGCATCGGCAATCTCGTCGCCGGTGAAATGCGCCATGGTCTTCACCACCTGCGCATAATGCGGGTGCAGCGCGCCCGAGAGCACCGCGCGCTTGCGGCGGGTGACGCGGGTCGCCATCGCCACCGCCTCCCAGCACGCGGTCGAGCCGTCATAGAGCGAGGCATTGGCGATTGTGCAGCCGTAAAGGCGCGCGACCTGGGTCTGGAACTCGAACAGCACCTGCAACGTGCCCTGCGCGATTTCCGGCTGGTAGGGGGTGTAGGCGGTGAGGAACTCGCCGCGCTGGAGGATGGTGTCAACGCTCGCCGGAACGTGGTGGCGATAGGCGCCCGCACCGAGGAAGAACGGCACGTCGCCCGCCACCAAGTTCTTCGCCGCCAGCGCCTTCATGTGGCGCTCCACCGCCATCTCGCTGGCATGCATCGGCAGGCCGTCAATCGGCCCATCGAGGCGGGCGACTTCGGGCACGTCGACGAACAGGTCATCGACCGAGGATACGCCGATCCTGGCCAGCATCGCCTGCCGGTCGGTGTCGGTGAGGGGGAGGTAGCGCATGGGAGAGGGTATCCGTGGCTGGTGGGTGGATGGTCAGGTGCTCAGGTGCGCCAGATCGGCGAGCGCCCCGACGAAACGCGCGGGGCCGGTGTGGGTGGTGCGCATCCAAGGCGCGGCCCAGACCCGGAAGCCCGCATCGCGCGCGCGGTGGCAGAAAGCGTAATCGTCGGAAAGCAGGTGCCCGCTTTCGGGATCGAACATCGGCTGGAATAGCGCATAGAGATAGTCGCCCAACCCGTTCTCGCCGCGGTCCTGCGGGTCGACCGGGTAGCGCAGCTCGGGGTGCCGCTCGCACAGGGTTTCGATCACCTCGCGGCGGATCAGCATCAGGCCGGTGCCGATGCGCTTGAGTTCGAGCGGCTGGTCGAGCCGCACGCCCGCCGCCGGATCGAGCGCGTCGAGCGCGAACAGGCCGGAATAGCGCTCGAGCTCGGCCGGATTGCCCTCGGCCAGCCCCTTGGCCGCCGCCGCGGCGACGAGCGCCCAGTTGACCCGCCGCTTGGGGCAGGGCGCGCCGATCACCGCCAGCCGCGCGTCCGTCTCTACCAGCGCCAGCAGATCGAGCACCTGTTCGGGCAGAAAGCCGATATCGGCGTCGAGAAACAGCAGGTGCGTCGCATCCGATTGCACGAAGGCCCCGGTGAGCAGGTTGCGCGCTCTGTTGATCGAGGCGTTGTTGCTGAGGAAGGCGAAGTTGAGCGCCACCCCGCGCTTTTCGGCCAGACCCGTCAGCCCGATCACCCCGCGCAGATAATCGGCCTCGGCCCCGCCATAGAGCGGGGTCGCGACCATCAGGCGCGGGGGCGAGGCGGGCTTCGTGGTCACAGGCTCTCGATGAAGGCCTTGTAGGCGGCGGCGTCCATCAGCTCGGTGAGTTGGCCGGCATCGGCGATGGTCATGCGGAAGAACCAGCCCTCGGCCTCGGGTGCGGTGTTGACCAGCGCTGGGTCTTCCTCGAGCGCGCTGTTGATTTCGGTCACTTCTCCGTCGATCGGGGCATAGACGTCGGAAGCGGCCTTCACGCTCTCGACCACGGCGGCGTCCTTGCCCTTGGTGATCGCGGTGCCGACCGGGGGAAGTTCGACGAACACGATGTCGCCGAGCTGGCCCTGTGCATAATCGGTAATCCCGACCGTGGCGACCTCGCCATCAACCTCGATCCATTCGTGCTCGTCAGTGAAATAGCGCATGGGTCAGCTCCCTCGGTAATAGCGGTGGGGTACGAATGGGGTGGGCGTGACAGTGGCCGCGAGGCGCTTGCCGCGAACCGCCACCTCGATTTGCGTGCCGATGGCGGCATGGGCGCTTGCGACATAGGCCAGGGCGATGGGCACCTGCAGCGTGGGCGAAAAGCCGCCGCTAGTGACTTTGCCGATCTTCTGGGCGCCCGCGAAGACTTCCGCGCCTTCGCGCGCCGGGAGGCGGCCCTCAATCGTGAGGCCGACCCACCTGCGTGCCGGGCCTTCGTTGATCTCGCGGATGATCCGTTCAGCGCCCGGAAAGCCGCCTTCGGTGCGGCGGCGCTTGTTGATGCCGAAGGTCAGACCGGCTTCGATCGGCGAGGTTTCGGGCGAAAGGTCATGGCCGTAGAGCGGCAGCCCCGCCTCCAGCCGCAGCGAATCCCGCGCGCCGAGGCCGATTGGCTTCACCTCCGGCTCGGCGCAGAGCAGGTCGGCAACTTCGGCGGCAACCGCGGCGGGGAGCGAGATCTCGAACCCGTCCTCACCCGTGTAGCCGGCGCGCGCGATGGTGACGTCATGGCCCGCCAGCTTGAACCTGCCGAACTTCATGAAGGTCAGGCCGGCGGCTTCGGGCACATGGCGGGCAAGCGCATCAACCGCCTTGGGCCCTTGCAGCGCCAAAAGGGCATGTTCGTCCATGTGGTGGATCGTGATATCGTCGGGCAGGGCCACGCGTAGGGTGCCGATATCGTCCCACTTGGTTGCGCCGTTGACCACCAGATAGAGCGCCTCCGGCCATCGCGAGACCATCAGGTCATCGAGCACTCCCCCGTTCTCGTCGAGCAGCAGCGAATAACGCTGCTGGCCGAGCTTGAGGGTCGAAAGGTCAATCGGCAGCACCGCCTCGACCGCTGCATCGAGATCCGGTCCGGACAGCAGCAGCTGGCCCATGTGCGACACATCGAACAGGCCCGCATTCTCGCGGGTCCATTTGTGCTCGGCAAGGATGCCCTCGTACTGGATCGGCATCGCGTAGCCCGCAAAGGGCACCATCCGCGCACCGCACGCCCGGTGCCACGCATCAAGCGGCAGCGCCGCGAGCGGCAGATCTTCGAGAGTTTCGTCGGTGTCGTGGTCGCTCACGTGCAGTTCCCAGGCAGAATGCGGCAGTCCGGGAGCGCCATTACAGCACCCCTAAAAACTGCCCCCTCTGTCGGGTGACCTGAGAGCTTCGGCAGACCCGCAAACGCGCGGCCCGCCTCCCCTTCGGTGGCCGCAAGCCAAAGCCGGCGGCGCTTTCCAGAGTGTCACACAGTCGAGCGGTCCGGTGGCCTGAGAGTTTCCGGGGCGGTTGCTCCTTCGGCGCCTCTGCCCCCTTGCGAAGGCATCGGACTCTCCCGCTCGCCTGCCCGCACGAGAATCGCTCCGGTGCGGAAGACATTCTCGCCCTGCGCGAATTGCTGCATCGCGTCAATCGGGCGAAATGCCTTAGCGCGTGTTCAGCCACAGCAAATATAGCGCCGAGAGCACGATCCAGCCGCCGTCGAGGGTCTTGAGGCGCTTTGCCCCCAGCCACAGCGCGATCGGACGGGCAAGGAACCCGCCCAGGGCCGCCCCCGGAGCGGCGAGCAGCACCACCTCCCACTGCACCGTGCCGGCCCCGATATGCCACACCACCCCGGCAAGGCAGCTCGCCGCCGAAATCACGCAGGCCGCCCCGGTGCAAAGCAGCACCGGATAGTGGCGGATGAACAGGTAGAGCGCGACAAGCTCGCCCATCCCGACCGAAAACAGCGCGGTGATCATCCCCCCTGGGATCGCCAGCAAGAGCAGCACCACAAGGTCAGTCCGCTCAAGCCGGGTGCGCTCGGGCCGCTGGGCGTTGACCGTCCATGTCGCCGCGATCAGTGCGGTGCCGAGCAGGATCGAGAAGCCCTTGTAGGCAAACAGCACGTCCTGCTGGTCGAAGGCGGTGAGCCGCTGGGTGGCGAGCATCGCGGGGAGCGAGAGCGCCAGCACGCCGAGCGCCACGGTGACGAAATCACGCGGACGCACCCGCGCCTCAAGCGGGCCGGGTTCGGGCTGGTGCAGCAGGCGGTCGGTCCAGCGCAGCGAGCCCATGGTCATGCCGAAGGACTGGATGCCCATTGACACGCCCACCACCATCAAAGGCGAAAGGCTCATCACGCCTAACTCGCGCATTGCGTTGAACACGGGCACGAAAACCACGCCCCCGCCGGTGCCCGAAGTGTTGGCAATGATCGCGCCGATGATGCCGACGCCGGGGAGGAACCACAGCCGCGCGAGCAGCGCGGGATCGGCGGGCACCAGCGCCCACAGTGCGATATAGGCGATCAGCAGCGCGAGGCCGCCCGCCAGCACGATGCTGTGCGGCGGCAGCGTGCCGCCGGGCCGGGGCGGGGGACGACCGGTCATGGTCTAGCGCGCGCGCTCCGCCATCATGTCCAGCGCCCGCGCCATCAGCGCCCTTTCACGCGGGGTGAAGTTGCCGGTGTCCTCGCCCCCGGCAGGCGGCGGGCTTTCGGTGGTGAAATAAACGAAGCCCTGCCCGCGCGAGGGTTCGTACCACAGCCCCGAAAGCAGACCATAGGCCTCACCTGGGTGGCCCAGCCACGGCCTTCCGCTGTCGAACAGGGTGTCATCGCAGGGGTCATCGAACCATTCGATCATTTGCAGTCCCAGCCCGTAGTGGCAGAACAACTGCTGCGCTTCAGTCCGGCCCTGCACGGGCGAAATCACGAAAAGCTCCAAGGTGCGGGACTTGAGAAAGTCCGCTTCCCCTCCCCGCACAAGCGCCTGCCCGATCTTGCCCAGGTCCATCATCCCGATCCGCACCCCGCCCTGAGGAGAAAATATCGAGGCATTGGTGCCGGGGACGTAGGCGTCAAGGCTGCATTCCACGCCTTGCGCAACAGGGATGGTGCAGGCTGGCGGCAGGCTGTCTGCACCATCGGCTGCGACTTCGCCGGCGTGGCGGTAGAGCGTTACCGCGCGGGCCTCCATCTCGGGGCCGCAGCCGATCCAGTTGAAGCAGGCCTTCACCCCGAGCGGCGCGAACACGAGGCGCTCCACCAGCCGGTCATAGCGCTCGCCCGAAGCCGCTTCGAGCACGGTCGCCACGATCGGCGAGCCGAGGTTGGCATATTCGAAAGCGGCCTCTCCCGGCCTGCCCGTCTTGCGCCACGCCGCAGGGTCGGCCAGTTTCGCTTCGAGGCTCTCGCCCAGCGGAATGACATATCCCCCCGCGTCGGACAGGCCGGCGCGGTGCATCAGCAGGTGCCTGAGGGTGACGGGCGCATCGGGATGGTGGGGCGAACGCAACTTCCACCCGAGATAGTCCGAAACATCGCGGTCGAGATCGAGCTTGCCCTCGTCCATCAGCCTGAGCGCAGCGAGCGCCATGATCAGCTTGGAAATCGAAGCGATGCGCACCGGATCATTGGCCTCGAGCGCGCGGCCGCTTTGCTTGTTCGCCAGCCCTTCCACGATCAGCGGGCGGACGCCCTCGCGGTCGAAGGCGACCACCACTGTTGCAGGCGGCGTATTCTGCGCGACGGCGGGGACAGCGGTGAGCGCCAGAGCGGCGACGGCGAGGCGGCGGATCATGCCGCACAACATCGCCGCTTGCCCCCGCGCAATCAATCGAGATTTGGCCTGAGCCAGCGTTCGGCCTGCTCCACGCTCACGCCCCTGCGGCGGGCGTAGTCCTCCAGCTGGTCGCGGCCCACGCGGGCGACGCCGAAATACTGGCTTTCGGGATGGCCGAAATAGAACCCGCTCACCGCCGCGGTCGGCAACATGGCAAAGCTTTCGGTGAGCGTCAGGCCGGCATTATTCGGGGCATCGAGCAGATCGAACAGGATCGGCTTCAGCGAGTGATCGGGACAGGCAGGATAGCCCGGCGCCGGACGAATGCCGCGATATTCCTCCTTGATCAGCGCCTCGTTGGTGAGCTGTTCACCCGGCGCATAGGCCCACAGCGTGGTGCGCACGTGCTGGTGCAGCGCCTCGGCAAAGGCTTCGGCAAAGCGGTCGGCGAGCGCCTTCAGGAGGATGTCCGAGTAATCGTCCTTGTCGGCCTGGAAGCGCGCCGAATGCGGCTCAACCCCATGGACGCCGACCGCAAAGCCGCCGATCCAGTCGCCGTCGGGGGCGATGAAGTCGGCAAGGCACATATTGGCGCGATCACGCGATTTCTTCACCTGCTGGCGGAGCATGGGCAGGCGGGTGCCGTTGTCGAGCACAATATCATCGCCGTCACGCCGGCACGGCCACAGGCCGGCGACGCCGCGCGCGGTGAGCCATTTTTCCGCGATGATCCGGTCGAGCATCGCATTGGCATCGGCGAACAGCTGGGTCGCGGTTTCGCCCACCACTTTATCGGTGAGGATCGCCGGGTAGTTGCCATGCAGCTCCCACGCGCGGAAGAACGGCGTCCAGTCGATAAAGCCGCGCAGGTGCTCCAACGACCAGTCACCAAACACATGCAGCCCCGGCTGCGCCGGGGCGGCGGGCTTTTGGGCGAGGTCGATCACGAAGCCATTGGCGCGCGCTTCGGCCAGCGCGAGCAATTCGCTCTGCCCCTTGCCCGCCCGCGCATCGCGGACATTGCTGTACTCGCTGGCGACCTCGGCGACGTATTCGTCGCGTTGGGTGTCGGAGAGCAGTTTGGAGGCCACCCCCACCGCGCGGCTCGCGTCGAGCACGTGGATCACCGGGCCATCATAGGCCGGATCGATCTTCAGCGCGGTATGCACCTTCGATGTGGTCGCCCCGCCGATCAGCAGCGGCATGGTCATGCCGGCGCGCTGCATTTCCTCTGCCACCGTGACCATCTCGTCGAGCGAGGGGGTGATAAGGCCCGACAATCCGATCATGTCGGCCTTGTTGTCGTTGGCGGCCTTGAGAATCTCCGGCCAGGGCACCATGACGCCGAGGTCGATCACCTCGTAACCATTGCACTGGAGCACCACGCCGACGATGTTCTTGCCGATGTCGTGGACGTCGCCCTTGACGGTGGCCATGATGATCTTGCCCTTGGCCTTGCGATCTTCCTCGGGCAGCAGATCCTTCTCGGCCTCGATGAAGGGGATGAGATGGGCGACCGCTTTCTTCATCACCCGCGCGGACTTGACCACCTGCGGCAGGAACATCTTGCCCGAGCCGAACAGATCGCCGACGACGTTCATCCCGTCCATCAATGGGCCTTCAATCACATCGATGGGGCGCGCGGCAGACTGGCGCGCTTCTTCGGTGTCCTCGACGATATGCGCGTCGATGCCCTTCACCAGCGCGTGTTCCAGGCGCTTGGCCACCGGCCAGCAGCGCCATTCCCCGGCGGCCTTCTCGTCGGCGAGCGACTTGCCCTTGAAGCTTTCGGCGAGCGCGATGAGACGTTCCGTGGCGTCAGGATCACGGTTGAGGATCACGTCCTCGCACGCCTTGCGCAGCACGGGATCGATCTGGTCGTAGACATCGAGCTGCCCGGCGTTGACGATCGCCATGTCGAGCCCGGCGGGGATCGCGTGGTAGAGGAACACCGAATGCATCGCGCGGCGCACGGGTTCGTTGCCGCGGAAGGAGAAGCTGAGGTTGGAAAGCCCGCCCGAGTAATGCGCATGCGGGCACAAAGTCCGCAACTCGCGCACCGCTTCGATAAAGTCGACACCGTAATTGTTGTGTTCCTCGATCCCCGTCGCGACCGCGAAGATGTTGGGGTCGAAGATGATGTCCTCAGGGGGAAAGCCCTCGGCCACCAGCAGATCATAGGCACGCTTGCAGATTTCCACCTTGCGGGCCTTGGTGTCCGCCTGCCCGACCTCGTCAAAGGCCATGACCACCACGGCCGCGCCGTAATCCATGCAGATGCGGGCGTGATGCAGGAAGGTTTCCTCGCCTTCCTTCATGCTGATCGAATTGACGATCGGCTTGCCGCTGACGCATTTCAACCCGGCTTCGATCACCTCGAACTTGGACGAATCGATCATCACCGGCACGCGCGCGATGTCCGGCTCGGCAGCGATCAGCTTGAGGAACGTCGTCATCGCGTGGACCGCATCGAGCAGGCCCTCGTCCATGTTGACATCGATCACCTGCGCGCCGTTTTCGACTTGCTGGCGCGCCACCTCGACGGCAGCGGCATAGTCGCCCGCCATGATCAGCTTCTTGAAGGCTGCACTACCGGTAACGTTGGTGCGCTCGCCGATATTGATGAAGCGCGAGGAAAGGGGTTGGCTCACTTTGGATCTTTCGAAATGGGTCAGCCCGTCACGAGCGCCTCGAGGCCCGCCAGCCTCATCACTGGTTCGGGCTGCGGAATGACGCGCGGGGCGCTGTTCGCAACCGCCTTGGCGATGGCGGCAATATGGGCGGGCGAGGAGCCGCAGCATCCGCCGAGGATGTTGACCTGGCCGTGATCCGCCCAGTCCTTGACCAGCGCGGCGGTGGTTTCGGGCAATTCGTCATATTGACCCAGTTCGTTGGGCAGCCCAGCGTTGGGATAGACCAGCAGCAAGGTATCGGCGATCTGCGACAGGACCTTCACATGCGGGCGCAGCTGTTCGGCACCGAAGCTGCAATTGAGGCCGATGGTGAGCGGTCGGGCGTGGCGCACCGCATACCAGAATGCTTCGACCGTGTGGCCTGACAGATTGCGGCCCGACAGGTCGGTGAGCGTCATCGAGATCATCACCGGCACTTCGCGGTCCAGCTCCCGCTCCAGCTTCTTGACCGCCATGATCCCGGCCTTCGCGTTGAGGGTATCGAACACGGTCTCGATCAGGACGAAGTCCACCCCGCCCTCGACCAGCGCGCGCGCCTGTTCGAGATAGACATCGACGAGATAATCGAAGTCGATCTCGCGGAAGCCCGGGTCTTCGACATCGGGGCTCAATGAAAGGGTCTTGTTGGTCGGCCCGATTGCCCCCGCAACGAAACGGGGCCTGCCGTCCTTGGCCTCGAATTCCTCCGCCAAGGCACGGGCGATCTTGCCGCTGGCGAGATTCATCGCGCGCACCAGACCTTCAGCCCCGTAGTCGGCCTGCGAAATGCGGTTGGCCGAGAAGGTGTTGGTCGAGACGATGTCCGATCCCGCCTCGAAATAGGCGCGGGTGATGTCGCTCAGCACATCGGGGCGCGTGAGGGCGAGAATGTCGTTATTGCCTTTCTGGTCGGCGGGCAGGCCAAGGTTGCCCGCGTAATCCGCCTCGGTCAGCTTGCGCAGCTGGATCTGCGTCCCGAACGCGCCGTCGAAGATCAGCACGCGTTCGCGCGCGGCGGCGAGGAGTTGTTCGCGCTTGGTCATTGGCCGGCCTCCGCAACGGGCCGCTTCCCGAGCAAATGGCAGATCGCGTAAGTCAGCTCGGGGCGATTGAGCGTGTAGAAGTGGAAATCGCGCACCCCGCCGGCATAGAGCCGGCGGCACAGTTCGGCAGCAACCGTGGCCGCGACCAGCTGTCGCGTGGCGGGCATTTCGTCGAGGCCTTCGAACAGCCCGTCCATCCACGCCGGGATCGCCGCCCCGCAGGCGCTTGCGAACTTGCGCGCCTGTGCGACGTTGGTAACGGGCAGGATGCCAGGGAGGATCGGCGCCTCGATGCCTGCCGCTGCGCATTGATCGCGGAAGCGGAAGAAGGTTTCGGCGGAAAAGAAGAACTGGCTGATCGCGCGGGTCGCCCCGGCGTCGAGCTTGCGCTTCAGATTGTCGATGTCGGCCTGCGGCGAGGCGGCGTCGGGGTGCGTTTCGGGGTAGGCGGCGACCGAGATTTCGAAGTCGGCGATCTCCTTCAGCCCGGCAACCAGCTCTGCCGCGCAGGCATAGCCTTCGGGGTGCGGGGTGAAGGGCGCGCCCGGTTCTCCCGCATCACCGCGCAGCGCGACGATGTGGCGCACGCCCGCGTTCCAGTATTGCTCGGCCACCTCGCGGATTTCCGCCTTGCTCGCGGCGACGCAGGTGAGGTGCGCGGCGGCGGGCAGCTGGCCTTCCGCGATGATCCGCGCGACCGTTGCATGGGTGCGCTCGCGGGTGGATCCGCCCGCGCCATAGGTGACCGAGACGAAGCTCGGGCCGAGCGGCTTCAATTGCGTCACCGCATCCCACAGCTGGGCCTCCATCTTCTCGTTCTTGGGCGGGAAGAATTCGAAGCTCACCGCGACGTCGCCGGGCAAGCTGGAAAACAGCGGGGCATCGGTGGCGGTGCGGTATTCCTCAAGCTGGCTCAGGGTCTGGGTCATCAGGCGGTTTCCTTGGCGCGGCCAGATCCGGGGGATGCGGCAGAAGAGGCGGGGGACGTGCGACGGGTGCCAAGCCAGATCTTGACGGTGAGATCGCCGCCTTCGAGCGCGATCGGAGTGCTCGCGGCAAAGCCGGCGGCGCGCAGCAGTTCGGCCATCTGCCGGTCGGCAAAGCCGAGGCGCGCGTGCTGGTGGCGATCGCGCAGTTCCTCGCGCTGGTGCGCGGCGAAATCGACGATCGCGATCCGCCCGCCGCGCCGCAGCACGCGTCCGGCTTCAGCCAGTGCCGGGCCCGGATCGGCGGCGAAATGCAGCACCTGGTGCAGCAGCACCGTATCGAAACTGGCATCGGCAAAGGGCAGGTCGTAGAAATCGCCCTGCACCAGCTCGATCCGCGCCGCGGGCAGGTGTTGCAGCTTGGCGCGTGCGACACGCAGCATTTCGAGATTCTTGTCGAGCGCGACCACCCGCTCGGCACTGCCTGCGAACAGTTCGGCCATGCGGCCGGTGCCAGTGCCGATATCGAGCAGGTGCCCGAGCGGCGCGTCGGCCAAGGCCGCAGCAAGGCGGCTTTCGACTTCGGCATCGGGGCTGTGGAGCGCGCGCAGATCGTCCCATTCGCTCGCGTGGCGAGCAAAATAGGCTTCGGCTGCGATCTCGCGCGCGCGGCGGATCGCAGCGAGCTTGTGCCGATCGGCCTCGCACAGGGCGGCGAATTCGCCTTCCTCGGCCTCGGCCACCGCGAGCAGGTGCTGAACCGCCGTTATTATCGGCCTGCCCGCTTCGCTCTGGCGCAGGAACACCCAGCTGCCCTCGCGGCGGCGCTCGGCAAGGCCTGCATCGCACAGGATGCCGACGTGGCGCGAGACGCGCGGCTGGCTCTGGCCCAGCACTTGCGCAAGCTCGCCCACCGCCAGCTCCATTGTCGAAAGCAGGCGGGCAATGCGCAGCCGCGTCAGATCAGCGAGCGCCTTGAAGATATGCTCGGTCACCATCACAGGATCGATATAAAGATATTTTTATATCTGTAAATCGCCTGCGTCGACGGGGAGCGCCAAAGCCTTGTCCGCCGCTCTGGCCTGATGCTTGCGTCACCCCTGCAGCCGCGGCGCTGCTCCAATGGCGAGGCGCGCGCGCTGGCCCAGCACCAGCCGGTTGACCGCCAGCGCCGCCGCCACGCTGGTCGCCAGCGTCACCACCATGAAGTGGATGTAATGCAGGGTAATGATCCCCTCGGGCTGCAAGATGAAGGTGTAGAGCCCGTAAAACGCCACCCCCCACACCACCCCGGCAATGGCCGCGCGCGATTCCACCCCCTTGAACAGCAGCCCGACCACGAAGGCCGAAAGGATCGGCATCGAACTGAGACCGTTCAGTTGCTGGAGCAGGTTGATGATGCTGGTGGCGTTGGCGAACACGGGGACCAGCGTGATCGAGCTGGCAGTAAACAGCACTGTCACCACGCTCGACAGGCGCCAGTGATTGGCGACCGGGGCGATGAACTTCGCATGGAAATCGACCGCATAAAGCCCGACCGCCGCATTCATCACCGCGGCGGTATGCGCGATCACGGCCGCGGCGATCGTGGCGGCGAACACGCCCGATAGCCACGGCGGAAGCACTTGGCCCACCAGCCGGCCATAGGCCGCATCGTTGATGTCGCCGAACAGCTGGTAGGCCACCACCCCCGGCACCACCACGATCGCCGGGATAATCAGGATGCGCACCGCCGCAGCCGCCAGCACGCCCTTTTGCGCCTCGCGCACACTGGGGGCGGCCATCGCCTTCTGCGTGATCGGCTGGTTGGTCGACCAGTAGTAGATCTGGATGAAGATCATCCCGGTAAACAGCGTCGCGAAGGGAATCGGCGAATCCGGTGCACCGATCATCGTCAGCCGCTCCGGCGGGACGCCGCGGGTGATGTCCCAATCCACCGCGTTGAGCGCCAGCACCACGATCAGCACCGCGATTCCCAGCACGCCTATCCCTGAATAGGTCTCCATCACCGCCACCGCGCGCAGCCCGCCGGCAATGGTATAGGCCGCCGCCACGACCCCAAGAAACCCGGCCAGCACCAGCAGCGGCAGATCGATCCCCGCGGTCTTGAGGAACAGCGCCCCCGAATAGAGCCCGGCCGGGAGGTAGATCAGGATCATCCCGAAGAGAAACAGCGCCGACACCAGGGTGCGAATCCCGCCCCCGCCATAGCGCTGTTCGAGCAGCTCGGTGACGGTCGTCACCCCCGCGCGGTAGTAGATCGGCACGAACACGAAGGCGAGGATCAGCAGGCCGACAAAGCCGCTGATCTCCCACCATGCCAAGAGCAGCATCTGGTTGCCGTTCATGCCGACGAGCTGGTCGGTCGAAAGGTTGGTGAGCGTGATCGCCCCGGCCACGAACAGCCAGTTGAGCTTGCCGCCGGCGAGATAGACGTCCTTCTGCGATCCGTCGTGCCGGTCGCGCCGGGTGGTAAACCAGGTCGCCAGCGCGATCAGCGCGGTCAGGCCAAGGCACACCGCGATCTGCACCAGACTGGCGGTCGACATGGCTTCGGGCATTCTCGTGCTTTCCCCTCCCGTTCGGGGCGGTTACAGCGCATTGACGGATGCCGGGCAAGCCTGCAGGCGCAGTTCATCACCGGACGCGGATGGGAGAGAAGGCTTGGACTATGTGCGGCTCGATGGCGACGCGCTGACGCTGGTCTTCGCGCTCGAGCAGGGCGGCGGTGCCGACCTCGCCTATGCCGGGCCGCGCCTGCCCGAGAAGGAGGATCTGGCGATGCTGGCCGCCGCAGCGGCACGCGGACGGCATGAAAGCCAGCCCGATGTGCCCCCGCAGCCCGGCCTCTGGCCGCAGCGCGAGAGCGGCTGGCAAGGCACGCCCGCCGCCCGGTTTCGCCGCCTTTCGGGCGAGATCATCGCGGCGGATTTCCGGTTGATCGCGTGGTCCCACGAAGAAAGCGCATTGGCCTGCCGCTTCGCCGATCCGCGCGCCGGACTCCACGTGTCGCTCCATTGGAGGCTCTTTCGCAGCGGCGCGGTTTTGTGCCTGGCCGAGGGCTGCAACGCGCGCGACGAGGCCATCATCCTCGAACACCTCGCCACGCTCAACCTGCCGGTTCCGTCACGCTTCGACAGTTTCACCGCATTCAGCGGGCGCTGGGCGAGCGAAATGCAGGAGACCCGGCAGCCCATCGCTCCCAATGGCCTTGCGCGCGCTTCGGCGGGCGGCAAGCCGGGCTTTGGCGGGGGCAACTGGCTGCTGCTGCACGCGGGCGCGGAAGTGCTGGGAGCGCACCTTGCCACCAGCGCGGATCACGAAACGCGGATCGTGTGCGACAATGCCGGATCGAGCAACGGGAGAGCGATCCTGCAGATGGGCGCCGGGCTGGAACCTGGCGGACGGATCATCCCGCCCAAGGGCGCCTTTGGCGGAGCGCCGGTCCTGTTTGCCCTGGCCCCCGATCGCAGCGCACTCGCGCAGATCTTCCATCGCCACCTGCGCGAGGCTGTCCTGCCGGCGCGTGCCGCATGGGTCCCGCGCAAGGTGCATCTCAATTCGTGGGAGGCGCTCGGTTTCAACCTTGGCGAACCCGCGCTGATCGCGCTGGCCGAGGCCGCTGCCGCACTCGGCGTCGAGCGCTTCGTGCTCGACGATGGCTGGTTCGGCGGGCGGCGGGACGATACCACCAGTCTCGGCGACTGGACCGTCTCGCCTGAGGTGTTCCCCCACGGCCTCGGCCCGCTGATCGCCCGTGTCCACGAGCTTGGCATGGATTTCGGCCTCTGGGTCGAGCCGGAGATGGTCTCCCCCGACAGCAAGCTCTACCGCGCGCACCCTGACTGGTGCCTGCACACGCAGGGCCGCGCGCGTCCGACGATGCGCGGCCAGCTGGCGCTCGACATGGCCCGAACAGAGGTGCGCGATTACCTGTTCGAACGCCTCGACGCGCTGCTGCGCGAATACCCGATCGCCTACCTCAAGTGGGATCACAACCGCGATCTTTTCCCCTCGGCTCCGGGCCAGACCGAGGGCTTTTATGCCCTGCTTGACCGCCTGCGTGATGCCCACCCCCTGGTCGAGATCGAGAGCTGTTCGAGCGGCGGCGGGCGGATCGATTTCGGGGTGCTGTCGCGTTGCACCCGTGTCTGGCCATCCGACAACAACGACGCGATCGAGCGCCTGCGAATCATCCGCGCATGGAGCCAGTTCCTGCCGCTTGAAGTGCTTGGCAGCCATGTCGGCCCTTCGCCCAATCCGGTCACCGGACGCAGGCTGGCGATGGACTTTCGCGCGAAGGTCGCGGTGTTCGGCCACATGGGGGTGGAGGCCGATCCGGCGCGGATGAGCGCGCAGGAACGCGCCACGCTGGCGGCGCATATCGCGCTCTACAAAGACTGGCGCGGTGTGCTGCATGAAGGCGCTCTGTACCGCCTCGCGCATCCCGATCGGAACGTCACCGCGCTGATGGTCGTGCATCACGGCAGGGCGCTGGCCCTCGCCGCGCAGACCGCTTTCTCACCGGTGTTCGATGCTGCGCCGGTGCGGCTCGCGGGGCTGGATCCGCAGGCGCGCTATCGCGTCACCCTGCCAGAACCTTGGCCGCCCAAGGCGAAACACTACCTTGCCAATCCGCAAAGCTGGCGCGCGGGCCTTGTCCTGTCAGGCAGCGCGCTGATGACCGACGGCCTCGCCTTGCCGCTCACCCACCCGGAAACCGCGTGGCTCATCGCGCTGGAGACAATCGCGTGAAACTCGGTTGCTGCTACTACCCCGAACACTGGCCCGAGGCGATCTGGGCCGATGATGCCCGCCGGATGCGCGACATGGGTCTGTCGCTGGTGCGCATCGGCGAATTCGCCTGGAGCCGGATCGAACCCGAGCCGGGGCGCTATGACTGGGGCTGGCTCGACCGTGCGATCGAAACGCTCGCGGGCGCGGGCCTCAAGGTGATCCTCGGCACGCCGACCGCCACCCCGCCCAAATGGCTGGTCGAGCGGATGCCGGACATGGTGGCCATCGACGCTTCCGGCCGCCCACGGGGCTTCGGCTCGCGCCGCCACTATTGCTTCAGCCACGAAGGCTACCGGGCCGAGTGTCGCCGAATCGTCACCGCGTTGGCGGAGCGCTATGGCCGGCATCCGGCGATCGCCATGTGGCAGACCGACAATGAATATGGCTGCCACGACACGGTGCTGAGCTTCTCGGATGCCGCCGCCTGTGCCTTTCGCGGCTGGCTGGCGGCGCGCTACGGCACCCCGCAGGCGCTCAACGCGGCCTGGGGCAATGTCTTCTGGAGCATGGAATACCGCAGCTTCGCCGAGGTCGACCCGCCGCATCGCACCGTTACCGAGGCGAACCCCGCGCACTGGCTCGACTATCGCCGCTTCGCTTCCGATCAGGTCGCGCGCTTCAACCGCGAACAGGTGGAGATCCTGCGCGCCTTGTCGCCCGGCGTGGACATCACCCACAACTTCATGGGCTTCTTTGCCGAGTTCGATCATCACGCTGTGGGCCGCGATATCGATCTGGCGACGTGGGATTCCTACCCGCTCGGCTTCCTCGAACAGTTCTGGTTCGCGAAGGAAGAAAAGGCCGCCTACCTGCGCCAGGGCCATCCCGATATCGCCGCCTTCCACCATGATCTTTATCGCGGGTGCTCGGGTGGGCGTTGGGGGGTGATGGAGCAGCAGCCCGGCCCGGTGAACTGGGCGCGCTTCAACCCCGCACCTCTGCCCGGCATGGTCGCGCTGTGGACGCTGGAAGCCTGCGCGCACGGGGCGGAACTGACGAGCTATTTCCGCTGGCGGCAGGCCCCTTTCGCGCAGGAGCAGATGCACGCAGGCCTGCTGCGTCCCGACAGCAGCGAGGCGGAAGCCACGCCCGAAGTGCGCACAGCCGCGGCGGTGCTGGCGGATATCGGCCCGCAGACCACCGCGCGCGCGCCGGTCGCGCTGGTATTTGCCTACGAGGCTGCATGGGCCATCGGCATCCAGCCGCAGGGGGCCAGCTTCCGCTATCTTGAACTGGCGTTCGAAGCATACTCTGCGCTCCGCCAGCGCGGGCTCGACATCGATATTGTCGCGCCCGATGCCGACCTTGCGGCCTATCGGATGGTGGTGGTGCCGAGCCTGCCGATCATCCCCGATGGCTTTGCCGAAAAGCTCGCCGCGCTTGCCTGTCCCGTGCTGCTCGGCCCGCGTTCGGGCAGCAAGACGGAAAGCTTCCGCATCCCCGAAGGCCTCGCGCCCGGCGCCTTGCGCGATGCGATCCCGCTCACCGTCACCCGGGTCGAATCCCTGCGCGAGGGCATAGCCGAACCGGGCGACGGCTTTGCCGTCACCCGCTGGCGCGAGGACGTGGCGAGCGATCTCGCACCCGAACTCACAGATGCCGCCGGGCGCGGAGTGGTCTGGCGCCACGGCCACATCCGCTACTGCGCCGTCTGGCCCGACCGCGCGCTGCTGCGCCTGCTGGTTGCGCGCATGGCGGCCGAGGCCGGCCTCGATCTCATCGATCTGCCCGAAGGCATCCGCCTGCGCCGCTCGGCCAGCCACGCCTTCACCTTCAACTATGCCGCCCAGCCGGTGTTCGTCCCGCATCTGGGCGAGACGCTCGCCCCGGCCAGCTGGCACATCGCCCCGCGCTAGCTTTCGGCCAGCAGCCGCGCATAGTGATCGCGCAGCGTCTCGCTCCCGAACTCGGGGGTCAGATCGGCGGAATATTCGCCCGTCGCCGGATCGAGCACCAACATGCTCTCGGTCGCGTAATAGCGCGCGATGCGGACATATTCGGCCTTTTCGGCGAACCAGTCGGAAAACCCCGCGCCGAGGTTAAGCAGCTTCTCGGCAAAGGTGAACAGCTTGGGCGAGATCGCGGTGAACCGCACCGGCTGGCCCGCCAGCTCGCACAGCAGCGCGCCCTGTTCGCGCAAGCTGATCGCCGGGCCGGGGCCACCGATCGGCAGGATCCGGCGGCTGGCCTCGGGGTTGTCGATGCAGCTGGCGATGAAGCGCGCCAGATCACTGTCGCTGATCGGCTTGCAGCGGGTCTGTTCGCCGTCGCCGAAGATCAGGAACGGCTTGCCCGCCTTGACGCGCTTCACCTGCCCTGACAGCGATTTGAAGAAGGCCGTCGGGCGGATGATGGTGTAGTCGATGCCGCTCTCGGCCAGCCGCGCCTCGAAGGCGAGCTTGGCGTGCTGGAAGGCGAGCAAGGGCTTTTGCACGCAGATCGCCGAGAGCAGAATGAACTGCCGCGCCCCCGCCGCCTGCGCCGCCTCGAGCAGCGTGACATTGGCGGCGTAGTCCACCGCCTGCGCATCTTTGGGCGCACCCGTACGCGAAGCAATGCAGGAGATCACCACCTCGGGCCGCGCCTCGGCCATGACCCGGGCCAGCGCGCCCGCGTCGGCCAGCACGCTGCGCCCCGGGGTCGTCGTCGCATGGCCCTCGGCCACCAACCGCGCCACCACCGCCTGCCCGATGGTGCCGGTCGCCCCGGCGACGAGAATGGAGCGCGGGGAAGACAGTGCCTGGGTCATCGGTTGCGACACTAGCGCGATGACCGGATGGGTCAAATCGCCGGTTGCGCCGGCCGGTGTGCCTTCCGCATGGCTCAGGGGGGACGTGCGGGCTATTCGCGGATGCGGATCGCCTTGCCGATCGCCTGCGCGCGGATGTCCTTGCGGTGGAACGGCAGGCGGTGCCAGCGCTTTTCGGCATAGGCGCGGGTCTGGTCGGCGGCGTGCGGCGAGGCGGGATTGGTCGATTGGCTGTAGCTCAGGATCGCGTCGGCCACCGGCCCCTGATCGTCGAAGCCGACGATCTGGATGTAGCTGGTCCCGTGACGCGGCACGAGCTTGCCGTTGGGCGCGCGATCGGATTCCTGCATGTTGAGGACGCCAAGCCCGCCCGGGCCGCCATGGATCGGGATCGCCTCATCGCCGGCCATCACCTGCTGTTCGTCCCCCCATCGTCCATCGAGCGCATGGCCCGCCTGCTCCATCGCGGTGACCGCCGCGGCAAGGGCTTCGAGCAGCTTCGCGCCGGTCTCGCCCTCGGTTGCCAGATCACGCGGGGTGGTGATGGGCTGCGCGGGATCGAAGGGCACCTCCCACAGGCCCTTGATCCGCTCGGCCTGCGGCCAGAAGGCGCGGAACAGCGCAGCGCCGCGGCTTTCGGTCTCGAAGCGGCGGTCCCACTTGGCCAGCGCAGCGCACCCGCGCGCAGCCGCACCTTCGGCCTTGGCGCACAGCGTCAGCAGTCTGGGCAGCGCCAGATCGGCAGCAAGGCTCTTGTTGCCGAAGACCAGCGCCGCGGCGCGGGCGTGATCGAGCTTGCCGGCCGCGAGCATCGCCTCGGTCTCGGTGAAGTTGGAACGGGTCCGCAGCGTGCGCGCCTTGCGATAATCACCGAGGATCGGCGATAGCTCGCGGTGCGGCATCGCCGGGTTGCTGATCCAGTAACTGTCGTTGGAATTGGTGAGATAGCTGCGCACCACCGTGGCCGCCTGATCGTGCGCCGGCATGAGCCCAGGTACCGGCGTGCCTTCGGCAACATCCCAGGCGCAGGCCGATTTTGAGCCGTCGAGCAGGATCGCCAGTTGCGCAAACAGGCCCGAAATCGGGGTGGAGCAGGCCTTGACCTTGGCCGCCGACACATTGGGCACCGCAGTCACATCGGCATGGAGCGCATCGCCGAAGCGGTCAGCCGCGATGGTGTTGACCCACGGAATGCCGAGCGTTTCGCTGACCGCGGCCTTGACCTCGGCCACGCTGCGCGCCTCGCCGATCCGCAGCCAGGTTTCGATCCCGCGCTGGTTGCCGCGGTTGGCGTCCAGCAGGGCAAAGGCGTTCTGCCTGCTCCAGATGATGCCGCGGTCGGGAATGATGAACACCGGGCCGAAGCGGGTGGACCAGAGCGTGCGGGTCACCTCCGGCTGGCCCTCGGGCATCGGCACGGTGACGGTCCGGCTGGTCATCGCCTCGCTCTTGCCATCGACCATGTAGCGGGTCGGATCCTTCGGATCGAGCGCCAGCTGGTAGAGCGTTAAGTGGCGCGCCGCGGTGACGGTGTGGGTCCAGGCAATGTCCCGGTTGAAGCCGAGCGTCGGCATCGGAGTGCCCGCCAGCCCCACGCCCATCACCTCGTAGCCCTTGGGGCCCTTGACGTGCATCTGCCAGAAGCGGTTGGGGCCTTTCCACGGAAAGTGGGGATTGCCGATCACCATCCCGCGCCCGTTGGCGGTGACATCGCCGCCGAAGGCCCAACCGTTGCTGCCCATGCCCAGTTCCTGCGGGTGAGGCATGGCAATCGCGACCTCGGTCGGCGGCGTCCCCGGCGGGGCGGCATTGGCGATCGCGGGCGCGAGATTGAGCGAGCTTGCCAGCAGCATCTGCTTTTCGTTGAGGCGCAGCATGTCGTCGATGGTGATAGGGCGCACCCATGCCTTGCCGCGGCATTCGGCGGGGATGCCATCGGCCCCGGCATCACGCAGGAAGCGGTTATAGCCCGCGACATAGCCCGCCATCAGTTCCTGCGCACGGGCGGGCAGCCGCTTGGCGCCCTCGCGCAGGGCGGGCAGATCGATTATCGCACGGAAGAACACGTCGGAGGACAGGTTGTCGACCTCCTGGAAACCCAGCACCGCCTTGGCTGCGGGGCCGAAATGGCGCGAGCGTTCGCCTGCGACGGTCGCGAATTCCTCGGCCAGCAGGCACAGATTGTCCTGCGCATAGGCATAGGCGACCCCGTAGCCGACCCCGCGCCAGTCGCGCGCCTCGATGTGCGGGATGCCATAGGTGGTGCGGGTGATCGTCGCATCATAGCGGGGCTTGGCCTCGATTGCAGGCGCCGCGAGCACGGCTGCACAGCCGGCCACCCAAATCCCGATTCGCCCCATTTTCTGTCTCTCCCGCGCAAGCACAATCGGTTGTCGCGGGAAACCTATCGGCACGACGGGCAAAGTAAAGGGGCGCTCCGCCGGCTTGGCGAAACGCCCCTCACCCAGGTTGCGGGTCTGCGGTCAGAACGAGGCGGTGATCGAAAAGACCACGGTCGCATCCGAGATCGAGTCCCCCGCCAGCGTGGCGAAGTTCGGGCGGATGCGGTTGGCTTCGGCTTCCGAGATATCGGTGTCGACATAGGCGGCCGACAGGGTCAGGCCCGAGATCGGCGCGATATCGATGCCCAGCAACCAGTCGAAATAGGTGCCGGTCGGGGCGATGCTGGTGCCATTGGGGCCGAGGCCCGGGTTGCCGTCGGAATAGCCGATATGGGCTTTGAGCGTGATCGGTGCACCGCTGATCGCGTAGGTGGCATCGCCCGAAAGATAGAGATTGTCTTCCTTGTCGCCCGGATCGGCCGGAGCGCCGACCGGGAAGGCATTGCCCAGCGCTTCCTGCTTGGGCGCATAGGCGACGCCGGCTGTCAAACCGAGGCTGCCGACGCTGCCCGACAGTCTGGCGTAGAGTTCGGCGAAGTCGGTGGTGTCGGCGCCGCTGGGGTACATGTACCAGGTGAGGCCGGTGTCGAGCGTGCCTTCTCCGACCGCGAACTTATAGCCGGCAATCAGATCGAGCTCCATGTTGGCGCCGCCGAAGGTGCCCCAGCCGGCGAGGTTCGAACCCCACGCGCCGACGTAGAAGCCGCTTTCGTGGCTGATGGTGATGCCGCCCTGCACGGCCATGCCTTCGTCCGACTGCGAGACGCCGCGGAAGCGGTAGTCCGAAGTCAAGGTGGCGGCGCCGGAGATGGTGATCGCCGGGGTGTCGTCCTCGGCCTTGCTGGCGGAGGCGAGATCGACCGGCGCGATCGCGCGCAGCGCGGCGGCGCTTTCGTCCGCGGTGACGATCTCCTGCTGACTGGCGGGTGCGGCACCCTCTGTCTCCCCGGCAAAGGCGGGGGTGCAAAGGGCAGTCGCAAGAGCAACGGCTGAGAGAGCCGAGGCAAAACGGATGGACATAAGGAACGCTCCATGAAGAGGATTGGATCGTTCCACCTGCGTGCCGCGCGGCGCCTGTTATCCTTGCCGACCAACCCGCACTGCGGTGTCGCGCGCGCATCCGGCACCTGTCGCGTAGCCCTAGATATACGAAGGTTGCGTGAAACCACAAAGGTTATGTGATGGGGGCGGCCTATATTATTTTGTTGCGTGTCATCCTTGCATCACTTGCACACAAGTGCGGCGGACCGGAACAGCGCGGGGGGCGTGCCCGATCACCCGCCGGCGCGCAGGCTCTCCATATCGATCACAAAGCGATACTTGATGTCGCTCGCCTCCATCCGGTCATAGGCGGTCTGGATGTCCTGTATCGCGATGACCTCAATATCGGGCAGGATGCCCTTTGCGGCGCAGAAATCGAGCAGCTCCTGCGTTTCGGCCAGCCCGCCGATCCCGCTGCCGGTGAGCACCTTGCGGCCCAGCAGCACGCCGGTGTGCAGTTCGGGCATCATGTCGATCATCCCGACCAGCACCTGCACCCCGTCAATCCGCAGGAGGTGGAGATAGGGCGTGACATCGTGGCGCACCGGAATGGTGTTGAGCACCAAGTCGAAATAGCCGCGCCGCGCCTTCATCGCATCCCTGTCGGAGGTGTTGAGAAAGGCATGGGCGCCGAGTTTTGCGGCATCAGCGCGCTTGCTTTCGCTGCGGGAGAGCACGGTCACTTCCGCGCCCATCGCCGCCGCGAGCTTGACCCCCATGTGCCCCAGCCCGCCGAGACCCGCGACCGCGACCTTGCTCCCCCGGCCGACCTTCCACGTGCGCAAGGGGCTGTAGGAGGTGATCCCGGCGCACAGCAGCGGGGCGGCTTCGGCCAGCGGCAGGGCATCGGGCACCTTGAGCACGAATTCCTCGCGCGCGACGATCCTTTCGGAATAGCCGCCATAGGTGGGCGAGCCGTCGCGCCGGTCCTTGCCGTTGTAGGTCCCGGTCATCCCGCCGCTGAGGCAGTATTGTTCGAGATCGGCCGCGCAGTGGCGGCATTCCATGCACGAATCGACCATGCAGCCGATCGCCACCCGGTCGCCGACCTTGTGGCGCGTGACACCCTCGCCGACCGCGCTGACGATGCCGACGATCTCATGGCCCGGCACGATCGGATAGACCGTTGCGCCCCAGTCGTTGCGCGCGCTGTGCAGATCGGAATGGCAGATGCCGCAGTGGGTGATCTCAATCAGCACGTCGTCGTGGCGCAGGCCGCGCCGGGTGATCTGCATCGGCCCCACGCCCGAATCCGGCGCAGTCGCGCCATAGGCCCGGGTGGGGTATGCGTTGGTCTGGGTAGCCATGCGCTCTCTCCTGACAAGCACTGGTTCGGACCGGGAAGGTCTGCAAGGGCAACCGCCCGCCGGCCGGTAGGCCGCCCCCGCGGAGGCATCGGCCAAGCCGATTAGCCGCGAGCGCGAAAACTACTTCGGCGGCATTCTGATCGCGCCATCCAGCCGGAACTGATGGCCGTTGATGTAGCTGTTGCGGGCGATTTCGAGCACGAGGCTGGCGAACTCCTCCGGTTTGCCGAGCCGCTTGGGGAAGGGCACGCTGGCATTGAGCTGCGCCCACATCGCCGGGTTGCGGTCCTTCATCCCGAGCATCAGCGGGGTGGCGAAGATGCCCGGCATCACCGAGTTCACGCGGATGCCGAGATCCATCAGGTCGCGCGCCATCGGCAGGACAAGGCCGTTCACCCCCGCCTTGCAGCTGCCGTAGATCACCTGCCCGATCTGCCCGTCCTGCGCGGCGACGCTGGCGGTGAGGATGATGCACCCGCGCTCGCCGTCGTCATTGACCGGATCGGCATTGGCCATGCCCAGCGCCGAAATGCTCGCTACGCGGTAGCTGGCGACGAGGATGCCCTCGGCCCCGAAGGCGTAATCCTCGGTGGGCAGGCGCTTGTAGGCGCCCGCTTCCTTGTCCCAGCCCAGGGTCTTGCCGCGCCGACTGGCCATCGCGCAGTGCAGCGTCACGCGCTCCTGCCCGTGCGCCGCACGCGCGGCGGCAAAGCCGGCCTCGACCGAAGCCTCATCCATGATGTCGACGTGGTGGAAGGTGCCGCCGATCTCGTGCGCATGGGCCTCGCCCGCCTCGTCGTTGATGTCGAAGATGGCAACCTTCATGCCGGCCTCGGCAAAGGCCTTCGCGCTCGCCTTGCCCAGACCGCTCGCGCCGCCGGTAACCACCGCGGCCATGCCCGGTTCGATCTTCATCGCTGTCCTTTCCTGCTGCTCTTCTGCCTGTTGCTAGGCGCTTGGGCGGCCTCGCGCCACCTCTCCAATTTGCGGCATTCGCGCAACACCTGCGCGAGTCACCGAAGCGTCATCACTTTGTCGCTCAGGCGTCACGCGCGATGGATAAGCGCGGGCCGCCAACGCCCGGAGCGACGGGCGACCCTAGGAGAACCTCGTGATGATCCGTAGCCGTCTCATGCTTGGCAGCGCTGCCGTGGCGCTGTCTGCCACCGTCGCCGCGCCCGCCCGCGCCGCCGAAGCCGCCGACCCGCAGGTGCTCGCCACCGGCGTCCAGTCGGGCGGTGCGATCGCCGAGACCGAGGAGAGCGAGGACGACCGCGTCCAGACCGCCAAGGAAATCGTGGTCCAGGGCAATATCGGCTTTCGCAACCGTTCCGACGCGGCCGAGCCGGTGCTGGTCTATGACGAGGAATATTTCCAGCGCTTCGAGCCGCTGACCGCGGGTGATGCCTTGAAGCGCGTGCCGGGGGTGACCTTCCTTTCGGACGTGATCGAAAGCGACGGGGCGCGCCTGCGCGGCCTCGATCCGGGCTACACCCAGATCCTCATCAATGGCGAGCGTGTGCCCGGCGGCCAGTCCGACCGATCGTTCTTCCTCGACCGTATCCCGGCCGAACTGATCGAGCAGGTCGAAATCGTCCGTTCCTCCTCGGCCCGGCGCACCGGCGATGCGGTGGCCGGCTCGCTCAACATCAAGCTGCGTGACGGCTTCGCGCTCGATGGCGGTTACCTGCGGGCGAGCGGGCTGTTCTTCGACGATGGCGAGGTCAAACCGGCGGGCGGCTTCTATTATGGCGGCGCGCTGGCAGGCGGACGCGTCCTGATCGGCGCCAACGTGCAGGGCCGCTACAACCCCAAGAAAAAATTGAGCCTGCGCTACAGCGACTCGCCGGAAAACAACCCCAACTTCGCGACCGACGACTTCGTCAACCGCGAAGATCAGACCGATACCCGCAACGGCACCGACTATGCCTTCAACGCCAGCTGGGCGATCGAGACCGAGACCACCAAATTCGAGCTGCTCGGCAATTTCGTGCGGACCGAGCGAATCGAGGATGAACGTTCCTTCGAATATAATGATCCGACCGCGATCAACGGCCCGGTGCGCGCCACGCCGGCGGGCAACCTGCTGACCGACAACGCCAACGTCAACGATATCACCACCGAAAGCTGGTCGATCATCGCCAAGCTCGATCACGAATGGAGCCTTGGCGAGACCCAGCTGCGCGTGGGCTATTCGGGCTTCGACGATTTTCAGGACGAGTTCGAATACGAGATCGATTTCGACCGGGCCAACCCGCGTTTCACCGGCGATCTGACGGTGCTCGACATCAATGACACCGAGATGTTCCTCAACCTCGAGCATGAGTTCGAGCTGTCGGATGAGCTCGAATTCGCGATCGGCGGCTTTTTCCAGGACAAGGATCGCGACACCATCCTGCGGACCGTGCGCAGCCGCTTCAATCTCATCCCCGCCAACCGGCAGGGCTATGACCAGTTCAGCCGCAATCCCGGCGAATTCGCGCCGGCGACCTTTCCGCCCTTCGTCGACACGATCACCCGCATCACCGAGCAGCGCAAGGATCTCTACGCACTGCTCGAAGGCGAATTCGACATTGTCACCTTCGAAGTCGGCATCCGCTGGGAAAACACCGAAGTCGACATCACCGATATCGTGGGCGGCTTCACCATCAGCAACGACTATGACGCGTTTCTGCCGTCGGCCTCGGTCAAGATCGAAGTGGGCGATGGCCGGATCACGCTTTCCGGCGCGCGCACGCTGCGCCGGCCACGGTTCGACTTCCTCACCCCTGGCCTGCTCGAAGCCGAACTGGGCGATAACGACTTCCTGGGCAATCCGCTGCTGCTGCCCGAAACCGCTTGGGGCGGCGATCTCGGCTACGAGCACAAGATCGGCAAGACCGGGATCGTCGGCGTCAACCTGTTCTACCGCGACGTCACCAACCTGACCGAGCTGGCGACGCTGCTCGATCCGGTGACCGGTCTGCCGGTCGAAGGTTCGGAAGGACCGGGCACCTTCGTTTACACCCCGCGCAACACCGGCAATGGCGAAGTCTACGGGATCGAGTTCGATGCCTCCTTCAGCCTCGCCTTCCTCGGCCTGCCGGATACCGGCGTGTTCGGCAACCTCGCGCTGCTCGACAGCAAGATCACCGACGAGTTCGGGACACGCCGCTTCAACGACCAGTCGAAATATGTCTACAATTTCGGCGCAATCCAGAACCTGCCCGGCATCGGCGCGGCCTTCGGGGCGACCTACCGCAAGCAGGGCGTGGCCTTCGGTCGCGTGGTGGGCGAGGAGGTGACCACCCGCTATGGCGCGGATCTTGAAGTCTTCATCGAAAAGCGCTTCGGCGACAACTTCACCATCCGCGCGGTCGGCTCGAACCTGCTTGACGGCAGCAAGGACGAGGTCTTCAACAAGTTCTCCACCGTTGCCGATCAGGTGAACCGCGACTTCGACGAATACGAGCGCGAAAGCGAGCGCGCCGGTCCGGTGTTCCAGGTCGTTGCCCGTTATGCCTTCTGACAGAGTGGGATTGCTTGCCATGTTCCGACCCTTCCATGGCTTCGCGCTGCTGAGCCTGGGGATTGCCGGCGCCTGCGCCAGCGTGACCCCGGCGATCACTGGCGATCCGGCAGTCACCGTCACCGCGCTGGTCGAAACTCCCCCGGTGGGCACGGCACGCGAGGACGCCGCGGACGATCCGGCGATCTGGCGCAATCCGGCCAATCCGGCGGCGAGCCTGGTCGTCGGTACCGACAAGAAGGGCGGGCTCTACGTCTATGACCTCAAGGGTGCGCAAAAGAGCTTTCTGGCAGCTCCGGGGCTCAACAATGTCGATCTGCTCGAACTGGCCGCTGGCCGGGTACTGGTGGTCGCCAGCGACCGCAGCGATCTGACGCGCGTGAACCTGTTCCTCGCGCTGCTCGACACCGCTACGGGCAAGCTCGCGCCGGCGGGCAGGATCGCAGTCGGGCCGGGCGAAGGCTACGGGATCTGCATGGTCAAGCCCGCGGGCGGCGAGGGCATCATCGCCTTCAGCGCACCCAAGAGCGGGACGATCTACCGCACCCTTATCCGCGAGGCGAACGGGGTTTTTAGCGGCACCACCACCACGCTGGCGCAGGTCGCCACCCAGACCGAGGGCTGCGTCGCCGATCCGCGCACCGCCACGCTCTACATCGGCGAGGAAGACGCCGGAATCTGGGCGATCGACATGAACACGGGGGCCAAGCGGCTGGTCGCGCCGGTCGATAACCGGATGCTGGTCGCCGATGTCGAAGGCCTCGCTCTCGCGCCCGAGGGCGCGGACGGCGGCTATCTCGTGGCCTCATCGCAAGGGGACAACGCCTTTGCGGTGTTCCGCCTGCCCGACATCAAGCCGCTGGGCCGGTTCCGCATCGCCCCAGGCGCGCTCGGCTCGGTCGAGGAAACCGACGGGATCGAGCTCGACAACCGCGATTTCGGCCCCGATTTTCCGGGCGGGCTGTTCATCGCCCAGGACGGGATCAACGCGCCCAAAGCACAAAACTTCAAGTTCGTGCGCTGGGACGAGGTGCTTGCCGCTTTGGGCGAGGCGAAGTAACCCATCGCCCATGACCTACCCCAGCGCCACGCCTGATCGCCGCCGCTTCCTCGGCGCAACTGCCACCGCCTTTGCCGCGCTCGCGGCGAGCGGCTGCATGACCCGCAGCGGGGCCTCTTCCCCCGCGCGCCCGGCAGCGAGCGGCTTTGCCGGCTATGGCGACTTGCGCCCGGATCCGGCCGGCCTGATCGACCTGCCGCAGGGCTTTTCCTATCGCGTGATCTCGCGCCTCGGCGATGCAATGGATGATGGTGGCACCGTGCCCGACCGGGCCGACGGGATGGGCTGCTTCGACCTGGGCAATGGCGAGATCGCGCTGGTGCGCAACCACGAACTGCAACCCAAGCACGATGCGGGCGGGCCGATTGCCAAGGGCTTCGGCAAGCGCAACGGCGTCTTCTTGCCCGGCGGCACCACCACCATCGTGCTCGATGCGGCGACGCTGGCCATCAAGCGCCAGTTCCGCAGCCTGGGCGGCACCATCCGCAATTGCGCGGGTGGCGTCACCCCGTGGGGCAGCTGGCTGACCTGCGAGGAAGCGCCGACCGGCCCCGGCCAGCAATATGGCGAGGGTCTGGAGCGCAATCACGGCTGGGTGTTCGAAGTCCCCGCCGCCGCGCGCGGGCTGGTCGATCCGGTGCCGCTGACCGCGATGGGCCGCTTCAACCACGAAGCTGCCGCGGTCGATCCGGCCACCGGCATCGTTTACATGACCGAGGACCGCGACGACGGGGTGCTCTACCGCTTCCTCCCCAAGACTCCTGGCAAGCTGGCCGAGGGCGGGCGTCTCCAGGCGCTGGTGATCGAAGGCCTTGCCGACACCCGCAACTGGACTTCCCCCGCCATGCCGCTTGGCAAGTCCTTTCCGGTGCGCTGGGTCGATCTCGATGAAGTCGAGGCCCCCAGGGACGATCTGCGCCAGCGCGCGGCGGCGAGAGGCGCGGCGCTGGTCGCGCGCGGCGAGGGTTTGCACATGGGCGAGAATGCGGTCTTCGCCTGCGCCACCAGCGGCGGGGCGAAGCAGCTCGGACAGATCTTCAAGCTCACCCCCGGCCTTGCGGGCGCGCCCGATAGCATCGAGCTGTTCTTCGAGAGCGAGAGCATCGATCAGTTCAACTACGGCGATAATCTTTGTGTCGCGCCGAGCGGCCACCTGATCGTGTGCGAGGACCAGTACACGGATAGGGTGGACAACCACATCCGCGGGATCACACCGGCAGGCGAGGCCTACACGCTGGCAAGGCTGGAGGTGCAGGCCGAGCTGGCCGGCGCGTGCTTCTCGCCCGATGGCAGGGTTCTCTTCGTCAACGTCTATTCCCCCGCCACCACGCTGGCGATAACCGGGCCGTGGTTCGCCTGAGGGCGCGAGCCTGAGGGAAGCGGCTTGGACAGCTTCCTCCTTTCGCTGCTGCTGGTCTTCGTGGTGGCGCTGGGTGGGCGCGACCAGTGGCTGGTGGCGTGTTGGGCCGAGGCGCTGGGACGGCGCGTCTCGCTGCTCGCGATCGGCATCGTCTCGACCGCACTGACGGCCGGGCTGATGGCGTGGCTCGGGGCCGGTTTCGCCGCCCGGCTTCCGCCGCGCGCCGCGCAGATGCTGGTCGCCTTCGGACTGGCGATCGCCGGGTTCGAGCTGGTCTGGCCGGTCAAACCTGATGCTCCGCGTGAGCCGACCCGCTCGCTCGGCGCCGTCGCCATCGTGCTCGCCGCGCGGCAGGTCGGCGATGCAGTGCGATTCGCGGTGTTTGCCTTTGCTGCCGGGGCCAGCCTGCCGGTCACCGCCGCGCTCGGCGGCGCTTTGGGCGGGGGAGCGGCGATCGCGCTGGGCTGGTCATTGGGCAGCGAAAGCCTCGCGCGGCTGCCGCTGACGGTCATTCGCCGGGTGCTGGCAGCGGGCGTCATTGTTGCGGCGCTGTTCATCGGATTGAACGCTCGTTACGCCGCCCTGTAATCGCTTCGTTCGATTATTGCGAATTGGATAATTCCGGAACGCAATCGTCTCGGATCCATTATAGTATTGATATCGAAAGCGGCCAAATGATGCCGCATATGATACAACAAAGGAGAAATTCATGGCTCAAGCCAAGACCAATTCGAAAGCCGCTCTCGTGGCTGAACTCAACGGCCTGCTCGCCGACCATTTCGCACTCTTCATCAAGACGAAGAATTTTCACTGGCATGTCAAGGGGCCGCGGTTTCGTGACCTTCATCTCTTGTTCGATGAACAGGCGCTCGAAATCCGGGATCAGATCGATCTGATCGCCGAGCGCGTGCGCAAGCTCGATGCCGAGACGCTCACCTCGCTCGGCAGCGTGGCGCGGGCGACACGGATCAAGGACCAGGACAGCACCACCCTGTCTGCCGAGGCAATGATCGCTGAACTGCGCGATGACAATGTCGCGGTGGTCGAGCGCCTCAAGGGCATGAAGCCGCTGGCCGAACAGGCGGGCGACAATGCCACCGACGGGCTGCTCGACGACTGGACCGACATGGCCGAACAGCGCGTATGGTTCCTCACGTCGCTGCTGGCCTGAGGACAAACCCTGCGCCGGAACAAAAAATTGGGCCGCTCCCGCTGACCGGGAGGGGCCCTTTTGCTATGGGCCAGCCGATGCAGGACATGGCGAGGATCGAAGGCGCGGACAGCGCAAAAATTGCCGGCTGGCTGGCCGAGCGTCTGCGTGCGGCCGGTGGCGGGGCGATCACGATTCCGGGCGGTTCGACACCCTTTCCCATCCTTGCCGATCTGGTCGCGCGCGATGACGGGGCAATCGACTGGGCCGCCTGGCAGGTCTGGCCCAACGACGACCGGATCGTGCCCGAGGATCACGAGGCCTCCAATACCGGCAAGATCCGCGCCCTGCTCGAACCCGCTGGCGCCCGGATCGTGGCCTTGGCTGAAGGGGCCGATCCGCCGCATTTTGCGCTGACATGGCTCGGCATGGGGCCGGATGGGCATATCGCCTCGCTGTTTCCCAACACCGATCCGCGACCCGACGATCCGCAGGCGATCCGGCGCCTCACCCCCGATCCGCTTCCCCCGCACGCCCCGTTCGACCGGATCACACTGACCATCCCGGCGCTGGTCGAAAGCGATGCCATCGTCTTCACGCTCGGGGGTGCGCCAGACAAGCGCGCGGTGTTCGAGGGCGCGCTGCGAGGCGAGCACGATCTCCCGATCGCCCGCCTGCTGCGCGCGGCCGCAGCGCGGGGTATTGCGGTGACGGTCTTCACCTGATGTCAGGCTTTCTCCCCGCTCCGCTCCACCGTGCGCTGATGCCGCTCGCCCACGCGCTGCGGCATTACTGGCGGCGCTGGCGCAAGGCGCCGATTGCGGGGGTGAGCGTGATCATCACCAACCTGTCGGGCGACGTGCTGCTGCTCAAGCATTCCTACGGCCCTGATGTCTGGGGCCTGCCGGGCGGTGGGCTGGGCCAGGGCGAGGATCCGCGCGAAGCCGCGCGGCGCGAGGTGCGCGAGGAGCTTGGCATCGAACTGGTGCGGATCGAACCAATCGGCACGCTCGAGGAGGTCTTGTCCGGCTCGCCCCACATCGCCCATCTGTTCGCCGCGACCTGCGACTGTCAGCCGCGGCCCGATGGGCGCGAGGTGGTGATGGCGCGCTTCTTCCCTTCGCATTCGCTGCCCGAGCCGCTCGGCCGCCACACCCGCGCGCGGATCGCGGCGTGGAAGGCGCGCGGGACGCAGAAAGGCTAGAGCAGGCGCAATTGCGCCTCGTCGCGCGCCGGCTTGTCTTCTTCGGCCCCTTCGAGATTGCCTAGCGTCAGCCCCATCAGCCGGATCGGCCCGCGCAAGGGCAACTCCGCTTCCAGCAGCGCGCGGGCGAGGCCGGCAAATTCTTCCCTGCCGCTGACATGGTCGGGCCGCGTGACCGCGCGGGTCATGATCTGGAAATCGGTGAACTTGAGCTTGAGCGTCACGGTCCGTCCGCGTGCGCCCGCAGCCTCGATCCGTTCCCAGACGATGGCGATGATGTTCTCCAGCGTTTCGCGCAGCGCCGCGCTGGTGCCGATATCCGCGGGAAAAGTCCGCTCGCCGCCGACCGATTTCCGCACCCGGTGCGCGGCGACGGGCCGCAGGTCGATCCCCCGTGCGGCGCGGAACAGATAATCGCCCATGCTGCCGAAGTGCTGCCGCAGGAAGGCAATGTCCTTGGCCGCAAGGTCCGCGCCGGTGGCGATGCCGAGCTTGTGCATCTTCTCTTCCGCCTTCGGCCCGATCCCGTGAAACCGCCGGATCGGCAGGCCCGCCACGAAACGCGCGCCCTCGCCGGGGCGGATCACGCACAGCCCATCCGGCTTGTTCTGGTCACTGGCCAGCTTGGCGAGGAACTTGTTGTAGCTCACCCCCGCGCTCGCCGTCAGCTTTGTCTTGGCGCGGATTTCCTGGCGGATCAGCTCGGCGATGCGGGTGGCGCTGCCGATTCCGAGCCGATCATCGGTGACATCGAGATAGGCTTCATCGAGGCTCAGCGGCTCGATCACCGTGGTGTAATGCGCGAACACCTGGCGGATCTGGCGGCTGACCTTCTTATAGGCATCAAAGCGCGGGCGCACGAAAACGAGTTCGGGACACAGGCGCCGCGCCGTGACCGAGGGCATCGCGCTCCTCACCCCGAACCGCCGCGCCTCGTAGCTTGCGGCGGCGACCACCCCGCGCCCGCCCGCCCCGCCCACGGCGACCGGCTTGCCGCGCAGTTCGGGGTTGTCGCGTTGTTCGACGCTGGCGAAGAAGGCATCCATGTCGACATGGATGATCTTGCGCAGCCCCGGCTCGTCGCGGGGCGCGTCCTCTTGCGACGCAAGGGGGGGCAGGTCGGCCATTGGCGGACAAATATAACCTTGGCTCGTGCGAAGGAACCGTTGCTGGAACCATTCCCCCGGGCTGCCATTTTGTGCACATGCGAAAAGAACAGTGGTCTTCCGGCGAACCGGCCGGCAAGGGCCTCACCATGGCCAACACGCTTGCTCCGTCCGTGCCCACCCGCAAGCCGCTCGGCGAGACCGAGCTCTTGTGGATGATGGCGATGCTGATGGCGCTTAACGCCTTCGGGATCGACGCGATCCTGCCCGCGCTCGATGCGCTTTCCGGCGATCTCGCGGTGAGCGGCAATGACCGGCAGTTCGTGATCGGGGTCTATCTGCTTACCGGCGGGATCGGCTCGCTGGTGCCGGGTGCGCTGGCCGACCGCTTCGGACGGCGGCCGATCCTGCTCGGCGCGATCGCGGTCTACATCATCCTGTCGATCCTCTCCGCGCTCGCTCCGGCATACGAGACGCTGATCGCGGTGCGGGCGGCGCAGGGCTTGTTCGCCGCCGCGATCATCGCCCTGCCGCCCGCGATCATCCGCGACCGCGTCGGCGGCGACAAGATGGCGCGCATGATGAGCATCATCTTCGTGATCTTCCTGATGGTTCCCGCAGTGGCTCCGACCATCGGCGAGGCGATTCTCCGGCTCGGCGGCTGGCGCGCGATCTTCGGCTTCATGGCGCTGCTGGGCGTGGTCATGGCGACGTGGGTGTTCATCCGCCTGCCCGAAAGCCTGACACCCGACAACGTCCAGCCGATCCTGCCGCGCACCATCGCTGCCAACATGACCCGCGCGCTCTCCACCCCCAGCATCGCCGGCTATGTCATCGGTTCGGCGCTGGTGTTCGGCGCGCTGTTCGGCTTCATCAATTCTTCGCAGCAGCTCATCACGCAGACCTTTGGCGCGGGCGAGGCCTTCCCGCTGATCTTCGGCATTTGCGCCGGTTCGATGGCGCTCGCGAGCTGGTCCAATTCGCGCATCGTCGAACGCTTCGGTGCACGCCGGGTGAGCCACACTGCGCTGTTCGCCTTCATCATCGTCAGCGCCGCGCAGGTGATGATCGCCTTCCAGCCCGAGGAGAGCCTGTGGCAGTTCGTACCGCTGATGGCGATCAACATGGCGCTGCTCGGCTTCATCGGCAGCAATTTCGGCGCGATCGCGATGAACCCCTTCTTCGCCATCGCGGGCGCGGCGAGTTCGGCGCACGGCTTCGTGCGCATGACCACTGCGGCGCTGCTCGGCGGGACGATCGGCTATGCCTATGACGGCACTGCCCGCCCGCTCGCCCTCGCGCTGCTGATGAGCGGTCTGGCCTGCCTCGTGCTGGTGCTGCTGAGCGAAAAGGGCAAGCTGTTCGGGCCGAGCGATGCCGAGGCCATGATCGGCGGGCGGTCCTGATTACCGCACGCGCCTGGGGGCGCGCGGTCATCGCCGGGCGGACAGCATGGCTGCCCCCGCCACAGGCGGCGCGGCATCTGTGTGGCGCCCTTGCCGCGCCTCGGACCGGATCAGTTTTCGCTTTCGAGCTTTCTCCACGCCAGCCCGGCGAACTCGCAGAGCAGGGGCCGCGTGTCGCGCGGATCGATGATGTCCTCGACATTGAAGCGCTCGGCCGAGCGGAAGGGCGATGTGACCTTCGCCAGCCTCGCGCGGATCTGCTCCAGCAAGGCTTGCGGGTCGTCCGCAGCCTCCAGCTCGGACTTGTAAGCGACCTCCAGCCCGCCCGCGATCGGCAGGCTGCCCCAGTCGCCCGATGGCCAGCAATAGCGGTACTGGTAGCGCTCGGCATTGCTCATCGCGCTGCCGGCAATGCCATAGGCGCGGCGCAGCACGACCGACGCCAGCGGCACGCTCGCCCGGTAGATCGCGTTCATCGCGTTGACGCCATAGCGGATCGTCCCCGCAACTTCCGCCTCGCGCCCGATCATGAAGCCGGGATTGTCGACCAGATGGACGATCGGCAGCCGGAACAGGTCGGCAAGCTTCACGAAGCGTTCGACCTTCTCGCTGGTCTTGGCTTCCCATGATCCCCCGAGATAGCTGGGGTCGCTGGCGATCACGAACACCGGCCAGCCATCGAGCCGCGCCAGCGCAGTGATCGCCGCGCGGCCCCAGTGGCGGCCGATTTCGAACACGGTGCCTGCGTCGAACACCATCTCCAGACAGCGGCGCATCGAATAGACCTGTTTGGGATCCCGCGGCACGAGGGAGAGCAGCGCTTGCTCGCGGCGGCTGGCCGGGTCGCCGGATTCGATGCGGCGGGCGGGCTGGCCGACATATTCGGGCATGAAGGAGAGGAAGTGCCGCGCGCGGGCGAAGGCTTCGGCTTCGCTGGCGACCTCGTCATCGACCACCCCGTTGCGGGTGTGGATCGCCGAGCCACCGAGCGCCTCTTTCGCTTCCTCGTGATTGGCCGCGCCGCCCCTCCACGCATCGCCCAGGCCATCGACCACGGCAGGGCCGGCGGCGAAGATTTGGCTGAGGCCCTTGACCATGATCGAATAGTGACTGGCGACGGTGCGCGCCGCGCCGAGGCCCGCCGTTGGCCCGAGCGCGAGCGCCACGACCGGCACGGTGTCGAGATTAGTCACCACATCGCCCCAGCCGGGCACGGCGGGAATGTAAGTGGCACCGATCTGTTCGAGCGTCTTGACGCTGCCGCCGCCGCCCGTGCCGTCGATCATGCGGATGATCGGGAGCTTCAATTCGTGCGCCATCCTTTCGGCCTGCACCATCTTGCGGCTGATGCCGGCGTCAGCCGCGCCGCCGCGGATGGTGAAATCATCCGCCGTAGCGACGACGGGGCGGCCATTGATCAGCGCCTTGCCGAAGAGGAAGGGGGCGGGCGTCACCGCGGTGAGCTCGCCGTTTTCATCATAGTGGCCTTTGCCAGCGATCTTGCCGATTTCGCGGAACGAGCCGGGATCAACCAGCGCCGCGAGCCGCGCGCGGGCATCCATCTTCCCGCGCCCATGTTGGCGCGCAACCTTGTCCGCGCCGCCCATCTGCTCGGCCAGCGCCTCGCGGTGGCGCAGTTCTTCGAGTTCCTTGGCCCAACTCACAACCCACTCCCGTCATGCTGAACTCGGTTCAGCATCCATCCCTCGACTTCGGACCTAGATGTTTGGGGCGAAATGGACTTTGAAACAAGTTCAGGGTGACGGGTCAGGATTCCGAGGCGGCAGGCACCACCCGGCACAGCACCGCCTCGACCTGCACCTGCGAACCCGCGCTGACCGTCAGCCCCTCGACCACCCCGTCGAAAGGCGCGGCAAGCGCGTGTTCCATCTTCATCGCCTCGAGCACCATCAGCCGCTGCCCGGCGGTGACGGCCTTGCCTTCGCTCACATCGACCGCGATGACCTTGCCCGGCATCGGCGCAATGATCGCGCCATCGGCGGCGGAGGCTTGGCCGGTGCCGTCGATCCGCGAGCGCAGCAGATAGGTTTGCCCTTTTTCGACAACCAATATTCCGTCGCCAGTGACACGAGTCATCATGTTGAACTGATCGTGATCTTGCGCGCGGGGAGTGATCTGGCCGGTGACGGCCTCACCCGAAGGAAGGGCGAAATGCACCCCTTTCCGGTCGGGCGCGTTGAGGCGGAAGCCGGTCAGACTTCGCGCCTTCCAACCGGGAATAGTGGCCTCGTCCCTTTCCCAATAGAGCGCCTCGGCTGCTGCTCCCACGTTGATCGTGTCAGAGGAGGGGCTTGCAGGGGGGATGAGGTTTTCGCCTCGCCGTTCGATCAGTCCGGTATCGAGATCTGCAGCTTGGAAAGCGGCATCGGCCAAGCACAGCCAGAGGAAGCCAGCGTTCGTCTTGACTGGATGAACGAGGGTGCCGTCGAGTTCTTCCTGAAGTGCCGTAATCGCACTTGCCCTTGACGCTGCGTGAACCACGATCTTCGCAATCATCGGGTCGTAGAAGGGGGAAACGACACTTCCTTCCTCGACACCCGTTTCGACACGGGCGTGGAGAGTCGGAATGTAGAACTCGTCCAGCCGCCCCGTGCTCGGCAAAAACCCCTTGGCAGGGTCTTCCGCATAGAGCCGCGCCTCAATCGCATGGCCGTTGATCGACAGCTCGTCCTGCCGCTTGGGCAGCGGCTCGCCGCTCGCGACGCGCAATTGCCATTCGACCAGATCGACCCCGGTGATCTCCTCGGTGACGGGGTGCTCCACCTGAAGGCGGGTGTTCATCTCCATGAAGAAGATGCGATCGGCGCGCAGGCCATCGCTCGCATCGGCGATGAATTCGATCGTGCCCGCGCCCTCGTAATCGACCGCTTGTGCCGCGCGCACGGCGGCGGCGCAGATCGCCTCGCGGGTGGCCTCGTCCATGCCGGGGGCAGGCGCTTCCTCGATCACCTTCTGGTGGCGGCGCTGGAGCGAGCAGTCGCGCTCGAACAGGTGGACGACATTGCCGTGGGCATCGCCGAACACCTGCACTTCGATATGGCGGGGCGAGGTTATCCACTTTTCCAGCAGAACCTCGTCATTGCCGAAGCTCGCCTTGGCCTCGCGGCGGCAGGATTCGAGGCTCGCGGCGAAGTCGGCCGGGGCATCGACCTTGCGCATCCCCTTGCCGCCGCCGCCCGCCACGGCTTTGATAAGCACCGGATAGCCGATCGCCTCGGCCTCCTTGGTGAGGCGCTCCACGGATTGATCCGACCCGTCATAGCCTGGCGTCACCGGAACGCCCGCGCTGCGCATCAGCTGCTTGGCCGCGTCCTTCAGCCCCATCGCGCGGATGCTGGCCGGCTTGGGACCGACCCAGATCAGGCCCGCGTCGAGCACGCCTTGCGCAAAGTCGGCGTTCTCCGACAGGAACCCGTAACCCGGGTGGATCGCGTCCGCCCCGGTGGCCTGCGCCGCCGCGATGATCTTCGCCCCGACCAGATAGGACTCTGCCGCGGGAGAAGGCCCGATATGCACGGCCTCGTCGGCTTGGCGCACGTGCAGCGCCTTGGCATCGGCATCGGAATAGACCGCAACCGTGGCAATGCCCATGCTGCGGGCGGTGCGGATGATGCGGCAGGCAATCTCGCCGCGGTTGGCGATCAGGAGCTTCTTGATCATCGCTGAGGAGCCTCCGGTGCACCCAGCGCCGCGCAGCGTTCGGGCGGTTCCATCGTGAAGCTGGTATTGGCGACCTTCCAGCCGCTTTCGGTGCGGACGAGACTTAGCGCATTGATCCCGCAATGCATGGTCTTGCCTTCGGCGATGAAGCGGTAGGGGCCCCACACCTGCGCCATGTCGCCATCGACCAGCACCTTGTCGTAGCGCATCACCTCATCGACCTTGCGCGTGCTCGTGACCCAGCGTTCCAGGTGCTTGGCAACCGGCACGGCATCGACCCGCGGACGATCGGGCTGCATTCGGCTGTGCACAAAGATCATGCCCTCGGGCAGCATCTGCTCGGCAAGTGCGGTTTTGTCATCGCTGCGCAAGGCGGCGAAGAAGGCATCGGCGGCGGCAATGGCTTCTGCCTGTTCGGGTGTCGGCGCCTGTGCAGCGAGCGGCGCGGCGGCGAGGAGGACAGCAAGGGCGAGAGACGACTTCATGGCAGCCTGGTTAGTCGAGCTTGGTTGCAAAGAAAACCGCTTCCCGCTGCCCGGCTTCACCGCTTGGGCCGGTAATCGGCAATCCCCCAGTCGATCCCGCCGGGGGGCATTCTCTCCCGGTTGAGCGCCGCTGAAAGGAAGGCGCGCAGGCCATGAAGCGCCTTTTCGGCCCGCGGCACATAGGTGCGCGAATTCCACGCCTCGGGCCCGCGTGCCCGCACCTTGCGCCCGATCGCACCATAGATGCGCGCGGCGCAGAGCACCGCCCAGCGGCTGCGGAAGGGGAGTTTTGCCGCGCCCACGCGCGCCGCGGCCTCGTGCTTTTCCACCAGCGCCACCAGCCGTGCGGCCATCTCGGCCAGTTCCTTCCTGTGGTGCGGCTTGGTGTGTTGGCCGGGCTCGATATCCTGTTCGGCCAGCCATTCCTGCGGCAGATAGCAGCGGCCCGCCGCATCATCCTCGACAATGTCGCGGGCGATGTTGGAAAGTTGGAAGGCAAGGCCGAGATCGTTGGCGCGGTCGAGCGTTTCCTGATCCTCCGGCGAAACCCCCATCACCACCGCCATCATCACGCCCACCGCGCCTGCCACGTGGTAGCAGTAGCGCAGCATGTCGGCCTCGGTGCGCGGGCGCCAGTCTTCCGCGTCGAGCTGGAAGCCGGCGATCACGTCCTCGGCCATCTGCGGAGTGAGGCCGACTTCGGCGGCCACCACGCCAAGGCAATCGAAGGCGGGGTCTCCGGTCGGTTTGCCCTCGAAGGCGAGCGCGGTGAGGCGGCGGATGTGAGCGAGGCGCCCGGCGAGGTCGGACTGGTCGCCCAGTTCCCCGCCCATGTCCTGATTGTCGGCGATGTCGTCCGCCCGGCGACACCAAGCATAGAGCAGCCACGCCCTTTCGCGGGTTTCCTTGTCGAACAGGCGCGCGGCGGCGGAAAAGCTCTGCGAGCCGCGCTTGATCGACAGCCGCGCGTGCTCGACCAGCGCGGCGCGGGTGGCGGGATCGACAGCCATCGCCTGAACCCTAGAGTTCCTCGGCCTTCATGCGGAAGATCGGGGTGTGCGGCTGGTAGGACGCCATCTTCGCGAGCAGTTCGGTGATCGTATCCGCCGCGATCAGGATGTTCTGGTGCGCGGGCCTGACAAAGCCGACCTCGGCCATCTTGGCGTTGAAAGCGAGCAGGTGATCGTAGAAGCCGAAAGCATTGAACAGGCCCACGGGCTTGGAATGGTAACCCAGCTGCGACCAGCTCATCGCCTCCCACAATTCGTCCATCGTGCCCACGCCGCCGGGGATGGTGACGAAACCGTCCGAGAGGTCGGTGAAGCGCTGCTTGCGCTCGTGCATGCCGCTGACGGTGACAAGCTCGTCGCAATCGTGGTTGGCGACCTCGGCGCGCACGAGGCTTTCGGGGATGATGCCGATCACCTCGCCGCCAGCGTCCTTGGCACCCTTGGCGACCGCGCCCATGAGGCCAAGCTTGCCCCCGCCATAGACCAGCCCTATGCTGCGGCGGGCAAGTTCCGCGCCGACATCATAGGCGAGCTGAATGTAACGCGGATCCTCGGGCGAGGCCGAACCGCAATAAACCGCAAGCCGTTTCACGCAGGCATCCTCGCCAGATCCTCCAGCATCAGACCCGCGGTCGCCTTGGCGCTGCCGACCACGCCGGGGATCCCTGCCCCCGGGTGCGTTCCCGCACCGACGAGGTAGAAGTTGTCGATCACGTCATCGCGGTTGTGGCCGCGCAGCCACGCGCTCTGCCACAGCACCGGCTCCAGGCTGAAGGCGCTGCCCATGTGGGCGTTCAAGTCCTGCTTGAAGTCCTTGGGCGCGTAGCTGAACTTGGTGACGATCCGGCTGTGGATGTCGGGGATCAGACGGCGCTCCAGCTCGTCGAGGATCATCTTTTCGAGGCGCGGGCCGACCTCGTCCCAATCGAGCGGCATCTTGCCCATGTGGCTCACCGGCACGAGCGCATAGAAGGTGCTCTTGCCCTCGGGCGCCATGCTCGGATCGGTCACGGTCGGGTGATGGAGATAGATCGCGAAATCTTCCGGCACCACGCCGTTCTTGTAGATGTCGTCGAGCAGCCCCTTGTAGCGCTTGGCGAACAGGATCATGTGATGCGGGATGCCGGGCCATGTGCCCTCCAGCCCGAAGTGCACCACGAATAGGCTGGGTGAAAAGCTCTTGCGGCCCAGCGACTTGGCCATCTGCTTGCCGCGGGCACTGTGCGACAGCAGATCCTTGTAGGAATGCATGATGTCGGCGTTGCTGGCGACCGCGTCGAAGCGCTGGCGGAAGCCCGACCTGGTTTCCACTTCGCTCGCCTTGGTGCCCAGCGTGTGCACCTGCACCACCGGATCGCCGATGCGCATCGTCCCGCCGAGGCGCTCGAAATGGCGCACCATGCCCGCAATCAACCGGTTGGTGCCGCCGCGCGCCCACCACACGCCGCCTTGCTTTTCCAGCTTGTGAATCAGGGCGTAGATACTGCTGGTGTTCATCGGATTGCCGCCAACCAGCAGCGTGTGGAACGAAAGCGCCTCGCGCAGTTTCTCATTCTCGACATAGCTCGACACCATGCCGTAAACGCTGCGCCACGCCTGTTCCTTGATGAGCGCCGGGGCGGCCTTGAGCATCGACTTGAAATCGAGGAACGGCTTGGTGCCGAGCTTGAGATAGCCTTCCTGATAGACCCGCTCGGAATATTCGAGGAAGCGCGCATAGCCGGCCACGTCCGCCGGGTTCAGCTTGGCGATCTCGGCGTTGAGCTGCTGCTCGTCGTTCGAATAGTCGAAATTCGTGCCATCGGGCCAGTTGAGGCGGTAGAAGGGCATGACCTTCATCAGCTCGACATCTTCGGCCATGTCGTGGCCGGTCAGCGCCCAGAGTTCTTCAAGGCAGGGCGGATCGGTGATCACAGTCGGGCCGGCATCGAAGGTGAAACCGTCCTTCTCCCAGAAATAGGCCCGCCCGCCGGGCTTGTCGCGGCTTTCGATCACGGTGGTGGCGATGCCGGCGGATTGCAGCCGGATGGCCAGCGCCAGACCGCCGAAACCCGCCCCGATTACGCAGGCCGTGCGCCCGGCATAGCGTTCAGCGAGCGCGGGGTTGATGCCCTTTCCGGCAGAAAGATTGAGCTTCGCATCGGCGTTCATGCCGGGTTCTCCACGTTGAGAGACTTGGTTTCGAGGGGTTTTCCGGAGGAAAACAGGGCGCGGATCGCCCGCGGGATAGCTACGGGTGGCTTGCCGGTAAGGATGCGCAAGCGATCGGGCCAGGTCGACCGACCGGCGTAGAAGCGTTCGACCAGCCGGCCGCGCAGGGCGTAGAAATGCTCGAACACCACCACCCGCTTGTCCGGCTCGGCGGCCTCGAACAGCATCCGGCTGAGCAACCGGTAATAGCCGGTGGCGCGCCAGTGCCGCTTGGCGCGGCGTTCGCAGAAGGCGGCGAGTTCGTTGCCCGACACCCCTGGGCGGGTCGCCAGCAGCCGGGCGATGGCGAGCGCGTTGTCGGCGGCAAAGGGCAGGGTGTAGCTGGTGAGCGGGTGCGAGAAGCCCCCGCGCGCGCCGGCGACAGCCACGCCGGGGATCGCGATTTCATTGAGCGCGGCAGCGAAATTGCCGCCCGAGACGACCGGCAGGATCCCCGCCTCCTGATCGATCACCTCGCCCTTCCAGCCATTGGCGCTGGCATAGGCGGCGACCCGGCCCTTGAGCACTTCGGCATCCATCTTCGGCTGATCGGCATAGTAGGTGTCCTCGATGAACACCTCGTCCTCTGACAGCGGCAGGACGTAGACGAAGCGATAGGCCGCGCTGTTACCATAGGGGGCGACCTGATCGACGCTGGCATCCATGATCACCGGGCGGGTGAGGCCATGGGGCTTTTCGCACTTGAAATGCTGGCCGAGGAACACCTGCCAGCCGCCCGCAAGGTGGCGCGAGGGGCGGAACGGTCGGCAGTCGATCACGCGGCGGCCGGCGATGCGGGTGCCGTCGGCGAGCGTCACCCCGTCGGCGTCGATTGCTGTGGCCTTGCTCGACAGCAGCACCCGCTCGGGCGGCAGTTCGGCGAGCAGCTTGGCGTGGAATTCGGCGCTGGTGAGCGAGCGATAGGAGGTCGGCAAGGTGCGGCCATAGGCGGGGAAGGTGATGTCATAGCCATCGTCCCAACCGTTGAGCGCGAAACCGGCCATCAGCGCCTGCGCTTGCGGGCTAAGGTCGGTGGCGAACCAGCTCCAGCGGTGATGCCCGCCGAGCGTGCGCCCGGCCTCGACCAGCAGGAAGCGGCAGCGCGGCGCATGGCGGTGCAGTGCGAGCGCGATCAGCCCGCCCGCGAGGCCGCCGCCGACGATGATCAGATCGTGAGCCATGGCCGCTTCGGAAACCGGATTGTGCAAGGAATCGCTCATGCGCAGCCAGCCCTAGGCGAGGGCGAGCGATACGGCAATGATAGCGGCACGCCGGCGGCGGCCAATTGCTGTTGCAACATCACATCAAGCGCCATATCGGCGCCCGGAACAGCGCGGACGAATCGCGTAAAATCGCTTATTTATAAAGGATTTATATCTATGAAACTGCGCAGAAAGCTCGCCCTGTCAGCCATGCCGGCCGCCGCGATCGCGCTGGGCGCAACTCCGGCGCTGGCCGATGGCGGCGAGCGCGCCTCGGGCGATGTCACCGAACCTGCCGCCCAGCCTGCGCCAGCAGCGCCGATGCCGGGCTTCACCAAGCCGGTGTTCGACGAAACCTGGGCGACCATCGGTCTCGGTGCCGGGCTGGTGCCGAGCTATGCCGGCTCGAACGATTACGTGGTCTTCCCGCTGCCGCTGATTGTCGGGCGCGTGGGCGGGGTCGGCATCCGGCCCAACGGCCCGGGGCTGACGCTCGACCTGCTCTCGCCCAAGCCCAGCTTCGGCCCGCGCAAGACCCGTCTCGCTTTCGGCCCGGCGTTCCGCATCCGCAACGACCGCAATGGCCCGATCAAGGATGATGTGGTCGAAGCCGCGGGCGAACGCGATGCGGCGCTGGAAGTGGGGCTCAACGCGGCGGTGTCCTTTCCCGGCGTGTTCAAGCCGCTCGACAGCCTTACCCTCGGGGCGCAGGTGCGTTGGGACGTGCTCGGCGCGCACGAGGGCATGGTGATCGAGCCGCAGGTCAATTATTCGACCCCGCTCGGCAAGGCCTTCGTCCTGCAGGTGCAGGCGCAAATGGAGTTCGTCGATGACAGCTTTGCCGACTACTACTTTTCGGTCACCCCGCCCCAGCGGCTGGCAAGCGGGCTGCCATCCTTCGTGGCCGAGGGCGGGCTGAACCGCATCGGCACGCTGGCGATCGTCAACTACGACCTTTCCGGCAATGCGCTCGACGGCGGGTGGAGCGTTTACGGCGTGGGCGGCTATTCGCGCCTGCTGGGCGATGCGGCAGGCACGCCCTACACGGCGCTGCGGGGCAGCCCCAACCAGTTCATCGCGGGCCTTGGCGTCGGCTATACGTTCTAGTCGTCGATCGCCTTGCTGCGCGACGCCGGCCCTGCTTGGCGAGCAGTTGCTTGATCAGCTCCGGGCTTTGCGCCTTGGCAAGCGCAAACCCGGCCGAAGCGGCCATTCGCGCCCGAACAGCACCAGCGCCTTGTCGATCATCAGCCCCTGATCAACCGATGCCTCCATCGCATCAGAAGGATCGGCACAGGCGGCCTTGCTGGCATCGCCCGCCTGCGCCAGCGCGGGCGCGATGGGCGGGGCAAGAGCAAGAGCAAGGCCTGCGGCGAGGCTCTGGATGAGCGGCAGTCGGAAAATGGTCGTGCGGCCGCACTCATTGGCAAGCGGCTGAAACAGCGTCACGGACAACCGCACCCCGCGCGCTTGCCGAGCGCAATCGCGCGCAAGGCTTGCAACGCGCGGGGCGGCGGCGCATCACGGTGGCGGGACAGGGAGACCTTGGGGAGACATGACGATGAAGCGACACGCGCGCCGCTGGGCCAATCTTGCAGGCTTTCTGGCGATGGCAATGGCCGCGCCGCTGGCGGCCGAGACCGTGGCGATCCGCGCCGGCAGCGTGATCACCGACGCCGCCAGCGAACCCACCGGCCCGGCGACGATCCTCGTCACCGACGGGCGGATCGTCTCGATCACCCCCGGCCACGATGCCGTCACCGCGGACCGCACAATCGACCTTGCGGACAAGACCGTGCTCCCTGGCCTGATCGACCTGCACACCCACCTCACCGGGGATCCCGGCGGCGATTTCTGGAAGGAAGCGACCGAGCCCGATGAATGGGGCGTGATCGTGGGCGCCAAGAACGCGCGCCTCACCGCGCTTGCCGGCTTCACCACGGTGCGCGAGGCGGGCAGCGGGCGCGACACCGCCTTCGCGCTGCGGCGCGGCACCGCCGAAGGGCTGGTGCCGGGGCCGCGCATCCTCGCCGCCGGCCCGCCGCTGGCAATCATCGGCGGGCATGGCGATGTCAACGGCTTCCGTTCCGAGGTCAATGAATTGCTCGATTCTGGCTTTACCTGCACCGGCCCGGTCGAATGCGCCGCCAAGGTGCGGCTCGCCAGTCAGAACGGCGCCGACGTAATCAAGATCACAGCGACCGGCGGCGTGCTCAGCCAGCAGGGCCGTGGGCTGGAGGCGCACTTCACCCCCGAGGAGATGAAGGCGATCGCCGATACCGCGCACAGCCTCGGCCTCAAGGTCATGGCCCACGCCCACGGCGCGCGCGGCATCCAGCAGGCAGCCGAGGCGGGGATCGATACGATCGAGCACGGCACCTATCTCGATGAAGCCGCCGCGAAGGCAATGAAGGCGCGCGGCACGGTGCTGGTTCCCACCCTGATGGCGCTGCAGGGCGTCTCCGAGGGGCTGGGCAAGGGCGTCTATACCCCGGTGGTCGAAGAGAAGATCCGCGCCGTCCAGCCGCTGATGGCCTCGCTGGTGAGCCGGGCGCGCCAATTTGGCGTGACGATCGCCTTCGGCACCGATGCGGGCGTGTACCAGCACGGCCGCAACGCCGAGGAGCTGGGACTGATGAAAAAGCAGGGCATGTCCGACCGCGAGGTGCTCGCCAGCGCCACCACGGTCGCGGCCAAGGTGCTGGGGATGGAGGGCCAGATCGGCCGCCTCGCGCCCGGCTACTCGGCGGACATCATCGCGGTCGAGGGCAATCCGCTCGCCGACATCACCGTGCTGGAAGAGGTCGACTTCGTGATGGTGCGCGGACGGGTGATCGAATAGCGATCCACCCGCCCTTGCCCGCCTTGGGCAAACCCGGCCCGCCCGCGGCGCGGGCCGAACCGCTGCGCGCGGCCGATTGACTCCCCCTAAATATAGTTTTAAATATTTTTGCGTGGAGTCGCAAGTTATTCTTGTAAGTTAAAACATATAAATCTTCGTTAATCATTATTATATTTGGTTCGTCAGACAAAGATTTCATCTTGTCTGATGACGCAGCCTGATGTCCGCGCGAGACATGCCGGTGGTGGCCCCGTGCCGCTTTGCCGACGCCCCTTTGCGTTCCGTCGCCAGGCGGGGCGTTCGGCCGGCAAGGCGAAGATCATCGCGGCCTTCAGGCCAAGAAAAAACATGCCGGGTCGATGATGAAGCCAAGAAACGGAACAATCATCAGGAGGATAACGCCATGAAAAGGAATCTCATCATCGAGCTGGACTACGGCGCCCGGCTCGCCGAGGCTGCCTTTGCTGCCGCTTCCGATCCGCAGGCCGGACTCGATCCAGCCGCCGTGCCCGATATTGCCGGGATCGCACTTGATCCGAGCTTTGCACCGACCGTGATTCCGGGGGTCCATGCCACCGATCCGACGGCGCCGGGCTATGTCTCGGGCCAGAAGGTCGAACTCGCACTGACCGAAGCGGGCGAGATCGACCCGAACCAGGCCACCTACATCGTGCGCGCCACCGCCGAGGAAGACAAGGTCGAGGAGATCCTCGCCCAGAAGCACGTCGTGGGGGTCTTTGCCGATGTCGAGATCCAGCCGAGCCTGATCTGCCCCGGCAGCCCGCCGATGGGCGACGACGGCGATGTCGAGCGGTTGCTGTGCGTGCCGCAGATGCGGCGCCTGCGGATGGACGGCTCCGGGGTGCTGGTCGCGATCGTTGATACCGGTATCAACCTTGCCCACCTAAGCGCACGCGGCCGTCCGATCACGCTCGATGTCGCGCGCAGCTGGGTGCCAAGCCCCGGGATGGTGCCAGGCAATGCCCCGGTCGGCCACGGCACGATGTGCGCCTTCGACGCGGCGATCGCCGCCCCGCAGGCGACCTTCCTCGACATCCAGCTGTTGCGATCGAGCGCGAGCGGACCGACTCCGATGAGCGGTGTCCTGTCGGATGCGGTGCGCGCCTATAGCCACCTGATCTCGGTGATGACCGCGCCGCGCCGCCCCGGCGAGGCCCGTTCGCTGGTGGTCAACAACAGCTGGGGCATGTTCCACCCCTCGTGGGACTTCCCGGTGGGGCACCCCGGAAACTATTCGGACAATCCCAACCACCCGTTCAACCGGATCGTCGCCGCGCTCGAACGGGTCGGGGCAGACATCCTGTTTGCGGCCGGCAACTGCGGGGCGAACTGCCCCGACGGGCGCTGCCAGGGGGTGACTGCCAACGCGATCTACGGCGCCAACAGCCACCCCTCGGTGCTGACCATCGCCGGGGTCGACATCTCCAACACCCGCGTGGGCTACTCGTCGCAAGGTCCCGGGCGGCTGGCGCGCAACAAGCCGGATTTGGCGGGCTATACGCATTTTCGCGGGTCGGGGGTCTATGCCGCCGACGGCGGCACCTCGGCAGCGACGCCGGTGGTTGCGGGGGTGGTCGCGGCGGTGCGCAGCCGCCGTCCGTTCCAGCCCGGCAACCCCGCTGCCAGCCCTGCCGCGATCCGCGCGCTGATGCGCTCGACCGCGACCGATCTGGGTGCAGCCGGGTTCGATTTCGATCACGGCTTCGGCGTCGTTGGCGGGTGCGCGCTCGTCCGCCGGTTCATCCGCGTCCGGCCGATCAGGCCGATCGACATCTGCCGCCGCATCCCCGAACTGTGCCGGCCGCGGCCGCTGCCGATCGACATCTGCCGGCGCTTTCCGGAGATCTGCCGGGGGGTACGCCGTCCCGATCTCCCGCTGCCGCCGCCCGACCTGCCCCGCCCCGGACCGCAGTTCGCTGCGGATGACGAGAGCCTCGGCGACTTCGGGTTCGAGCTCGGCGGGGCGAGCCTCGAAGACCTGCTTGCCGCGGTCTGGGAGGCCGGATACTACGACGGTTCGCAAGTCACCGGCGGGGCGGCGGCCTCCCGCTCTCCGGCCAAGGGCTGCGGGTGCGGGTGTAGCTGAGGGCCTGGCCGAAGCGCCGCTGCCGGGTCTGACCGGCCCGCAGCGGCGCCGGCTGACCGACGCGTTCGAGAAAGGCCGACGATGGACACCGTCATGCTCCAGTTCCGTCATCGCGGCATGGCGCCGGGCCTCGACGAGGTGGCGGCGCTGTTCGGCCTCGCGCCCGGCGAGATCGATGCCACGTTCGGCGTGATTGCCACCGATCCGGCCGAGGGGCTCTACACCGTGCGCATCGACGTGCGCGGGGCCGATCGGGTGCGCGCAGCATTGGCGCAACGCCCCGCCGATCCGGCCGAGGGCCTGTTCGCCAACCCGCCCATCGCCCCCTTCGGCCCACCCGAAGACTGACTGCCCCGGATGCGGCACCGCCCGCATCAATCTCACTGGACGCAGCCGCGCCTTGCGCCTATCCCTATCCCATCCCCGGGGAGCACGCTTGTGCTGAGAGGGGCGGTTAGCATCGCCCGACCCGTCGAACCTGAACCGATTAGCATCGGCGGAGGGAGTGGGCTGGTCAGTGCACCAAATCCCGCGCTCTTTCCGCCCGTTGGAGAGAGAACGCACATGGCCGACATCAATTCCCCCGTCGAAATCGGCGTCACCACCGGGCCGATCCGCGGCAGCCGCAAGGTCTATGTCAGCGCCCGCACCGGATCGGGAATCCGCGTCGCGATGCGCGAGATTGATCTGGAAGGCGGCGAACCCCCGGTGCGGGTCTATGACACCTCCGGCCCCTACACCGATCCCGATGCCCATATCGACATCAGCGCCGGCCTCAATCCGATCCGCCGCGACTGGATCCTCGCGCGCGGCGATGTCGAGGATTACGAGGGCCGCGAGGTCAAGCCCGAAGACAATGGCCGCCTCGGGCCTGACCGTTCGGGCGGGGTTCCGAGCTTCCCCAAACCCGTCAGGCGCCCTCTACGGGCCAAGGCGGGGATGAATGTCACCCAGATGCACTATGCCCGGCGCGGGATCATCACCCCCGAGATGGAATATGTCGCCGAGCGCGAGAACCTCGGGCGCGAGATCGCCAAAGACCTCGTCCGCGACGGCGAGAGCTGGGGGGCGCAGATCCCCGATGTCATCACTCCCGAATTCGTCCGCAGCGAAGTCGCGCGCGGCCGGGCGATCATCCCCGCCAACATCAACCACCCGGAATCCGAGCCGATGGCGATCGGGCGCAACTTCCTCGTCAAGATCAACGCCAATATCGGCAATTCGGCGGTCGCCTCGGACGTGGCGAGCGAGGTCGACAAGATGGTCTGGGCGATCCGCTGGGGCGCGGACACGATCATGGACCTTTCCACGGGCCGCAACATCCACGACACCCGCGAATGGATCATCCGCAACAGCCCCGTGCCGGTCGGCACCGTGCCGATCTATCAGGCGCTGGAGAAGGTCGGCGGGATCGCCGAGGAGCTGACCTGGGAAATCTTCCGCGACACGCTGATCGAGCAGGCCGAACAGGGCGTCGACTACTTCACCATCCACGCCGGCGTGCGCCTGCCCTATATCCCGCTCACCGCCAAGCGCGTCACCGGCATCGTCAGCCGCGGCGGCTCGATCATGGCCAAGTGGTGCCTGGCGCACCACAAGGAGAGCTTCCTCTACGAGCACTTCGACGAAATCACCGAGATCATGAAGGCCTATGACATCGCCTATTCGCTGGGCGACGGCCTGCGCCCCGGTTCCATCGCCGACGCCAATGACGAAGCGCAATTCGCCGAGCTTTACACCCTGGGCGAGCTGACCAGGCGGGCCTGGGCGCAGGACGTGCAGGTGATGATCGAAGGCCCCGGCCACGTGCCGATGCACAAGATCAAGCAGAACATGGAAAAGCAGCTCGAAGCCTGCGGCGAGGCGCCGTTCTACACCTTGGGGCCGCTCGTCACCGACATCGCGCCGGGCTATGACCACATCACCAGCGGGATCGGCGCGGCGCAGATCGGGTGGTACGGCACGGCGATGCTTTGCTACGTCACGCCCAAGGAGCATCTCGGCCTGCCCGACCGCGACGATGTGAAGGTGGGCGTGGTCACCTACAAGCTCGCCGCCCACGCTGCCGACCTCGCCAAGGGGCACCCGGCAGCGCAGGTGCGCGACGATGCGCTCTCCAAGGCCCGCTTCGAGTTCCGCTGGCGCGACCAGTTCAACCTCAGCCTCGATCCCGATACGGCGGAGCAATACCACGACCAGACGCTCCCGGCGAAAGGTGCGAAGTCGGCGCATTTCTGCTCGATGTGCGGGCCGAAGTTCTGCTCGATGAAGATCACGCAGGAAGTCCGCGATTTCGCCGCCAGGCAGAACGCAGGCATCGAAACCTTCGTCGCCAGCGAAGAGGAGGCGGAAAAGGGCATGGCCGAGATGAGCGCCAAGTTCCGCGAAGTCGGCAACCAGCTCTACGTCGGCGCGGGGGACCGCGAGCATGACTGATGCAGGCGCAAGGGGGCGGGCGCGTATCGTGCTGCTCGCCCCGCTCGCGCTTCTGCTCGGCGGCTGCGTTTCCACCCCGCCGATTACCGCCCCGATTGCACAGGCCGAAACGCCGCGCTTCGATCCCTTCGCCTTCTTCGTTGGAAAGAGCCGCGGCACCGGCACGCTCGCCAAGGTGCTGTCCGATCCCGTCCCTATCACCGTGGTCAGCCGCGGGCGGATCGTCACCGAGGCCGAGACCGCATCGGCCTGGGCGATCCCGCCGCGCCGCGTGCTGGTGCTCGACCATACCGTGACCGAGGGCGACAAGCCCCGGCGTGCACGCCAGTGGCGGCTCGTCGAGCTCGCCCCCGGGCGCTACGAGGGCACGCTCACCGACGCGATCGGGCCGGTGACGGGGCGCTCCGAGGGCAACCGGCTGGTGCTCGAATACATGATGGAGGGCAGCTTCAAGGTGCGTCAGGAACTCACCCTCGCCCCCGACGGGACGCGCGCGGACAACGTGCTCAAGGTCAGCCAGCTTGGGATCACCGTGGCGGTTCTGGTGGAGGACATCCGCAAAACCCCCTGAACGCGCGTTCGCTTGCCCCTTGCACAATGCTTCTTTCCTCACCCCGTCGCGTAAGACGGTGCCGGATCTGCCATGGTGATCCAAGCCCTGGCGTCCGGGCGCAAGGCGCACGACGAGATTACGACGCCAAGGTTTGCGACCCCTTTCCTACACCCCCCGACCCGAGTCATCCTCCCCGGATGGCCCAGACACACTCCCCCCGCTCGCCCGGCGCGACTGCGCCCGTCACTCTCCCCGCCACGCCGCGCGCCGAGCGCCATGATGGCTGGTCTCGGCCCAAGCAGGTCGCCTTCCTGCGCGCGCTCTCGGCGACGCATTCCGTGGCCGAGGCGGCGCGGTCGGTGGGGTGTTCGCGGCAGTCGGCCTACCGGCTGCGCTCGCGCCTCAAGGGCCAGCCCTTCGACCTCGCGTGGGAGGTGGCGTTCCATCATTCCTATGACGTGCTCGCCCAAGCCGCGCTCGACCGCGCGATCAACGGGGTCGAGCGGCCGGTGTTCTACAGGGGCGAGCAGGTCGGCTCCTACCGCCATTTCGACGAGGGGCTGACGGTCGCGCTGCTGCGCTCGCGCACGCTTGAGGGCAATCCGCTGTTCGGCCGCCTGCGCCCGATGGCCGAGCGCTACGCGCGCGATTTCGAGAGCCTGCTGGCCAAGGTCGCGGCGGGCGAGGCCGTCGAGACCGGCGCGCTGACCGTCAACGATCCCGACGAATTCGCCACCTACCGCGAACAATTCTCCCGCGCCGGCCCCGGCTGTCCGTCCGCCATGAGCGACGATGAATTAATGCAGGCATTACAAGCATCTGGCTGGGAAGAGCCAGAGTGACACGGTGTCACCTTTGTCAACTTTGTTAGAAAATTACGCCGCCCGCTCCGTCCGGTTTCTTCCGCCCTCCTTGGCGGCATAGAGCGCGGCGTCGGCGCGGGAGATGAGGCGATCGACGCCCTCGTTTGCGCTCCTTGCGGCGATGCCGAAACTGGCGGTGAGGTGCCACGGGCCGCTCGTCGTGATCAGCGGGGTGATCGCGATGGCGGTGCGCACCGCCTCGATCCGCGCGGCGAAATCGGCCGGGTCGATGCCCCGTGCGGCGAGCAGGAATTCCTCGCCGCCGATCCGCGCGATCAGCCAGCCGGGCGGCACCAGCTTGCGCAGCATCGCGGCGAAGTGGACGAGGCTGGCGTCCCCGCCCTCATGGCCGAGCCGGTCGTTGATGCGCTTGAAGTGGTCGAGATCGGCGACCGCCAGCGCCAACGGCTCCGTCCCGGCCACCCAGCTCTCCAGCTTGGCGAGCGCGGCGCGGCGGTTGGCAAGGCCGGTAAGCGGATCCTGATGGGCGAGGCGATCGCGTTCGGCGCGCGCGGCCTCAAGCTGCAAGGTCAGCCCGGCGATCCAGCGGAAGGCAAGGCTCGCCACCGCCAGCGGGATGAGCACTGCGGCAATCATCGTGGCGGCGTAGTCGAGCTCGCCGAGCAGGATAAGGCAAAGATGGGTAAAGCTGACCGAAGCGAACACCGATCCGCCCACCACCCACAATCCCGTGCGCCGCAAGCGCGCACGCAGCGCCCCGCGCCCCGCAGCGGGTGGAGCGGGGCCGGCGGCCGCGGTGAAGACAGAGGCGTGTGGCATCATTGCCCAGGATACCGCCATGCCTCTCGCGAATGTCTTAACGAACTCCTGCGGGATGACCGATTAGGCGATCGGCGCAAGCTGTGTTATGGTCGGCCCGCTGACGTCGAAATTTGCGACGGACTTCGAACTTTGTGCTCCGCCGCCGCCAGGGATCCCCTCCCCGGCTCCGGCGTCTCTCAGACGACGACTTCCTTTCATTGGACGATACGAAGCACGACCCCTCGCCGCATTTCGCGGCGGGGTAATCCCATGTTCTTGAAAGGAACATTCCATGAGCAAGACCGGAACCGTGAAGTTCTTCAACACCGACAAGGGCTATGGCTTCATCCAGCCGGATGATGGCTCGTCCGACAGCTTCGTCCACATCAGCGCGGTGCAGGCCGCCGGCATGACGACGCTCGATAAGGACCAGCGCCTCAACTACGAGCTGGAGCGCGGGCGCAACGGCAAGGAAAGCGCCGTAAACCTTTCGCCGGCCCACTGAGGAATCGCCCTGGGCGGGGGCGCGCGGCCATGCGCTCCCCCGCCCGGCACCCTCGCCTTCTCCCTCTCCCGGCAGGACGGGCCCCATCGCCCAGACTTCCGAATTCCGGTGCGAACGCGCGGACGAGGCGGGCGGGCGAGATTGCCCAGGCTGCGGACAAGATCGCCTGACCAGCCTGGCGATCCGTGCAGTTCCCGCTGGAAACCCGGCTTCGGACTTCCCATCTTTGAAGCGGCAACAGGGAACCACGACTGGCTGACACAGGAGAGCCCGATGACAATGCAGTTCCAGTTCAATACTGACAGTTCGGTGATGGGAACCCAGAATGTGGCCGAGCGGATCGAGCAGCAGGTGCGGCACCGATTGGCGCGGTTCGCTAACCGGCTGACGCGGGTCGAGGTTCACGTCAGCGACGTCAACGGACGCAAGCACGGCGGAGACGACAAGCATTGCACCATCGAGGCGCGGCCGCGCGGCGCTCGTCCGATCGGGGTGACCGAGAAGGCCGCGGATGTCGATACCGCCGCAAGGAAGGCCGCCAACACCCTCGTCGAACGGCTCGAACGGATGTTCGGCAAGGCCGAGCGGCACAAGCACGATCCCTCGCCCGACAAGGCGATCTGACGGTCGGGCAAAGCCGCGGGCCTAGCTGCCGGAGATTCCGCATTCGCCCAGCAGCGCATCGATCTGCTTGGCCACCCCGAAGAACCCCGCCCTGGCATGGGGCCAGGTGGCCCGATCAAGATCGCCGAGCAGGCTAAGGACGCGGCCCTGCGCCGCCAGTGGTGCAAGCCCCGGGGCGAGCGCGTCGCGGGTCCATCCGGCGGGGATATAGGGCACGGCCAGGCGGGCAATTCCGCCCTCAGCCAGCAGCGGCTCGAGCGGCTCGCCCGCGTGCCATTCGCGCGCCGGGCAGCCGAAGGCAGCGGCGGCATCGGCCAGCCCGCCCGCTATCGCACCTGCGGCAAAGCGGGCGGCGGCCGTGCCGAGCGCACCGGGCGAGCGTGCCTCGGGCCGGCTCGCGCCGATCACCAGCGCGGGCGCGGCGGGCAGGGCAAGCGGTGCGTGATGCGCGGCCTCGTCATGCAGCAGCAGCGCGAAGGGCTGGGCAAAGTCCGCCGCGCTCACCGGCGGCGGCAGATCGGGCAGGCGGCGCGGGTGATCCTGCGGTTCCTCGAGCGGCGCCGCATCCTCTGCCAGCCCCTTTGCCGCCAGCGGACCGTCTGGCCGTCCGACAGTGTAGCGGGCGATGTTGTCAGAGCGCGCGAGATAGTGCTTGCCCTTGGTGTGCAGCCCTGCAACCCAGCGCCAGGAAAGCGTGTTCGAAGCCGCATCGCCATCCATCAGGTGCCGCAGGAAGAAATCCGCGCCGAGCTGCCAGTCGAGCTTCAGGGTGAAGATCCAGATGCTGGCAAGCCACATGCGGGCGTGGTTGTGGAGGTATCCAGTCTCCACCAGCTCCCGCGCCCAGACGTCGAAGGCCGCGATCCCGGTGCGGCCCGCAGTGGCTTGCCTGTAGGCCCTCGCCAATCCGCTGTTGCGCCCCATGGCCGCCAGCGCCGCGTCGCGGCCCGCGCAATAGTCTGCCCACACCCCAGGGCGCTGTTCGAGGTAGCCCTTGAAGTAGACTCGCCAGAACACCTCGGCGATGAACTTCTCCGCCGCGCATAGGGAATGCATGCCGAGCACCGCTTGCAGCACCTCGGTCTCGTCGATCAGTCCCGCATGGAGCCACGGCGAAAGCTGCGAGACATTGCCACGCCCGCCAGCCGCCGGGCCATTGTCGTGATTGCGCGCATCGGCATAGTGTCGGCCGGCGGCGGGAAGAAACTCGGCGAGGCGGTGCTGGCCGCGCGCGCGGGTCGGGGTGAAATCCATGGCCGCTGAACCGCTTGGCCGGAGCATGGTTCCGCCCTAAAGCTGTTTCCAAGCGCAAAGGAGTTCCCATGCCCCGCTGCCTTCCGACGCTTGCTGTGCTGCTGCTCGCCGCCTGCTCGCCCGCCCGGAAACACGGGATCGACCCCAAGGGACAGACCTTCGACGCCGTCGCGCCGGAGGAGGCGGTGACCATGATTGGCACCGAGCCGTTCTGGAACCTCAGGATCACCGCCGGCGAAGGCGTGTGGGCCACGCCGGAGAACCCCTCGGGCACCCGCATCGCGCTCAGCCGCTTTGCCGGAAACGGCGGTCTGGGCTTCACTGGCACGCTCGATGGCAGACCGCTCACCGCGACACTCACTCCCGGCCAGTGCAGCGACGGGATGAGCGAGCGCGCCTACCCCTTCGTCGCCACTATCGCTTTGCACGGGGAGACATTGCAAGGCTGCGGCTATACTGATCGCCAGCCCTTCACGGGCGAACCGGCGCCCTGAGGCTTGCGGGGATCAACAGGGGAGACACGCCATGACACTCACCGGAGGCTGCCTGTGCGGCAAGGTGCGCTACACCTGCGAGAGCGATCCGCTGCTGTGTGTCACCTGCCATTGCAAGAACTGCCAGCGTCAGGCGGGCAGCAGCCTGTCGGTGATCATCGGTGTGCCCGAAGGTGCAGTGGCCTATGACGGCGAGCTGACCACCTACAACGACACCGGGGACAGCGGCGCGACCGTACGCCGGCAGTTCTGCGGGACCTGCGGCTCGCCCGTCTTCACCCGGGTCGAAAACCCGCCGGGGATGATGTTCATCAAGGCCGGCACGCTCGACGATACCAGCATCCTCAAGCCCGCCTTCCACTGCTACACCAGAAGCAAGCAGGACTGGGTCGATCTCGGTGACATTCCCGGCTTCGAGACCGTTCCCGAAGGCCTCTAGCCGCGGGTCTAGAACCGTCCGGGAATCTCCAGATCGCCCGCGCCCGGCCGCGCCGGCATGAGCGGCTGGCGTTCGGGCAGGTCAAGTCCTGCGCGCGCGCGCTGGGCGGCATCGAAGGCGACAGCACCCTTCCCGCCCGAAATCGGGGTACAGGCCCGTCCGCCAAGGAAATCGAGCGCCGCCGCGATCGAGCTTTCGCGCGGATCGCCAAGCGGGCGGGTGATGTCGTCCCCGGCGCGGCAGGTGTTCGGCACCACGCTGGCAAGGCCGGTGAAATATTCGCCCTGGTTGTTGGCGTTGACCGTCTGGAACGCCACCGCTCGCACCCTGAGATCGCAGTCCGCCAGATCGAACCCGAATTGGCCGACTGGCTTGCCGAAGGTGTTGCCCCCCACCAGCGCCATGTTGGTGCCGAGATAGGGGATCAGCGAATTGGCGACCAGCTCGCTTGCCGAGGCGCTGGCGTTGGTGGTGATGAAAGCGATTCGGGTGGGGGTGATGGCGTTGGGTTCGGTGCGGAACAGACGCGTCTCGTTCTCGGCGGCCTTGGAAGCGCGCAGCACGGTCCGGCTCCATACCTGGCCAACCCGGCCCTTGCCCATCAGGTCGCCGAGGATGTCGGCCACCTCGACCAACCCGCCGCCATTGTAGCGCAGGTCGATGATCAGCTCGGTCACGCCCTGCGCGGCGAACTGGCCGAAGGCATTGCGCAGCTGGGCCGAGGCATCGGCGATGATAAAGGTCCGCAGGTTGATGTAGCCAACCCGCTTGCCGCCATCATTGAGCACCAGCGCACCATAGCGATCGGAGACCGGATCGAGCGCAAACTCGGTCTTGGTCACGGCGCGCTCGATCGTCGGCCCGCCGGGCTGCGGGATGAAGCGCAGCACCCGGGTGGTGCCGGCGGTCGAAGGGCCGAGAGCATCGACCACCGCCTGCGGCCCGCCGCTCGCCATCAGGCTTGCGACGCTCTGGAGATTGTTACTGGCGGTGCCGATGGCGACAATCTCTGTGCCGCGATCAAGCCCGGCGGCAAGGCCATTGGCGCCTTCGAAAGCCTCGGTCACAAACACGCGGTTGGCATTGGTGTCATAGAACAGACGGATGCCGAAGCCTGCCGAGGCACCCGAATTGATCAGCGCGTTTTCTTCCGCGATCGAGGTGGCGAAGGTGAAGAAGCGGTCACGGTTCTGGGCGCGGGCCGGGGCGACCCGGGCGTCGAGATAGGCCTGGAGATCGTTGAAGCTCGCCGGATTGACGGGCGCGAGCAGGTCCGGGAACAGGTACCATTCATTGAGCACCCGGTCGGCGAAGTCTTGCTGTGCGCGCAGGGAACATGCCGAACTGGTCGGGGTCGGGGTCGGATTCGGGGTGCCGCCACCGGTTGGTGGCGGTGCCGAACCGCCCCCGCCGCAGCTCACCAGCGCGCAGGCAATGATCGTACTGAGCACGGTGCGGGCGGCGTTCATGGCAGAATACGACTCCGGCAAAGGCAAGGCGGGCAACGGTGGCACCGGCATAATCCGGCACCCCGCCATGGATGCAATGTCTTGGCGCCGATAGCAAGCCGCGCGAATGCGCGGCTGCAAAACCCGTTTCCGTGCTGTTTTTGCCTGCATTTGCAGGGTTTTCCTCAGAATCCGGCGAAAACCGCCCGGCCAAGCCTCGTCTCGCGCTGCCGAAAAGACTAGCACGGGCAGCATGAAGCGACAGAATCATGATTGACTTTCCCGCCTGGCTCGCCGCCCACGTTCCCGCGCCCGCACGCCATCCCGGCCTTGCGGTGGCAGCGCTTGGCTCGGCCCAGACACTCGGGCGCGGGGGGTTTGCGCTGACCAGCCCGGCCTTTGCCGCGGGTGAGGAGCTGGATGGCAGCTTCACCGCCACGGAGGAAGATGCGGTCGCGCCGCCGCTCGAATGGAGCGCGCCGCCACCGGGTTCGCAGGAGCTGGTCGTCATCGTCGAGGATGCATCGGCGACGAACCCCGAACCGCTCTGCCACTGGCTGGTCTGGGGCCTCGCCGGTCAGCGCGGCAAGCTGCTTGAGGGTGAGGTGCCCCCGCGCACGGGCAAAAACGCTTTCGGCAATTCCGAATGGCTGCCGCCCGATCCCCCCGAAGGCGAAACGCGCCATTACCTGTTCCAGGTTTTCGCTACCGATCTGCCACTGGTGCTGATGCCGGGTGCTGGTCGGGCGGAGCTGCTCGCATCACTGCAGGGCACGATTACGGCTTGCGCGGTGCTCCATGCCACCTTTACCGGGAGCATGGACGAAGATGCGGACTGGGAAGACGACGATTTGTGATCAACCTGCCATCAAGACAAGGGAGTAGAAAATGGCTGGATCGACCAACGCACTGCAGAAGCCGGTAAAGCTTTCGGGGGAACTCGAAGCGCTGATCGGCAAGGGCCCGATGACCCGCGCCCAGGTGACCTCGAAGGTGTGGGATTACATCAAGGCCAATGGCCTTCAGGACAGCAAGGACAAGCGCCAGATCAATCCCGATGCCAAGCTCGGCGCGGTGATCGGCAAGGATCAGATCTCGATGTTCAAGATGACCGCTGCGGTCGCAAAGCACCTGAGCTGAAATTGACGCCCCGCCGCTGGGTGGGATGCGCGACAAACGGCGCGCGGGGTGCTCAGCCCTCGTGCGCCGTTTTGCTTTCGCGTGACACCCACAGCGCGAGCCAGATGATCACCGGCTGCGCGATCATGCGCGGGACGTGGTAGGCAAGGCCAAGCCCGCCATCGTCGCGCGCCATGTCGATGATGAAGTGATTGATGTTCGCCGGCCACACGCACAAGGCATAAAGCGCCAGCCCCCAGCCCGCCGCGCGGCGCAGGGGCGGCGAGAAAGGCTGTACCAAGCCGATCGCGCCCAGGATTTCGGCCACGCCGGTCCACAGCACCACCGCCTCGGGCGCGGGCACCCATGCCGGCATGATCGCCAGGAAAGGCGCAGGCCGCACCAGATGGATGACACCGGCAACGAGATAGAACGTCGCCAGCAGCCAGCGCAGGGCAGTACGGGTCACCTGATCGGTTCCTCGCCCGGCTCCCACCCTGGCGGGGCGAGGGTGAAGCCAGCGAAGTCGAAACCCGGCACCACCACACAAGACACCAGGCTGTAGCCATGCACCGGCGTGCCGTGCGGGCGGGCCGCTTGCCATTCGTGCGGCGCCACAAGGCCCTGCAACCGTTGCCCCGCTCCCACGTCCGCCCCCAGCACCACCGACCGCACCGGCCCGGCATCGCTTGCCGCCAGCCGCAGTTCGACGGGATCGCCCGCCTGCCACAGCCACAGCTCGGTCGCATCGACCCGGTGCCAGTGCGAGGCCTCGTCGGCCTTGAGCAAGAAAATGATTGCAGTGCCCTCGGCCCGGCCAGGCGCACCGGCATCGCCCTGCCCCGCAGCGCAGGCCGCACCACGCCAGGTCTCACGATACCAACCGCCTTCGGGGTGCGCGGCAAGGCCCAATTGTTCGATCAGGTTTTGCGCGCTATCGCTCATCTTGGCCTCGCTTAAAGCCCTTCGGCCTGCCTTACCGGGAGTTTTTCCAGACATGCAAGCCACTGCCCCGCGCGTTTTCCTCGCTCTTGCCGCCGCGCTGATGCTGGCCGCGCCCGCCGCCGGGCAGAAGAAGGTCAGCGAGGAGCAGGCGGTCGCCACCGCACGGGCCGCGCTCGAGGCGGCGCCGGTGTTCGACGGGCATAATGACACTCCCGGCCAGCTGCGCACGCGGCGCAACAACCAGATCAACGACTTCGACTTCACCGACACGACCGCCACCGCCGATCCGGCGACCGGCAAGGGCGCGATGCATACCGATCTCACCCGGCTCAAGGCGGGCAAGGTCGGGGCACAGTTCTGGTCGGTCTATGTCCCGCACAACGCCAACGAGGCCGCCGCGGTTCAGCAGACCATCGAGCAGATCGACGTCACCAAGCGCCTGATCGCGCGCTATCCGCAGGCGATGCGCTATGCCGAGACCGCCGATCAGGTCGAAGCCGCGATGCGCGACGGCCGCATCGCCTCCCTGCTGGGGATGGAGGGCGGCTATTCGATCGGCTCCAACCTTGGCGTGCTGCGCCAGTTCTATGCGCTGGGCGCGCGCTACATGACGCTCACCCACAACAGCAACACGGCTTGGGCCGATGCCGCAACCGACGATCCCAAGCACGGCGGGCTGACCGATTTCGGCAAGGACGTCGTGCGCGAGATGAACCGGCTGGGGATGCTCGTCGACCTCAGCCATGTCAGCGAAAAGGTGATGCACGACGCGCTCGATGTGGCGCGTGCGCCGGTGATCTTCAGCCATTCGGGCGCACGCGGCGTGACCCCGCATCCGCGCAACGTGCCGGATTCGGTGCTGGCGCGCCTGCCCGAGAACGGCGGAATCGTGATGGTGGTGGCGCTGCCGCGTTTCATCAATGAGGAGCTGCGCCAGTGGGACGCACGCCGCAACGCCGAGATCGCGCGGCTGCGGGTGGTGCACCTTGGCAATCCCGAGGCGGCGGCGGCGGCGATGGACGCGTGGCTGGCGAGCAATCCCGAGCCCAAGAGCACCATCAGCGATGTCGCTGATCACATCGATCACATCCGCAAGGTCGCCGGCGTTGAACATATCGGCATCGGCGGGGACTATGACGGGATGCCGATCGGGCCGGTGGGGATGGAGGATGTCAGCGGCTACCCTGCGCTGTTCGTGGAACTGGCGCGGCGCGGCTATTCGCAGGCCGAGCTGGAAATGATCGCGAGCCGCAACGCGCTGCGCGTGCTGCGCGCGGCCGAGGCCTATGCTGCGAGCGTGGCGGACGAGCTGCCGATCGAAACCCCGATCAACCCGCCGACCAAGCCGGAATAATCAATGGCTGGCCCGGGCCAGCGCGGGGATGATCCACACGAGACTCATCGCGATCACCGCAAAGCCGAGGCTGAAGGCCAGCACATAGCGCAGGCCGGTATTGCTGACAGCCCCGCGCGCGGCCTCGTCCTTGATGCGGATCGCTTCGTTCTGATCGGCCATTCGGCGCACTCCCGACAATTGTTGACGTTACGGAAACACCTTCCGTAACGGCAATCAACTACACAGGCGCCAAATGGTTCCGCGTCAGTCCCTGAGCAGTTCGTTGATGCCGGTCTTGGAGCGGGTCTGGGCGTCGACGGTCTTGACGATCACCGCGCAGTAGAGACTGGGACCGGGGCTGCCGTCGGGCAGGGGCTTGCCGGGCATCGAGCCGGGGACGACGACGGCATAGGGCGGGACTTCGCCCATGTAGACCCGACCGGTGGCGCGATCGACGATCTTGGTCGATGCGCCGAGATAGACACCCATCGAAAGCACCGCGCCTTCGCCCACACGCACGCCTTCGGCGACTTCCGCGCGCGCGCCAATGAACGCGCCGTCACCGATGATCACGGGCTCGGCCTGAAGCGGTTCGAGCACACCACCGATCCCTGCGCCGCCCGAAATGTGGACATTGGCACCGATCTGGGCACAGGATCCGACCGTTGCCCAGGTGTCGATCATCGTGTTCTCGCCAACGTAAGCGCCGATGTTGACGAAGCATGGCATCAGCACCACGCCCTTGGAAATATGCGCGCCGCGACGGACAACCGCGCCCGGCACCACCCGGAAGCCGGCTTGCTTGAAACGGTTCTCGCCCCAGCCGGCGAACTTCAGCGACACCTTGTCATAGGCCGGCGCGCCTGCCGCGCCGCCATCCATGACGCGGTTGTCACTGAGCCGGAAGCTCAGCAACACCGCCTTCTTGAGCCATTGGTTGACAGTCCAGCCGCCTTTTCCGTCAGGCTCGGCCACGCGCGCCTCGCCGCTGTCGAGCAGCGCCAGCGCATCGGCAACCTGATGGCGCACCTCGTGCCCCGGCGTAATCTCGGCGCGGTTCTCCCAAGCCTCTTCGATGGCAGCGATCAGCGTATCACTCATGGCGTTCTCCGGCGGACAATTGCGCCAGCGCGCCTAGCCGCGCAGGAGAGCCTCGGCAAGCGTCACGCAGGCATCCCCGCCGCCAGCGCGAACTGGTAGGCGCGCTCGGCCAGCGGTCGCACGCGATCGCTCATCGCTTGGGCGTGGGCGCTGGAAGCGGTGCCGTCGATCACCCGTTTCTTGATGCCCTGCATAATCCCGGCGAGGCGAAACAGGTTGTAGGCGAAGTACCAGTCCATGGGCGGCACCGGAAAGCCGGTACGCGCCACGTAGCGATCGACCGCTTCCTGCTGCGAGGGGATCCCGAGCGCGGCGATATCCAGCCCCAGCAGCCCCGCGCGGCCATCGGCGGGGTTGTGCCAGTTGAGCATCAGGTAGCTGAAATCGGCAATCGGATCGCCCAGCGTCGACAGCTCCCAGTCGAGCACGGCGATGATGCGCGGTTCGTGCTTGTGGAAGATCACGTTGTCGAGCCGGTAATCGCCGTGGACCACGCTGGAACGGTGCTGCGGCGGGACGGTCTGCGGCAGCCATTCGATCAGGCGCTCCATCTCAGGCATGTGCTCGGTTTCGGAGAGCTTGTACTGCTTGGTCCAGCGGGCGATCTGGCGTGCGCAATAGTCGGTCGGCTTGCCATAGTCGCCCATCCCGATCGCGTCGGGCTGGTGGAGATGCAGATCGGCGATGGTGTCAATCAGCGCGTTGTAGATCGCGCGGCGCTCGTCCGGGGTCATGCCCGGAAGCGCGCCGTTCCACAACGAGCGGCCATCGGCCATGCTCATAACGAAGAACTTCGCGCCGATGACATCGACATCCTCGCACAGGCCATAGGTGCGCGGTACCGGGAAGCCGGTGGGATAGAGCCCGGTCATCGCGACATATTCGCGATCGACCGCGTGGGCCGAGGGCAGCAGCTTGCCGAAGGGCTGGCGGCGCAGCACGTAGGACGTCTTGGGCGTGTCGATCCGGTAAGTCGGATTCGACTGGCCGCCCTTGAACTTGGTATAGCTGATCGGCCCTTCGAAGCCTTCGACATTGGCCTCGAACCAGCGGGTCAGTGAAGCGAGGTCGAGCGCGTCCTTCCCGGTCACCTCGACCGTGCCGACCATCTCCTTGTCGAAATCGATTTCCATCAGTCGAACACCACAACAGTGCGGGCCGAATTTCCGGCGCGCATGGTATTGAAGCCTTCATTCACCTGGTCGAGCGCAATGCGCTCGGCGATGATTGTGTCGAGATCGAGCAGTCCGCGCAAATAGAAGTCGACGAGGCGCGGCAGGTCGACCGGGAAGTGGTTCATCCCCATCAGCGCCCCCATCAGCTTCTTGCCGCTCAGCAGATCGAAAGCCGAAAGCCCAACCTTGCAATCGAGCGGCATCATGCCGAGGATCACGGCCGTGCCCCCGCGCCGCAGCGAGGCGACAGCAAGATCGGCGGAGGCCGGCCGACCGACCGCCTCGATCCCCCAGTCGACCCCGCCGTTCGAAATGGCGATGATCTGCTTGGCCGCATCCGGATCAAGCGCATCCACGGTGTGGGTCGCGCCCAGCACTTCGGCCAGCGCACGCTTCTCGGGCAGCGGATCGGCGGCGATGATCTTGCCTGCTCCGGCGATCTTGGCCGCGTTGATCGCGGCCAGACCCACGCCGCCGCAACCGACCACCAGCACGGTTTCGCCGGGGGTCACCTTGCAGGCGTTGAAGATCGTGCCCGCGCCGGTCGTCACCGCGCAGCCGAGCAGCGCGGCGCGATCGAACGGCATCGCCTTGTCGATCGCGACGCAGGCGTGCTCGTGGATCAGCATTTGCTCCGACAGGGCGGAGAGGTTGAGCATCTGGTTGACCGGCGCCCCATCGGCAAAGGCGATGCGCGGCGTCTCGCCCTTCTGACGACGGGTATCGCCACCAAGGCACAGCGCCATGCGGCCCGTCACGCAGAACTCGCAGTGGCCGCAGAAGGCCGAAAGGCACGAGACGACGTGATCACCCGGCTTCACGGTGCGAACCTCGCTGCCGACCGCGCGCACGATCCCCGCCGCCTCGTGCCCCGGAATGCAGGGCAGAGCGTGGGGATAGTGTCCGTCGATGAAGTGCAGATCCGAATGGCACAGCCCGCAGGCCTTGGTGTCGATCAGCACCTCATGCGGGCCGGGCTCGGCATAGGTCACTTCGGCAATGTGAAGGCCCTGGCCAGGGGTTTCGAGGATTGCGGCTTTTGCCATGTCATTTCCTTGTCCATTCCCGCCTGCGGGAGGCGAGCGAGACGTGGGCCTGCCTCGCAAGTCCTGTTCGCTGCGGGGTGGTCCCTTGCGGGCCCATGCCCACCCCCGCCCCTTCCCGCACAAGGGAAAGGGGAGACTCTTGCCTAGCGCGCCACGCCCATGTCGCCCGAGCTGAAGCTCTGGCCGTCATTGGCGGCGCGCCCGTGGTTGCCCCGCAGGGCGTTGGCGGTCGGGCCGGGGACGGGCGCGTGCTTGGCGAATTCCATCTGGGCGATCGAGCGAGCGTGGACTTCATCCGGCCCGTCGGCAAGGCGCAAGGTGCGCTGGTGGGCATAGGCCGAGGCGAGGCCATAGTCCTCCGACACGCCGCCGCCGCCATGGGCCTGGATGGCATCGTCGATGATCTTCAGCGCCATGGTGGGCGCCTGCACCTTGATCATCGCGATTTCCTGCTTGGCGGCCTTGTTGCCGACCTTGTCCATCATGTCGGCAGCCTTAAGGCACAAGAGCCGGGTCATCTCGATATCGATGCGCGCGCGCGCCACGCGCTCCTCCCAAACCGAGTGCTTGTAGATCGGCTTGCCGAAGGCCTCGCGCTCCTGCAGGCGGCGGCACATCTTGGCCAGCGCCTCTTCGGCCACCCCGATGGTACGCATGCAATGGTGGATGCGGCCCGGCCCGAGCCGCCCTTGCGCGATCTCGAAGCCGCGGCCTTCGCCCAGCAGCATGTTGGTGACGGGGACGCGCACGTTGACCAGTTCGACTTCCATGTGGCCGTGTGGTGCATCGTCATAGCCGAAGACCGGCAGGTGGCGGATGATGTTCACACCGGGGCTGTCGATCGGCATCAGCACCATCGACTGCTGGGCGTGGCGCTGGGCGCTGAAATCGGTCTTGCCCATCACGATCGCGATCTTGCAACGCGGATCGCCGAGGCCCGAAGACCACCACTTGCGCCCGTTGATAACGTAGTGATCGCCGTCGCGCTCGATCCGGGTCTCGATATTGGTCGCGTCCGACGAGGCGGTGTAAGGCTCTGTCATCAGGAAGGCCGAACGGATCTCGCCGTTCATCAGTGGGCGCAGCCAGGCTTCCTTCTGCTCACGGGTGCCGTAGCGGTGGAACACCTCCATGTTGCCGGTATCGGGCGCCGAGCAGTTGAACACCTCGCTCGCCCAGCCGATGCGGCCCATCTCCTCGGCGCACAGGGCATATTCGAGATTGGTCAGGCCCGGCCCTTCGAATTCGAAGCTGTCATCGACATGGTGATGGCTGTCGTTGCGCGGCGGCATGAACAGGTTCCAGATGCCTTGCGCCTTGGCCTTGGCCTTCAGCTCCTCGACGATCGGGAGCACCTTCCAGCGCTCGCCCGCGCGGTCCTGTTCCTCATAGGTCTTCATGTTGGGGCGCACATGCGCCTCGATGAAGTCGCGCACGCGGTTGCGCCAATAGACCTGCCGCTCGGTAGGCTCGAAATCCATGAAAAGTCCTCTCGTCCGTGATTGCCATCGAATCCGCGCCCGAGCGTGGCAGAGCATCCGCCGGGCGCCAAGCTCTCATTTGTGCGGCGGCGCCCGCGTCGCCCCGAGCCGGGCGAGGCGATCGGCATGGTCCGCCTCGCCCAGCGGAAAGCGCAGGAACACCAGCACCGCCCCGCTCACCAGCATCGCGGTGAGCAGGGTGTAGAGCAGCATCAGCCGCTCGATCACCGTGCCATCGACCGCGCCGGGCTGGGCATTGGCGGGAAAGCCCACCGCGCTGATCAGGCTGCCGGCGGCAAAGGTGCCAAGCCCGGTGACGCATTTCTGCATGAACAGCATCCCGGCAAAGAACAGGCCTTCCTCGCGGTGGCCGGTCTTGATCTCCGAATCCTCGACCACATCGGCCAGCATCGATCCGGTGAGCATCATCGGGCACACGCCGATGCCGGTTGCCAGCGTGGCAAAGCCGAGGAACAGCGGCAGCGTGGCCGGCTCGCCATTGGCCGGAAACAGGCCGGCAAGGCGCAGCACATAGGGCGCAAGGCCGATGGCCATGGCCAGCGCCGCCATGATCGCCGCGGCGTTCTTCTTGCCCCAGCGGCGCGAGACGATCGGGGCGAGCACGAAGCCCATCACCACCCCGGCAAGCAGGGTGACCGGCCACACCGCCAGCGCCCAGCCGGGAAACTCCCACACATAGGTCTGCATGTAGGTGCTGGTGGCAAAGTTCAGCCCCTGGTTGGCATAGGCAAACACCCCGGCGCCCATCAGCGTGAGGAAGGCGGGGTTGCGCAGCGTGCGGCGCATCGCCTTGAGCTCCTCTGCCAATGGCAGGCGCGGGGGCAGCTTGGCCGGGGGCCGGGCGAGCGCGCGATGGGTGCCGAGCGAGACGGTGAGGATCGCCACGGTCATCAGGATCACGCCGGCCCAGGCATAGGCATCATAGCCCTCGCGCCGCAGCAGCCCGGCCGGCTGCTCGGGCGTGGGCGCGAGGAACACCCCATAGGCGAGGAACAGCAGCAGCAGCCCGCCCGCCCAGCCGAACAGGAAGCGGTAGCGGATCACATCGGTACGCTCGTGATAGTCCTGGGTGATCTCGGGCAGCATCGCGAGCGAGGGCACCTCGTTCAAGGCGATCGCGGTGCGCACCAGGATTGCCGCGCAGGTGAGATAGACCAGCATCGCGGTCTCCCCCCAGGCGGGGGGGTGCCAGAGCATGAACCACGACAGGCCCACCGGAAGGATCGAGGCATAGAGCCAGGGGTGGCGCCGCCCCCAGCGGGTATTGGTGCGGTCGCTCAAATGGCCGATCACCGGATCGATGAAGGCATCGATCACCAGCGCCACCATCACCGCCAGACCCACGAGGTTGGCGGGAAGGCCCATCACCTGATTGTAGAAGATCAGCAGGAACACGGCAAAGCCGTTGTCCTTGATCCCATAGGCAACGGCCCCGGCGCCATAGGCGAGCTTGAGCCGATAGGGCACCTTGGCATCAGCCGCGCTCATCCGCGCGCCGCCCCACGGCCCTGTGCCGCCCGTGCGAATCCTCTCACCATTCCCTCTCCACTTTCGGTTGCAATGCTAGACCGATTGACCCCCGCGTCAATCGCGCCGCGCCTGACGCTACGGCATCGCCGGGCGGGAGATCGGCGCTTGCAGCCGCCGACAAATTGCCACTAACGTAAGCGTCAAGTGAGGCCCGAGAGAGAGGAGAATCGGCCATGGCCGACCTGGAGACGTTCCGCGCCGAAACCCGCGCCTGGCTCGAGGCGAATTGCCCGCCGGAAATGCGCGAGCCGGTGCGCGACGAGGATGACATCTATTGGGGCGGCCGCCGCGCGCGCTTCAAGAACGCGGCGCAGCAGGCCTGGCTCGAGGCGGCGATCGCCAAGGGCTACACCGTGCCCTCGTGGCCGAAGGAATATGGCGGGGCGGGGCTTTCGCCGGCCGAGGCCAAGGTGCTGCGCGAGGAAATGGCGCGCATCAATGCCCGCCCACCGCTCAGCTCCTTCGGCATCTGGATGCTTGGCCCGGCGCTGCTGCATTTCGGCACCGAGGGGCAGAAGCGCCGCTTCCTTAACGAGATTGCCCGCGGCGAAATCCGCTGGTGCCAGGGCTATTCCGAGCCCGGCTCGGGCAGCGACCTGGTCAGCTTGCAGACCTTTGGCGAGGACAAGGGCGATCACTGGGTGGTCAATGGCCAGAAGATCTGGACCAGCTATGCCGATCAGGCCGACTGGATCTTCTGCCTGGTGCGCACCGACAAGACCAACAAGTATCAGGGCATCACCTTCATGCTCTTCGACATGGCGAGCGAGGGGGTGACGACCAAGCCGATCAAGCTGATCAGTGGCTCCTCGCCCTTCTGCGAGACCTTCTTCGACAATGTCAAGGTGCCCAAGTCCTATGGCGAGGACGTGCCGGCCTATGTGGGCGAGATCAACCGCGGCTGGGACGTGGCCAAGTATCTGCTCGGGCACGAGCGCGAGATGATCTCGGGCGCCGGCGGGAGCGAGCGGGCCGCGGCGATCGGCGCGGCGATGAAGCGCCTTGCGGCAAAGAACGGCGATGAAATCGATCCGGTCTTGCGCGCCGAGCTCGCCATGTTCGATGTCGATGCGCTGGCCTATGCGGCGATGGGCGAGAAGTTCCTGGACGAGATCAAGGTCGGCAAGGCCCATCCGGCCCAGCCCAACATGATGAAATATGTCGGCACCGAGCTGAACAAGCGTCGTCACGAGCTGATGATGGCCGTCGGGGGTTCGCGCTCGCTCGAATGGGAGAGCGAGGAGACCGGCGGGGGCAAGCCGGCCCGTAACTGGCTGCGCACCAAGGCCAACTCGATCGAGGGCGGCACCTCGGAAATCATGCTCAACGTGATTTCCAAGCGCATCCTCAACCTGCCGGGTGCCTGAGACAACATAACAGCAATTCGTCATCCGCGCCGGCGCGGGGATCCATTCTGCCGAGCAAGTGCGAATGGCCCCCGCCGGAGCAGCGCTGACGCAACCAGAGGAGGGAACCAGTGCCCCTGTATCACAACGAAGACCAGGCGATGCTCGCCGACACTGCGCGCAGCTTCATGGCCGAGGAAGGCAATATCGCCAAGCAGCTGCGCCACTGGCGCGACCTGGGCTGCAAGGACGGCTTCGGCCACGCCCTGTGGAAGCAGATGGCCGAAATGGGCTTCACCGGGATATTGGTGGACGAGGCCGATGGCGGGCTCGGCATGGGCCATGTCGAGGCGGGGATCGTGCTCGAGGAAATCGGCCGCAACCTCACGCCCTCGCCGTTCCTGACCTCGTCGGTGCTGGCCGCGACCGCGCTCAAGCACGCTTCGGCGGAGTTGAAGGGCCGTTATCTGCCGGGCCTGATTGCCGGCGACAGCGTATTCGCGGTGGCGATCGACGAGACCGCCAAGCACCGCCCCTCGCGCATCGCCACCCGCGCCGAGAAGTCGGGCAACGGCTTCCGCCTGACCGGCTCCAAGAGCTTCGTCATCCACGGCGGCAGTGCCGACATGATCGTGGTCGCCGCGCGCACCTCGGGTGCGGATGAGGATGACGAGGGCATCACCTTGTTCGCCGTGCCCAAGGACGCGCGCGGCTTGTCGCACGATCATGTGCGTCTGGTTGACAGTTCGATGGCAACCCATACCAAGTTCAATGGTGTCGAACTCGATGGCGATGCCGTGATCGGCGAGATCGACGGCGGGCGCGCCGTGCTCGACGCGATGCTGCTCGCAGGCCGCGTCGGCGCGGCGGCAGAAGGGGTGGGCGTTGCCCGCGGCGCGATGGACATGACCATCGACTATCTCAAGCAGCGCAAGCAGTTCGGGCGTTTGATCGGCGAATTTCAGGCGCTCCAGCATCGCGCAAGCCACCTCTATTCCGAGGTCGAGATTGCCCGCGCGGTGACAATCAAGGCGCAGCAACTGCTCGACGCCGGCGCCGAAAGCGCCGATCTGATGGCCAGCGTCGCCAAGGCCAAGGTCGCCAAGGCCGCGCGGCTGGCGGTGCAGGAAGGTGTGCAGATGCACGGTGGCATCGGCATGACCGACGAATACGACATCGGCCTTTACATGAAGCGCGACCGCGCGCTGGCCGAATTCCTGGGCGATGCCTATTTCCACGCCAACCGCGTGGCGACCTTGAGCGGATACTAAATCATGGACATTCAATCACTTTTCAGCCTCGAAGGGCGCATTGCCCTCGTCACCGGCGGCAGCCGCGGGATCGGCAAGATGTTCGTCGAAGGCCTCCTCGCGGCAGGCTGTGCGCGAGTCTACATCTCGGCGCGCAAGATCGAGCAGATGCAGGCAACCATCGATGAGTTCGGCGCCGACGCCCAAGGAAATCCAAGGGTGATCGGCATCCCTGCCGACCTCAGCCAGATGGACGGGATTGTCAGCCTCGCCAACGAAATGAAGGCGCGCGAAAGCCGGCTCGACATCCTCATCAACAATGCCGGGGCGGCCTGGGGCCAGCCCTATCTGGAGTTCAGCGAAGCGGGCTGGCACCGCACCATGGACCTCAACGTCAAGACCCCGTTCTTCCTCACGCAGAAGCTCCATGATCTGTTGGTCGAAGGTGGCAAGCAAGGCCATCCGGCCAAGGTGATCCACGTCTCCTCGATCGACGGCCTGCGCATCAACCCTTGGGAAACCTATGCCTACCAGGCCAGCAAGGCGGGCGTGATCCAGCTCACCCGGCGCATGGCCGCGCGGCTGATTCAGGACAATATCGTCGTCACCTCGATCGCGCCGGGGGCCTTCCCGTCCGAGATGAACCGGGCCGCCAAGAACGCACCCGAGACCAGCGCCGCCGGAATCCCGGCCAAGCGCATCGGCACGCCGGAGGACATGGCCGCGGCCGCGATCTACCTGTGCAGCCGCGCAGGCGACTACGTCGTGGGCGAGACGCTGACGGTCGACGGCGGGGTGGTCAACGCCCACCTACCGAGCCACTTCGCCGATCCTTCGGGCGGGCATTGATTCTGCTTCCGGAGGCGCAGGCCACCACGGGCACCGGACATTGCGGAAGGCGCCTGGGCATTGCCAGCGCGTGACACGATTCGATTCTGGCGCGCTGGAAAACGGCGTGGCTAGGGCTCCTGCGGCCGGGCGGGGGTGACCTGCGCGGGGCGCTTGGTGATCGCTCCGGCTGCGGCGCTGCGCACGGGCCCGCTTCGTCCGCCGCCACCCGCTGCGCCGTCGAGCAACAGCAGCGAGATGCGGCGGTTCCTCGGATCAGCGGGATTTTCGGCGACAAGCGGCTCCGTGTCGGCCACGCCCTCGATCCGGGCGATGCGCGTCATCGGCACGCCGCCCAGCACCAGCGCCTGCCGGGTGGCCTCGGCGCGGCCGGTCGAGAGCGACCAATTGTTCGCCGTGACCCCGCTGCGCCATGGCAGTGAATCCGTGTGGCCGCGCAGGATCAGCGGCGCGCGCTCGTCCGCGAGGGTCTCGGCCATGACCTCCAGCAGGCCGCGCGCTTGCTTGGTCAGGATCGTCGTGCCCAGTTCGAACATCGAGAAATCGGCATTGTCCATCAGGTCGATGCGGATCCCCTCGGGCGCGCGCATCACCCGCACCTGACGCGCAAGGTGCGAGAGCTGGCGGCGCTGGACCAGCTTTTTGTCGATCTTGTCCCGCAATTCCCTGAGCTTTTCGGAGTCGAGTTCACCGCGACCGCCGCCCTCCACCGGCCCGCCGGTGACCCCGCGCGGGATCGTGATCGCGCGCGTGCCGGTCTGACCCATGGCATTGGGATAGTTGTCGGCGTCGGTGATCGAGGATCCGCCCAGCAGCCCGTCCGAACCAGCGCTTTCCTGACGCAGCTTCACCAGCGTGGGCGTAAAATAATCGGCGATGCCCTTGCGCTGTTTTTCCTCGGTCGCACCCAGCAGCCACAGAAGCAGGAAAAAGGCCATCATTGCGGTGACGAAGTCGGCATAGGCGACTTTCCACGCCCCACCGTGGTGCCCGCCCGCGACGATGGTCACTTTCCTGACGATGATCGGCGCCGGAAGCGTGGCCGCCGCGCCCTCGCCGGATTGAGTGGGATCGGACAGGGCCATCGTGCCGCCCTAGCGCCCGCGCATCATGTCGAGCAGATCGGTCAGCTTCGGGCGATGCGCGGGCGGCAGGCCCGAGCGCGCGGCCTCCAGCACCAACGGCTGCGGATAGCCGTGCAGGTTCGCGATGATCACCTGCTTGATCGAATGGAAGATCTGCTGGTCATGGGTGTTGATCTGCCTGAGCCTGCTGCCCAGCGGCGAGGCGAAGCCATAGGCGAGCAGCACGCCGAGGAACGTCCCCACCAGCGCCGAACCGATCATGTGGCCGAGGATCTCGGGCGGCTTGTCGATCGCGCCCATGGTCTTGATGATCCCCAGCACCGCTGCGACGATCCCCAGCGCGGGCAGCGCGTCAGCGAGCGACTGGATCATGTGCGCCGGTTCGTCCAACTCGTGCAGCTGGGTCTTGATTGCATTGTCGATCACCTCTTCCACCGCATGGGTATCGAGCGTGCCGGATGAGACCACTATCAGCGTCAAGGGATCGCAGATCATCGCCGTCACGGCGGGATCTTTCTGCAAGCGCGGATATTCGGAGAAGATCGCCGAGGAACCCGGCTCGGTGACATGGCTTTCGAGCGCCACGGCCCCTTCGGCACGCAGCAGCTTCATCAGCTTCGATGTCAGCGCGATCGCATCGATGTGATCCGCATCGGTGTATTTCGGCCCTTTGAATACCTTGACCAGACCTGCACCCAGCAGTTTGATTTCGTGCATCGAATTGCCGATCACCGTCGCACCGACCGCGGCACCGCCGATCATCATGAATTCGAACGGCAAGGCCGCCAGCACCGGGCCGATCGCGCCCCCCGCAAGCAGGAAGCCGCCGAACACCATCACCAGCAGCACGACAATTCCGATGGCTACGAACACGTGTGACTTCTCCCTTGCAACCTGTCAGCGCAGCGCGTTGAACAGCGAGAGCGAACTCACCCGCGCGAAGGCGGCCTGGCTCGCCTCGAGTGCGGTGAGCGATTGCTGGAGCCGCGCGATCGCTTCGGCGATCTCGGTATCGCCCACCCGGCTGCGGCGCTCGGCCAGCGTCACGCCGCGATCGGCCTGCTGCTCCTGCACCTGTTCGACCCACGCCATGCGGGTGCCGAGGATCGTCTGCGCGCGACTGGTGGTATCAAGCGCGGCATCGATCCCCTCTAACGCGGCGAGCGCAGCCCCGGCCGGATCGGGCGAGCCGCCATTGAGGGCCGCGACGAGTCCGCCAAGCACGGCAAAAGCGCTGGTGGGCATTCCGCCTGACACGAATTCGAACACCTCGCTGCCGGGCAGGCCGCGCTCGATCGCTGTGCCAGGTGCAACCGGCACCGCCCCGCTTTCGGGCGTACCGGCATAGCTGACATTGCCGGAGCCATCCCGGACAAAGGCCGGATCAGAGGACTGGCCGGCAAACAGCGGCTCACCCGTCAGCGTCGTGCCATTGGCGCGGCTGAACAGCTCCTCGTTGAGCTGCTGGAGTTCGAAGGCGATCGCCCGCCGCCCGTCCGCGCCGGTGGGGGTGCTGGCCGCCTGTACTGCCAGCTCGCGCGCGCGCTGGAGCAGTGCCGTGACGGCTTCGACTTCGGTCGAGGCAGCGGCCAGATCTTCTCCGAGCCGCGCGGCATTTTCGCGTTCCATGGCGGCCAGCGCATCGCGCCGCGCGAGGCTGCGCAGTTGCGCGGCAGCGGCGGGATCGTCCGAGCCGCGTTCGAGGCGCTGGCCAGTGGCGATCTGCGTTCGGGTGCGTTCGATTGCCCCGCGCAGCTCGGCCATCTGGGCGAGCGAGCGGTTGAAGAAGGATACGGTCGAAGTGCTGACGAAACTCATGGCGCGCGGCTCCCGATCACCTGAGGCCCAGCAGGGTGTCGAAGATTTCGGTGGCGACCTGGATCACCCGGCTGTTGGCCTCGAAGGCCTGTTGCAGCCGCACCAGATTGGCGGCCTCGGTATCGAGATCGACCCCGGTCTCGCGCAGCAGCTCGGCCTCGGCGCTGGCCGCGACGACGCCGAGGCCTTCGCGGCGCGTGTCGAGCGCGGCGACGCGGCTGGAGAGCCCCAGCAGCAGCGCGTCGGCTCCGGCGGCGGGACCGGTTTCGGCCCCGAGCGCCCCGAGCAGCGCGCCAAGATTGGCGGTATCGCGGCTGCCTGCGGGCGCCCCTGCGGGTGCTGTGGCAAGCCCTTCGGCCGTCGTCAGCGCAAGGTCGATATCGGCCGCGCCCGAACCGGAAAAAAATTGCCCGCCCGGGTTGCCGGCCGCGTCCACGCCCGCGGCTTGGGCGGCATTGGCGATGGCGATCACCGAAGCGGCGAGGCCATCGATCCCGCCCTGGAGCCTGGCCATCTCCGTCAGCGCCGCCGCGCGTCCGGCCATGGCCCCGCCCGCAGGGGCAAAGGGGGTGCCGCCCAGATCGAAGGCAAGCGTGCCGTCAGGATCGAGACCGAGGGCAATGTTTGCAGCCACGCCGCCGGTCACCAGCGCGACTGCCGGAACGCCATCGATGATGACATCGGCGGTGCCGTTGGGGTTGATGGTGGTGGCGATGCCAAACTGTTCGGCCAGCCCGCGCAGCGCCTTGTCGCGCGCATCGAGCAGCGCCGCGTGCCCCGCCGTGCCCTCGCGCGCGGCAACCAGCTTGCGGTTGACCTCGGCCAAATCGGCGGCGCGTGCGTTGACGCTCAGCACTCCGGCCGCCGCCTCGGCCTGCACGAGGCTGCGGGCATTGGCGAGCGTGCCGCTGGCGACGCGGAAATTGCCCGCCATCTGGCGCGCGCTTTCGAGCGCGGCAATCCGCAGCGCAGGTTCGAGCGGATTGCCTTCCAGCCGAGTGAGCGCAGCTTCGAATTCAACGAGTCCGGTGAACAATCCTGATGTTTCAAGCGCGCTCTCGGCCTCGCGCAGGGCGAAGAATTCGGCTTCGGCTGCGGCCAAAGCCGCGGAGGCATCGCGCGCTTGGCGCTGCACCAGCGCGCTTTCGGCGCGTATGACCACGCCGGGACGGATGCCGCCGAGCGAATCCGCCGAGGCGCCGATGCCGATATTGCCGGTCATCACCAGCTCGCCCTGGGTCAACGTGCGCCGCGAATAGTCAGGGTTGACCGCATTGGCGATGTTCTGCGCGGTCAGCTCGAGGCTGAGGCGAGATGCGGTGAGGCCCGAGCGGCCGATGGTGAAGATCGCAGAAGGCATTAACCGTCACCCCTGGCAGGAAGATATTGCGCGAGGCTCGCCTCGATACTGCGGGCAAATCCGAAGGCGCCGCTGGCGGCGGCGAGATCGGCAAAGTGTTCGTCGCGCATCGCCTCGAACTGCTGCATCCCCCCGCCGGTGAGCGGGGTTTCCTCGGCGAAGCTGGCCGCGCGCGCGCTGGCGAGCAGCGTGCGGATCATGATCGCCTCGAAGCCTTCCGCGGCCTTACGCAGCTCGGCGCGCTCTGGCGAGAGCGCCGAGCTGCTTGCGGGGCCAAGCGCACGAGAAACGGGGAGGGAGGCGAACAGGCCGGTCATAGCACCACCATTTCGGCCTGCAACGCGCCTGCCTGCTTGAGGCTTTCGAGGATCACCACCAGATCGGACGCGCCGACGCCCAGCAGGTTGAGCGCATCGACGATCTCGGAGAGCGAGGCTGCACCGGGCATGTAGGCAACCCTTTGGGCGGTTTCCTCTACGGTGATGTCGGTCGCCTCCTCCACCACGGTCTGACCGCGGCTGAAGGGGGCGGGCTGCACCACCACCGGGTTCTCCTCGATCCGGATCACCAGCTTGCCGTGGCTCACCGCGGCAGGCGAGAGTTGCACCGCATCATTGATCACCACCGTGCCGGTGCGGCTGTTGACGATCACCCGCGCCGCGACGGGTGCGGGGGTGACGGCGAGCATCTCGATCTCGGCCATCACCGCCGAACGCGGATCATTGCCCTGCGGCAGGGCGAGTTCGATGCTCACCCCGTCGGCGATGGTGGCAATGCCCGGATAGCGCGCGTTGATCGCATCGCGGACGCGCGCAGCGGTGAGAAAATCGGCCTGGTGCAGGTTGAAGCGCAAGGTGGGGGACTGATCAAACCCGGTTGATACCGCGCGCTCGACCGTGGCCCCACCGGCGATCCGGCCAACGGTTGCGACATTGACCGAGACCTGCGAGCCGTCGCGCCCGGTGACGCCAAGCCCGCCGACGGCGACATTGCCCTGCGCCATGGCATAGATCTGCCCGTCCGCGCCATAAAGCGGGGTGAGGATCAGCGCCCCGCCCCGAAGGCTCAGCGCCTGACCCAGCGTCGAAACGGTGATGTCGATCCGCTGCCCCGGCTTGGCGAAGGGCGGCAATTCAGCGGTGACGATCACCGCGGCGGCATTGCGCAGGATCGGGCTGATCCCGGGCGGCAATTGCAGCCCGAGCCGGCCCGAGACGCCCTTCATAGCCTCGGTCACATATTGCAGGTTGTTATCGCCCGTGCCCTGAAGGCCGACGACAACGCCGTAGCCGGTCAGCTGGTTGGCGCGCAGCCCCTCGAACTGGCCGAGGTCGCGGATGCGCTCGGCCGCGGCAGGCGCGGGGACCTGCCCGGCGATCATCGCGATCAGCAGGTAGAGGATCGGGGCGAGGATGCGGATGCGGTTCATGGGTTGCGGCTCCCTCAGAACGGCGAGATCATGTTGAAGAAGCGGCTGAGCCAGCCCGGACGGCTCGCCTGCTGCACCGCACCCTTGCCCGAATAGATGATCCGCGCATTGGCGACCTGCGAGGAGGCGAGGCGGTTGTCGGCGTCGATGTCGATCAGGCGGATGCGTCCGGCGAACTGCACCCATTCATCGCCCTGACTGAACATCATCTGCTTTTCTCCGACCACTTCGGCGGTGCCGTTGGGGTATATCGCGGCGATGGTCACCGCGACGGCACCGTTGAGGCGGCTTTGCTGCGCGGCATTGCCCCCACCACTGAACGACCCTTCGGCCGCGGCTTTAAGGGCTTCGGGGTTGAGGAAATCGAGCGGGCCAGCGGCAGGCGGCGTGATTCCGAAGCTGCCCGAGCGGTTGGTGGCGCCCGAGGTGCTCTTGGTGGTGGTGGTCGCCTCGGTGAGGATGATCGTCACCATGTCCCCGAGCTGGCGCGCGCGGGTGCCGGTGACGAGTCCGGCATAGCCGCTGCCAGCCTGGAAGATCGCGCCTGGGCTTGTCGCTGGAGCCACCGGCCGAGGCCCGACGACCAGCAGCGGATCCCCCGCACTTGCGGCCACCAGCGGCGCGCCGGGCGGCGGCGGGGCGGCAAAGCCGGCCTGCGGCCCCGGCCCACCCAACCCGGCGCAGGCGGCAAGCCCCGGCACAGCGACAAGGAGGCAAAGATTTCGGCCCTGCATCATGTCCCTCACAGCGTCTGGTTGGCGTTGCGCAGCATCTCGTCGACCGCGCTCACCATCTTGGAATTGATCTCGTAGGCGCGCTGGGCCTCGATCATCTCGACCAGCTCCTCGACCACGTTGACGTTCGATTGTTCGAGCATCCCCTGACGGATCTGCCCGCGCCCGTTCTCGCCCGCAAAGCCCAGCTCCGCAGGGCCGCTCGCGGCGGTTTCGACGAGGAAGTTGTCGCCGATCGCGCGCAGACCCGCCGGGTTGACGAAGCTCGCCACGGTCAGCTGGCCGAGCAGCGTCGGCGCGGCATCGCCGGGGGTCAGCGCGCTCACCGTGCCGTCAGGGGCGATGGTGATCGATTGCGCGCCGGCCGGGATCTGGAGCGGCGGCTGGAGCGCATAGCCCTGCGCGGTGACCAGTGTGCCATCGTTCGAGAGGGTGAAATTGCCCGCACGGGTAAAGCCCATCTGCCCGCCCGGCGGCAGCTCGACCTGGAAATAGCCGGGGCCATCGAGCGCCAGATCGAGCGGGTTGGCGGTGTTGTTGAGCGTTCCCTGCGCTTCGATCCGGGTGGTGCCCAGCAACTGCACCCCGGTGCCGAGATTGAGACCAACGGCAAAGGCGGTCTGTCCGGTGGATTGCTGTCCGGCGACACGCTGCTCCTGATAGGCGAGCGTGGCGAAGTCCGCGCGGTCGCGCTTGAAGCCAGTGGTGCCGATATTGGCGAGGTTGTTGGCGATCACGCGCATCCGTGCGTCCTGGGCCTCAAGGCCGGTGCGGGCGACGTGCAGGGCGGAGGTGGGCATGGGCGTTCTCCTGTCAGGTCAAAGGTCAGCGCAGCGTCATCAGGCTGCTGGAGGCTTCATCGAGTTCGCCCGCGGTGGCGATGATCTTGGCGCGCTGTTCGAAGGCGCGTTGGGCCTCGATCATCTGCACAAGCGTGTCGGCGGTCTCGACATTGGACATCTCGAGCGCGCCGGGTTTCAGCCGCGCGGTCGGATCGGGGGGCAGGACGCCGCCACCCGGCACCTTGAGGAAGCTGTCGATGCCCTTGGCGAGCGGGCTGCCCTCGGGATCGACCAGCCGCAGCTTGTCGATCGCCTCGGCGGGCGCGTTGGGGGCTGCCGGATCGCGCGCCATGATCGTCCCGTCGGCAGCAATCGTGATGCTGAACCCGGGCGGCACGGTGATCGGGGCGCCGCTTTCGCCCAGCACGGCCAAGCCCTCGCCATTCTCGATCACGCCCGAGGCTGCAACCTTCAGATCGCCGCGGCGGGAATAGACTTCCCCCTGCCGGTCGGGCGCCTGGAAGGCGAGCAGCGCCCTGCCTTCGAGCGCGACGTCGAGCGGATTGCCGGTCGGCACCGTGCGACCTGCGCGCATGTCCGCGCCGCGCACATTGCCGCGCGCCATCGCGCGGGCTTCGAGCGAGCCGTCCTTGAGCGTCGCCGGAGTGACCGCGAAGACTTCCTGGCGAAAGCCCGGCGTGCTGGCGTTGGCGAGATTGTTCGCCACGACTCGCTGCCGGTCCATCGCCGCGTTCATCGCGGTCATGGCGGTATAGATCAGCCGGTCCATCGAGGATTACTGCTGCCGCAGGTTGATGACCGTGGTGGAGATCTGGGTCGCCGTGTCGATCGCGCGGGCGTTGGCCTGGAAGTTGCGCTGCGCCGTGAGCAGCGCGACCATCTCCTCGGCCAGATCGACATTCGAGCGTTCGAGCGCCCCGCTGATCATCTCGCCATTGTTGCCGATGCCGGGATTGCCGAAAATCGGCGGGCCGGATTCACCCGAGGCCTGCCACTTGGTCTGGCCGATCGCGCGCAGGCCACCGGTCGCGGCGAAGGTGGCAAGCGCGATTTGGCCGACCGGGGTCGTGGTGCCGTCGGCATAGGCCGCTCTGACGATCCCGCGGTTGTCGATCGTGACATTCGCCAGCGCCAAGCCCGATCCGTTGGTGAGCGGCACGACCACGCTGGCCGGCACCGTCGAGGTCGGCACGCCCGCCCCGTCCACGGGAAAGGCCTGCAGCCGGTTGCCGCCGGAATCCTGCAACTCGCCATTGGCACGCAGCTGGAAATTGCCATTGCGGGTGAAGCTGAGATCACCCGACAGGGGGTTTTCGAGCGCGAAGAAGCCGTCACCGTCGATCGCGACATCGAGGCTGCGGCCAGTCTGTTCGAGCGGGCCAAGCGCGAAGTCCTGGGTGATTGCCGCCACGGTAGCGCCTATGCCCGGCGTGCGGCGCGGATCGCTCGGCGCGCCGCTGGCGACGAGATCGGCGAATTGCGCCGAGCTCTTCTTGAAGCCCACGGTTTCCGCATTGGCGATATTGTGGGCAATCACCCGCAGGTCGGTGTCGGCGTTCTTAAGGCCGCTGAGGGAGGTGTAGAAAGACATGGCTGGTTGATCCTTGTGTTGGCAATGGGTCAGGGTTGAGCGGAGCTGGTGGACGCGGCCGGCTGGAGCGCGGCCTCTTGCACCGCGATCAGCCGATCGAGCTTGGCCGAGATGGCCTCGAGCGTGGCCCCGCTCGCGGTGGTCGCGGCGAGCGATGAGAATTGCGCCATCTGCGCCAGCATGGCCTCGTTATCGGCCGGCTCGAGCGGGTCCTGAAATGTCAGCTGGGTGGTCAGCAACCGCAGGAAATCGCTGCCGTCGAGCGTTGCCAGCCCCCCGCCCGACAGGCGCGAAGGCGTGTTCAGCCGGTCAAGCGTCGCCTGCGTGCCGGGGGTGATGGGGGTATCGGTCATGACTGGCTCCTCAGGGTTTCGAGCATCAGCTGCTTGGCGGTCTGGAGCGCCTGAACGATGTTCTGGTACTGGCGTGCGCTGTCCAAGATCTCGACCATCTCGGCGGTCTCATCGACCGGGGCTTCGAACACGTTGCCTTGCGGATCGGCGAGCGGGTGCGAGGGATCGTAGCGCTTGGTCGGGGCAGTCTCGGCGCGCACCAGCCCGCTGGCGGTCACCCCGGCAAGGCCCGAGGCGCGATCGAGCGCGACCGCGAACACCGCGCGGATCGGGCGATAGGCCCCTTCCGCGGTGGAGGAGACCGAGCCGGCATTGGCGAGGTTCGATGTCGCCGCGTTCATCCGTACCATCTGTGCGCTCATCGCGCGGGTGGTGAGCGAGAAGAGCGTCATGGGTTCGCGCTGGGGCATGGTCATTCGCCCTTCAGCGCGCGGGTGATGGTGTTGACCTTGCCCTGCACGAAGCTGAGCGTGGCCGAATAGGCGACCGCGTTCTCGGCAAAGGCCACCTGTTCGCGATTGAGTTCGACGGTGTTTCCGTCGAGCGAGGGCATGGTCGGCGTGCGCCACACCAACCGCACGTCATCTCCCGCGACCGTCGCATCGCCGCGCGCGCGGGCGAGCCGGGCATCGAGCGCGGCGTTGAAGTCGATGTCGCGCGCCTTGTAGCCGGGGGTCGTGGCGTTGGCGATGTTGGACGCGATCAGGCCCATGCGCTGCGAACGCAAGGTCAGCGCCGCGCCGTGGATACCGAAAAGTCTCTCGTTCATGCGGGTCTCCGCTGGTTCGTGCAGCCATCCCGCCGGCCGGGGCGCGACGGGTGCGTCGCCGGTGCAGCAGGAAGCGTGCCAATCTGCGCGGCGCGGGGGGCAGGGCCTGGGTGAGCGCGGCAGGGCGGCAAGCGCTTGCCGCAAGACCGGCAAACCCCTGCCGAAACTACGTAAGTCCGGGCGCCACGCTTAATCGGCCCGGATCGCGGACGTTCTGGCAGGGCAAAGACCGCATCTGCGAGGGGTTCACGATGCCGACGACTGCCAGCTCCCTGTTCGACCCGGGGGCCTTGACCATCGTGGTTTCGGGGACCGTGCTTGCCTGCGCCGCACGCTGCGGCTGGCGCGATTTCGGCGCGGCGCTGCGCGAGGCGAGCAGGCTGCTCCAACCCGCCTTCGACGAGGAGGCCAACCGCAAGGCGCTGGCGCAGGCGATCACCGCGATCCGCCGCGACGGATCGCATCGCGCCAACCCTGCCTTGCCGCCCGATCGCGCACTCGGCTTGATGCTGGAAACCTATCTGCGCCACGGCACGCTCGAAGCGCTGGGCCGTGTCCGCCGGGCCGAACGCGCGCGGGACGAGGCGCGGCGGGTCTCGGCCACGCAGGTGTTCGTGTGGGCCGGAGAGCTGGCGCCGGTGTTCGGGCTGATTGGCACGCTCTACGGCTTCACCCGGCTCGCCCCGGCAAGCGGCCCCGAGGCGCTCGCGGCAACCATGGCGGCAATTGCCACGGCGGTGCTTTCGACGCTCTACGGTGCGCTGCTTGCCCACCTGCTGTGCCATCCGCTGGCGGGCGCGATCGAACGCCGCGGACTGGCGCGCGCGCAAAGCCGCGAGGCTTTGGCCGACTGGTTTGCGGAAGAGATCACCGCGTCCTCACTGTCGCTGGGGGATGCCCGTCCGCACCTGCGGGGTGTGGCATGAACGCGGCAGCGCCGGTGCATCCCAAGGGCGGCAGCGGGAGCAGCAGTTGGCAGCTGATCCTTGCCGATCTGGCGCTGATCCTGTTCCTTGTCACTCTAAGCGCGCTTCCTCGGACCGCGGCCGACGCTGCACCGGGCCTCGCCGACCGACTCGCCCCGGCCCAGCGGCCCCGTGCCGAGATTGCCGCCGCGCAGGCGCTTTATCGGCCCGTGGCGGGCGGGCCGAGCCTCGGCGAATGGCTCGCGAGCCAGCCGCACGATCCGCGCGCGACGCTGACGATATTCGCGCTGCATCCGGCAGGCGGCGAGGCGGCGGCATGGGAAGCCGCGCGCCGGCTTGCAGCTTCTGCCCGCAGCAGTGGAGTGCCGGTGCGCACAATCATCACCAGCGCCGCAAGGGCCGATCTTTACGCCAGCCTCGCCTATGACGCCGAGGTCAGCACGACCGGCGGATAGGAACTAACCCATCATCACCCGGTTGCGACCTTCCTGCTTGGCCCGGTAGAGCGCGGCATCGGCCCGGGCAAGAGCGCTGCGGGTATCGGCATCCTCGGTCACTTCGGCGACCCCGGCAGAAAAGGTCACCCGCCCGAACGGCTTGCCGGTCTCGCGGTTTATCAGCTGGCGTGCGGCCTGCGCGCGGCGGATCGCATCCAGTCTCGTGCATGCCGCCGCCTTGTCCATGCCGTAGAACAGCATCACGAACTCCTCGCCGCCGTGACGGGCAACGAAGCAGGCGTCACCCGCGTGCTCGTTGAGTGTCGCCGCGACTGCGCACAGCACGCGGTCGCCGGCGCTGTGGCCATGGGTATCATTGATGAGCTTGAAGCGGTCGACATCGCAGAAGGCAAGGCTCAGCGCCTCGCCCTTGGCGCGTGCCTCGAGCGCCGCCGAAACCAGCCGGCGTTCGAAAGCGCGACGGTTGGGCAGGCCGGTGAGATGATCGATATCGGCCTCCATCCGCGCCTTGGCGAGGTTTTCGCGCAGGCGATCGGTTTCCTCCTGGCTGCGCGCCATCGCGGCTTCGACCTGCTCGATCCGCGCCAGCATCGCGCGCGACAGATCGAGCACCTGCGCCAGTTCGCCGGCGACGGCCGGCGGCACCGCGACTTCGGCAATCGCCTCGATCTGTGCGCCCAGCGCGCCGCGGTGATCGCTGGTCTCGCTCTGCGCCGAACGCGCGGTCTGGGCAAAGCGCATCAGTGAATACTCGAGCTTGTCCATCAGCGCTTCAAGCGCGGCGATGCGCGAGTGGTTGTCAGGATCGAACCGCCCGAGCGTGTCGAGCCAGCGCTGGTCGATCGGCTCGCCGGCGATCTCGCGCGCGGTGAAGGCCTGCGCCAGTTCGGGGTGTGATCCCGACAGGCCGCCGCAGATGGTGGCCAGATTGCTGGCGGTGACGGGAAGATCATGCGTCTCCACGAACTGTGCGATCCGGGCCAGCAGCGCACGGCGCGCCTCCTTGGCGCGGCTTGGACCGGTGCTGTCCTGCGCCGCGGTATCAGCCTCGGCAAAGCGCGCGGGACGGGCAAGAATGCGGGAAGCGAAGGTCATGGCGAACCCCTGATGCAGGCCTGTGGTGTCTGCCTGTGGCGATAGCGCAGCCCATGCTTAATCCGGGCCATGCGAGGCCCTCGGGAAACTGCCTAGGCGCCAAAAGTCGCTGCTTGGCATGGCCCTTGCTGTGCCGAGATCATGATCTCTGGTGCATCACAGGAGTACACCGATGGAACTGACCAACCCCTGGGCCGATGGCTGGCGCCTTGCCCCGCTTGCACTGACCATGCTGCTGCCGCTGTGCGACAGCCCGGCGCGGGCCTCGGACTTTACCGATCCGGCGATGATTGACCGCGCGGTGGCGGCCTTTACCGGCGCCGAGCCCGGCACGCCAGGTGGCGCGCGGATGCCGGTTGACCGGCGACTGCGGCTGGCCGTCTGCGCCGCGCCGCTGGCGGTGGCCTGGCACGGCACGGCGCACTCCGCGGTCAGCGTCGAATGTGCCGGCCCGCACAGCTGGCGGATTTTTGTCGCGGTGAATGGCGCAGGGTCTGCCGCGCCGGGACATGCCGCCGCCCCGGCGGTCAAGCGCGGCGATGCGCTTACCATCATGGTGCGCGGGCGCGGGTTTTCGGTGCAGCAGGCGGGCGAGGCCATCGAAGGCGGGATGGTGGGCGACTGGATCTTCGTGCGCACCGCGCGCAAGGCCGAGCCCGTGCGCGCCCGCATCGAACGCCCCGGCCTCGCGGTGATTCCCGTCAGCTGAGAAATTCCTTGCAAGGCTCTTAAAGCCGGCCTCCGTCTGCCGTTCTGCCTGACACGAATTCCACGAAGGACAACTGCCATGCCCTCTGTCGAACTGAGCAAACTGCAAGGGATCGCCGCGCCGCGTGCCGTCTCGACCAGCGAACGCGCGCAGATCGAGACCCGCGCGGGCGCTGCCTCCCGTCCTGCGGCCGCTCCCGCTGGGGTAAGCGTCGAGGTCGGCGGCGCGGTGGATGTCGTGCGCCCCCCGGTCGATGCCGAGCGCGTCGCCGAAATCCGCGCCGCCTTGCAGGATGGCTCTTACCCCCTCGTGCCGACCAAGATCGTCGATGCGATGATCGCGGCGCAGGTGAGTTTCTCCGTGCCGGTGAAGGCCTGATCCGTGGCTGGTGCTGCCCTGCCCGATCGCAGCGCGCTCGTCGCCAGCCTGCGGCAGATGATTGCCGTGCTCGAAACCGAGCGGCAAGCGCTTGCCGCGCTCAATGCCGACGCATTGATCTGTTCGGCGCGCGACAAGCAGGCGCTGTGCGATGCGCTGGCCATGATCGACCCGCAGGCGCTTGATGCCGAGACGCGCGGTCTCGCCGAGACCGCGCGCCACCTCAACGAGGTCAATCGCCGGGTACGCAACCTGCTGGCCGCCAATGTCGCCGCGCGGCTCGACGCGCTGGGCGGTGTGCGCCGTGGGCCGCGCGCGACCTATGCGCCGCTGCGGGTTTAGGTATTCGCACTAGGGTTCGAAGGCCGCCCATCTGGCATGGCGCTTGCTGTCTTTCGCCTGAAGGCGTCGCCCCCGCGGCGCACGAGCAATCAGGCGGAACCACGCATTGAGCACCTCTATCCCTACCTACTTGCCCTCGGGCTCGATCCGCAGCGGCTTTGAAGCTGCCGCGCGCGCACACGAGGCGGCGCGCGGCGGCACGGGCAGCGCGGTGCGCCAGATCGCGCCGCAGCGCGCCCCAGGCAGCCCGGTCGAAGCTGCAATCGCCCGCGCGGCCGAGAGAACCAGCGTCGATTTCGGTTACCTGCTTGCGCAGGCGGAGGTCGAGTCCGGCATGGATCCTGATGCCCGCGCCAGCACCTCGAGCGCGACCGGGCTCTACCAATTCATCGAAAGCACCTGGCTCGACACGCTGAAGAAGCACGGTCCGCGCTTCGGTCTCGGCGCTCTGGCAGACCAGATCGGCGTGACCGCCTCGGGCAGGGCCTATGTCGCCGATCCGGCGCAGCGGCAGGCGATCCTCGCGCTGCGGGCCGACCCGGAGGTTGCCGCGCTGATGGCGGCAGGCCTCGCCGAGGACAACCGCGCGCAGCTCGCACCGATCCTTGGCCGTCAGCCCGGTCACGCCGAGCTTTACCTCGCGCATTTCCTCGGTGCGAGCGGGGCGGCGCGGTTCCTTTCGGAAATGCAGGCCGATCCCTTGCAGAGCGCCGCCACGCTGTTCGCGCGGCCCGCGGCAGCCAACCGCGCGATCTTCTACGCCCCTGACGGCTCCCCGCGCAGCCTTGCGGGTGTGATGGAGGTGTTGGCGGGCCGACTCGAACGCGCGCTCGACCGGGCTGGGCGCGGCCAAACCTTGCGCTTCGCCCGCGCCGACTACGGCCCGCCCGCCCTGCCCGCGGCATCGCCCTCCCCGATCGCGGGCGAGGCCGTGTTCGGCTCCGGCCCCGCGCCCGCGCTCACCGTGCCGCTGCGCTCCGCCGCCTCCCCGCAGCGCCGCGTGCCGATGTCGCAGGTTCTGGGTGCGGCGTTCGGCCATGATGCCAGCGCCACGCCCGCACAGGTCCGCCGTGCCTATCAACAGCTCAGGGCGTTCGGACTATGAGCGCCGCCACCCGCTCCGCGCCGCTTTCCCGGCTGACCGCCATGCCCTCGGCGATGGCATTGCCGGTCGGCATCTTCGCGCTGCTGGCACTGATGGTGCTGCCGATCCCGGCGCTGCTGCTCGACGTGTTCTTCGTGCTCAACATCGCGATTTCGATCGCGGTGCTGATGGTCGCGCTCAACGCCCGCCGCCCGCTCGATTTCTCCTCCTTCCCCTCCGTGCTGCTGTTCGCCACCCTGCTGCGCCTGGCGCTCAACGTCGCCTCGACCCGCGTGGTGCTGGTCCACGGGCACGAGGGCGGTTCAGCGGCCGGGCACGTGATCGAAAGCTTCGCGGCGTTCCTGGTGGGCGGCAATTTCGCCGTCGGCCTGTTCGTCTTCGCGATCCTGATGATCATCAACATGATCGTCATCACCAAGGGCGCAGGCCGTGTATCGGAAGTCTCTGCGCGCTTCGTGCTCGACGCACTGCCGGGCAAGCAGATGGCGATCGATGCCGACATCGCCGCCGGGCTCATCACCGCCGACGAGGCGCGCGAACGCCGCCGCGAGGTGACAATCGAGGCCGATTTCTACGGCTCGATGGATGGTGCCAGCAAGTTCGTGAAGGGCGATGCGATTGCCGCATTGCTGATCCTCGGGGTCAACATCATCGCCGGTTTCGCGCTGGGGATGATCAGCCATGGCCTGACGGCTGCCGAGGCAGGCGAGGCCTATGTGACGCTGGCGGTGGGCGATGCGCTGGTGGCGCAGGTGCCCGCGCTGCTGCTCTCGATTGCCGCCGCCGCGATCGTCACCCGGGTCGCCGACAACCGCGACCTGTCCGGGCAAATCGGCGGCCAGTTCGCCGATCCGCGCGGGTGGTTGCCGGTGGCGCTGATCCTCGGCGCGATCGGCCTCGTTCCGGCCATGCCGCAGACGATCTTCCTGCCCGGTGCCGCGATCACCGGCGCGATCTGGTGGCAGCTGAAGCGCCGCGCCGATCGGCCCGCGCCCCCGCCCCAACCAGTCGCCGAACCCGCCCCCGATGCCATCCAGCTTGCTGACGTGTCGGATCACACCCTTGTCACCATCGAGCTGGGCTTCGGTCTCGTCGGCCTCGTCGACGAAGCCCAGGGCGCCCCGCTGATCGCGCGCATCACCGGCATCCGCAAGCAGCTGTCGCGCGATCTCGGCTTCGTCCTGCCGCAGTTCCGCATCCGGGATTCGCTCGATCTGGGGGCGCAGGACTACGTCGTCCTGCTCGGCGGGGTAAGCATCGCGCGCGGGGCCGTGCGCCCGGGCAAGCTGCTCGCCATCGACGCGGGCGAGGTGCGTGCCGGCCATGGGCTTGCTGGCGAAGCAACCCGCGACCCTTCCTTCGATTGCCCGGCCCTGTGGATCGCACCCGCAGCCCGCGACCACGCGATTGCCGAGGGCTTTCTGGTGGTCGACCCGGCCACCGTCATCGCCACCCACGCCAATCAGGCGCTGACGGCCGAGGCGCACCAGTTGCTCGGGCCCGACGAGGTGCGCGAATGGCTCGACGGATTGAAGGCCCATGCGCCCGCGCTGGTCGAGGCGGTAACCCCGGATCCGCTCGCGCTGCCCGCGCTCACCCGCATCCTGCGCGCGTTGCTGGCCGACGGGATCGGGCTTGCCCATCCCCAGCCGCTGTTCACCGCGCTGGCGCTGGCGCTGCAGAAGACCCACGATTTCGAGGCGGTAATCGATGCCGTGCGCGCCGACCTCGGCGCACGGTTGATCGCCCGCATCGCCGCGCCCGGCGAGCCGCTTAAGGTGGTGACGCTGGATGCCGGACTCGAGAGCGCGATCCTTGGCGGGATGGTGGACCCGGCCACCGGCCAGCCGCTGATCGAGCCGGATTGCGGGACGATGATCGTGCGCGAGATCAACCGGATCGCCGATGCCGAAAAGGGCGCAGTGGCGCTGATCGTCCAGCCGCCCGCCCGCCGTGCGCTCGCCGCACTGTTGCGCCCGCGTGCGCCGCGCTGCCTTGTCCTGTCGATTGCCGAACTCCCGCCAACCCAACCTATCGCCGTGGTCGGCGTGATCGGTGACGCAGGCCAGCGCGAAGCCCCGGCGCTGCCCGTTCCCGAAACGATGGAACCTGCCCGATGAAGCATGATCATACCGCCTTTGCCGCGTCCTATGTGGCGCCCTATTCGCCCGACCGCGCCGCAGTGGAGGACCGGGTGCGCCGTTTTCTCCCGCTGGTGCGCCGCGCCGCTTGGCATATTCACGGCGGCGGCCGGGCGGAGGGGCGCGGCGGGCTGGAGATCGACGATCTGGTGCAGGCCGGAATCGTGGCGCTGACCGAATGCGCCCAGCGGCATACCGGGCCGACCGAGGACGGCTTTGCCGCCTATGCCAAGATCAGGGTGCGCGGGGCGATGCTCGACGAGGTGCGCCGCGCTGCCCAAGACACCCGCACCACCCGCCGCAAGCGCGCCGCCTACGACCGCGCCTGCGAGACCCTGCGCGGCCAACTGGGGCGCGAGCCGAGCCGGGCGGAACTGGCCCGCCTGCTGCAAGTGGACGATGCCGAACTGCTGGCGATCGAAAACGCGATCGTCACCATCGCCCCGATTTCGGAGGAGTATGACGATACCTCGATCGCCTTCGCCAGCGAGGATCCCGATCCCTTCGAGGCGCTGTGCGCCGCCGAGGACCGTGAACGGCTGGTGCGGGCGATGCTCCAGCTCCCCCATCGCCTGAAACTGGTGCTCCAGCTGTTCTTCGTCGAGGAGCTGAACCTCACCGAAATCGCCGCCGTGCTCGACGTCAGCGTGCCGCGCGTTCACCAGCTGCGCGCCAAGGCGCTCAAGGAGCTCAGGGCGTTGATGATGTTGGAGGAAGCGGACTAGACGCTGGCCCGCAGCGCCGGGGCCTTGATTGGAGAGGCGCGGCGATCCGCCAGCGCCGCCCGCGCCCAATGCGGTAGATGCGGCAATTTTCGAAGCAGTCGGGCGAGGTAAGATGGCGACCCTCACGCTGATCGAGGGCGAGCATCGTGCCCTCGGACGAGACGCCAACATCCGGTCAGGTTTCCTCTCAGGTCGTTATCGGCACCAGCTTCGCTACTGCGCCCTTGGGCGCCTCGACGCTCGATTTCTCCTCCGCCTTGGCCCGCGTACCCCTGGTCTGGGCAGCGGCGAGATCGGGCATGGAAAGGCTCCCGGTGTCGCTGCGACAGACTGGCAGCGCGCAAGGATATTGCTAGGGGAGGCAATGGCGCTGGTCGATAAAGGACGGCTAACCGGGGGACAAGATGCTGCGCACCATCACCAACAACTTCGCGCTGCTCACCGTGCTGGGCGTTGGCTGCGCGTGGTTTTTTCCGCCCGCTTTCACCTGGATGACCGACGGCAGCATCCGCGTGGCCGGCCAGCCGCTCCTCAGCCTCGCGCTTGGCACGATCATGCTGGCGATGGGACTGACCTTGCGGTTCGAGGATTACCGCAGCCTCGTGCGGATGCCGCGCGCGCTGGTGGCGGGCGTCGCACTGCAATTTGCGGTGATGCCGCTGTCGGGCTTCGTCATCGCCCGCGCGCTTGATCTGGAGCCCGGCTTGGCAGTGGGCCTGATCCTTGTCGCCTGCTGCCCAGGCGGAACTGCTTCCAACGTGGTCAGCTTCATCGCGCGCGGGAACGTCGCGCTGTCGGTGGCGATGACCATGGCCTCGACGCTCGCCGCGGTGGTGCTGACCCCGGTGCTGACGGGCGTGCTGGCGGGGGCCTATGTCGAGATTGACCGGCTCAACCTGTTGCTCAACATGCTGGCCATCGTGCTCGTGCCGGTGGTGGCGGGCACGCTGCTCAACCGCCTGCTCCCGCGCGCGGCGGAGAGGGTCAATGCCGTGCTGCCACTGGTGGCGATCGTGCTCGTGATCCTGATTGTCGGTGGGATTGTCGGCGGTTCCAAGGCGCAGATCATGGAGCACGCGGGCCTCCTCTTGCTGGCGACCTTCCTGCTCCACGCGGCTGGCTTTGCGCTGGGCTATGGGCTGGCGCGGGGGCTGAGACTTGGCGAGGTGGAGGCGCGGACGATCAGCATCGAGGTGGGGATGCAGAACTCTGGCCTCGGCTCAGGGCTGGCCAAGACCCCCGCCTTCGCCGCGCAATTCGCCGATGCGACGCAAGCCGCGCTCGCCCCGGTGCCAGCGGCGATTTCGGCGGTGTGGCACGTGCTGATCGGGACTTTGCTGGCAGGGTGGTGGAGAAGGCGAGGCTAGCCTAGCCGTACATCCCCCGCTTCGGCCCCAGATAGCCGAACAGATAGGCCCCCACCTTGCGCATCTGGATTTCTTCGGACCCTTCCGTGATCCGGTAGCGGCGGTGGTGGCGATAAATGTGCTCGAACGGCTTGTGGCGCGAATAGCCGATGCCGCCGTGGACCTGCATCGCCCTATCGGCCGCCTCGCACACCAGCCGGTTCGCCCAGTAATTGCACATCGAGACCTTGTCCGAGATTGTCCGCTCGATCTCCTCGTGGGGCATGTTGTCCATCTCCCATGCGGTCTTGAAGATCAGGAGCCGCAGCATCTCTGCCTGCGTCGCGAGTTCCACCAGCGGGAACTGGATCGCCTGATTGCGCGCAAGCTCCTCGCCGAAGGGCTTGCGCTCGCGGGCGTATTTCACGCTCTCGTCGATGCAATAGAGCGCCGCGCCGCAGCTCGACGCCGCCTGGCGGATGCGGTTCTGGTGGACGAAGCTCTGCGCCAGCGCCAGGCCGCGCCCTTCCTGCCCAAGAATCGCCGAGTCGGGCACCCAGACATTGGTGACGCTGAGGCGCGGGTGATCGGTGGGCATGTTGAAGGTCCACATCCACTCCTCGATTTTGAGACCGGGGGTGGGGTTGGGGACGAGAAAGCAGGTGATCCCGCTGGCATCGCCCGCCTTGCCGCTGGTGCGCGCGAACATCGCGCAGTGGGTGGCGACGTGCATGCCGGTGATCCACATCTTCTCGCCGTTGATCAGCCAGCCATCCACCCCGTCGCGCATCTCGCGCACAGCGACCGTTTCCATGTGGGTCGCATCCGATCCGTGGTGCGGTTCGGTCAGCCCGAAGGCAACGCGGCGCGTGCGCTCGAACCCGCCGAGGATGAATTCCTGCTTCTGTTCTTCCGTCCCCCACTGCTCGAACATGGCAACGAAAGGAAAGTTGCCAACGATCGAGTGTTCGTTCTGCAGATCGTTGTGCAGCCCAAGCCCCTTCCTGGCAAAATGCTCGCGGATCACCGCCATCCACAGGTTGCTGCCGTCCTTGCCGCCATAGCGCTTGGGGGCGGAAAAGCGCCAATGCCCGGCCTTGTCGGCGCGGCGGGTGGCCTCCTGGAGCAGTTCCTCCCATTCGGGCCGGGGCAGTCCGCCGCGTTCCCAATCGGTGCGGGAATGCTCGCGGCGGTGGTCGAAGAAGCGGATGTTGTCGTCCTGGTTCTCGAGCGGTTTGATCTCGGCTTCGATGAAGGCGTCGAGTTCATCGAGATAGGCCTGAAGGTCGGGGGGAAGCGCGAAGTCCATCTATTGCTCTCCGGTCCATTTTCGGCGCGCGTGATCGAGCGCGGGATATTTCGGGATGTCGACCGCCAGTTTCATCAGCGCGAGGCGCTTGAGTTCGGCAAGCAATCCGGGCGCGTTCAGTCCCTTGCCCGCAAACAGCACGGCGCGGGCGAGATCGCGGTTCTCCGCAAGGTGCGCCGCCCCGCTGTGTTCGCGCCCGATGATGCGCAGGGCGTTGCGGGCGACCGCCCATTGGAAGCGGTCGTGCCCCTCCATGCGATCCCTGACGGTGTCCAGCCATTCGGCAACCGCAATCGCGATCTCCTGGGCCGAAGCCTCGCCGCGTGGCGCAGGCGCAATTGCCCCCACAAGCGCGGGCCGCGCCCGCTCCGCCTCGGGGGCATCCTCCTCCAGCAGCAGCAGCAGATCGAGCTCCTGCTCGCTCGTGCGGCGCGAGATCACCACACGTTCGAGCATCCGGTCGGCGCCCGAGCGCCATTGCGCGGCCATCTTGAGACAGCCCAAAGCCCACCACACGGTGCGGTAGATCGTCCAGAAGCGGAAACGCGCGGGGTCGATAGCGATACCCGCCTCGGCCTCGTAAGCGGCGATGTAATCCTCGATCCGCCCCAACCCCAGCGCAGGCCGATCATAGCGAGCAAAGCGCCACACCGCCATGCAGCCGAAAGCGAGGTCCTCGTGGGGATCGCCGAAATGGGCGATCTCCCAGTCGAGCACGCCGGTCAGCGTCGATCCTTCGACCAGCAGGTTGCCCATCCGGTAGTCGCCGTGGTTGAGCACCGGCTCCACCTCTGGCGGGCAATTGTCCTCAAGCCACTTCAGGCCCAGCGCAATGATCGGGCGATCCCCGCCCGCGTCCATGAATTGCTGCTTCAAGTCTGCGATCGCGGCGCGGTAGTCCATCACCGGCACGCCTTCCGGCACATCTGCCGGCCGCAAGCGGTGAATGCGGGCGAGGTCGCGGGCGATGCCGCGCAGCAGCCCGTCGGGATCGTCGCAAGCCAGAATGACCTTGGGATCGGCCGTTCCCGGCAGTGCGCGCATGACGAAGCCGGAACCCAGACCGTCTGCCTCCTCCAGCACCGCCACCACTTGCGGTGCGGTGACGCCCCTCGCCCGCGCCGCCTCGATCAGCGCGGCCTCGGTGGAATGCCCGTAAGGCCGCCCTTGCATGAAGGCGCGGCTCGGCGCGCGGCGCAACACGTAATCGCAGCCGCTAGCGGCAAACCGCCAGCTTTCCATCACCGCCCCGCCGGTCAGGCGCTGCGGCGCAGTTGACAAAGCGCCAAGGCCAGCGCGGGCACATACCCGCGCCAACCCGGCGCTCAGTTCCTCGACCGAAATCCCCACGGTCTTACGCGGGGACATTGTCCTTCTTCACGGTGATCACCTGCGCATAGGTGAACTCCTTCAAGCCTTCCTTACCATATTCGGTGCCGAAGCCGGACTGCTTGTGACCGCCGAAGGGGGCGAAGGGCGAGAGGTGGAGATATTCGTTGATCCACACCGTGCCGGTTTCGAGCTGCTCGGCGATCTCGACCCCCTTCTCGGGATTGCCGGTCCACACGGCCCCTGCCAGCCCGTATTCGGAGTTGTTGGCGCGGGCGATGACTTCCTCTTCGGTCGAGAACTTCATCAGCGGCATGACCGGGCCGAACTGTTCCTCGGCGACGATGCGCGCGTCTTCGGGCGGATTGTCGAGGATGGTCAGCGGTATGAAGTAGCCGGTTCCGCTCGGATCGACATCGCCGCCGAGCAGGAACTTGTAGCCCTTTTGCTTGGCGTCCTCGATCAGCTCGATCACGCGCTCGTACTGCTTCTTGTTCTGGATCGGGCCGACGCCGGTGCCCTGCTCGCTGCCATCGCCGACCTTCACGGTCTTGGCATATTCGACGATCGCAGCGGCGAGTTCGTCATAGATGTCCTCGTGGATATAGACGCGCTTGGCCGCGACGCAGATCTGCCCCGCGTTGGAGAAGCTCGACCAGAACAGCTGCTCGGCGATCTTCTTGGGATCGACATCGGGGAGCACGATCGAGGCGTCGTTGCCCCCCAGTTCGAGCGTGATGCGCTTGAGATCGGCCGAGGCACCCTCCATGATCTTCTTCCCCGTCGCAGTCGAACCGGTGAAGGTGATCTTGTCGATATCGGGATGGCTGGTCATCAGCGGGCCGAGATCGTCCTCGCCGGTGATGATGTTGACGACACCGGCGGGCACCTTGTCGGCGATCAATTCGGCGATGCGCAGCGTGGTCAGCGGCGTGAAGGGCGAAGGCTTGAGCACGATGGTGCAGCCCGAGAGCATGGCAGGCACGATCTTCTGAATCGCCATCATGACGGGGAAGTTCCAAGGCACGATCCCCGCCACGACCCCCACGGGCACGCGGCGGGTGCGGCTCAAGCGGGTCTCGCTATCCTCGTTGATTTCTTCTTCGAGGCTAAGAGTCGATTGCGCTGCCGCCATGCCGGCCGCGCCGTAGATCTCGCCCCGGGCCTGATCATGCGGCTTGCCCTGTTCGCTGGTGAGCAGGCGGTAAAGCTCCTCGGCGTTTTCCTTGATCGTGGCCGAGATCGCCATGATCGCCGCGCGGCGTTGCTCGATGGGCGTGTTCTTCCAAGTCTTGAACGCCGCGCGGGCAGCGGCGACCGCCGCGTCCAGCTCGGCCTTGCCGCAGGCCGGCACCTGACCGATCACCTGCTCGTTGGCGGGGTTCACCACGTCGAGCCAGCGGTCGGTGTGGACCAGCTTGCCGCCGATGAGGTTCTTGTACTGGGTGACCATGATTGTTCCTCTCTCGTCCTGTAAATTGGGGAGTCGTCTTGCGCCCGCGCAGACTGGCGCGTTGCATCCGAAAACGCAATCGCTGGCGTGGCCCCTTGTGTAAGCCGAACGCCAACCTTCATCGCCTAGCGATTGCGCTATTGCCCGTGCGGCTTATGGAGGCAGAAGACATTTGCCAACAAGAGAGCCTGCGATGCGTGATTCCCGTCCCGATCTGGTCGTCTATGGCAGCCCCGTCTCGCCCTTCGTGCGCAAGGTGGCGGCGGTGTGTCTCGAAAAGGGCCTAGATTACGAAATCGAGGCGGTGAACGTGTTCGATCCGCCGGCATGGTTCCGCGATATCTCGCCGATGAAGCGCATCCCGGTGCTGCGCGACCGATCGGTGGCCGAGGAAGGCGTCGCCGGCACCATCGCCGACAGCTCGGCGATCTGCGCCTTCCTCGAGAAAAAGCACCCCGCCCCGGCGCTCTATCCGGCCGATCCGATGGCGCTGGGCGAGGCGCTGTTCATCGAGGAATATGCCGATACCGCATTGGCGATGGCGGGCGGCCTCGGCATCTTCCGGCCGATCTTCTTCGCGCTCAGCAAGGGCGAAGAACCGGGGCTAGACAAGGCGCGGGATGCCTGGGCGAATCAGCTGCCGCCGATCTTCGATGTGCTCGAAGCGCGGCTGGATGGCCGCGCCTTCTTCGCCGGGGATGCTTTCTCCATCGCCGACATTGCCGTCGCCTGCGTGCTTATGCAGGTGTCGCTGGTGGCCGAGACGCCGCTCGACAAGTGGCCCGGCCTTGCCGCCCACTTTGCCGCGATGCAGGTCCGACCGTCGATCGCGGCGCCTTATGCAGCGGCGGAAAAGTTGATCGGCCAGACCTTGCCGACCCGCTTCGACCTGACTTAAGCCCCCACGGCCGACAGCGAACAAGGGAGCAGGCGAGCGCGCATGGCGAGCGAATGGTGCATCGGGATCATTGGCGGGTCCGGCCTCTATGCGATGGATGGCATCGAGGAAGCGCAGTGGATCGCGATCGACACGCCGTGGGGCGATCCCTCGGACGAGATCCTTTGCGGCCGGATCGGCGCGGTCAAGGTGCGCTTCCTGCCCCGCCATGGTCGGGGCCACCCGATCAGTCCGACCGAGCTCAATTCGCGCGCCAATATTGATGCGCTCAAGCGCGCCGGATGCACCGATATCCTCGCGATCGGCGCGGTCGGCTCTTTGCGCGAAGAGCTGGAGCCGGGGCGCTTTGCCGTGGTCGAGCAGTTCATCGACCGCACCGTGCATCGTCCCAGCACCTTCTACACCAGCGGTTTCGTCACCCACGTCTCGATGGCTGATCCGGTCTGCCCACGCCTGTCGGAGATGGCGGCCAAGGCAATCGCCCAGGCCAAGGGCAAGGTCGCGGTGGGCGCGACCTACCTTGCCATCGAAGGCCCGCAATTCTCGACCCGCGCCGAAAGCCGAATGTATCGCCAATGGGGCGCGGACGTGATCGGCATGACCGCGATGCCCGAAGCCAAGCTCGCGCGCGAGGCGGAGCTGCCCTATGCGCTGGTCGGCATGGTCACCGACTATGACTGCTGGCGCGAGGGCGAGGCGGTCGATGTCAGCCGGGTGATCGCGCAGATGCAGGCCAATGGCGCGCTGGCCCGGGCGATGATCAAGAACTTCATCGCCGCTCTGCCCGAAACCCGCGAGCCTTCGCCGATCGACACCGCATTGGACGATGCGGTGATCACCGCGCCCCAGGAGCACGATCCGGCCTTGCTGGCCAAGCTCGACGCGGTGGCCGGTCGGCTGTTCGCCTGACGGCCGGCGCCCAGCCGGTTAGCGCATCAATTCGCGCACGAAGGGAATGAGCCCGGTCTGACGGGCGCGCTTCATGCGCTCGGCCTCGAGAATCGCGCGGACCTTGGCGAAGCAGACATCGACATCGTCGTTGATGATGACATAGTCGTAGCCGTCCCAGTGGCTGATCTCGGCGCGGGCCCGCTCCATGCGGGCGGCAATCACTTCGGCACTGTCGGTGGCCCGCCCCTTGAGACGGCGGTGAAGTTCCTCGATCGAGGGCGGGAGGATAAACACCCGCACCACGTCCTGCTGATCCTTCTGATAGAGCTGCTGGGTGCCCTGCCAGTCGATATCGAACAGGAAATCCTGCCCTTCCTTCAACCCGGTGCGGATCATCCCCTTGGGCGTGCCGTAGCGGTGGCCGAACACCTCGGCCCATTCGTAAAAATCGTCCTCGTCGATCATCGCCTGAAAGCGTTCGGGAGAGACGAAGTGGTAATGCACGCCGTCGATCTCGCCCGGACGGGGGGGACGGGTGGTGACCGAGACCGACAGCCTGATCTCGCTGTCATTGGCCAGCAGCATCCGCGACAGTGTCGTCTTGCCCGCGCCCGAGGGCGAGGACAGAATGAACATCAGACCGCGGCGCTGGAGCTTGTCGGCTGGATTGTGCGTAGCATCGCCCATAGGGCCCGTTGCACCATCGCGGGGGGTGAAATCAAGGGGCGCTCAGGATTCCTGAGCCTCGGCCTTGCGCGCAGCCCTTCTGGCGCGGCGCGTTGCCTCGATCTTCTTGCCACGATCATAGAGCACCTTGGCCGCCAGACCGCCCGCCACCAAGGCAAGGCCGACGGGCGAGCGGGTGGCCAGCCGGCTGGCCCCCCACAGCGCCAGCGCGCTCACCATGCCGCGGCCTTCGACCAGCCGCCTGGCCTTGTCGCCTTCAAGCTGACCGGTGAGCAGGCCCTTCTCCAGCCGCTGGCGCAGCAAGGAACCCGCGCCGCGCAGCACGATATCGGCAATCACGAGATTGGTGACGGGATCGGGCGACGGCAGGCGCGACCCGCCGGTGCCATCGGTGTCCTCGCGCGCACGCCTCGCCTTGCGCCGCGCCATAGGGGCTATTTCTTGCGCCCGAAATCGATCGACACCACATTCGAACCATCGCCATCGCCATCGGGGCCGTCATTCTCGGCATCTTCGTGCGCTTCGGGCGCGAGTTCCTCGACCGCGGCCTGGAACTGCAGCCCGAAATCGACCGCCGGATCGACAAAGGCGGTGATCGCAGCAAAGGGGATGGTGAGCTTGGCCGGCACCTGGTTGAAGGTGAGGCTGACCGAGAAGGAATGCTGCCCGACCTCGAGATCCCAGAACTTGTTCTGCAGCACGATCGTCATCTCGTCGGGGAAGCGTTCGCGCAGGTGCTGCGGAATCGACACCCCTGGCGCGCCGGTCTTGAAGGTGATGTAAAAGTGGTGTCCGCCCGGCAGCGTGCCACCAGCACTGACGATCGAACCCAGCACCCGGCCGACCACGGCGCGCAGGGCCTCCTGCACGATCTCGTCATAGGGGATCAGGCTGTCGGGCGTGTCATTGCTCATGGCGTGGCGAACCGTGGCGGGCCGCGCGGGCTTGGTCAAGCCTTTCCGGTGTTGCGGCACGCGTTTGGCAGGGGATAGCACAGCAGCGCCGGAGCGCTTGTGGCAAGCGCTTGTCAGCGTCGCCGAGAGGACTATAGCGCCCCGCTATGGCCACCATTCCCGCCCGCACCGGCTCGGTTGAGCGCAACACCGCCGAGACCAAGATCGCCATTGCCGTCAATCTCGACGGGAGCGGCGCCTATGACGTTTCCACCGGCATCGGCTTTCTCGATCACATGATCGAACAGTTCAGCCGCCATTCGCTGATCGACGTGACGATGAAGGTGAAGGGCGACCTGCATGTCGACCAGCACCACACCACCGAGGATTCGGCGATCGCGCTGGGGCAGGCGATCGCGCAGGCGCTGGGCGACAAGGCCGGGATCGGGCGCTACGGCGCGGCCTATTCGCCGATGGACGAGACGCTGAGCCGCGTCGCGCTCGACATTTCCGGGCGGCCCTACCTTGTGTGGAAGGCCGGGTTCACCCAGGAACGCCTCGGCGAATGGGACACCGAGCTGATCGAGCACTGGTTCCATTCGGTTGCCCAGGCGGCGGGCATCACGCTGCACATGGAACTGCTCTACGGCACCAACAACCACCACATCTGCGAAAGCCTCTACAAGGGTTTCGCCCGCGCGATGCGGCAGGCGGTGGAGCGCGATCCGCGCAAGGGCGGAGCGATCCCGAGCACCAAGGGGCAATTGGGTGGCTAGCATCTTCATTGCCTCGCTGACCTATACCGTGCCCATCGAACAGGTGGACGCGGTGCTTGCGGATCACCTCGCGTGGCTCAAGGCGGGCCACGAGGCGGGGCACTTCCTCGCCTGGGGGCCAAGAGAGCCGCGCGATGGAGGGCTGATCTTCGTTAGGGCCAACAGCCGCGAGGCGGCGGCGAACCTGCTGATGAGCGACCCCTTCATGCTCCACCAGCTGGCCGATCTCACCATCATCCAATGGACTCCGCGCTTCGTCGGCCCGGGACTGGAGGCCTTCGGTGGCTGAAGTTGTCGCGCTCGTGGATTACGGCGCGGGCAACCTTCACTCGGTTCACAATGCCTTGAGGGCAGCCGGGGCCGAGGTCACCGTCACCGCCGACCCCTACGTGGTGCGCGCGGCCGACCGCATCGTGCTGCCCGGCGTCGGCAGCTTCAAGGCCTGCGCCGAGGGGCTGCGCGCCATTCCGCACATGGTTGAGGCAATGCAGGAGCGCGTCCATATCGGCGGTGCGCCGTTCCTCGGGATCTGCGTGGGGATGCAGCTGCTGGCCGACAAGGGGCTGGAACACGGCGTGACCCCTGGTCTGGGCTGGATTGCCGGCGAAGTTCGGCTGATCCAGCCCTCCGACCCCGCCATCAAGGTGCCGCACATGGGCTGGAACGATGTCGCCATGCTGCCCCATGCCAGAAACCATCCGGTGATCGCGGAGGGCGAGGCCTATTTCCTGCACTCCTATCACTTCGCCGCGGCCGATCCGCGCCACATCGCCGCGTTGACCGATCACGGCGAGGGGCTGGTGGCCGCCGTCGCCCGCGACAACATCCTCGGCGTGCAGTTTCACCCGGAAAAGAGCCAGGCTTACGGTCTGGCGATGCTCCGGCGCTTTCTGGAGTGGCGTCCATGATTGGGAGTTTGGCGTGATCATCTTCCCCGCCATCGACTTGAAGGGCGGCCAGGTCGTCCGCCTTGCCGAAGGCGACATGGCCCGCGCCACTGTCTACGGCGATGACCCGGCCGCGCAGGCGCTGATCTTCGCCGAGGCCGGTGCCGAGCATCTCCATGTCGTCGATCTCGACGGCAGCTTTGCCGGTGAAAGCCGCAATCGCGCAGCCGTGGAGGCAATCGTCAAGGCCTTCCCCGGATATGTCCAGCTCGGCGGCGGCATCCGTGACGCCAAGGCCGTGGAGGACTGGTTCAACCTCGGCGTGGCGCGGGTGGTGATGGGCTCGGCGGCGCTTAAGAACCCTCAGTTCGTCAAGGACATGGCCCGCGAATGGGAGAACGGCATCGTCGTTGCGGTGGATGCGCGTGACGGGATGGTGGCGACCGAGGGCTGGGCCGAAGTCTCCGACGTCCCCGTCGCCGACCTCGCCCGTCGTTTCGAGGATGCGGGCGTTGCCGCGCTGCTGTTCACCGACATTGGCCGCGACGGCCTGCTCAAGGGCGTCAACATCGAGGCCACGGTTGACCTCGCCCGGCGGGTCGACATCCCGGTGATCGCCAGCGGCGGGGTGAAGGGGCTGGACGACATCCACGTCCTCTCGCTCCACGCGCATGAGGGGATCGAGGGGGTGATCACGGGCCGCGCGCTCTACGAAGGGCGGCTCGATCTCGCCGCGGCGATCGCGATGGGGGCGCGCGCGGCATGACCGTCCGCATCCGCGTCATCCCCTGTCTCGACGTGGCCGATGGCCGCGTGGTCAAGGGGGTCAATTTCGTTGACCTCAGGGACGCGGGCGATCCGGTCGAGCAGGCGCGCGCCTATGATGCGGCAGGCGCCGACGAGCTGTGCTTCCTTGATATCTCCGCCAGCCACGAGGGGCGCGGGACGCTGCTCGACATGGTGCGGCGCACGGCCGAGGTGTGCTTCATGCCGCTGACCGTCGGCGGCGGGGTGCGCAGCGCTGAGGACGCGCGCGCCTTGCTGCTCGCGGGGGCGGACAAGGTGGCCGTGAACAGCGCCGCGGTCGCCCGGCCCGAACTGGTGGGCGAGATCGCGGAGCGCTTCGGGAGCCAGTGCGTGGTCGCCAGCGTCGATGCGCGCCGCACGCCGCGGGGCAACTGGGAAATCTTCACCCATGGCGGACGCAAGCCGACCGGGATCGACGCGGTGGAATACGCCTTGCAGGTCGCGGGTCTTGGCGCGGGGGAATTGCTCGTCACCTCGATGGATGGCGATGGAACCCAGCGCGGCTACGATCTTGCCCTCACCCGCGAAATCGCCGACGCGGTCGGCGTGCCGGTGATCGCCAGCGGCGGAGTCGGGAGCCTCGAACACCTCGTTGCGGGCGTGACCGAGGGCCATGCCAGCGCGGTGCTTGCCGCGAGCATCTTTCACTTCGGCCACCATACCATCGCCGAGGCTCATGCAGCATTGCGGGCGGCAGGCTTGCCCGCACGCAGCGTTTGATGGAAAAGCAGGCGCATGGACACCCTGACCCGCCTCGAAGCGACCATCGCCCAGCGCCTCACGGCCTCTCCCGAACACAGCTATGTGGCGCAGCTCCACCACGAGGGCCTTGCCAGGATCGCCCAGAAGCTCGGCGAGGAAGCCACCGAGGCGGTGATCGCCGCGCTCGCCGGAGACGAGGCCGAACTCGTGGCCGAGGCGGCCGACCTCTTGTTCCACCTCATCGTGCTGCTGTCGCACAAGGGCGTGAAGCTCGACCAGGTATTCGCCGAGCTCGATAGCCGCGAAGGGCTGTCCGGCCTCGCTGAAAAAGCCGCGCGAATGGAATGACCTCGCGGAGGAGAGAATGCCGATCGACCCGACCTTGCCTTATGACGACAACAACATCTTCGCGAAGATCCTGCGCGGCGAAATTCCCTCACGGAAGGTCTATGAGGACGACTGGGCCTATGCCTTCGAGGATATCAATCCCCAGGCCGAAGTGCACACGCTGGTGATTCCCAAGGGCCGCTATGTCAGCTGGGACGACTTTTCGGCCAAGGCCTCGGACGCCGAAATCGCAGGCTTCGTGCGCGCCGTTGGGGAGGTAGCGCGCATGAAGGGTCTGGTCGAACCCGGCTACCGTTTGCTTGCCAATATCGGCCGGCACGGCGGGCAGGAAGTGCCGCATCTTCATGTCCACATCTTCGGTGGCCAGCCGCTGGGACGAATGATTTGCAGGTGACGCAGCCCCTGCGGGCTGCATCATCCTCGCTCACACGCCCAGAAGGCCGCGTCGCTGCGGGCGGCCGTTCGGCCTGGCGGTCGCTTTGCGACCGATGATCATGCGGCGTTGACCGCTCGCGGGACTCGTTCCACCGCTGTTCATCCAAAAATTGGAACACCTGTCTTTGCAGCGATTCCCCGGTCGGCTAGGTGGCACCCATGACCTCTCCCCATCCCCCCGACGGCATCCTCGACGGTGCGCGGCATCTTTATGCGGTGCGCGTCTATTACGAGGACACCGATCTGTCGGGGATCACCTACCACGCCAATTACTTGCGCTGGTTCGAACGTGCACGCAGCGATCTGCTGCGCCTGCTCGGGATCGACCAGCGCGCGGCGATCGAAAGCGGGCAAGGCGCCTATGCCCTGTCCGAGGTGAACCTCAAATACCTGCGCCCCGCCAGGCTCGATGATGACGTGCTCATCGAGACCCGCTGCACCGAACTGGGTGCGGCCTCGTGCCGGATGCACCAAATCGCCCGCCGCGGGCACGATCTGCTGTGCGAGGCGCTGCTGCGGGTTGGCTTCATCACCTTGGACGGCCGCCCACGCCGCCAGCCGCCCGAATGGCGCGAGGCTTTCCGGAATTTCATGGACAAGGACAACTGACCCCCGTGACCTTTGCTCTGCTCAGCGCCGCTGCCCCCGCCCCCCCTGCCCGGCTCGATCCGGTCGAGCTGTTCCTGCAGGCCGACATCATCGTGCAGGCGGTGATGCTGGGCCTGATCCTCGCGAGCGTGTGGGTGTGGATGATCATTGTCTCCTTCTCCTTGCGGATCGCCAGGCTCGACAAGGCCACGCGCGAATACGAGGGCGCGTTCTGGAGCGAGAGCGATGCCCAGGCGCTGGTGGGCAAGCAACAGCGCAAGGAAATCCCCGCTGCGCGGGTGGTGGGCGCGGGGCTCGACGAATGGAAGAAGTCCACGGCCAAGCAGCCGGTCGACCGCGAGGCCACCCGCCAGCGAATCGGCGCGGCGATGGAAAGCCAGGTGGCCGAGGAAGCCGACGAACTCGCCAGAAGGCTCAACTTCCTTGCCACGGTCGGCTCGGTCGCGCCCTTCGTCGGCCTGTTCGGCACGGTGTGGGGGATCATGAATTCCTTTTTCCAGATCGGCGCGCAGCAGAGCGCATCTCTGGCCGTGGTCGCCCCCGGCATTGCCGAGGCGCTGTTCGCCACCGCGATCGGCCTGTTCGCCGCGATCCCCGCGGTGATCGCCTACAACCGCTTTTCCGGCCTGGTGAACCAGTACGAGGCCAAGCTCCAGCGCTTCGCCGACAAGGTGCACGCCGGCCTCAGCCGCGAGCTGGACCGCGTCTGATGGGGATGGGTGTTTCATCAGGCGGGCGCAATCGCGGTAAGCGCTCGCGCCGCGCGGCGATGGCCGAGATCAACGTGACGCCGCTGGTCGACGTGATGCTCGTGCTGCTGATCATCTTCATGGTGACGGTGACCCTGCCCGCGGTCGGGGTGCCGGTGGAACTGCCCGAAAGCCACGCTGCGCCGGTCGAGGAGAAGCCCGATCAGATCACCATCTCGATCGACCGGCAGGGCGTGATCTACATCGAGGACGCGGCCGTGCCGGCGGGCGGACTGCCTGGCGCGCTCGAGTCCTTGAAGCGCGGGGGCGAGCCGCCGCTGGTGGTGCTGCGCGGCGATCGCAGCCTTGATTATGGCCGGGTGATGCGGGTGATGGGCGAGCTGGGCCGCGCGGGTTTCACGTCGATTTCGCTGGTCACCGACGGTTCAGTTTCGGCCCCATAGTCCGGGACCATCATGGGAGACATCGCCCTTCGCCAAGAGGAAAAGATCGGCCTGCTGGCCGCACTGCTGCTGCATGGCGCGCTGGTGGCGGTGCTGCTTATGCAGACCGTGCGCTCCGAGGTTTCGGTCTTCCCCGAGCGCATGATGGTGAGCCTGGTGAACGAGGTCGGACGCGAGGCCGCGTCGCCCGAACCGGTGGCCGAAAGCCGCGCCGCGATCGCCCCGACCCTGTCGGAGCAACCTGCCCCCGCGCCGCGACCGACCGAACCAGAGCCTGCCGCGCGCGTCGCGCCCACCCCGCCCAAGCCCCCCGCGCCCACCGCGACCAGCCAGCCTGCACCCTCCCGCGAGCGCTCCCGCCCCGACCGCACGCCGCCCGCCCCGCGCCCCAGCGCCACACCCGCCAAGGCAGCGGAAAAGGGCGGCGGCAGCCGCGTCGGCGACGATTTCCTCGAAGGCCGGGGAAGCTCCACCTCCACCCGGGAAACCCGCATCCCTGCCTCACAGATCGGCGCGAGCGCCAAGGCCTCGATCGCGCAGGCGCTGGCCCGTCAGGTCAAGCCGCACTGGACCGCACCGCAGGGACTGGATGTTGACGAGCTGGTCACTCTGATCGATTTTGATCTCAATCCGGACGGCAGCCTGAAAGGCCGCCCGCGCGTGCGCAGCCAGAGCGGGATCACCGATTCCAACCGCGCTCAGGCCGCGCGCCATGCCGAAAACGCCATCCGGGCGGTGCAATTGGCCGCACCGTTCGACCTGCCGGAAGAGTATTACGAGGCGTGGAAGTCCGTCCGCGGCGCTCGATTTGACAGGAACACCGCGCAATGAAATCGCTTTTCGCTACCGTCCTGCTGCTGTCCACCACGCTCGCCGCCACTGCATCGGCACAAGATCTCGGCGCGCCGATCGGCGAGGATGGCGCGGTCGAAAAGGCCGCCACCGATGCCTCGGCCGCGCCGGCCGAGGAGGGCATTTCCTTCACCGTCACCGATGAAAGCGCCTGGCAGGACATCGGCATTGCCATCCCCGCCTTCGCCACCGACCGCGAGCGGGCCACGCCTGCCAACGAGGCCGGAACCGGCGCGCTGGGGCGCGAGATTGCCCGCGTCATCACCGCCAATCTCAGGAACAACGGGCTGTTCAAGCCCGTCGGCCCCGACAGCCTGCCGCAGCCGACCTTCAGCCAGATCACCGCGCCGGCCTTTTCCACCTGGAGCGGACGCAGCGCCGAGATGCTGGTGCATGGCTATGTCCGTGCGCGCGACGATGGCCGGCTGGTGGTCGGCTGCTACCTCTACGATGTCGCGCTCCAGAGCGAGCTGGCGCGCGAAGGCTGGGTGGTGGGCCCGGCCGACTGGCGGCGCGCGGCGCACAAGTGTTCCGACCTCATCTTCTCCCGCCTGACCGGCGAGAGCCCCTTCTTCGACAGCCGAATCGCCTATATCGCCGAGACCGGCCCCAAGGACCGCCGGGTCAAGCGCCTCGCGGTGATGGATTCTGATGGCGCGAACCACCGTTTCCTGACGCTCGGGAGCGCCACCGCGCTCACCCCGCGCTTTTCGCCGGACTATTCGAAGATCCTCTATCTCTCCTATGTCGACGGCAATCCGCGCATCTATGTCTATGACATCGGCACCGGCAAGCAGACGCTGGTGACCGAAAACCGCAACCCCACCCTCGCTCCGCGCTGGTCGCCCGATGGCAAGTTCATCCTCTATTCGATGGCGGTGGCCGGGAATACCGAGATCTACCGCGTGCCGGCGACCGGCGGGCCAAGCATCAAGCTCACCAATTCGCCCGGTATCGATGTCGGCGGCTCCTACTCTCCCGATGGCAAGAAGATCGTGTTCGAAAGCGACCGCTCGGGCAGCCAGCAATGCTATGTGATGGATGCTGACGGATCGAACCAGAAGCGCATCAGCTTCTTCGGCGGGCGCTGCGCCACGCCCGAATGGAGCCCGCGCGGCGACCAGATCGCCTTCACCCGGATCGCGGGCGACTTCAACATCGCGGTGATGAACACCAGCGGCGGCAACATGCGCGTGCTGACCCGCGGCTGGCAGGACGAAGCGCCGACATGGGCGCCCAATGGCCGCATCATCCAGTTCTTCCGCACCGAGAAGAACACCGGGCGCTCGAGCATCTGGCAGGTTGACCTCACCGGCCAGAACGAGCGTCGCCTGCCGACCCCGGTCGACGCATCCGACCCGGCCTGGGGCCCGATCCGGCCGTGACGACGGAGCGACCACAATTCCGCCGCGTTTGTTTGCATGAGATTTTCTTTCCCAATTCCCCGCAATAACCAGAAAGGAATGGCGATGAATCGGAACCTTACCACGATCGTGCTGCTCGCCTCGGTCACCACGCTGGCGGCCTGCGCCAAGAAGGCACCCGAGACCCTGCCGCCACCGCCCTCGCAGACAGTCACCCCGAGCCAGCCCAGCCCGCAGGTGCAGCCGGCTGGTCCGATGGTGGGTACGCAGGCGCATTTCGCCGCCGCGGTCGGCTCGGCCACCACGATCTATTTCGACACCGATCGCTACAACATCGATTCGCAAGACGCCGCCGCACTGCAGGCACAGGCGCAATATTTCGCGCGCTATCCGCAGATCACCTTCACCATCGAAGGCCATGCCGACGAGCGCGGCACGCGCGAATACAACATCGCGCTGGGCGAAAAGCGCGCCAACGCGGCCAAGAACTTCCTGGTCAGCCTCGGGGTCGATCCGGGGCGCATCGCGGTGGTGAGCTACGGCAAGGAACGCCCGGTGGCGCTCGGTTCGGACGAGGCCTCATGGGCGCAGAACCGCCGCGCCGCGAGCGTCATCATCAACTGAGCTTCAGCTGTTGCCAAGGTCGGGCGCAAGCCCGGCCTGCAGGGCGTAGGGCGCGGGCCGTGCCGCAACCTCGGCCCCGGCCCGCTCCCGCACCGACGTGGCAATGCACAGCCCGACCAGGGCGATCACGGAAAACAGGCTTGCAAGGGTAAGTTGCGGGCTCATGCGGCGGTCTTTCTGGGATCGGCGGAAAGTCTGCCTTCACCCGAGGTTTATTGCAATGCAACATTTCACATTGCAACCGGTTCCCGTGCTGGCATGGCTTTGCTTTGCGCGCCATCTTGCCTAGATTGAACGCGTGATGGTTTCGACCAACGACATTTGCCCGGCTGACGGGGCTGGCCCGATAATCGGGCGGCGCGCATGAGCCGCGCACGCCGTTCGATCGACTGGGGCTTCCCGCGCTGGCGGGGTTATGGTGCCTCGCAAGAGGCGGCCAATGTTCGCATCTGCGATCGCCACGGCTGCAACGAGCCCGGCGATTGCCCTGCGCCCAAGGCACCCAACAGCCGCGAGCGGTGGTATTTCTGCCAGAAGCACGCGGCCGAATATAATTCCCGGTGGAATTACTTCGAAGGTCTGGAGCAGGCCGAAAGGGACGAACGCGTCCGCGCCGAGCGCCGCCAGAACACCGGCTATGCTGAGGCGGCGCATTATGGCTGGGCGAGATCGGGCGACGGCTCGCGCTCGGCCGATGAAATGCGCGCATTGGAAGTGCTGGGACTGGAGCCGGACGCGGATTTTGGCGCGGTGAAGAGGGCCTATCGTGCCCGCGCCAAGGAGGTGCACCCCGACGTGAAGCCCGGCGATGCCGAGGCCGCCAAACGCTTCCTGTTGATCCAGACCTCTTACGAAGTCCTGCGCGCCGCCGAGGAACGGCGCGAATGGCGCGGGTAGGGTGGTTTCAGAACGCCAGCGGCGCGCCCGCCAGCGGGCCGCTCATGCTGCCTTGGAAACTGGCACCTTTCGCCTGGCGATCCAGCCACAGGTAGCGGTAGCCCGCTGAAAGCGTGAAGTTCCTCGCCGCCTGCGGAGCCTCCCTGACGTGATCAGACCCGCAGCATGCCAGTCCCGTTACTTGCTTTCCCCCAATCAGATTGCCCAAGGACCGTTTCCTGTAAGGCCTGCGCCTCCTAGTTCTTTGGCCCGGCAAAGCCTTTCCCGCGCGCGTCGATCTGGGGATCGGGATTGTCGTTCCACCACGCGACATCGGTCCAAGGGCGGACATCGATCTCGTGGCTCCAGCAATTGCGCGGCTGGTGGGCAAGGTGCCAGTAGGTCTCGGCCAGCGCCGCCGGATCGATGATGCCATCGGGGCCCTTGTTTGCCTTGAAGGTCTCGTAGCGGTCACCCAGCAACTTGCCGAGCGTGTCGGGCGCATCGACCGCGCCGTCGACCACCACGTGCACCACGTGCACGCCTTGGGGGGCGAATTCGGCGTTGAGCGTCTGGCACAGCATCCGCCGCCCGCCCATCGCCGCGGCATGGCTGTGCTGTCCGGAATTGCCGCGCATCGCCGCGGTCGCCGAGGTGACCAGCAGCGTGCCGTGCGCACCGGTCTTCGCACGCTCCACCATCGCCGGAAACAGCGCATGGGCGAGCCGGAACACCCCGAAGGTCGCCAGTCGCCAGCCAAGCTCGAAAATGCGGTGCGGGGTCTGATCGAGGCTGCGGTTCCCGATCTGCGCGCCGAGATTGTAGAGCGCGCAACGGATCGGGCCGACATCGCGTTCGGTGCGCGAAACAAGCTCCTCGATCGCCCCGTCCTCGGCAGCGTTGAGCAGGGTGCCGCTGGCCGAACCGCCCGCCGCCTCGATCTGCCCGACGAGCCGCGCCAGACCGGCCCCGTCGCTGCGCCGCGCAAGCACCGCATGGTAGCCCCCGGCGGCAAAGCGCAGCGCGGCATGGCCCCCGATCCCGGCCCCTGCGCCGATGACAAGGAACACGGGCTTGCGGTTGTCGGTCATGTCGGCCTCCTTTTCCCCTCCCGCTTGCGGGAGAGCTCCGGGATGGGCAAGTCTCACTTACACCTGCTGGAGCGCCTGCGCGAAGTCGGCGATCAGGTCGTCGGCATCCTCGATCCCGATGCTGATGCGCACGAGATTGTCGGTGATGCCGAGCAGATCCTTGCGCGCCCGCGGCACCGACAGGTGGGTCATCGAGGCGGGGTGGCTGGCCAGCGTCTCCGTCCCGCCCAGACTTACGGCGAGCTTGGCGATGGTGAGGTTGTCGAGGAAACGGAAGCACTCCGCCTCGCCGCCCTTGATGAACAGCGAAAAGGTGCTGCCCGCGCCCAGACAATGCCGGTCATAGATGTCCTGCTGGCGCGGATCGGTAATGAAGCCGAGATAGCCGAGGCCTTCAACCTTGGGGTGATCGCGCAGAAACGCGCAGACCTTGGCCGCGTTCTCGCCCGCGCGCTGCATCCGCAGCTCGACCGTCTCGAGCGAGCGCAGCAGCATCCATGCGGTGTTGGGATCGACGATCCCGCCCATGGTGTTGCGCAGCGCGCGCACCGGATCCATCCAGCGCTTGGCCCCGGCGATGCTGCCCGCGACGAGATCGGAATGGCCACCGACATACTTGGTCAGCGAATAAACGACGATGTCCGCCCCGTGCTCCAGCGGGCGCTGCCACAGCGGGCCGAGGAAGGTGTTGTCGATGGCGATGGGGCATTCTTGTCGGCTACCGCCTTGGGCTGCTTGAGCCGGAGGCAGGGCCGCATCGCGCGCATCGCGCACGGCTTCGATATCGACGAGCGCGTTGGTCGGGTTGGCCGGGCTTTCGAGGTAGATCATTGCCACCTTGCCGCCCTGCGCACTCGCTTGTGCCTTGGCCCTGGCCAGCACCACGTCGAGTTCCGAGCGGGTCGCGCCGGCGGGGAAATCGACATAGGTCACGCCGAAACGGCTCAGCACCCTGGCGACGAAGCCTTCGCTGGCCGCATAGAGCGGGCCGGAATGGACGATCACGTCGTTCTGGCCGCAATAGGCCAGCATCAGGATGCAGATCGCCGTCATGCCGCTGGAAAAGGTCAGCGCGTCCTCGGCCCCGTCCCATACGGCAAGGCGATCCTCGAGGATCTCCTGATTCGGCCCGTTGAAGCGCGAATAGACAAGGCCTTCCGCTCCGCCTTCGCGCAGGCCGGTGATGCCCTCGAAATGGCGCTTGCCCGCGGCCGCGCTTTCGAAGGCGAAGGTGCTGGTGAGAAAGATCGGCGCCTTGAGCGAGCCTTCCGAGAGCACCGGGTCATAGCCGTAGCCCATCATCAGGGTCGATGGCTTCAGCGGACGACCACCGATCTCGCGTCTGGCGGGCTTGGGCTTGCGGCGGGGGGTGGGGGTTTCGACAGCATCGACAGCGTCAGGCATGAGCCATGTCCTTCCTGTGCTCACGCTCCCAGGAAGGCGGGAGCCGGTCGGCGGCGGGCAGGGCACCCGTTCCTAACCTCCGCAGGAACGCCTCTCCGCTGCCACCGCGCTGCTGGGCGGAAAGCTAGCGCACGCGCACGATCCTTTCAAGCACGGCAGCAAAGGTTTCACGCCAGCGCAGCAATCCCCCACACGATCCCGACCAGCAGGAACACGCCCGCGATGTCGAGCAGCGCCCCGGCGATGACCATCCGGTCGATCCGGATACGCCGCGTGCTCCAGGCAATCACGTTGGGGCCGGTGCCGGCCGGCAACATGAAGCCCCAGCTTGCCGCGAGCGCCGCCGGCAGGGCGAGCAGCACCGGATCGACCCCAAGCGCCACCACCAGCGCGGCGACGACAGGAACGATCCCGGTCGCGGTGGCGACATTGCTGGCAAATTCGGTGACCGCGATGACCAGCGCGGTCACTGCCAGCGCGACAAGGATCAACGGCCAGCGTTCGAGCGGCAGCAGCGCCTCGCCAAGCCACGTGGTGAGGCCCGAGGCCTGCATCCCGCCTGCCAGTGCCAATCCGCCGCCGAACAGGAAGATCACGTTCCACGGGGCGGCTTTTGCCTCGTCCCACACCAGCAGGCTGCGCCCCGTGCCGTCAGGCAGCACGAACAGCGCCAGCGCGGCGATCGCGGCGATCGTGCCGTCGCCCCACGCTCCGGGCGGAAACAGCGGCGCCACCAGAGGCTGGGTGACCCATCCGGCCACCGTCAGAGCCACAAGCACCGCCAGCCGCTTTTCGGCACTGCTCCACTCCGTCTGGCCGGCAATCGCCGCGCGTGCCCGGTCGACATCGAAAGGATGGCGGGCGACATGCTGCACCCGGGCAATGATGAAGGCCGCCAGCGGCACGCCCAGCAGCACCAGCGGCACACCGTAGAGCGACCATTCCAGGAAGCTGATCCGCACCCCGGCAATCTGGTCGAGCAGGCCCACCGAAATGGCATTGGTGGGCGAGCCGACCAAGGTGCCAAGCCCGCCAATGCTGGCCGCAAAGGCGATCCCCATCGGCAGCGCGCCGGCCAGCCCCTCCTGCGGCGGGTGTGGCTGCGGCGCTGTCGCCGTGCTGCCCGCGCGCTCGCCTCCTTCGAGCACGGCCAGCGCCATCGGCATCATGATCAGCGCGGTCGAGGTGTTCGAGATCAGCATCGACAGCAGTCCCGCCGCGATCATGAATGCCAGCAGCAGCCGACCCGGGCCGCCACGTTTGCCCGCCAGCCGGAGGATTGCGAGGCTCAGCCGGCGGTGGAGCGCTGTGCGCTCGATCGCCAGCGCGATGAAAGCCCCACCCAGCAGCAGGAACAGGATCGGCGAGTAGTAGTCGCTCGCCGTGTCCTCGGCGGAAGAAATGCCCGCCAGCGGCAGCACGAGAAAGGGCAGCACGGCGGTGACCTCCATCGGCACGGCCTCGGTCATCCACCAGGACGCCATCCACACCACCAGACCGGCGACCAGCCAGGCCGCCGCAGTCATGCCCGTGGGCGGCGCAAGCACCGCCGTGAGCGCAAAGACCGTCGGGCCAAGTCCAAGGCCGATCCGGCGCGCTGTCATGCCGTATTCCTGATCCCCGCCTCGGGGCGGATGTAGCAAGCGAAGCTTGCCTCCACAAGCTTGCGGCGGATCACTCCACCACGGTCTTCTTCAGACTTTCCCCTGGCAGAGGAGCCATGCCCGTCCGAAGAAAGGGCGCATATCAATCGGATAGACCGATCACGAACGGCCAATCAACGCGGCGCAGCGCGCGTTTACTCGACTTCGTCCTTGCTGTCGGGATCGCCCGGCAGGTCGATGTTGCTGAAGGTCACCGTACCGGTGCGCCCTTGGCGAATAAGCTCCTGGAACTTGGCCTCGCGCTCCTTCAGCAGGGCGGCGATGCTCTGCGGTATGCGGAAGCTCACCGGCTGCCCGTTCGAGGTGACGTTCTGGTAGGTCGGCTCGCGCACGCCGCCTGCGAGATCGGCAATGTCATGCTCGGCGAGGACCGGCTCGGCCCCGGTGGTCTTGGCCAGCAGCGCGGCGGTCGGCGCGTCGGCATAGCGGGCGAGGTGGGCGCGCAGATCCGCCTCGAAATTGGGGAAATAGTAAGGTGCCGCCTCCTTGTAGAGTTCGGACACCTGGAGACGGTCGCCCAACTCCTGCGTGCCGCGCAGCGAATTGATGAAGTCGACGGCGCCGCGGGTCAGCAGCCGCCCGACATTATCGGCATTGAAGGCCTCCCGCTGGAGCGAGGGCCCGCCGATCTCGCCGCGCCAGAAGCCATAGATCACCGCCGGATCCTTCCAGTGGCGATAGACGATCTTCTCACGGATATCGCGCGGGCTGAGCTTGATGCCTTCGACCGTGATAAAGCGCGCTTCATCGAGCGGAACGCCGTCGATCCTGATCTCGCGCGGCTGGCGCACCGGCCAGGCTTTCGCGATCTGCTCGACCAGCGCGACATTGTGGAGATTGATCCAGTAGGCCAGCTGTTCGTTGCGCGCGAGCGACTGGATATCGACAATGTTTGCGGTGTTCTCCAGATCCTTGCGATATTCGCCGAAGCTCGCGATCACTTCGGGGTCGAAGAAGCTGAACATCACCCGCGTTCCCTCGAGCCGGTAGCGGGAGACATGGCCGTACTGCCGGCGAGTGCCCAAGCTGGGATCGGGGCGCGGCGCGCCTTCGCGCAGGGACGGGCCCATCGACACGACAATGTTTTTCATCGCCTCGTCCCAGATCGAATAATCGATCTTGTCGTTGTTGGGGGTCTTGGAGGGGGCGAAGGTGGCCAGTTCCGCTTCGCCAAGCGGCGGTTGGGCGGCTGCGGGCGCGGCGCCGGCGAGCGTCACCGGGGCAAGGATCGCGGGCAGAAGGAAGGCGCGGGGGAGAGAGGGCATGGTCGCGAGGTTTCCCGAGATGCTCGCCCCTCGGCCGGGGCTGGAGAGGGTGCGGAACAGGTTGATGGGGCAGGGTTTCAATAGCACCGACCTGGCCAACGATGTCGCCAGCAATCGGTTTCCATCAGCGTTTTGTCGAGCCGCCTAGCACTCATCCGCCGAGCACAATCGACAAGGGGCGAGCCCTGCGGCCCGCCCCCTTCGATCTGGTCACGCTGGGCGCGCTGCCCCTACTTCGGGGCGAGCACCATCAGCATCTGGCGGCCCTCGAGGCGCGGGAAGGCTTCGACCTTGGCGATCTCGGCAACATCGTCCTGCACGCGCTTGAGCAGGTCCATGCCGAGGTGCTGATGCGCCATTTCGCGGCCGCGGAAGCGCAGGGTGATCTTCACCTTGTCGCCATGGTTGATGAACTTCGTCACGTTGCGCATCTTCACGTCATAGTCGTGCGTGTCGATGTTCGGACGCATCTTCACTTCCTTGATATCCTGCGTCTTCTGGCTCTTGCGCGCGAGGTTGGCCTTCTTCTGGGCCTCGTAGCGATACTTGCCGACATCGAGGAACTTGCACACCGGCGGGTCCGCATTGGGCGACACCTCGACCAGGTTCAGGCCCTTTTCATTGGCCCGTTCGATCGCTTCGCGGGTGTACATCACACCCAGATTCTCGCCTTCGTCATCGATGACGCGGACCTTGGGAACCTGGATCATGAAATCATAACGAGGGCCGCTTTTGACGGGCGGGGCCAACGAGCGCCGAGGTGGACGTGATATGGGGTATTCTCCTTTTGTGGCTGCGTACCGCAGCGCTCCTTAATCCGAAACCACCGCAGGCGCTAGGTGGAGAATATTTCCCCGACCGCCCCGACCTGCGCGCGGCGAGGATTGGCCAGATTTGCGCCTTCCCGCATTTTTCCCCCAGTCTCGACTGGTGCGCCGCAGCGGCGGCAAGCGCGCCCAGGCACGGCTCAAGCGCACAGGCCACATCCCCTGGCCAGCGCCGATCCGTGCTTGCCAGGGCAACACCCCCTTTTCGATGCGGGAAGACTGTGGTGCGCGCCGAAAGATCGTGAAGGCAACGGGCGAGAAACAGCCTGAAACCATATTGGCCATGCGCGGCCGTCCGGTCACCCCGCCGCCTTTTTCAGCGCCACGCGGATCAGCTCGCCCTCGCTCGCGCCTTCGCCCAGTTCCTCGAGCGCCCGCGCAACCGCCTGCGCCGCGACGGCGGGCTTGAAGCCGAGGTTCTCCAGCGCGCTCGCCGCGTCTGCGCCCTTGCTGCCAAAGGGAGCGGATGCGAAGCTGGCCGCAAACCCGCCCGGCCCGGATGCCGGCATCGCGCCCGCCTTGTCCTTCAGCTCGTTGACGATCCGGCCAGCCAGCTTCGGCCCCACGCCCTGCGCCCGCGCCACCATCGCCGCGTCGCCGCGCCCGCAGGCATCGCGCAATTCCCCGGTCGAAAGCGCCGAGAGGATCGCCAGAGCAACCTTGCTGCCCACGCCCTGCACGCCCGTCAGCAGCCGGAACCAGTCGCGCTCCGCGCTTTCGGCAAAGCCCAGCAGGCGCATATCATTCTCGCTCACCTGGAGTTCGGTGTGGACGGTGCATTGCGCGCCAATCTCGCCCAGCGCGGCGAGCGTGCGGCGGGAAGCATGGACGAGGTAGCCCACCCCGCCGACATCGACCACCGCCCAGTCCTCGCCGGTCGCATCGAGCCTGCCTGAGAGCTTTGCAATCATGAATCCTTGCCGCGCCACCGCTTCGCTGCTTGAGCGCAAGGCTCCTGACCTAATCTGTCCGGCTTGGCTAGTGTTCTGCGGCACAAATCCCCGTTGGCATCGGGCGAAGCCGAGATGCATCCGTCAAGGTGTCTTGACTGCGCTCGACACGAACGGGACTTTGGGTAAAAGCACCGCCGATGAGCTGGAACACCTTCGGGCGCGTGCTGCGCTTCACCACCTGGGGAGAGAGCCACGGGCCCGCGCTGGGCGCGGTCGTCGACGGGTGCCCGCCGGGGCTGACGATTTCGGAGGACTCGATCCAGCCCTTCCTCGATGCCCGCAAGCCGGGCACCAGCCGCTTCACCACCCAGCGGCGCGAGGATGATCTGGTGCGCATCCTGTCCGGCGTGTTCGAGGGCAAGACCACCGGCACGCCGATCAGCCTGATGATCGAGAACACCGATCAGCGGAGCAAGGATTACAGCGCCATCGCCCGGCAATACCGCCCCGGCCATGCCGATTACGCCTATGATGCCAAATACGGCATCCGCGACTATCGCGGCGGCGGGCGCTCCTCGGCGCGCGAGACGGCGGCGCGGGTCGCGGCGGGCGCGGTGGCGCGGCTCGTCATCCCGGAAGTCACCATCACCGCTTACGTGTGCGAACTGGGCGGCGACCGGATCGACCCGGCGAACATCGATTATGGGGAGATCGCCAAGAACCCCTTCTTCTGCCCCGACGCACAAGCCGCGCAACGCTGGGAGAAGAAGGTCGATGCCGCGCGCAAGGCCGGTTCCTCGCTCGGCGCGATTGTCGAGTGCGTGGCGGAGGGCGTCCCCGCGGGCTGGGGCGCGCCGATCTATGCCAAGCTCGACAGCGACCTGGCGAGCGCGATGATGAGCATCAACGCGGTCAAGGGCGTCGAGATCGGCGACGGCTTCGCAGCCGCGCGCCTATCGGGCGAAGAAAATGCCGACCGGATGCGCCCTGGGCCGGACGGCAAGCCCGAGTTTCTGACCAACCACGCAGGCGGCACCGCGGGCGGCATTTCGACCGGGCAGCCGGTGGTATGCCGGGTCGCGTTCAAGCCGACCTCCTCGATCCTCATCCCGGTGGAATCGATCAACTCTGCCGGAGAGGCGGTGGAAGTCGTCACCAAGGGCCGCCACGATCCCTGCGTCGGAATCCGCGGCACACCAGTGGTCGAGGCGATGATGGCGCTGGTGCTGGCCGATCACAAGCTGCTGCACCGCGGTCAGATAGGAAAGCCCTAGCGCGAGGAAAACGCACGCACATTGGGTAAGCCGGGCGCGTCGCGGACGGGCGGCGTTGAGGCAAGAGTTACTTCCGCCTTGCCGTCACGTCGCAGGTGCATTTGGCGGATTGCGGCAAAACATCGTCAAATCCGATTGGTTCCCGCGCCCATCATTGAAAAAAGCGATTTTAGCAATCGCAACAATCATCTTTTGTGCAGCGCAATAATCCCTATTTCAGCGGCGTCGGTTTTTCACCATCCTCTCAACCCAACCAAAGGACAAACTTCCATGGGTATCATCGGTTCGACCATCAAGCCGTTCACCGCCACCGCCTACCAGAAGGGCAAGGACTTCTTCACCGTCACCGAGGCCGATCTCGCGGGCAAGTGGTCGGTGTTCTTCTTCTACCCGGCCGACTTCACCTTCGTGTGCCCGACCGAGCTTGAGGACATGGGCGAAAAGTACGCGACCCTCCAGGCGATGGGCGTTGAAGTCTATGCCGTCTCGACCGACACGCACTTCAGCCACAAGGCCTGGGCCGACACGTCGGACAAGATCGGCAAGCTGACCTTCCCGTTCCTGGGCGACCAGAACCATGTGCTGTCGAACAATTTCGGCGTCCTGCGTGAAGGCTCCGGGCTTGCCGACCGCGCGACCTTCGTGGTCGATCCGGACGGCGTGATCCAGATCATGGAGATCACCTGCGAAGGCGTGGGCCGCAATGCCAACGAACTGACCCGCAAGATCAAGGCTGCACAGTACGTACGCGCCAACCCGGGTCAGGTCTGCCCGGCGGCGTGGGAAGAAGGGGCTGACACCCTGGTTCCCTCGCTCGATCTGGTCGGCAAGATCTGAGGTCTGACCTTACCGAACCGACCGGCCGGGGCTTCTCCCTCCCCCCCCCTCGGCCCCGCGCCGGTCGTAAAATCCCGAGGCTCTTTTATCCCTCGGGTCGTAGCCGGGACCGGATGCCCGCCCCTCCCCCCTATTGGGCAAGGCTGTCCGGTCCCGTGTTGCCCGCATCAGGATAATCCCATTCTCGCGCGCTCATCCGCGCCCGGAGGACACCCATGCTCGACGCTGCCCTGCAGGCCCAGCTCAAGACCTATCTCGGCAATCTGCGCGAAGGCGTGGAACTGGTCGCCAGCCTCGACGACAGCGAGAAGGCGCGCCAGACCCGCCAGCTTCTCGAACAGATCGCTGCGCTGCATGATCTCGTCACCGCCCGCTTCGACGGCACAGATGCGAGAAAGCCCAGCTTTGTCATCCGCCGCGCGCGCGATCCGGAAAAGTGGGTGCGCTTTGCCGGCCTGCCAATGGGCCACGAATTCACTTCGCTGGTGCTCGCGCTGCTGTGGGCTGGCGGCCACCCGCCCAAGGTCGATGCCGACCTGATCGAGCAGGTGCGTGCACTCGAGGGCGATTATCACTTCGAGATGTTCTTCTCGCTTTCGTGCCACAACTGCCCCGACGTGGTGCAAGCGCTGACCCTGATGGCGCTCGAAAACCCGCGCATCACCGCGACCCTGATCGAAGGCGGCACCTTCCAGGAGGAAGTCGAGCGCCGCGAGATCATGGCCGTGCCGGCGACCTTCCTCAACGGCGAGCCGTTTTACAACGGCAAGATGGAGCTGGCCGAGATTCTGGCGAAGCTCGACAAGAACGCTGATGCAAAGCAGGCCGAAAAGCTCAGCCAGAAGGCCCCGTTCGAGGTGCTGGTGATCGGCGGCGGCCCGGCGGGCGCGGCCGCGGCGGTCTATACCGCGCGCAAGGGCTTTCGCACCGGTATCGCGGCAGAGCGCTTCGGCGGGCAGCTGATGGACACGCTCGGGATCGAGAACCTCCCCGGCACCCCCTACACCGAAGGCCCGAAGCTCACCGAGAGCCTCAGGCGGCACGTGGGCGAATACGAAATCGACCTGATGGACCTTGCCCGCGCGGTCGAACTCAAGCCCGCCAGGGATGGCGGCGGCTATCACGAGGTGAAGATGGCCAACGGCGCAACCCTGCGCGCACGTTCGCTGATCCTTTCCACCGGCGCGCGCTGGCGCAATCTCGGCGTGCCGGGCGAGGCCGAGTATCGCAACAAGGGCGTGGCCTATTGCCCGCACTGCGATGGCCCGCTGTTCAAGGGCAAGCGCATCGCGGTGATCGGCGGCGGCAACTCCGGCGTCGAGGCGGCGATCGACCTGGCCGGGATCGTCAGCCACGTGACGCTGATCGAGTTCGACACCAGGCTGCGCGCCGACGAGGTGCTCCAGCGCAAGCTGCGCTCGATGCCCAATGTCGAGATCATCACCAATGGCCAGACCACCGAGATCCTCGGCGAAAACGGCAAGGTGACGGGCCTCGTGCTCAAGGACCGCGCCAGCGGGGACGAACGCCGCATCGCGCTGGAAGGCGTGTTCGTGCAGATCGGCCTTGTCCCCAACACCGAATGGCTGCGCGAGACCGGCCTTGAACTGTCGAAGTTCGGCGAGATCGTGATCGACGGGCACGGCGCAACCAGCATCCCCGGCATCTATGCCGCGGGCGATTGCACCACCGTGCCGCACAAGCAGATCGTCGTCGCAATGGGCGAAGGCGCGAAGGCAGGGCTGGGGGCGTTCGACTTCCTGATCCGCAACGAGCCGGTCGAGGACATCGCTCAGGCAGCCTGACAGCCGCACGCGCCCACCCTCTGCGTCACCCAACCAATAATCGTCTCTCTCAATCAATCACCGCGCATTAATCGATTGGACGCGCCATCCTGAAAGCGTCATCTTCCTCGCATAGACCTGCCTCTGACGGGGGCGAGTCTCAATGGACAATGCACAAGAGGAGAGAGACATGGATGCCAAGACCGGAGACTTGAGCGGCGGCTGCCCGTTCCACGGCAGCGTGGAAACGCGCAGCCTGCTGGGCCGCACCAACCGCGACTGGTGGCCCGAGGCGCTGCAGCTCGACATCCTGACCGAAGGCGGCCGCAGCGCGAACCCCTATGGCGAGGACTTCGACTATGCCGAGGCCTTCAACGCGCTCGACTACAAGGCGCTGAAGGCCGATCTCAAGGCACTGATGACCGACAGCCAGCCCTGGTGGCCAGCCGATTATGGCCATTACGGCCCCTTCTTCATCCGCATGGCCTGGCACGCGGCGGGCACCTATCGCACCGGTGACGGGCGCGGCGGGGCCAATTCGGGTCAGCAGCGCTTTGCGCCGCTCAATTCGTGGCCCGACAACGGCAACCTCGACAAGGCCCGCCGGCTGCTGTGGCCGATCAAGCAGAAATACGGCAAGAACATCAGCTGGGCCGATCTGTTCATCCTCGCCGGCAATGTCGCGATCGAGAGCATGGGCGGACCCGTCTTCGGCTTCGGCGGCGGGCGCGCGGACGTGTTTGAGCCGGAGAGCGTCTATTGGGGAACCGAAGAGCAGTGGGTCAACGAAGGCGTCGCCACCCGCATCCGCCCCAAGGACGGCGCGGACCTCGAAAACCCGCTCGCCGCGATCCAGATGGGGCTGATCTACGTCAACCCCGAAGGCCCTGGCGGCGACCCGCATGACGCCGAGGGCATGGCCCGCGACATGCGCGAAACCTTCGCCCGCATGGCGATGAACGACGAGGAAACCGTCGCGCTCACCGCCGGTGGCCATGCCTTCGGCAAGGCCCATGGGGCTGCCCCGTCGGCCACCTTCTGCGGCCCGCCCGAAAGCGGCGACCTGCACCTGCAGGGCTTCGGCTGGCTGGTCGACGAGAACGAGATTGCGGCCGGCAACATCACCACCTCGGGGATCGAGGGCAGCTGGTCGAACAACCCGACGAGCTGGAGCCACGACTACTTCCGCCTGTTGTTCAAGTATGACTATGAACTGGTGAAGTCGCCGGCGGGCGCGTGGCAATGGACGCCGATCAACCCCGAACCGGAAGACCTTGCCCCCGATGCGCGCGATCCGAACAAGCGCGTGCCGACGATCATGACCACCGCCGACATGGCGCTGAAGCTGGATCCGGAATATCGCAAGATCTCCGAGCGTTTCCTCGCTGATCCCAAGGCGCTCGACGATGCCTTTGCGCGCGCGTGGTTCAAGCTGTGCCATCGGGACATGGGGCCGAAGATCCGCTACCTCGGCCCGGAAGTCCCGGCCGAAGACCTGATCTGGCAGGATCCCGTGCCAGCGGGCACCATGCCTTCGGATGCCGATGTCACCGCGTTCAAGCATGCGATCCTCGGTTCGGGCCTCACCATCTCGGAACTGGTCAAGGCGGCCTGGGCCTCGGCCTCGACCTACCGCAATTCGGACCATCGCGGCGGCGCCAACGGCGCGCGGGTGCGGCTGGCCCCGCAACGCGACTGGGCAGCGAATGATCCCGACGAGCTCGCCAAGGTGCTGGGCGTGATCGACGCGCACCGCGGCAACCTCTCGATGGCCGATGCGATCGTGCTGGCGGGAAGCGCAGCGGTCGAGAAGGCGGCCAGGGATGCGGGTTTCGACGTTACCGTGCCCTTTACCGGAGGGCGCGGCGATGCGACCGAAGCGCACACCGATGCGGCGAGCTTCGAACCGCTCGAACCCTTCGCCGACGGCTTCCGCAACTACCTCAAGACCAAGTCGGTCGTCCGCACCGAGGAACTGCTGATCGACAAGGCGCACCTCCTCGGCCTCTCGATCCCGGAAATGACCGTGCTGGTCGGCGGGATGCGGGCGCTGGGCGCGGTCAGCGGCAACCGCAAGCACGGGGTTTTCACCGATCGGGTCGGCACGCTCACCCCGGATTTCTTCCGCAACCTGCTCGACATGAACACCAAGTGGACCCCGGTCGAAGGCTCGGGCGATGAGGAATATGTCGGCACCTGCCGCAAGACCGGAGCGGAGAAGTATCGCGCCACCCGCGTCGACCTCGTGTTCGGCTCGAACTCGATGCTGCGCGCTCAGGCCGAGGTCTATGCCGAAGCCGGGAACGAGGAGAAGTTCGTGCGCGACTTCATTTCGGCCTGGAACAAGGTGATGAACGCCGACCGCTTCGACCTCACTTACGCCAAGTATCACTGAGCCTTTTGGCGAGGCGTGAGCGACTGACAGAGGGCCTCCGGTAGCGATACCGGGGGCCTTCTTCGCGCCTGCATTCGGCCCGTCACCTGCCCGAAAGCGTTAACGGGGCTTTCACCAGTTCCTGATTAAAGTCCTGATACTAGTATCTAATTTTACGCATCAGGGCCGCCGAAATGTCGCTCGTCGATCCCGCATCGCTGTCGCTTCTGGCGGACAGTTACCCCCATCGTGCGGCAATGATCCGGCACCATCTCGCTGCCGAACCGCTGCTCGGCCATGCCGCGCTGGCGGCGGCGGCGCGCGATCTGCCGTCGGGAAAGGTCGAACGGCGGGTGCACAATGCCACCGATGGCGCGGGCTTCCGCCACCGCGCTGACGGCCGCGACCCGGCCGCCGCGATTGCCGAGGGTGGCGACGCCGCGGCGTGGATCATGCTGCGCGGGATCGAGCAGCTGTCGGACTATAGCGCGCTGATTGAGCGCCTGCTGGCCGAACTCGCCCCGGTAATCGTCCCGGCGACCGGGCCGGTGCGCGACATCAAGGGCTTCGTCTTCGTCTCCGCCCCTGGCACCCACACCCCGTTCCACTTCGATGCCGAATACAACATCCTGTTCCAGATCGCCGGGACCAAGCTCTTCGCCACCTGCCCGCCGGTGCCACCCTTTCTCGACCTGGGGCAGCGCGAGGCCTACCATCTGGCCGGCGAGAACATGCTGGCCTGGCAGCCCGACTTCGCGCAGGCCGAGCAGCAGCACCAGCTGACGCCCGGCGATGCGCTATTCGTGCCTTTCGCGGCGCCACACCGCGTGCTGGCGGGCGATGCGCCTTCGGTGTCGCTGTCGGTCACCTGGCAGAGCCGCGCCAGCCGCGCCGAGGCCGATGCGCTGGCGCTCAATCCGGTGCTGCGGCGCTGGGGACTGCCCGCGCATGATCCGGCGGCCGCGACGGGTGCGCCCTGGCTGCGGGCGGCGGTGCGCCGCCTCGGGCAGCGGATCGGTGTGCTATGACGAAGCAGCCCGACACCGCCTTTGTCGCGGCCCCGAACCCGACAAGCTGGCTGCATCCCGATCGGGGCGGGACTGCGCTGACGGTCGATTTCCTCCATCCGGCCGCACTGCCAGCGGCCGAGCGCGCCCGCTGGGCGCGGCTCAGCGCGCGCGCCGCACCGGGCAATATCTTCGCGCAGGACTGGTTCATGGAGCCGGCCCTGCGCCATTGCGGTGAGGCGGCCACGCTGCGCTTAGCGGTGGTGCGACAGGCCTCGGGCGAGTGGCTCGGCGCCTTGCCGCTGGTGTTCGAGCCGAAGGTCGGGCGTTGCCCGCTGCCCAGCCTCCACAGCTGGCGCGCGAGCAACCAGTTCCTCGCCACTCCGCTGGTGTTGCCGGGCGCGGAGAAGGCCTTCTGGACCGGCCTGCTGGCGCGGCTTGACCGCCGCCCGGGGCTGGCGCTGGCGCTGTGCTGCAAGGATCTGCCGCTGGACGATCCGGCGACGCTGGCGCTGGTCAGCCTATGCGCCGAACAGGGGCGGATGATCGAGACGCTTGCCCGCTTCGTGCGCCCCGCTCGCCTGTCGGGTCGGCAGCGGCTGGTCGACCCGCGCGGACTGCACCGGCTCGACCAGCGGCTCGACGGATTGGAGCGCCGGCTGGGGCAGGCGCTCGGCCCGGTCAGCACCGTGATGCACTCCCCCGGCGAGGACTGCGAGGCATGGATCGCCGCCTTCCTCGCGCTCGAACGGGCGGGCTGGAAGGGCCGGGCACGCAGCGCGCTGGCCTGCGCGCCGGGAAACACCGCGCTGTTCCGCGAGGCGATCCGCCACGGCCACCGAATCGGTGCGGCGCGCCTCGCCAGCCTGCGCGCGGGCGACCGGATCGTCGCCATGTCAAGCTGGTTCGTCGCCCACGGACATGGCTTCGGCTTCAAGATGACCTATGACGAAGCGTGGCGGAAATTCGCGCCGGGGCGGCTGCTGATGCGGCAGGTCGCGCGGCTGAGCAAAGGCGAAGCAGAGCTGCTGTTCGACACCTGTGCCCCGGCAGGCAGCCCGACTGACGCGCTGTGGCCGCAAGCGCGCACACTCGGCTGCTTTGCGGTGGCGATTGGGGGCAGCGCCCGGCGCCGGGGCCTGCGCGCGCTGATCGAGGCCCGCACCCGCTGGCACCGGCGCCGCACGCCGCGCACAGAAGAGCTTCCCGAATTCGCTTGACGCGCTCCTTCACCGGTATAATTATGATATCATAATTATATCGTTTTCGGAGAATCGTCATGTCCCATGCTGATACCCCTGCCCTCAATCGTAGCCGCGAAGTCCCGGCCAACACCCAGAGCGGCTATGTGATGCTGGTGGTCAGTCTTGCGCTGGTCGGCCTGGCCGGGTGGCTGTTCATCAGCGCGATCGCGCCGGAGAAGGCTGACGTCCTGCAGGTGATCGGCGCGGGCCTGACCGGCGTTGTCGGCCTGCTCATCCTTACCGGCTTCTACATGATCAACCCCAACGAAGCCGCGGCGATCCAGCTGTTCGGCGCCTACAAGGGCACCGACCGCAATGAGGGGCTGCGCTGGGTGCTGCCGTGGCTAGGCAAGACCAAGATCTCGGTGCGCGCCAACAATGTGATTTCGCAGACGATCAAGGTCAACGACGCGCGCGGCAACCCGATTGAAATGGCTGCCCAGGTGGTGTGGCGCGTCACCGATACCGCGCAGGCGCTGTTCGACGTCGATGATTACCGCGAATTCGTCACCGCCCAGATCGAGGCCGCGGTGCGTTCGATCGGCTCGCGCTATCCCTATGACGACATCGAGCATCTCGAAGTCACCCTGCGCGGCAATCACGACGAGATCAGCGCCGAACTGCGCCTGGCGCTGATCGAGCGGCTGTCGGTAGCGGGAATCACGGTCGACGAATGCGGCCTTACGCACCTCGCCTATGCCCCCGAGATCGCCGGTGCGATGCTGCGCCGCCAGCAGGCCGAAGCCGTGATTGCGGCGCGCAAGAAGCTGGTCGAGGGCGCCGTGTCGATGGTCGAGATGGCGCTCCACCAGCTCAGCGAGAAAGACGTCGTCCACCTCGACGACGAGCGCCGCGCGACGATGGTGTCGAACCTGATGGTCGTGCTGTGCGGCGAGCGCGAGACCCAGCCGGTGGTCAACACGGGGTCGCTCTACTGACGATCCCGCGATGTCGGCCAGGAAACCCTTTCCTCTGCGTCTCGATCCGGCGCTGCACGATGCGGTCCAGCGGCTCGCCGATGCCGAGCTGCGCAGCGTGAACGCCGAGATCGAGGTGCTGTTGCGCGAGGCGCTGGCGCGGCGCGGCGTGAAGGTCGCCCGCAGCACCACGCCCCGCCGCGGCCGTCCGCCGGGCACCACAGGCAAAGGAGGCGATGATGCGTGATGGCGACAAGCCCTTCCTCATGTTCCGTCGTAACTGGTTCATCCACAATATCACCCCGCGCAATGCTTCGGGCTGGATGCAGATGGGTGTGTGGATGGCGCTGTTCGCGGCCATGACCGTCGGCTTCGCGGCGTTCGACAGCGCCCGCCCGGCGGACAGCACCTTCGGGGCGCCCGACGCGGTGTTCCTCGTGGGCTTGCTGGTCTGGACGGTGGGCGGCATCTGGTGGATGAAGTCCCGCGCCGAGGTGATCGACGCCAACGAGGTGATCAGGCAGAAGCGCGAGGCCGAGCGCAAGAGCCGGCGCGGGCGCTAGTTGCCACGAGCGATCTGGTAGGCGAGCTGCTGGCGCAGGCCTTCGGCCCGGTCGATCATCCGGCAGGTGCAGTCGCCCGCGACCAGACGGCGATAGAGCCGGGTGAACACCGCCGCATACCAGTGAAACAGGCTATCGGGCAGCGGGATGATGTCCTCGGCCGCGCTGCGATCGGTGGTGAAGCCCCACGCCTCGCGCGGCACGAAAACGCCTGCACCCGCGAAGGTCCAGGCGTGCTTGCGGATCGCCGCCATCAGCACCGGCGCGGCGAGCAGCGCGGGCAGGTGCCGCAGCAGCCAGACGACCGCCGGGGGGATGCGCTTGGCAATGATGTAGTCCGCAGTGCGTGCGCCGGCTTCCTCGGCGATGGCATAGCACCCCATCGGCTCGCGCAAGGACAGCCAGCGATGCAGCCGGAGTGCCTGAATTTCATCGACCACGTCCCTGGGATCGCGCACGCGGTAATCGCGCCAGAACTTCCATTGCGTGCAGAAGGAACAGGTGAAGGGGCAGCCGCGCGCGAGGTTGGGAATGGCGACCCGGGTGCCGAGCGGAATATAGGTGAACTGCTTCCAGTCGAGCACGTCCCAATGGGGCTTGATCGCGGCCATGTCCTTGATCGTCTCGGCCGCCTGGGTGGCGATCACGTTTTCACCTTCCCTGAAGGCGAGGCCCTTGATGGTGCGCGCATCGGCGGGCCAGCGGCCCTGCTCGATGGCGGTGAATAGCTCAACCGCGATTTCCTCGCCCTCGCCGCGCACGATCACGTCGATATGCGGGGCCTCGGCGAGCACCTGCGCATACATGAAGGTCGCATGGATCCCGCCCAGCACCCGCACCGCCCGCGGCACGTGGAGCGCGGCGATCTCCAGCGCCCGCTCGGCGGCGTAGATCGAGGGGGTGATCGCGGTGGTGCCGACCACGTCGGGCTGGAGCGCGCATCCGCCCGGCCAGATCATCGTCCGACAGCCCCTCGGTCATGGCGTCGATGAAGGTGATGTCGGTGAAGCCAGCGCGCTTGAGCGGGCCGGCGAGATAGGCGACCCATGCGGGGGCCAGGTTCCGGCAATCTCGGCCCCGCCGGAACGATAGTTGGGATGAACGAACAGAATGCGCATGGGCCAATCCCCCCTCCTGATCTGGCTCAAGATGGGGGAGCGGGCGCAATCACGCCTTGCGCTGAATCAAGAAAAACGGATCACCCTTTGGCCGCGTGCTGCGCCCTTGCAATCTCGTGGAGCCAGTCAGCATGGCGCGGGGCTTTCTTGGTCTGGCTCCATTCCTCCAGCATCAGCGGCGCGACGCGGGCGAGTTCTTCATATTGCTCGGCCGTGCCGATATCGGCGGCAAGTTCGACCCGGTGGCCGTTGGGATCGAAGAAGTAGATCGACTTGAAGATGCCATGATGCGTCGGCCCGAGCACGTCGATCCCTTGCGCCTCGATATGCGCCTTGGCCGCCAGCAGCGCCTCCTCCGAAGGCACCTTCAGCGCGAGGTGCTGCACCCATGCGGGGGTGTTCGGGTCCTTGCCCATCTCCGGCTGGCCCGGCAGCTCGAAGAAGGCGAGGACATTGCCGTTCCCGGCATCGAGAAAGACGTGCATGTAGGGATCATACGCGCCGGTCGAGGGCACATGGTCCTCGGCAAAGGCGGTGGTGTAAGTCATGCCGAGCACGCGGGCGTACCATTCCACCGTTTCTTTCGCGTCCTTGCAGCGATAGGCGACGTGGTGGATGCCGGAAAGGGTGACGGGGTGGGTCATGCGGCCGGTTCCTCGACCTGGAGCACGCCGCGGATGATCTGGTCGCGCTCCATGCTCTCGAACAGCGCCTTGAAGTTGCCCTCGCCGAAGCCTTCGTCGCCCTTGCGCTGGATGAACTCGAAGAACACCGGCCCGATCTGCGCCTGGGCGAAGATCTGGAGCAGCAGGCGGGGCTGGCCGCCTTCGGTGGTGCCATCGAGCAGGATGCCGCGCATCTTGAGCGCCTCGACATCCTCGCCATGGCCCGGCAGGCGCTCGTCCAGCATCTCGTAATAGGTTGCGGGCGGCGCGGTCATGAAGGGAACGCCGCGCTTTTGCAGGCGGTCCCAGCAGGCCACCAGATCATCGCAGATCAGCGCGATGTGCTGGATCCCCTCGCCGTTGAAGGCTCGCAGGAACTCCTCGATCTGGCCCTTGCCGCCCTCACCCTCCTCGTTCAGGGGAATGCGGATCTTGCCATCGGGCGCAGTCAAGGCCTTGCTGGTGAGGCCAGTATATTCGCCCTTGATGTCGAAGAAGCGAATCTCGCGGAAGTTGAACAGGGTTTCGTAATAGTCGGCCCAGTATTTCATCCGCCCGCCATAGACGTTGTGGGTAAGGTGATCGATGGTGTGGAAGCCCGCGCCCACCGGATGCCGCTCCACGCCGGGGAGGTATTCGAAATCGATATCGTAGATGGTCAGGCCGTTGCCGCCTGCAGCGCCCTCGTAGCGATCGACCAGATAGAGGATCGCTCCGCCGATGCCGCGGATCGCGGGGATGCGCAGCTCCATCACCCCGGTCTGGACGGCAACCGGCTCCGCGCCCTTGGCCATCAGATGGTCATAGGCCTTGGCCGCGTCCCGCACCCGGAACGCCATGCCGCAGGCCGACGGGCCGTGCTCGCGCGCGAAATACCAGGCGGGCGAGCGCGGCTCGTAATTGGCAATGAGGTTGATCCCGCCCTGCCGCCACAGGTGCACGTCCTTGGAGCGGTGCCGGGCCACAAGGGTGAAGCCCATCGCTTCGAACACGGGTTCGAGCACGCCCTTCTCGGGCGCGCAGAATTCGACGAATTCGAACCCGTCGAGACCTGCCGGATTGTCGAACAGGTCTTTGCTCTGGACGTTCATGGTGATGATCCCTTCGCCAGCGAGATAGTTTCAGTTGAAACCATCTATCCGAAACGACCGATTCTTGCAAGCAATTGCCAGCCGCGCGCGAAGCGGGCAGTCTGGGGGCCGGAGGAAAGCGACGATGATCAAAACCAAGGGTATCAACCACGTTGCGCTGGTGTGCCGTGACATGGCGCAGACCACCCGATTCTACACCGAGGTGCTGCACATGCCGCTGTTCAAGACGGTGGAGTTGCCCGATGGCGGCCAGCACTTCTTCTTCGATTGCGGCGGGGGCAATGCGGTGGCGTTCTTCTGGTGGAAGGACGCACCGCCTGCGGCCCCGGGCATTGCCTCGGTCAGGAACTTCCCCTTCGATGCCAAAACCGCGGTCGGCTCGATGAACCATCTGGCCTTCCACATGGACGAGGCCGAGTTGGAAGCGGCGCTGGAACGGCTGGAGGAAGCCGGGGTTCCGCACACCCACATGGTGTTCAACCATGACGACAGCCCCTCGGGTTATGCGAAAGAGACGCATGAGGGGGTGTTCGTGCGCTCGGTCTATTTCACCGATCCCAACGGAATCATGCTCGAATTTGCGGCCACAACCCGCAGTTTCGGGCCGCAGGATGTGCGTCACGCGCCCGCGACGGTGGCGGAGGACGCCTGATGCCCCGCCTCAGGCAAGTTCCTTTGGCCGAGGCGGACGAGAAGGTTGCCCTGCCGCTCTACCGGCTGCTGTTCGGGAGCCGCGATCCGGTGGCCGAACCCGGCACCGCCACCGGCACGCCGGGCGACTGGTGGACGGTGTTCGCCAACTCCCCCGACACGCTGCGCCACACCGCTCAGGGCTTTGCCTATTACCGTTCGCCTGCCCGCAAGCTTGATCCGGTGCTGCGCGAACTGGGTCAGACCTGGGCAGGCTGGGCGACCGGGTCGCAATTCGTCTTCTCGCAGCACTGCAAGAGCTTGCGCGGGCTGGGGGTCAGCGAGGCAAAGATCGAAGCCCTGCCGGTGTGGCAGACCTCGGATGTGTTCGACGCAAAGGAGCGGCTGGTGCTGGCCTATGCCGATCGGCTGGTGTGCCACGGCGGGCGCGTGCCCGACGCGCTGTTTGCAGAAGTGAAAGCGGCCTTCAGCGACGAGGAAGTGCTCGAGCTGACCTACATCACCTGCCTCTATCACATGCACGCGATCATGAGCCGGGCGCTGCGCACCGAGTTCGACGACAGGGATGATCCCATCGTGGAAGTGCCTGCGCCCGAGGGCTTCGACGCGCTCGACTTCCTGGGCGGGACTAGGCGATAACCCGCCCGATGGTCCGCCCGCGCTCGTCCTGCGTCAGGCTGAGGCGCTGGCCGAAAGGCTCGCCGCTTTCGAAGGCCGCAGCGGTGGCGGCATCCGCCAGGTCGGCATTGCCCACCACCCGCGCGCCCGCATCGCTGCGCCCGATGAAGATCGCCTCGGCGCCCTTCGGGCCGCGGTTGATAGTGTAGGTTTCGACCACCGCGCTCTCCACCAGGCCCTCGGCCAGCGGCACCTTGTCGGTCGCCTTGGGGAGCACGGCAAAGCGATCATTCGCGGACCAGTCTGCCGGTTCGGTCGAGTAGATGCCGGTGGCATATTTGCTCATCCAGCCGCCATTCGCGCCCACCAGCGCGAAACTGCCGCGATCCCCCCGCACCCGCTGCACGGCCTCGGCAATGGCGTGGGCCGAGTAGTTGTTCCCCGCCCCGCCGAAGAAAGGCAGGCCACCGGTCAGCGTCAATCCGCGCGGGTCGTCAAACGCCAGGCCGAAATGGTCGCACTGGTTGAACACGGGAATCGCAAAGCACGAATAGAAGTCGAGATAGCGCATCTCGCCGATCGACTTGCCCGCCCGCGCCAGCGCCGCATCGACGCTCGCGAGCGAAGCGGGATTGGCCGCCAGATCGGGCCGCTGCGACAGCTTGATTTCGGTCGCGGCGGTGACGGCGTGGATGTGCACCCACTTGTCTTGCGGCACGCCGAGTTCGCGCGCCAGCCCGGCCGAAGCGAGGATGATCGCCGCCGCCTGGTTCACCTGATCGCGCGCCACGGTCATGCGCGGATAGGGTTCGGCGACGATGCGGTTGCGGTCGGTGATGGTGGCGAGCTCCTGTGCCGTTCGCTCGACCGGCGCGGCGGAATGCGGGTTGGCCGCCGCCACCTTGGTGAACGGAGCAAACAACCGGCCAATCTCCAGCCGGTATTGCTCCAATCCCATGCCCAGCTTGTGCCGCCGCGCGTTCTCCGCCAGCGCATAAAGCGGGATCGCCCCGCTTGCGCCGTGCATGAACAGCGCCGGCTCCAGCAGTTCCTCGACCCCGAAGCCCTGATCCTCGAAATCACCGCCGATTTCTTCCGACCAGTCGGGGATCTCGCCCTTGGCGGTAAGCGCAAGCACGGTCGAGATCGCCTCGGAACCGACGATCACCGCGCAGCGGCTGTCGCCCGCCGCGATAGTCTGTGCAAATTCGCCCACCAGCTGCTGGTTGGTCTGCCCGCCGGTGGTGGTCAGGATCGCGCGGGCCGGGTTCGCCCCCACCCGCTTGGCGATCGCCCGCGGCACATTGTCCGCAGCCCCGAAAGGCGGCTTCCTGTCGGGCCGCGACATCTCGAAGGCGCGGATCGCGGCGAGGGTGTCGATGGCCTGCGCGACCGACCCGGCCGCGCCGCTATCGGCAATCGCCGCCCCCAGCGCCCGTCCGGCCAGGTCCATGTAGGAGAGGGCTTCGTAGCCCGGCTCGCCCACCCTCTCCGAATATTGCCCCACGCCGATGATGACGGGGGTGTTGTCAGGCACCTCAGTCAACGAAATCATCCACCCGCTCAACGATGATCGCCGGGGCCATGCCGCCCGCCGCGCACATGGTGACAAGACCGTAACGCCCGCCGCGCCGCTCAAGCTCGTCGACGATGGTGCCGATCAGGATCGCACCGGTCGCGCCGATCGGGTGGCCGAGCGCAATCGAGCCGCCATTGACATTCACCTTGTCCCAGTCGAGTTCGAGATCGCGCACGAACTTGGCGGCGACCACGGCGAAGGCCTCGTTGATCTCGTAGAGGTCGATATCGTCCTTCGACAGGCCGGCCTTGGCCAGCACCTTCTTGGCGGCGGGCACCGGCGCGTTGAGCATCAGCGTCGGATCATCGCCCATGTTGGCGGTGGCGACGATCCGGGCGCGGGGCTTCAATCCGTGCCTTTGCGCATAGCCCTTGGAGGTGACCAGCACCGCCGCAGCGCCATCCACCACGCCCGAGGAATTGCCCGCGTGATGGAAATGCTTGATCTCGAGATCGGGATACTTCTGGTTGATCAACTTGCGGAAGGTGGTGCCCTTCTCGTCGAGTGGCACGTCGGCGATCTTGGGGAAGGCGGGTTCGAGCTTGGCGAGGTCTTCCATCGTCGTCTGCGGGCGGGGATATTCGTCGCGGTCGAGCAGCACCGTGCCGTCATCCGCCACCACCGGGACGATCGACCTGGCAAAGCGGCCCTCGGCAATCGCCTCGGCGGCGCGCTGCTGCGAGCGGTAGCCGACCTCGTCGAGCTGCTCGCGGGTGAAGCCTTCCATGCTGGCGATGGCATCGCCGCAGATACCCTGGTGCGACTGCGGGTGCACCTTCTGCAGGCGCTCGTTGTAGCTGCCCATCATCGGCGGCTTGATGCCCGCGCGCATCTTTTCCTGGCTCATCGCGGCGGTGAGGCTCATCATCTCGGTGCCGCCGGCCACGATGCAGTCTTCCATGCCGCTCATCACCTGCGCCGCGGCGAGCGCGACGCTGGTGATTCCGCCGCCGCAGAAGCGATCGATCGTAGTGCCCGACGAGGTGATGTCATAGCCCGCATCGAGCGCGGCCATGCGGCCCATGTCCCCGCCCTGCAATCCGTCTTGGGTCGAGACCGACCAGATCACGTCGTCGACCGTGGCGGTGTCGAGCTTGTTGCGCTCGGCAATCGCCTTCAGCACGGTCGCGGCGAGATGCTGCGGATGGCACGCGGCAAGCGCGCCCTTGCCCTGCTTGCCGATCCCACGCGGGGTGCGGACGGCGTCGATGATGTAAGCTTCAGCCATGGTGTACCTCTCCCAGGTAGCGAAAATGCGGTTGACGCGTCCGTAAACCCACTGCACCACTCGCACAAGAATTGCGTTTCAAATTGCAATGGCAAAATCGATAGGAGAGAGATTCGTGAGCGATACCGCTGCCCCTGAAGTGCTGACCGAAGTCGAGGACGGCGTCCTCATCGTCACCATCAACCGGCCCGATGCCAAAAACGCCATGACCCGCGCGGCAGCAGAAGGGATTGCCGCGGCGATGGACCGGCTCGACGCCGATGAGACCTTGCGCGTCGGCATCCTCACCGGTGCAGGCGGCACCTTCTGCTCGGGCATGGACCTCAAGGGCTTCCTGCGCGGCGAGCGGCCGACGGTGGAAGGCCGGGGCTTTGGCGGCGTGGTCGAAGCTCCGCCCAAGAAGCCGCTGATCGCTGCGGTGGAAGGCTATGCGCTGGCCGGCGGGCTCGAGCTGATGATCGCCTGCGATCTGGTGGTCGCCAACGCGGGCGCGAAGTTCGGCATTCCCGAAGTCAAGCGCGGCCTGGTGGCGGCGGCGGGCGGGGTGATGATGCTACCTGACCAGATTCCCCAGCGCGTGGCGATGGAACTGGCACTGACCGGGGACTTCATCGACGCCGCGCGGGCCTACAGCCTCGGCCTGATCAACGAAGTCACCGAAGGCAGCGCGCTCGATGCCGCCAAGGCGCTGGCGGCGCGGATCGCGGCCAACGGGCCTTTGGCGGTGCGGGTGTCGAAGCAGATCATCAAGGAATCGCGCGGCTGGGCGATGAACGAACGCTACGCCAGGCAGGCCGAGCTGATCGCGCCGGTGTTTACCTCGGCCGATGCGCGCGAAGGCGCCGCGGCTTTTGCCGAAAAGCGCAAGCCCAACTGGACCGGGAAGTAAGCCTTAGGGGACGGGGCGCAAGCGATGCGCGCCGCCATCATGGGATCACAAGGAGAGAGCAATGTCCATCCTCAACGTGCCGCCGCCCGCCTTCATGCAAGACGAGGAAATCGCCATTTTCGCCGACGCGGTCGGCAAGTTCTACCAGCAGCACGCCCCGCAGAAGCGGGTCGAGAAGTGGCGCGAGGAAGGTCAGGTCGAGCGGGAGTTCTGGCGCGAGGCCGGAGCGGCAGGCCTGCTTGGCGTTTCGGTCCCGACCGAATACGGCGGCCACGGCGGCGATTTCCGGCATGATCTGGTGGTGATCGACCAGCAGTCCAAGCACGGGGTGGACGGCTTTGCCGCCTCGCTCCACAACACCGTGATCCTGCCCTATCTGGTGCGCCATGGCACCGAGGAGCAGAAGCAGAAATATCTGCCCCGCCTGGTCAGCGGCGATCTCGTCAGCGCGATCGCCATGACCGAGCCAGGCGTCGGCTCCGACTTGCAGTCGATCACCACCACCGCGGTGAAGGACGGTAACGGCTATCGCATCAGCGGCTCGAAGACCTATATCTCCAGCGGCCAGATCGCCGACTTCATCATCGTCGTCGCCAAGACCGATCCAAACGCGCGGGCCAAGGGCATCTCGCTGATGCTGCTGGAGACCGAAGGCGCCGAAGGCTTCAAGCGCGGGCGCAAGCTCGACAAGATCGGGCTCGATGCAGCGGACACTTCGGAACTGTTCTTCGACAATGTCTTCGTGCCGGCCGAAAACGTGCTTGGCGGAGTCGAAGGCAAGGGCTTCTACCAGTTGATGGGCGAGCTGCCGCAGGAACGCCTGATCATCGCCGTGGGCGCAATGAACGCGATCGAGAAGGCGCTCGAGACGACGATGGACTACGTCAAGAGCCGCAAGGCCTTCGGCCAGACCATCTGGGACTTCCAGAACACCCAGTTCGTGATGGCCGACCTCAAGGCCCGCAGCACCGCCGCGCGCGTCTTCGTCAACGACTGCATCGCCCGCCATTTGAAGGGCGAGCTCGACGTCGCCACTGCCTGCATGGCCAAGTACTGGCTGACCGAGCTGCAAGGCGAAGTGGTCGACAAGTGCCTACAGTTCCATGGCGGAGCCGGTTACATCAACGACTATCCGATCGCGCGGATGTACCGCGACAGCCGCATCACCCGCATCTTCGGCGGTTCCAACGAGGTGATGAAGATGGTGATCGCGCGGGGCATGTGATCCGGCCTGCATTCCTGCCCCCCGGCGGGCGGGCAAAACAAAAAGGGGCGGCTCGCAGGAGCCGCCCCTTTTCTTTGGCCGAAGCCGCCTGCAGCTAGAACTTGGCGCGCAGGGTCACGCCGTACTGGCGCGGCGGCAAGGTGAAGGCCGAACGCGAGTTGGCCGCGCCGCTCCCGCGCAGCGTGGTGTTGAAGGTCACCCCGCGCACCACTTCGTCGGTCAGGTTGTTGACCCAGCCTTCGATCGCATAGGCGCCGTCGCCAAAGCGCAGGCCCGCGCGCAGGTTCACGAAGGCCTTGCCGTCCTGCACATCGGCCACGATCAGCGGTGCGGCGTCGATCGCCGCCTGCACCTGCGCAGCGGTGGAGCCGGCCGGAACGGTCGGCGGCACGATCGCCTGGGTCGAGGTGCGCTGGTCGCTCTCCATGCGGACCTGGCCCGCGATGAAGAATTCCATCGAATCGTTGAGCGGCTTCTCCCACATCCCGCCGATCAAACCGATGATTTCCGGGGCATTGGTGAGATCATTGCCGCACAGCGACGCGACCGTCACCACGGTCTCCTGCCCGACATCGCAATCCTCGGGGTAGCTCGCATCGAGAATTGTCGCACCCAGATTGAAGGTCAGTTCGCTGCTCGGGCGGATCAGGCCTTCGATTTCCACGCCGCGGGTTTTCGCCTTGGGCACGTTGAAGGTCTGGAACGCGGTGCCGGTGAATTCGAGCACCTGGAAGTTGCTGAAGTTCTCGTAGAAGCCGGCGATGTTGAGCGTTACCGCATCGTCGAGCATCTTCGCCTTGAGGCCGATTTCATAGGCATCGACCTCTTCCGACAGGAAGCGCGGATCGGCGCCGTTCACCGCAGCGGTGGTATCGAGGTTGATACCGCCCGCCTTGTAGCCGTGGGTGAAGCTGGCATAGGCATTCACCGAGGAGCTGAATTCATAGCCCAGCTTGACGGTGTAGATCAGCTCTTCGTCGTCGAAATCGGTCTGGAAGGTGCGCACCAGCGGCAGCACAGCCGCCTGCGGCAGATCGGCCGGCGCGGTGAAGCCGAAGCAGCCGAGGCCGATGAACGAAGGCCGCAGCGCCGCCGGAATCACCCCCAGCGCACCCAGCGTCGCCGGGCAGATCTGGTTGTTGACCGCGGTCTGGCTGAAGCCGCCCGACTTTTCTTCCCACGAATAGCGCGCACCCAGCGTCAGTTCGAGGCCATCGGTGATCTCGAGGGTATTATGGGTGAAGATCGCGTAGCTCTTGGCATCCTGCTGGAAGCGGTTGGTGTTGGTGGTGCCCGCCGGGTCGCGCCCGGTGAACAGGGTGAGCGGGTTGGGGCCGAGCGCCCCGCCGGTCGGCACGAACAGCAGCGCGCCGACGTTTTCGCCGTAATCCTGGCCCAGCGCGAAGCTGACCGACTGGTCGATCGTCTCGTCGGAATAGAACCCGCCGATCATGTAATTGAGCCTGCCGCCCAAGGTCTCGCCCTGCAGGCGCAGTTCCGCAGTCCAGGTCTCGAGGTCGAGGTTGAGGCCGGTAACGTTGAAGATATCGAGCCCGGTGAAATCGGAATCGTAGGCCTCGAAGCTCTCGTACTTGCGCCACGAACCGATGAAGATCAGGTCCGCATTCTCCCCGACCGGGATCTCGATCTCGCCGGTAACGCCGTAGTTGTCGATATCGGCACGCGGGGCGAAGTTGGCCGAGACGATGCGGTTGTCCATCGCCCGCTCGAAAGTGCGCTGGTCGCGCGGCGTGGTGGCCACCACCGGCTGGCCATTGCCGCCGTTAAGCCCGAGCCCCACCGCAGCATAGGCCCCGCCGGTCACCAGCGGCGACTGGTAAAGCTCGATCGCGCCGCAGCAGCTCGACTTGCTCTTGGAATAGTCGGCGATGATGCGCCCGCGCAGCCCGCTATCGGTGTCCCAGCCGATCTGGCCGCGCACCAGCCACTGATCGACATCATTGGTCTCGCCGACCTTCACCCCGTTGCGGTTGACCACGTCGAGAAAACCGTCGCGCTCGCGCCAGGCCCCGGTCAAGCGCAGCGCCAGCGTGTCCTGCACCAGCGGGACGTTGATCGCGCCCTGCAGGCTGATTTCATCGAAATTGCCATATTCCGCGTTCACGAAACCGCCGAAAGCGGTGACATCGGGGCGGACATTGGTGATGTTGAGCGCGCCGGCAGAGGTGTTGCGGCCGAACAGCGTGCCCTGCGGGCCGCGCAGCACCTCGACGCGTTCCACGTCGACGAATTCGGACAGTGCCACGCCGGGACGCGACTGATAGGCGCCGTCCACGAAGATGCCGACCGCGCTTTCGAAGCCGATATTGTTCGAGGTCGTGCCGATGCCGCGCACGCGCAGCACCACCGAGCCCGAGGCAAGCTGCGCCTGGCTGGCGGTGAAGGATGGCGCGAGGGCCGAGACCTGCTGGATGTTGACGACGCGCTGCGCTTCGAGCTGCTGCGGGGCGATGGCGGTCACCGCGAGCGGGATGTCCTGCACGTCCTGGGCACGGCGGGTCGCGGTCACGATGATGACGTTGTCATTGCGTGCCTGGGGCGCCTCGCTCTCGGCGTCCTGGGCAAAGGCAGGGGTGGTAAGCGCGCTGCAGGCCATCAGGCCGCCAGCAAAGGCTGCAAGCTTGCGTGTCATATTGTCCCTCTCTCCACAACACGGCCGGTTTGGCACCGGTCCAGTCATTGCAAAGTGAAACCTATCAGCCTTGCGCGTCCTAGCAAGAGTCCTAGCGAAGTTCCGGACGGAAGTAGCAAAAATGCAACAGCTCATGCTCCGGCGCAGCCTTGGAGGTGCCGTGCGCGGAACTTGTGAAACTTTGTTGCGCATTGCTGCGGCAGAGGCCGGAACCGCCAGAACCCGTAGCGCTCACCGAGCCACAAGGGGCGCGGCACGGCGAGAAAGCGCGGGACAGCGATGCACGCGCCTTGCCCAAATTCAGTTGCAGATTGCTATTCAAGACTCGCTTTTGCCCCGATGCTGTGGTTACATCCCTGTCAACAAGGGAGAGAGAGAAGGCCCGCCATGCTTGCTACACCGCCAGACTTCGACGTGCTGATCGTTGGTGCCGGGATTTCCGGCATCGGGATGGCCGCCCACATGGGGATGAAGGCGCCGCACCATTCCTATTGCATCGTCGAGCGCCGCGACAATCTCGGCGGCACCTGGGACCTGTTCCGCTATCCCGGCATCCGCTCGGACAGCGACATGCACACGCTGGGCTTCGATTTCGAACCGTGGCGGCACGAAAAGAGCATCGCCGATGCGCCCGCGATCCTCGAATATCTCAACCGGATCGTCGACGAGCGCGGCATCCGCCAGCATATTCGCTTCGGACACAAGGTGATCCGCGCCGACTTCCACCACGATGACGCGCGCTGGCATGTCGAGCTGGAAAAGGCCGATGGCAGCCGCACCCGGATGACGGCGAATTTTCTCTACCTCGGCGCAGGCTATTACGATTACGACGAGCCCTATGATCCCGGCTTCGACTTCGGCGAGTTCGAGGGCCAGATCGTCCACCCGCAGTTCTGGCCCGAGAACCTCGACTACAAGGGCAAGAAGGTGGTGGTGATCGGCTCGGGCGCGACCGCGGTCACCATCGTCCCATCGATGGCGAAGGACGCGGGCCATGTGACCATGCTCCAGCGCACCCCGACCTGGATGTTCACGCGGCCCGCCAAGGATGCCATCGCCAACTTCCTGCGCGCCGTGCTGCCGGAAAGGCTCGCTTACCGAATCACCCGGTTCAAGAACATCAAGATGCAGGACTTCAGCTTCAAACTGGCGCGCAACAAGCCGCAGAAGGTGAAAGACGCGCTTTTCAAGAAGATCGAGGCGGCGCTCGGGCCGGATTACGACAAGGACAGCTTCACCCCGCCCTATAATCCATGGGAACAGCGCCTGTGCCTGGTGCCCGACGCGGATCTGTTCAAGGCGATGAAGGCTGGCAAGGCGAGCGTCGTGACGGGGCACATCGCAAGGTTCGAAAAGGGCGGCGTGCGCCTGACCGACGGGCGATTCCTCGCGGCCGACATCGTGGTGACCGCAACCGGCCTCAAGCTGGCGGTGGCGGGCAAGATCGACGTGCGCGTCGACGGCGAGCCGGTGAAGTTCAACGAGCGGTTCTACTACAAGGGCTGCATGTTCTCCAATCTGCCCAACCTTGCGGTGGTGTTCGGCTACCTGAACGCCAGCTGGACGCTGCGGGCCGACATCAATTCGGACTATGTCTGCCGCCTGCTCGAACATATGCGCAAGACCGGCGCCAGCATCGTCACCCCGGTGCTCACCCCGGAAGAGGAGGCGAAGATCATTGAAGATGACGTGTTCGATTTCTCCTCGGGCTACATCCAGCGCGGCAAGCACATCATGCCGAAGAATTCGATCGCCTATCCCTGGCGGCTCAATCAGGAATATGTGGTCGATCGCAAGCGGATGAAGGAAGACCCGCTGCTCGACGGCATCCTGACCTTCACCAGGCCGGGCGCGAATGCGACGCGCGGGGTAGAGCAGCTGGAAGCGGCTGAATGAATTGCGCAGCCCATCCGGGCTGCGATGTCCTTGCGCGGGCGACCTGAAGGTTGCATCTGCGGGTGGCCGGTCGGCCTTACGGTTGCTGAGGCAACCGGTGCTCGTGCCTCGGCTGCTCTAGCTGCTTGAGACCATCGCACGAAGCGCCTACTCATCCCCCATGACCTCTCCCGAAAAGATCTGGACCGCAGGACTTGTCGTCATCGGCGACGAAATCCTCTCCGGCCGTACGCAGGACAAGAACATCGCCCAGGTGGCAAGCTGGCTGCAGGTGCAGGGCATCCGCCTTGCCGAGGTGCGGGTGGTGCCCGATGTCAAGGCGCGGATCGTCGAGGCGGTCAACGCGCTGAGGGTCGCCTATGACTACCTGTTCACCACCGGGGGGATCGGGCCGACGCATGACGACATCACCGTCGATGCGGTGGCCGCGGCGTTGGGGGTGCCCGTCGTGATCCACCCCGAGGCGCGCGCGCTGCTGGAACGCTATTACGCCACCCGGGGCGGCCTCAACGAAGGGCGGCTGCGCATGGCGCGCGTGCCGGAAGGTTCGGAACTGATCCCCAACCGCATGTCGGGCGCGCCCGGCATCCGGCGCGGCAATGTCTTCCTGATGGCCGGCGTGCCGCACATCACCGCCGGGATGCTCGACGCGCTCACCGGCCAGCTCGAGGGCGGCGCGCCGCTGCTCAGCGAGACCATCGGCTGCTGGGTCGCTGAAAGCGAGGTCGCCGACCTGCTGCGTTCATGCGAGGCGGCACATGAAGGCTGCCAGATCGGCTCCTATCCCTTCTTTCGCGAGGGCCGCGTCGGCGCCAATTTCGTGGTCCGATCGACCAGCGCCGAAGCGCTCAAGGCCTGCTGCGCGAGCCTGATCGAAGACCTGACGCGGCTCGGCTACGCCGCGATCATCGGGGGCATCTGAACGCCGGCGTCACGGCTCAGGAGACAACATCACCTACGATTAACCTTTGCCGTTTAAGCCAAGCGGCATGACTCGCGTGTTCATCACGATCGACACCGAGTATTCCTCGGGGCTTTACACCGGGCCGGGCGCGGCTGACCGGGCCGACAACTTCGCCCGTTCGATCTCGTGCGACACGCCGCAGGGCCCAGCGGGGGTCAGTCACAAGCTCCACCTGCTGCGCGAGACCGGGCAGAAGGCGGTGTTCTTCGTCGATCCCATGCCCGCGCTGGTGTGGGGTGTGGCCGCGATCGCGGATATCGTCGAACCCATCCTGGCCGCCGGGCAGGACGTGCAGCTCCATTGCCATACCGAGTGGCTGGCGCTGGCGGGCAGCGCCAGCCCGCTGGCCTCGGGGCGCACGGGGCACAATCTCGCCGATTTCCCGTTCGAGGAACAATGCGCGATCCTCGACTATGCCCGCACCACGCTGATGGCGGCGGGCGCGCCTGCCCCGGTTGCCTTCCGCGCCGGGAACTACGGCGCCAATGACGATACGCTGCGCGCCCTCGCAGCGCTCGGCATCACCCATGACACCAGCCACTGCCCTGCACTTCCTGGCGGAGCATGCCGCATCAGCCTGGGGCCGGAAGCGCGCGATCCGGTCGCGCATATGGGCGTGATCGAAGTGCCGGTCGGCAGCATCGGCGCGCTGCGCGGCAGGCAGCGCCATGCCCAGATCACCGCGCTGACGCTGGACGAGATGCTCGCCGCCATCCGGCATGCCCGGCAGGCGGGACGCGAGACATTCACGCTGGTGAGCCATTCCTTCGAGCTCATCAACCGCCGCAAACTGGCGGTGAACCACATCGTGCGCCGCCGCTTCACCAATCTCCTCAAGGCGATCACCACCATGCCCGGCGTGAGCACCGGAACCTATGCCGAAAACCCGCCACAGCCGTCCGCCACTCTGCAGTCCAGCCCCTTGCTGCCGGCCAAGGCGCTGCGCACCGGCTGGCGCATCGCCGAGCAATTCGCCTCGAACACGCTCTACGGGGCGCTTTAGGATCGGCTGGGGATGGGCTGTGCCACGATCGACTTCACGATCGGCACGCGCCGCCTGCTGCGCGTGCCGCGCGCGCTCTCGACCTGGAGCTTCACGCTGGAGCAGGTGCTCGCGTCCAGCCTGCCCGATTCTCCCGCGGCCGGGGCCGACGGCTTGCGCGTCCTCTCGGCCCCGGCCGACCGCCTCGCCGCGATCACCGCGCGCTATCCCGGCTTGATCGCGGGCGGGCGGCAGGACTACCGCCGCCACTATATCGACATGAGCGGCAGCTTTGCCGACTACATGGCGCGCTTCTCGGGCAAGACCCGTTCGACCCTGCGGCGCAAGGCGCGCAGGCTGGCCGAGGAGAGCGGCGGCTATCATGTCAGCGAGCACCGCCGTCCGGCCGAGATCGAGGCCTTCCTCGCCGCCGCCCTGCCGCTTTCGGCGCGCACCTATCAGGCGCGGCTGCTCGATGCCGGCCTGCCCGATTGCCCCGAGGCGCGCCGCGCGATGCTCGAAGCGGCCGAAGATGACCGGCTGCGCGGCTTCCTGCTGCACGCGGGCGGGCAGCCGATTGCCTATCTCTTGCTACCGGTGGTCGGCCGCACGCTAGTCTATGCCCATGTGGGTCACGACCCGGATCATGCGCGGCTCTCGCCAGGGACAGTGCTGCAACTCGAGGCGCTCGCGCACCTGTTCGCCGAAGGACGCTTCCGCTGGTTCGATTTCACCGAGGGCGAGGGCGCACACAAGGCGATGTTCGGCACGGCCAGCGCGGCCTGTTCGAGCCTCGTGCTGCTGCGCCCGACGCTCGCCAACCGCGTGCTGCTGGCCTCGCGCGGGGCCTTTGATGCGGGGGTGGCACAGGCGCGGGCGCTCGCCCGGCAATCCGGCGCGCTGGCGCAGATCCGCGCCCGCCTACGCGCCTGAGCGCTCGGCCTCGGTGGTGGCGGCCTTGCGCCGGTTTCGCAGCTGCTGGCGGACGCGGTCGATCAGCAGGCGGCGCTCGGACGGGCCTTCCTCCGCAGCAAGGCGGAACTTGAGCACGAAATAGAGCCACAGCGCGGCAAAGCTGCCCAGCAGCGCGCCAGCCGCGATGCCGAGCCGCGGATCGTAATGGGCGATCAGCCCCAGTGCGACGAGCGCAAAGCCGAGGACGAACCATTTGGGATAGAACAGCGTCCCGTCATCGGGGGAAAGCGGCATGGCTTGTCTTTGTCCTTTGCACGTGCACGCGGGAAGGGGGGAGAGGCGCGTGCGGATGATCGCAAGGTGGCCACGCTGTGCGGAAAATCAAGGGGCTAAACGACGAACAGCCATGGCAAAGGGCCGGATCGCCAGCGCGGCAACCCGGCCCTTGATCTTATGCAACGCCTGATTTTCAGCCCCATCGGTTCTGAAGAACCGCAAGGCCGACCGGCCGCCCGCCACAAGGCGGCCTTCAGGCCCCGTGTGCGAGGAAGCAAAGCCGCGGATGCGGCTTTGCCCCATCAAATCACGCGCCTTCGACTTCGGAAAGATCGAGCTTGAGGCCCGGGCCCATCGACGAGGTCATGGTGACCTTGCGGACATACTTGCCCTTGGCCCCGGCGGGCTTGGACTTCACCACGGCATCGGTCAGCGCCTTGAAGTTGGCCTTGAGCGCGTCATCCGAGAAGCTGAGCTTGCCGATCCCCGAGTGGATGATGCCCTGCTTTTCGACGCGGAACTCGACCTGGCCGGCCTTGGCATCCTTCACCGCCTGCGCCACGTTCGGAGTGACGGTGCCGAGCTTGGGGTTCGGCATCAGGCCCTTGGGGCCGAGCACCTTGCCGAGCCGGCCAACCACGCCCATCATGTCGGGCGAGGCGATCACGCGGTCATAATCGAGGTTGCCGGCCAGCATGTCTTCCATGAGGTCTTCCGCGCCGACCTTGTCGGCCCCCGCAGCCAGCGCCTTTTCGGCATTCTCGCCGCGCGCGAAAACCGCGACGCGCACGTCCTTGCCGGTGCCCGCAGGCAGCGACACCATGCCGCGCACCATCTGATCGGCGTGACGCGGATCGACGCCGAGGTTCATGGCGACTTCGACGGTCTCGTCGAACTTGCTCTTGTACTGGCGCAGCGTGGCCAGAGCTTCCTCGACCGAGTAGAACTTCTCGCGATCAAGAGCCTTGAGAAGCTTCGCCTTCTTCGTCAGCTTGGCCATCGCTTCAGCCCTCCACCACTTCAAGGCCCATCGAACGGGCAGAGCCCTCGATGATGCGCATCGCCATGTCGACATCATTCGCATTGAGATCGGCCATCTTGGCTTCGGCAATCTCGCGGATCTGGCTCTGGGTCACCTTGCCGGCGACAACCTTGCCCGGCTCCTTTGAGCCGGATGACAGCTTGGCCGCCTTCTTGAGGTAGTAGGATGCCGGCGGGGTCTTGGTGATGAAGGTGAACGAGCGATCCGCATAGACCGTGATCACGGTCGGGATCGGCATGCCCTTTTCCATCTCCTGCGTGGCGGCATTGAACGCCTTGCAGAATTCCATGATGTTGACCCCGCGCTGACCCAGCGCCGGGCCGATCGGCGGTGACGGCGTGGCAGAGCCGGCGGGCACCTGCAGCTTGATATAGCCTTCAATCTTCTTGGCCATGAGGCCTTACTCCTATCGCACTGTTGCCGCGCCGGTTCGAGCGCGGCTCATGTTAAGCGGTCGAGCGCCCCGGCCTGTTGGATGGCCCGGACTTCCGCACGGAATCGCCCGCCCGCAGGGCAAGCGAAGCTGCGCGCCTAGTCGGGCGCGAGGGGAAAATCAATCGAAACCGCGCGCCCGATCGCACGGCGGGCGCAGCCTCTTGGCGCGAGCGGTGCGGGGAGCGTGGCGGCACAACGCGCACCGCCTCGGGCGCTAGCGCGCCTGCGCCGCCTTCCCGGATGCGCAGCTGTGCGCCCAGCGAAAGCTGGCGGGGCAGGTGCGCAAGGCCCGATCGCAAGGGCGCGCCAAGGCACCCTCGCCCCCGGAGATCACTTCACCAGTTCGACTTCCTCGAAGCCCAGTTCGACCGGGGTGGCGCGGCCGAAGATCGACACCGAAACCTTGACCTTCTGCTTGTCGAAATCGAGCTCTTCCACGATCCCGTTGAAGCTTGCGAAAGGTCCGGCGTTGACCTTGACCGAATCGCCGATCTCGTAATCGACGCTGATGTCGCGCTTGGGCGCGGCCTTGGCCTCTTCCACCCCGCCGAAATAGCGCGCGGCCTCTTTCTCGGAGATCGGCTGCGGCTTGTTGCCCGAGCCGAGGAAGCCGGTCACCTTGGGGGTATTCTTGATAAGGTGGTAGATATCGTCGGTCAGGTTGAGCTTGGCGAGCACGTAGCCGGGCATGAACTTGCGTTCGACCTGCACCTTCTTGCCGCGCTTGACTTCGGTGACGGTCTCGGTCGGGACCTGCACTTCCTCGACCCCGTCGCTGAGGCCGAGCCGCTCGGCCTCGGCAATGATCGCGTCGCGGACCTTGTTCTCGAAACCCGAATATGCGTGGATGATATACCAGCGAGCCATGGGAAATCCTTGGAAATGCGTCTGACGGGGACATGCCCCGGGAAAGGATGTGCTTATTCCAGCAGGCCGATCGCGTAGCGCACGATCAGGCCGAACACGCTGTCGATGCCGAGGAAGAACAGCGACAGGATCATCATGAAGATGAACACGAAGATCGCCGTGCGGACGGTCTCCTCGCGGGTCGGCCAGACGATCTTGTTCGTCTCGGCCTTGACCTGGTTGAAGAACTCGCCGGGCGAGGTCTTGCGCTTCTTTTCTTCTGCGACTTGCTTGTGTTCAGCCATGATAGCTGCGTTCCTTCGGTTCAAACCTGCATCCTCGCCGGCCGGCTTTCAGGTAGGGGTCCGCGCCGCCCGGGACAAGGTCGCCGGAGGGGCTGGATGATTGCCGATGTCGGGAAGACAGATCGCCCTTACGCCGGAGCCGGGCGGATTGCAAGATGATGCAGGCGTGGCAAGGCGCCAGCCTTCTCCGACAGCGGGCCGAACAAGGCATCGCAAAGCGGAAATGCGCGAGGCGGGCGAACCCGCAGAGGCGGGCCGATAAACGGCCGTGGCAGGGGTGACAGGATTCGAACCCGTGGCCCTCGGTTTTGGAGACCGATGCTCTACCAGCTGAGCTACACCCCTGCACTCGCGGCAGGCGGGCCTTTAACGAAGGGCCGGGCGATAGGCAATCCTCTTTGCCTAGGGGGCCGGGGCGATGTATTGTCGGGTGCGACCATGCACGCGCCGCGTCACCCCCCGATCCCGGTCGAGACCCTGCTGCTCGCCTATCGCAGCGGCATATTCCCGATGGCCGACCGACGCGAGGACGCCGACATCTTCTGGGTCGAGCCGCGCGAGCGGGCGATCCTGCCGCTGGGCGGGCTGCATGTCTCAAGGTCGCTGCGCAAGGTGCTGCGCGCCGATCGCTATGCGGTGACGGTGGATCAGGCCTTCGAAGCGGTGATCCGCGCCTGCGCCGAGCCGCGCACGGATCACCCCGAAACCTGGATCTCCGAGCGGATCGTGCAATCCTATCTCGGCCTCCACCGCGCCGGGCACGCCCATTCGGTGGAATGCTGGCGCAACGCGCCGGGCGGCGGACGCGCGCTGGTCGGCGGACTCTACGGCGTATCCTTCGACCGGGTGTTCTGCGGGGAATCGATGTTCAGCCGCGCCGACAATGCCAGCAAGGTCGCTCTGGCCTGGCTGGTGGCGATGCTGCGGCAGGCCGGCTTCACCCTGCTCGATTGCCAGTTCATGACCGAGCACCTGCGCTCGATGGGCGCGGTGGAGATCCCGCAGCGCGAATACCGGCGGCGGGTCGAACAGGCCCGGGGGCAGCCGCGCACCAGCCTCGGCGCGGCATGGCGGCACTTTGCCCAAGACGCGGCTTATCCAGCCGGAGCCGGACTCGCAGCAGGCGCGGCGGCAGGGTCTGCTGCCGGTGCAGCAGGCACGACCGGAGCGGCGCTCGCCGCAGGACGGGGCGAGGCACCGGAGGTGGAGGACTTGGCAGCGCTCGGATCGGCATCGCCCGGCCAGCGCATCGCGCAGTTCTTGACCCAGACGTCATAGACCGGGTGCTCGACCACGTTGAGGCTGGGCGATTCGCGGAACAGCCAGCCCGAAAACACGCGGCGGTGCCGTTCGGCGCCGCGCTCGCGAATGTCGACTTGGACGAAGGCGCCCACTTCCTGGGGCAGTTCCCACGGCGCGGTGCGCTCGCAGGCCGACAAGCGGATGATCACCGGGCCGATCTCGCGCGCCTCACCCGGCTTCAAGGTGATCTCTTCCGAGACATTGTTGCGCTTGTTGAGCAGGCCGAGCGTGGCGACCCGATCCCGCATCGGGGTCGCGCCGTTATCGCTGGCTCCGGCGGCAGGGGTGGCAGGGGCAACAGGGGCGGGCGAATCGAGCGGAACACCCTTGGTCTGCGGCTCACCCGCGCTGTCGCAGGCAGCCAGCGCCAGCGCGCAGCCGAGCACGCAGGCCAGCGGCGCGCCAAGGCGGGCAAACCCCATCGCCCGCCTCAGCCCGCGGTGCTTTCCGGGGTCCAAGCCTCGTAATCGCCGACCGCCCGCGCCCGCTTGCCGCCGCGCTCGAGCGAACCTTGCGGGAAATAGGCCTGCGCGGTGCCGGTGGCGTTGGGGGTGTAGTCGGCCTCCCACACCTTGGGCGGGGGCAGGTGGCTTTGGGGCACATCGTCATAGGTGCCATGCAGCCAGCCATGCCATTCGGCCGGCACGCGGCTGGCATCATTCGCGCCATTGTAGATCACCCAGCGCTTCTCGCGCTGCGTGTAGGAGCCGGTGTTGGCCCCGTCCTTGGCGCGCAAGCGGTAATATTTGTTGCCTGCCGCGTCGGTGCCGACATGCTCGCCGCCGACGCGGCGGGCCCACAGGTGTGTGCCGATGGTGGCACCATCCCACCAGGTGAAGATCTTTGCGAGGATTCCCATGGGCGCAGCGCCTAGCGGAATTGGCGGTTAGCGCCAATATTTGATTTTCGAATCGGCCGGTGCAGGTGCATCGCCTCGGCAATGCCATATCCTTGCTCACGCGGGCTGACGGCCGCATCGCTGCCGGCGGGCGATCGGCCTTGCGGCCCGTCCCGCGGCGAGCCGCGCCGGCACCTTACCGCTTACCTCGGCAACTTGTATGACACGCGATCGCCTGCCGCGATGCCAAGCGCCTTGGCCCGGCCGGCGCGCAGTTCGAGCACCGCGCTCACCGGCCCCTCGGATGGGATCACCTCGAGCGAATAGGGCACGGTGTCGGCGGCGATGTTGCTGATCCGCCCGTCCGGCCCGATGAAGATGATGTCGAGGCTGAGCGGCGTGTTCTTCATCCAGAAGCTGCGCGGCTGGGGTGTGCCGGAGGGGAAGATCATCCCCTCGAAATCGCCCAGCTCGGTGCGGAACATCAGCCCGCGCGCCTGGGCTTCAGGCGAGGCGGCGAGTTCGACCTTGAAGGGGATTTTCCTGTCCCCGCGCTCGACCACCAGATCGATCACTTCCAGCCCCGAGACCGGATGCCGCGCCGCCGGCGCAGGGGCTGCTGCCGGCGCCTGGGCCCGCGCCGTTGCGCCTTCGCCCGGCGAGCACGCCGCCAGCACCGCCACCCCTGCCAAGCCTGCCACCAGCCAAAGTCTCACCACGATCCGTCTGCCCCTTCCTCGTCTGCGTCTGCGGCTCCATCGCACCAGGCTTCCACCTCGCTGACACTCTCTGCATCGAGGATGAACCGCACGTGGGCATAATCGTGGCCAGCGCGCAGCATTGCTGCAACGGCTTTTTCATGCGCCTTGCGAATGGCCAGCGGATCGCCTTGGGGTCCGGGGCCGAACGGGCCGAGCCGGCGCTTGCGCGCCATCAGCACCGCCGCTCGCCGCCGCGCGGCCTCGCCGGGGGCGGCGGCGGCGCGGATCTCCTCGTCGACCCCGGCGGCGCGCAGGGCCTGCTCCACCCGCCGCGCGCCATAGCCGCGCGCGCCGAGATCGCGGGCGCGCATCCGGGCATAGGCGGCATCGTCGACATAGCCCAATTCGACCAGCCGGGCGACCAGCGCGGGGACATCCACCGCCCCCATGCGCCCGTCGCCATCCTCGGCCATCCCGCGCGCGCGCAGCTTGCGCATAAGATAGGCCTCCAGCCGCGCGCCGGTGCTGGCAAAGCGCGCCGCATAGGACAGCGCAAGGTCGCGCAACTCGGCCTCGCCCAGCGGCGGCTTGGCGGGCTGGCGCCGGTCCCGATCACGACCTCGGGATGACGAATTCGCTTTACCTGAAACCATTTCGCCTTATTCGTGCCACCTTGCCAACTAAAAGCGGACCTCACCATCGCGCCGAACTATGGCTGGCGAAACGGGGCGACGCTAGAGCGCAAGCGAGGCATGGCCTTGGAACGCGCCGCAACTGACGGGTATCGTTGAACAATATGACCGACGCCGTTTTGACGCCGACGCCGAATGACTGCGAACTGCCGCGAATCCGTGCGCAATTTGCAACTTTCAACCAAGCGATCGACTACGCCGCGAAGAGCCGCAAGGGGCTCAATTTCCATGACATGCGCGGCGTGTTGGCGCGGGTCTATCCCTATTCGCAGATGCGCGAGGATGCGCTGGTGATGGCGCGGCGGCTGGTCGCGGCCGGGATCGGCAAGCAGGATCGCGTCGCGCTGATCGCCGAGACCGGGCCGGAATTCGCTGCGCTGTTCTGCGCCTGCGTCTATGCCGGCGCCTGGCCGGTGCCGCTGCCGCTGCCGACGACTTTCGGGGGCAAGGAAAACTACATCGATCAGCTCGCGGTGCAGCTGCTGAGCGCAGACCCCAGAATCCTGCTGTTCCCCGAAGAAATCGCCGAGATGGCCGAGGCCGCCGCCGCGCGGCACGGGTGCGAGGCGGCTAGCTGGCAGGATTTCAGCCAGCGCCCCGCGCCCGAATGCGATCTGCCCGAGGCCTCGCCCGACGATATCTGCTATCTGCAATATTCCTCAGGCTCGACCCGCTTCCCCACCGGGGTCGCCGTCACGCACCGCGCGCTGCTGCACAATCTCTACGGCCATGCAACCACGATGAACCTCGGCGAAAATGACCGCTGCGTCAGCTGGCTGCCGTGGTATCACGACATGGGCCTGGTCGGCTGCCTGCTGTCGCTGATCGCCAACCAGGTTTCGGGCGACTATCTCAAGCCCGATGCCTTCGCCCGCCGGCCGCTGGCGTGGCTCGACATGATCAGCCGCAACCCTGGCAACACGCTCTCCTATTCGCCGACCTTCGGCTACGACATCTGCGCGCGCCGCATCTCTAGCCAGTCGAACGTGGCCGAACGCTTCGACCTATCGCGCTGGCGGATCGCGGGCAACGGCGCGGACATGATCCGCCCGGACGTGATGCAGAACTTCGTCAACGCCTTTGCCGAAGCGGGCTTCAAGGCCTCGAGCTTCACCCCCTCCTATGGGCTGGCCGAGGCGGTGCTGGCGGTGACGGTGATGCCACCAGGCGAAGGCATCCGCGTCGAACTGGTCGAGGAGGAACGCCTTTCGGGCGCGCCGCGCGATCTGTCGCGCCCGGCGCGCTACCGCGCGATCGTCAATTGCGGCAAGCCGCTGCCCGACATGGAGGTGGAGATCCGCGGCGAAGATGGCGCGGCCAAGGGCGACCACCAGATCGGCAAGGTGTGGTGCCGCGGCCCCAGCGTCATGCACTCCTATTTCCGCAACCCCGAAGCGACCGCCGACTGCTTGCAGGACGGCTGGCTCGACACCGGGGACATGGGCTACACCGCCAATGGCTATTTGTTCATCGTCGGCCGGGCGAAGGACATGATCATCATCAACGGCAAGAACCACTGGCCGCAGGACATCGAGTGGGCGGTGGAACAGCTGCCCGGCTTCAACCACGGCGACATCGCCGCCTTTGCGATCGAAACCGAGAACGGTGAGGAAGCCCCGGCGGTACTGGTGCATTGCAAGGTCTCCGACCCGGAGGAACGCATCAAGCTGCGCGACCAGATCGCCGACAAGGTGCGCTCGGTCACCGGCATGAGCTGCATCGTCGAACTCGTCCCCCCGCGCACCCTGCCGCGCACCTCGTCGGGCAAGCTCAGCCGCGCCAAGGCGAAGAAGCTCTATCTGGCGGGTGAGATCGTGCCGATTTCGCTGGCGGCATAAGGTATTTGCCGTCCCGCGCGGGGGCGGCTTTGCAGAAAGGCGCGGCGCTGCCTGGATGCCGCAGATGGGTGGCTTGCTGCGACCGTCGTCAGCCCGGCAAAAGCCGGGCCTGCGGACGGCAGGCACTGCCCCAAGCGGCCCCAGGCCGCAGCCTTGGCAGGGGGGCAGCGCGCAGATTGCCGCCCTTTCCTACACCCGAGCAGACGCGTAGCCTGCGCGCGGCTTTTTCGCCCCGGCTGATCTGCTTGCCCCTTTGCGGGGCGTTTCGCGCGCAAGGCCCAGGTGTCCGTCCGGCCTGCCTTGTTCATGTAAAACGTTGGAAATACGAAAAAACTTCCACATTCAGAAAGGTGACGCGGTGTCACCTTTGTCAACTTTGTCATTTTGTTGCGCGCAGACCAGAGCGGCTTTTCCGGCCCTAGCCGCCCACTTGCGCCCAGCCCACCCTGAGCACGCCGGTGCCGGGACGGATCGTGGTGGCGACGCCGGCCTCGCGCAGAATAGCGGCGGCGGCTTCGGCCTCGTCGGGATTGCCGGTGAGCACCACCCCGCGACCGAGGCGCGCGGCAGCCCAAGCGGTGAGTTCGAGCGCGCGCGTCCCTGCCTCGTCGGGCGCGCCGCCGGCAAAGGCGATCGCGGCCGGCAGCGCGGCTTCGGGCGGAATCAGCTCGATCGTCCAGTCCGGCTCGCTCGCCGCGATCCGCGCCTCGAGCGCGCGGTAGGTTGCCAGGCTCGCGCCATCGAGACGCTGCGCCCGCACCAGCGCGCGGCGGCGGGAGGGGTCGATCAGCACCTCGTCCTCGGCCACGCCCGCCGCCAGCGCCAGCCGCACAGCCAGTGCCTGAGCGCGCGAGGACGCCCGCGCCTCCTCGCGTTCGCGGGCGGCGGCAAGCTGGGCGCGCTCGGCAGCGGTGGCGCTGGTGCCGACCTCGTATTGCACCAGCTCGAGCGCGACCGGCTCGCCCAGCCGTTCGGACAGGGCGCGTTCGGCGGCGCGCTCGGCATCGGGACGCAGGGCAGGGGTGAACACCACCGCGCTCACCGCCACCGGGACGGCGGAAAAGTCGATCTCGAGCGCATCGAGCTGCGAGCCGTCAGCGAACTGGTCGCGCAACGCGCTCCTGACGATCCGCTGGGCGTTGGTTTCCCACGCGATCTGCTGGAGCGAATAGCCCAACGGCACCGCCAGCCCGATGAACACCGTCAGGAGCGCCACGTTCTGGAACATGGTGTTGCGCGCGCTCAACGAATTGGTGAAGCCGTAGAGCTTGGCCATGGCAAAGGCCGTGAGCGCGATCGTCAGCAGGTTGGTGACGAACAGCAGCAGCGCACCCGAGAACACCGTCCAGTTCCAGGTCGCAAGGCCGAAACCGACCGTCGCCAGCGGCGGCATAAGGGCGGTGGCGATGGCCACACCGACGATTGTGCCTTCGCGCCCGCGGATCATCGCATAGGCCCCGGCGAGCGCGGAAAACAGCGCGACGAACAGATCGAACAGGTTGGGCCGAGTGCGCGCGGCGATTTCGGAGGTGATCGTCTGGATTGGCGAGAGGAACACCAGCACCGCACACAGCACGATCGCCATCAGGCTGCCCGCCAGCAGGGTGCGCCCCGACTGCTTGAGCCAGTTCCAGTCGCCGATCGCCAAGGCAAAGCCCAGCCCCATGATCGGCCCCATCAAGGGCGACAGCAGCATCGCCCCGATCACCACCGCCGGGGAGGACAGCAGCAGGCCGAGAATCGCGATCCCGCCCGACATCGCGGTCATGAACAGATAGCGCTCGGACAATTCGCAGTCCTCGCGCCGCCGCGCGATCACTTCGGCCTGATCGACCTGCCCGATCACCCGCTCGTTCCACCAGGCTCTCAGGTCGGCGAGTGTTCGTGCGAGGTTGGCAGTCAAAGACGGCGGCGGAGATGCGGAGGTGTCGTTCATCCTGCCTGCCTAATCCGCCAGGCACGGGCTTGCCAAGCGCTTGCGCAGCAATGGACGAACACAGGCATGAGCAGTAGCGTGCCGCACGGGCTTGCAAGACGTGTTTTAGACTACTAATACAGTAGGCATTGCCGCGCGCTCCGGGGCGCGACATTTGAGGGAGCACGAGACAGGCATGAGCACCGAAACCACGACGGCGACCGCCACGGACTTCACGCTCACCCCGCCCGATCCGGTGCCGCAGGTCGCGCCGGAACAGGCTGCCGGCCTCGTGCCGGTTACCCCCGAGCAGAAGTCCAAGCTCGACGCCAAGGTCGATGCCTTTGTCAACGAACTGGTTGCGGTCGATGCCAATTCGCCGCAGTTCGGCGAGAAGGTGGATCAGATCACCCGCATGGGGCAGGAGCAGATCCGCGCCGCCGCGGCGATGTCTAACCGCTTTCTCGACCGTCCGGTGCGGGCGATGGATGCCGATGGCAGCGTGGGCAAGGATCTGGCCGAACTGCGCCGCACGGTCGAAGAACTCGATCCCGGCAGGCAGGGCAAGCTCTCGGGGCCGCGCAAGATCCTCGGGATCATTCCTTTCGGCAACAAGATCAAGAACTACTTTGACAGCTACACCTCGGCGCAGGGGCACATCGCCGCGATCCTCCAGCGGCTCGAAAGCGGCAAGAAGGAACTGCACCTCGATAACGCCGCGATCGATACCGAGCGCCAGAAGCTGTGGGCGGCGATGGGCGAGCTGGAGCAGATGATCCACATCGCCAAGCGATTGGACGAGCGGCTGGAGGCCAAGGCGCTCGAACTTGACAGCATCGATCCGGCCAAGGCCAAGGCCTTGCGGGAATCCGCGCTGTTCTATGTCCGCCAACGCACGCAGGATCTGCTGACCCAGATGGCGGTGAGCGTCCAGGGCTACCTCGCGCTCGATCTGGTCAAGAAGAATAATGTCGAACTGGTCAAGGGTGTCGAGCGTGCCAGCACCACCACCGTGGGCGCGCTGCGCACCGCGGTGACGGTCGCGCAGGCGATGACCAACCAGCGCCTCGTGCTCGGCCAGATCACCGCGCTCAACAAGACCACCAGCGACATCATCGATTCGACCAGCACGCTGCTGCGCGAACAGACCGCGCAGATCCACGAGCAGGCGGCATCGAGCACCATCCCGCTGGAGACGCTCCAGCGCGCCTTCCAGAACATCTACGACACGATGGACGAGGTCGACAATTTCAAGGTCCGCGCGCTGGAATCAATGAAGCAGACCGTCAATGTCCTCACCTCCGAGGTCGAAAAGTCCAAAGGCTACATCGCCCGGGCCGAAGGCCAGGCCCAGGCCCAAGCCAAGGTCGCCTCGCAAACCCCGTCGCTGCTGGCGCTGGACCGTTAGATGCCCGACAGCACCTGCGATTCGGAACGCATCCTGCGCGAGGCGAAAATCAGCCTCGCGATGCAGCGCGACGGCGGCACGCACCGGCTAGCGCGCGGCAGCATCGGGCGCGGATCAGCGGAACTGAAGCGGAAGAACCTCGTCAAGCGCGCGAAAGGTCTGGGCTTGACGCTGCTGGCGATCATGGCCGCGGCTATCGCGACGGGTTTGATCATCGACGGGATTGGCTTTGCCGGCGTGATGCTAACGGCTGCCGCGGTGATTGCCGCGGTGCTGTTCTTCGCCTTCGTGCCCAGGCCCAAGGTTCCGCGACGCGCCGAATTGAAGCTCGGCAATCCGCAGCAGATGGTCGCGCGCACCGAGCTGTGGCTCGAAGCCCAGCGCCCTGCGCTGCCCCCGCCGGCGCAGGTGATCGTCAATCAGCTTGGGGTGCAGCTCGACGCGCTCGGACTGCAACTCAAGGGTCTTGGCGACAACGAGCCGGCGCTGGCCGAGGTGCGCGAGCTGGTGGGCGAATACATCCCCGAGACGATCGACAATTACCGCAAGATCCCGGCGCATCTGCGCAGCGAGCAATATGCCGGCAAGACCGCGGACGAACGCCTGATCGAAAGCCTGACCAAGCTTTCGGGCGAGATCGACCGCGTGACCCGGCGCCTGGCCGAGGGCGCGCTCGATGATCTCGCGATCAAGAGCCGCTATCTCGAATACCGCTATGGCGGGGCCGAGGCGCTTCAAGGGGCGATGCCCGACACCGGCGTGCCGCTGCCCGATTTCTCGGCGATCCCCAGCAAGCAGGAGCGCTGAACCATGCGCGTCACCCTCCCCCACGATCTCACAAAGGAAGAGGTGCGCGCGCGGATGCACAAGCATGCCGACGAAATCGCGGATTTCTTCCCGCCCGGCTTGGCTAGGGTAACCACCGGCTGGCCTAACGAAAACCGCATGGACATAACCGCCGAAGTCATGGGCATGCGTATCCCCGGCGGGGTCGAGCTGCGGGATGGCGAAGTGGTGATCGAAATGCACCTGCCGATGCTGCTGTCAGTGATGAAAGGCCCGCTTGAGGCGGCCGTGAGGAAGGAAGGCGGGCGGCTGCTCGCGCCCTGATCGCCTTCCGCAACGCCTCGGTGCGGCTTGTCTGCAATTCTTTGCAGATTCTTTTGCCATCAGCGATTTGATCTGTCACAATCAGCTGACAAAGAATCGCGCCTAACTTGCTTTACGCGAAGGGCACACTAGTCAGACCGGCATTCTGCCCTCGCAGGGGTAGGGAAGGACAGGTCGCATGGCGGGGCAAGGGCATCAGCCGGCATCGGACGAGAGTCTGCGCAGCCATCTGCGCGCCGCGACCTTGGCCGCGCATGATCTGCTCGATCGCGCCATGCAGGCGGCGAGCGGGTGGCGCACGCGCGAGGATTACGCCCGGTTTCTCGAACTCCAGCACGCCGCCCGCGCCCCGCTCGAGGACTGGATCGATGCCCATGCGCCGGAGGATCTGCGCCCCCCGCGCCAGACCCGGTTGATTGCGCACGATCTGGCCGCGCTCGGCAAGGCGCCCCCCGCGCCAGCCCATCTGTTTTCGCTGGGCGAGGCTGGAACCGGCCATGCGCTCGGCGTTGCCTGGGTATTGGCCGGATCGGCGCTCGGCAACCGCAGCATCGCCCGGCAGGTGCGCCGGATCGGCGGCGGCGCATGGCCGATGGTCTTCCTCGGCGACGCGGCAATGCTCGGCTTCTGGCAGGCGCTGCGCGCGCGGATCGAACAGCCGACGCCGCCGGGCGAGGCCGAAGGCGCAACAGATGCGGCAATCGCAGTCTTCGCGCACTTCCTCGCCGTGGCCGAACAGGCCGAAGCACCAGAGACGGCGCTATGAACCTCCACCAGCGCGAGGATTCGCTGACCGAGTGCGACCGCGAGCCGATCCACCACATCGCTGCGGTGCAGCCCTTCGGCGGGCTGATCGCCATCGATGCGCAAGGCGCGCTCGCCCACGCCTCGGCCAATTGCGCCGAACTGCTTGGTCTTTCCGCGCTGCCCGAGCCGGGTACGCCGCTTTCGGCGATCATCGCCCCCGATGCCCTGGCGCTGATCGAGCAGGCGCGCGCCAGCCTCGCCGCAAGTGACCTTCCTGAACGCCGCTTTGGGCTGGATTTGGTCGGCAAGGGCACCCTGTTCGACTGCGCCATGCACCGCAGCGGTGCGCTCTTGGTGATCGAGTTCGAGCCGCATGCGCGCGCCGACTTCGCCGATCACGTGGCGATGATCGTGCCGGTCATCGCCAAGCTGGAATCCCTGTCCGATCCCCAGGAGCTATGCGAGACAGCCGCCAAGCTGGTACGCCAGATGCTCGGCTACGACCGGGTGATGATCTACCGCTTCCACCCCGACGACAGCGGCGAGGTGGTGGCAGAAGAGCGCGCCGAGGAGATGGAGCCCTTTCTCGGCCTGCGTTTCCCCGCTGCCGACATCCCGCGCCAAGCGCGCGAGCTGTTCCGCCGCAACCGCTTCCGGGTGATTGCCGACATGGATGCCCCGGCCGTGCCGATCATCCCCGCGCTCGGGCCGCAGGAAACGCCGCTCGACCTGTCGATGAGCATGCTGCGCGCCCATTCGCAGATGCATCTCGCTTACATGCGCAACATGGGGGTGGGCGCCTCGCTCGCTATCGCGATCGTGCGGCATGACCGATTGTGGGGCATGATCTCGTGCCACCACCGCAAGCCGCGTCTGCCGCCCTATTCGCTGCGTACCGTTGCCGAACTGCTCAGCCAGACCTTCTCGCTGATGCTCGACCGGATGCTGGTTGCCCGCTCCGAGGCCCTGCGCGAGCGGGCGCGCGATTTGAACGACCGGTTGCTCTTGCGGCTGGCGGGGGGATTGGCGCTTGCCGACAGTCTGCCGCTGATCGAACAGATACTGGTGCAAGCGGTTCCGCACGACGGGCTGTCGCTGCTGGCCGGGGGAGATTATCACGCCAGCGGTGCGGCCCCGGACGCGGCCGCCTTCCGCACCATCGCCCCGCTGCTCGCCAGCACGCTCGGCGGGACCACCCATGCCACCACCCGCCTCGCCGATGAGATCCCCGAGGCCGCCGCCTTCGCCGATGTGGCCACCGGCGCCCTGGTGCTGCCGCTGTCGCGCGGGGGCCGCGATTGCCTGGTGCTGTGGCGCCGCCCGCTCGACCGCACGATCACCTGGGCGGGTGATCCGGCCAAGGCCCGCGCCGCGCCCGGCCAACTGCTTCATCCGCGCGCCAGCTTTGCCGCCTGGACCGAGACCGTGCGCGGCCGCAGCGCCGAATGGACGCCCGAGGAATGCGAAATCGCCGCGCGCCTGCGCCGCACGCTGATGGAGGTGGTGCTGCGCATGAACGAGGACATCGCCCGCGAAAGCGCGCGCGCGGCGGAACAGCAGAATCTCGTCATCGCCGAACTCAATCACCGGGTGCGCAACATCTTCGGGCTGATCCGCGCGCTGGTGTCGCAGTCACAGCACGAGGCGCTTTCGGTGCCGGGCTTTGCCGCGATCCTCGGCGGGCGGATCGCAGCCCTTGCCGCCGCGCACGAGAACCTCACCCGCAAGAACTGGGGGCCTGCTTCGCTCAGGAACCTGCTCGAAACCGAGCTTGCGCCCTATTGCGGAAGCGATCGCGCACGCCTGCGGCTGGTGGGGGATGATGTGCTGCTCGGCCCGGAGGCCTATACCGTGCTGGCGCTGGTGGTGCATGAACTTGCGACCAATTCGGCCAAGTACGGCGCGCTCTCGGCACGGGCAGGCTCGCTCGAGATCCGGCTGGCGCGGACCGCTTTCGGCGATCTCGCGCTCGGCTGGCGCGAGGCAGGCGGACCGCCCGTGAGCGCGCCTGGGCGGCAGGGTTTCGGTTCGACGATCATCAGCCGCGCGGTGCCGCATGACCTTGGCGGCGAGGCCGATGTGCGCTTTCGGCTCGAAGGGCTGGAAGCCGATTTCCTGATCCCGCAGCGCCATCTCGCCAACGGGCAAGAGACATCCTCGGCACCGCTTGCCGCACCCCCCGCCACGCCGACCGCCACCCCGGCGCCCGCGTCCGGCAGCCTGCCGGCACGCGTGCTGTTGGTGGAGGACAGTGTCATCATCGCGCTCGATACCGAAGATAATCTCAAACGCCTCGGCGTGGCAGAAGTGCAGGTGGCAAGCAGCGTGGAGGGCGCTCTCGCCGCGATTGCCGAAAGCCCGCCCGATTTCGCGCTGATCGACTTCAACCTCGGCGGAGAAAGCTCCGAACCGATTGCCGAGGCGCTGCGGCTTGCGGGTGTACGCTTTGCGCTGGCGACAGGTTATGCCGAGGGCGTCAATGCCTTTGAACGGTTCGGTGCACAAGCGGTGCTGCGCAAGCCCTATGCCCTGGGCGATATCGAGCGGCTGTTCGGGGGTTAGAAGTCGCATCGGGCGTCAGCGCGACCGTTACGAAAAAGCACGCACCAGCAGCGTTACCTCGGCTGCGCTGAAATCGAGGCAGCCCAGCCCGCCGGCGACAAGGCACTCACCCGCGCCGACGCGGGCCGCACCGCTGTCCGTGACGACGGTGCCCGCCAGCGGCAGGACGAGCAGCGCAGCCTCGCCATAGGCAGCCTTGGTCGCTGCATCGGGCGCGCCTTCGATCCGGTCGAAACGGAACAGCGGACCCTCAACCAGCGTCGGCCCATCGCTCACCGATCGGCGATGCGCAAGGTCATAAGGCTCACCCCGCGCCACGGCCAGCGCGCGATCGAGATGCAGCTCGCGCGGGCGGCCATAGTCGTAGAGGCGGAAGGTGGTGTCCGAGTTCTGCTGCACCTCGACCAGCGCCAGCCCCGGGCCGATCGCATGGACCGTTCCGGCCGGCAGATAGAAAAGATCGCCCGCGCGCGCCGGGTGCCATTCGAGCAGCTGCTCGATCGTACCGTCCTGGGCCGCAGCGGCAATCTCGTCTGCCGAAACCGCGCGCCGGAAGCCGATCGCCAGCCGTGCGTCGGGTGCGGCATCGAGCACCAGCCAGCATTCCTCCTTGCCTGCCTCGCCCGGCAGCGCCTCGGCATCGGACGGATGCACCTGCACCGAGAGCTTTTCCGAGGTGAACAGGTATTTGACCAATAGTTGCGGCAGTTCGGGCGGCGGTTCGAACCAGATCTCCCCGATCCGCTCACCCGGCGGTGCGCGGAATGGCGCAGGCAGCGCGTCCCGGCCCCAGACCTTGGCGACCATGCGGGTAGGAAGCTGGCGGGCGAAGGTCATTGGTTCACCGCACCCGGCAGCTTGCCCACGCCTTGCGCACCCTCGCGAGTGGTGACGAGCACCTCGTTGCCGCAGACGATGATGCACACGTCCTCGAGCCCGACCGCCGAGATGCGCGGCCCGTCGGTGAACGCGAAGACACCCCTGCACGCGGCCAGATCGACCGTGCCGCGCCGCACGATATTACCCGCAGCATCGGCCTGATCGGCGAGGGCATCGGCGAGCGCGGCCCAATTGCCGATATCGGACCAGCCCATGCTGGCCGGCACCATCGCGGCGCGGGCGGTGTTTTCCATCACTGCATAATCGATCGATTCCCCGTCGATCGCAGCGAAAGGTTCGGCGGCCGGGTGGAAGCACAGGCCCTCGTTCCGCCCGCCGGCAACCGCCGCGGCTACAAGCTGCGCCATGGCAGGCCGGTAGGCGGCAAGTTCGGCCAGCAGATACCCGGAGCGGAAGGCGAAGATCCCCCCGTTCCAGCTGAAATTGCCGCTCGCAAGATAGGCTTGTGCGGTATCGAGATCGGGTTTTTCGACGAAGCGGCGCAGCACATAGCCGCCCGCCAGCGGCTCGCCCCTTTCGAGATAGCCGTAACCGGTCTCCGGCCGATCAGCCGCGATGCCAAAGGCGACGAGATAGTCCTGCCGCGCCAGTTCCGCCGCGGCGAGCGCGGCGCTGCGGAAGGCGGCGCTATCGGCAATGTGATGGTCGCTCGGGCACACCAGCATGATCGCGTCTTCGGGAAGGAGCGCGGCGGCAAGCGCGACCGCGGGGGCGGTGTTCTTCGCCGCCGGTTCCACCACCAGCCTGGCCCCTGGCCTATCGCCGAGCTGCAGCGCGATAAGTTCGGCATGGGCGGCGCCCGCCACCACCAGCGGCGGGGCGAAGCGATCATCCCCGGCCACCCGGCGCACTGCCTGTTCGAACAGGGTTTCCTCGCCCACCAGCGGCAGGAACGGCTTGGGCACCGCCTTGCGGCTGAGCGGCCAGAGACGCGTCCCGCTGCCGCCGCACAGGATGACCGGATGGATCGCTTTCACTCGAAAATTCCTTGTATTCCCTTGGGACTATAGCAGATGCCTGCCGCGAAACGAGTCACAAGGCGCACCCATTGGCGGCAATTGCCACCAGAGCGGAGCCATCGTCAGAACCAGCGCTGGCGCCAATAGAACGGCGCGGCAACCGGATTGCCTTCGCTGTCCATCGCGGGGCGGAATCCCAGCCGGCTTTCGACCAGCTGGCAGGTGATCCGGTCCGCCTCGGGATCGGGACTGGGCCGGTAGATCGTGCAGTCGTGCGCGCGCCCATCGGTGCCGACGGTGACGCGCACGATCACCTCGGTGCCGCGCCGCGCCCCGCGCCCGCCGGGCGGAACGGGAAAGTCGCGGGCATTGTCGATGCTGCCGGAAATGTGCACCGGCCTCGTCACCGCCACCCCGCCGCGCCCGCCGCCGCGATTGCCGCTGCCGGTGCCCAGCCCGCTGCCGGCTGCGCCCGTGCCGGCACCGGCCTCGGCGGCACCCGACTGACTGGCGGCGCCGGTCGATGAAGCACGCGGGCGCGGTTTATCCTCGCGCAGGTCGCGCGGCGGCTTGGGCTGCGTGACCGGTTGCGGCACCGCCTTCTTGCCCGGATCGCCCTGCGCGCCTTCATCCGGTTCGGGCTGATTCTCAGGCGGTGGGGGCGTGGGCGGAGCCGTAACCGTCACGGTAAAGGCAGAGACCACCTGCTCCTCGACCGAAGCGGTCAAGTCCGGCGCGAGCGCGAGCCCAAGGCCGTAGAGCAATGCCACATGCAGCACCGCGATGCCGACGAGCAGGGGCAGGCTGGGCCGCCGACGGCGGTGCTTGAATCCGCTTTGCCCCGTCGTTGCGCCCCTGGTGTCAACCACGATTGCCTCCATTCCGGGCGAGATTCCGCCGGAAACCCCTCGCGATTTCTTATAGCACGGCAGGGCATTTTTTGCGATGGAGCGCAAGGGATCGAGCGAGAGCAGCTCTCGATTGAAGGCTCCGGGGGTGCTGCGCCGGATGCCGCTGCCGATCCTGCCCTTTATGGCGGGATGCTCACCCCTGCGCGCCTGATAGAGAGGCTGGGGATCGCCTCCGGATCGCTCGACCGTCCGACGCTCTTGGCTTCTCTCGCCGGCGGCGCGGCCTATCTTGCCTGTGCCTGCCTGAGCCTGCTGCTCGCCCGCATCGGCGATACGGTGCTGCCGGTGTGGCTGCCCAATGCGCTGGCGGTGGTATGGCTGCTACACGCGCGGCTATCGCATGAATGGCTGTTCCTCGGCCTCGCCTTCCTCGCCGGCCTCGCCGCCAACCAATTCGCCCAACAGCCGTGGAGCGTGGCGCTGGTGTTCTCCTTCGCCAACGCGGTCGAGATCGCGGTCGTGCTGGTGCTGGCGCGGCAGGCGGGGGGCGGGCGCTGTGACATGACCAGGCTCAGTCATCTGGCCCGCTTCGTGTGGGCGGGCGGACTGGTGGGCCCCTTGGTTTCGGCGCTGATTGCGGCCACGGTCATGGGCCGCGATCTGGCCACTTTGCGCGAAGGGATCGTCACGTGGTTCCTGACTGACAGCATGGCGATGGTGCTGTTGGTGCCCTCAGGGCTGCTGCTGCTCGACCGTCTGAGCGGGCGGCTGCCGCCCGCGCCCGCGCGCCCGCTGGAAAGCACCGCATTGCTGATCGGCGGGATGACCGGCGCGCTGGTGGTGTTCAAGCAGGCGCATTTCCCGCTGATGTTCCTGATCCAGCCGATTACGCTCCTGCACGCTTTCCGGCTCGGCAGCCTCGGCACGGCCATGCACGTCACCGGCGTGGCGCTGGTCGCGGGTGCGATGACCTGGGCAGGCTTCGGCCCGATCGCCGCTGCATCGGACGCGGACATTGCCAAGCTGCACCTTTTGCAGGCCTTCATCGCCGCCAATTTCCTCACCGGCCTGCCTGTCGCGGCGATTCTCGCCGGGCGCGACCGGATGACCCGCGCGCTCCAAGCCGGCAAGCAACAGGTCGATCTGCTCGCTGACAACATCACCGATGCGGTGCTGCGCTATGATCTGACGGGAGTGTGCACCTATGCCTCGCCCTCGGTGCGCGAGGTGATGGGGGTGCCGCCCGAAGCCTTCGTCGGCCAGCCACTCACCGCCCGCCTGCATCCCGATGCGCATGACCGGGTAGTGCTGGCCTTCGGCCGCTTGCTCGACGGCACGTCAGACAAGGAGCGCGTGACCTACCGCCGCTTTCAGGACAACCCCGATGGCACCCCGGTGTTTCTCGAGGCCGACTGCGCGATCATCCGCAATCCGGCCACAGGGGAGCGCGAAGGCGAGGTGGTGGCCGCGCGCGACGTGACCGAGCGGGTCGAGCTCGAATTGCTGCTCACCCGCGCGCGCCGCCACGCCGAGAAGGCGGCGCGGGCCAAGAGCGAATTCCTCGCCAACATGAGCCACGAGATCCGCACGCCGATGAACGGGGTGTTGGGCTTCGCCGAGATGCTGCTGCAAGGCGAGCTTGATCCCGCGCAAAGGCGCCATGCCGAGATGATCGTGGAATCGGGCCGGTCGATGATGATGCTGCTCAATGATGTGCTCGATCTCAGCAAGATAGAGAGTGGGCAGTTCACCATCGATCACGCGCCGGTCGATCTGCATGCAACCTTGTCGGAATGCGCCGCCCTGCACCGGCAGACCGCAGAGAAGAAGGGCCTCACGCTCGAATTCGCCGGGGATGTCGAACCGGAACACCGGCCCTGGTTGATCACCGACGGGTTGCGGCTGCGCCAGATCGTGCTCAACCTGCTCAGCAATGCGGTCAAGTTCACCGAAGCGGGGACGATCCGGCTGGAATGGCAGCTGCGCGAAAACGAGGTGCGGATCGCCGTTTCCGACACCGGGATCGGGATCAGCAAGGGGCGGCTGGAGACGATCTTCCAGCCCTTCATTCAGGGCGACAGCAGCACGGCGCGCCGCTTCGGCGGAACCGGACTCGGGCTGTCGATCAGTCGCCAGCTGGCCGGACTGCTGGGCGGGCGGATCGAGGTCGAAAGCCATCCGGGCCAAGGTTCGCGCTTCACGCTGCTGCTGCCCGCGCGCCTCACCTCGCCCGAGCGCGCCGCGCCCGAAGCCGCACCGGCCGATCCAGGCGATCTGCCGCGTGCCTCGCGCATCCTGCTGGTCGAGGATCACGACATCAACCGCGAGCTGATGACCGGGATGCTCGAACGCTGCGGGCAGGAGGTGGCGGTCGCGCATGACGGGAACGAGGCGATCGCGATGGTAATCGATGCCGCGATCCGTAACCGGCTCTATGACCTGGTGCTGATGGACGTGCAGATGCCGGGCTGTGACGGCTATGCCGCCACCCGCGCGATCCGGGCCGAAGGCATCGGTCCGGACCTGCTGCCGGTGATCGCGCTGACGGCCAATGCCTTTTCCGAGGACATCGCCGCCGCTCGTGCGGCGGGGATGCAGGCGCACCTTGCCAAGCCCGTCGCGCTGGGCGATCTGGTGCGGGTGCTCCAGCGCTGGCTGCCAACCCGGATCGTCGAGAATGCAGGCGCAGTGCCGGTGGCTTCAGCGGGCAAGACAGTCTCCCCCCGGCTGGTGGCGCGCTGGGAAGCGCGACGGCACGAGGCCGTCGAAGCGGTGCGCAGCGCCTTGTGCAATGGGACGCTCGCCGCGCCGGGCACGGCGTCAGGCGCGGTCGGAGAGATTGCGAGGCTGCTCCACAAGCTTGCCGGAACCGCCGCAATGTTCGGCGAACCGGACCTCGGCATCGCAGCCGCCGCGCTCGAACGGGCGCTGGCGAAAGCGAGCGCAGGAGAGAATGCGGATACGACCTGCATCACTCTCGCGCGCGAGCTGCTGGCCTTGGCCGATCGACCCGTTCAGGCACCCCGACGCAAGCTCGGCGGCACCGCCGGCTAGGACGGCGACGCAAAAGGGCGGCCCGTTGCCGGGCCGCCCTCTCGATTGTCAGAATCCTTGTATTGATCAGAAGGCGACACGCACCCCGAAGCGCACGCCCCACAGCGAACCGTTGATCTGCGTCGCCTCGATCGGGGAGCGGAAGTTCGAGTAGCGGTATTGCGCGCAAGGCTGACCGGGGTTCGTCGCCGGCGTACCGCCAGGGGTCTGGAGGCACGTCACATTGACCAGCGGCGCCGTGTAAGGGAAGCCAACCTGACGGATGGTGCCCCAGTCGCTGTCGATGAGGTTGAGCACGTTCTCGACATCGGCCAGCAGTTCCAGCTTGCCGCCGAACACGAAGGGCACTTCCTGCCGCACCGACAGGTCGAGCTTGTGCACCCACGGGGTCTTGCCGATGTTCTTCGGCGCGATCTCTCCCTGGTAGTCGGCCAGCTCCGAGTTCTGCACGAAGGCCTGGAATGCTTCGAAAGTGGCCTGCGAGTCGTAGGTGGACACCTCGAAAAACCCTCGCCTTTGATGCGCTGATCTGATTCACTCTGCGCTGCGATGAGCGGAGGCGATGATGGTTGGTCAGCCGGGTTTCTTTGATTTGTCGGATCGGTATGCGGCGTTGAGCGCGGCGGGCGATCCGCTGGAGCGGTTGGCGGGGGTGGTGGATTTTGAAGTGTTCCGCGGGCCGCTGATCGTGGCGCTGAGGCGGAGCGATCGTGGCAAAGGCGGCCGGCCGCCGTTCGATCCGGTGATGATGTTCAAGATCCTGGTGCTGCAGGCGCTCTACTCGCTCTCGGACGAGGCGGCAGAGTTCCAGATCAAGGACCGGCTCTCGTTCCAGCGGTTCCTGGGGTTAGGGCTCGATGGCAAGGTGCCTGATGCCACCACGGTGTGGCTGTTTCGTGAGCAGCTTGTGAAGGCCAAGGCGATCGACAAGCTCTTTGCGCGCTTCGATGCCGTGCTGACCGATCGCGGCTATCTGGCGATGGGCGGGCAGATCATCGATGCGACCGTGGTGCCGGCGCCCAGGCAGCGCAATAGCGATGAGGAAAAGGCCGCGATAAAGGAGGGCAAGATCCCGGAGCGCTGGAAGGAGAAGCCCGCCAGGATCCGCCAGAAGGACCGCGATGCGCGCTGGACGGTCAAATACTCCAAGGCGAAGGTGAAGGAGGGTGCTGATCCTGCGGCGTTCAAGCCGGTCGATCTTGCCATCCCGATGTTCGGCTACAAGAACCACATCGGCATCGACCGGGCGCATGGGCTGATCAGGACCTGGGATGCCAGCGCGGCCAACGCCCATGACGGGGCGCGGCTGCCAGACCT